>JBIQJB010000017.1:0-43730 GCA_044507735.1 Nitrosopumilales archaeon
GGGACAGAGCATGAGCTGTTCGAGCTGGAATACAGCGCATACAACCTCTTTTTCAGCACGAGCATGATAGGCGCCCGCACAGGAAAAGAGAAACACAGGGCTGCGATAATCTACCTTGCCGAGTCCTTCTGGAACAACCTGACGTACTGCAAGATGGACCTTGGCGAGTCTCACCAGCAGCTTGCCGACCTCGTCGTAGTAAATGAGGTGCAGTGGTACGAAGAGCCCGATGGTGATGGAGTTCCTAATAGCAGGAAGGTAAAGCGGCACGACCTGTCCACATGGGGCGAAGCTACTGCGATAGAGGTCGAGACTGATCCGGTGCACCGTGAAGAGCAGGTTGTCGAGAACTACAACAAGAACAGGGAACAGGGGCTGAAGGTGCAGTACGTCGTCTTTAGCAAAAGTGACGGGGATGCCATAAGGCGCTTTCTCACTGAAAAGAGGGGAATACCTGCCGAAACGTACAGCATATCCATTATGGACATTGCAGAAGTCGAGCGGTTCAGGCGTGAAAAGCTAGGAGCACTTGCTGACGACGAAAGCATCACAGGGGCAGGCGGCATATCTCCGGAAGAGATGAGGGCGATCGCGCTGGTAAAGGGCAAGCAGGTAAGGCGGGAAAACGAAGATGAAGATGCCAACGATGACAATGATGATGATAACTTACCTAACCATCACAACATCAAAGATGGCGGGCGTGACAATGACTATATGTCTGGTGATTACGCTGTCGAGGTCACTACAGCGGACATCACTCCACTGACAGACAGCGATGGTAGTAATGACAATAATGGTGAAGATAACAATGACAATGACGATGATGCTTTGACCGCAACATCATTGTCAGACAGGTCAGATGAAGAGTTGAAGGCGATGCTCGTCGCGCTTCCGCCACACCCGGACGCCGCAGAAGCAAAGAAGGTCATGGAGGAGAGGGGGTACAGGGTGCTGCTGACTGTGAAGGGGAACTACAAGGTGTTCAAACGGTGAACGAGCCTTCAGACATGCATCTCAAGAGGCTACTTCTCCTAAAGATAGGTCTAGAAATAATGAAGAAGTATATCTTCTAGTATATTCGAACTACATTACTGCCACAAATTGATCCGAAGATTTCAAACAGACTGGAACTTGGTGTCATGGATTAAGTCAAGTTCTGGAAGTGTATTAAGATAATTTTGACACCTCGGTAAACATGCTTTCTGTCAGCCCCTCTTACGTCCATCCCGTCATCCCCTCACAATGAAATTCAAGCTGACCAGAAAGGAGCGCAGGCACATTGAGAAGTTCATCAGGGGGAGACCAAGGACAAACTGGAGTACGCACGGGGCACCGCGATACTCATGAGGTGGAGGGGAAAGAAGGCAAAGGACGTGGCCAGGGAACTGAACGTTTGCGAGGGAGCCATCTTCAAGTGGGAACGCGTGTACAGGAAAGCTGGCGTGGACGCCCTGAGGAGAAGGAAGGCATCCGGCAGACCCGCTTACAAGAAACCGGCCGCAAGAAAGCTCATACCTGAATTGATGAAGAAGGACCCACAGGCGTACGGCTACCTGAAGGGGAGGTGGGTAGTCAGGGACATCTCCAGGGCGCTCAGGGAAGAGGGGGTAGACATCAGTCCCACCCAGGTACACGGACTGCTAGGAGAGCTGGGGCTATCCTACAAAAGGCCCAAACTGGACGTAAAAAGAAGCGACGACCCGTCATACACCAGAAAGGAGAAGGAGGTCAGGGCATACAAGCAGATAGCTCCTGCCCTTGAAAAAAGGGGATCCTCGTAGCATTCCAGGACGAGGCATGGCTGTCTCTCTACCCCAAGGTAGAAGCCGAGTGGATGGAGAAGGGTCATCAGAAGAAGGTTCTCACGCCGGGCTACAATGCAAGGCGGAACATGTTTGTCACCCTGTCCTGGCCAAAGAAGAGTAAGAGGAACTGGTTCATCTTCAACACCTATGCAAAGAGGAGGAGCAGGGAGTTCAAACTCCACCTGTCAAACGTCATGCAGTACGCGAGGGCGCGGAGCCAGAAAGGTCATCCTCTTTGTAGACCATGCACCGTGCCACAAGACCAGGAACGTGAAAAAGTTCATCCGGGAACATCCTATGCTCAAGGTGAAGATGCTCCCAAAGAGGGCGCCAAACCTCAATCCCGTGGAGAGGAAGGTGAACAAGCCCTTGAAGTCAGCTGTCTGTACCAACCGTTCCTACTCTGACATAGATGACGTAGTCAGAAACGGGCGCAGATTCCTCACGCGATATAAACGGACTTACGGAACTTGACTTAATATAGTATGTCCTGTCTCTCTAGGTTTCTGTCAGGAACACATAGCTTGGCATCGTGAACTACAATTGAATCGACTATTACTTCAAGCCCTTCCTTTTTGTAAAAGCGATCACTCCGCCCATGGCCGCAACAGCTACCAAAAGAGGGAGAGGAAATTCCGGCACTACCGTGGTCGCAGTAATGGAATAAGACCCAACAACTCCCGATGTGGGTAATTCATAATTATCTTATTGTGGGTCGAGTTTCCTTCCAAGCTGACTGAAACGGACTCATAGGCGCCCTCTTGGAATGCAAGTCCGTCAGTCAGATTCTTCGGAACTGTTATCTCCGCATGGCCACTGGTACCTGCTTCTCCAGCGGCAAAGAACTGTAACTGCCTGTCAATAATTTTCAGCCTGATCCCATATTCTGAAGAGTTCGTAGACACGCCAACATCGAACCTTTGACCTTGTACAACAATGGGAAACACTGCAGCTTGACCTACGACGAAAAGGTGTACGAAGCATGCCTATCGAGCTATGCGATGCAAATACTGCATATGATGTAGATTGGTATATTGCAAAACTGACAGATGCTGCCAATTCGATAACAGATCCTTTGGCTATCGCATAAATATCTAGGAACCTCTCTCGCTTATATTTTTCTATAATAATTTACTATCATCCAACACCTGTCATTATAATAAGTACTGTACCCTTATAGTTAATAATGAATAAACTATCCCGATTTTTGGATGGTGGCAACTTTAGAACCGCCCTATTGGTACTGTTATCGAGCGTCTTGGTAGGCTTTGCCTTTACATCTGCAGCAAAAACTGCGCAGGCGGCTGCGTATGGCGTCATTCACGGCGTCGCAGAAGGGGGAAGCTGGAGAAGCGTCTCGGGCAGCATAGATACTCCAAACCCATCGTCTTTGGACAACTGGTCGCACAAGCATTACATGGTATACTTCAGCGACGGCCTGAGTCCGTTCACCGCGGGAGCTGGAATCTTCATATTCAAGAACTCGGCTAGTGATCCCATTGTCAAGTGTTACCTGAGGTTGTTCTTCAACGACAACCCGACCGACAATGCAAACATAATAACGTGCAGCCCGTCACCGTCTGGAACGGTCTCCATAAAGGTTGAGCAGACGACCAATGGAGGATACTCTTTCAAAGGAACATCCGGCGCCCACACCTACACATACACGTATACAGAGAGCCAAGTAGCTCATCCAAGCTATTTTGGTGCAGTTTCAACCGGCAATACGAACAATCTCAATATGTACAGCTTCGTCTCCAACCTGAAGGTGACTGACTGGAGCGGCAACGATAAGAACTTCGCCAGTATTGCCAACTACAAGTGCTACGTCGACAGCGGATACAAGTACGACAACCAGAACAGAAACGCCTACCTTTCGGGGCCGCCTGGGCCGACGTCCCAGGAATGCACTATACAACAGGATCAGTATAGACCGCACGCGGAGTGGGATTAATGATGAATAACAACAGAAAATACCAAATCGCCAGTATCGCCGGGGTTGCGATACTCGGAGCATTGCTCGTGGCTGTCTTCGCGCCGACAGCTTCTCCAGAAGGAGAGCAAGGCATGAGCTACATACCGAAGCGGATACTCGGTCTGCAGACCGGAGACGAGCTCCCAAGCGCAGAAGCAGCAGAGGCGTGCGGAGAGTCGCTTGAGACGATAAAATCAGAGGCACCGTTTCCGGTGCTAACGCCCGGCACGCTTCCAGAAGGCTACTCGCTCAAATCTGCGGACTATGTTCCGCCAGACAGGGTGACGCTCCACTATTTTGACGCAAACGTCTGCGGAGACAACGCGGGTAGGCTCAGGGATGGCGTGATCGAGCTTGTCGCTGGCCCATTGAACACCATTACCGACGCAAGAAACGGGCAAGAATACGTGGACAGGCTAGTCGAGAGCTGGCAGAAAGCAAATGCCACCGCATTTAACTTTGACGGCAAGCCGGCTGTGGGATATCCCGCAGGCGTAGGAACGTCAAGGGCGATTGACGAAAACGGCGAAGTGGTGCATACGTACCAGTACGACTATCCTGCGTCGATCTGGGTGGTTGACGACACTACATCGACCGTCTACAAGCTCACGGGCTACATTCCTCTGGAAGACCTGACTGTGATAGCCCGGTCGCTAAAATAGGCCGAAAAACCCCTCCCCACTTTTTGTCATAAGAAATCTTCTAAGTTGTGTAAAGTTCAGTATTTGCCTTCGCGATGCAGTTCATTCGTGCGACCACAGTGCATTGGATGCCGCAGTAGCTACTAAAAGAGGAACCACAAATCCCGGAGCAAGGTTAATAGCTGCCGTGAGGGTTGGTTTCAAATGGGGGTCATCGGTATGTCTTGCCGTTTTATGGTCGTTATTACCACTGTCGAACATTTGAACCCATGTTTTTTGGGAATCAAATCCCACTGGCCCCACTACGTTATTGTATTTACCTGTAGTACCATGATGGAGGGTTAGGATTTTGATTGGCGGAATTCCAAGTGTGGTGGTCCTTCCACTTCCTTCTTTGCAATGCACCAAAGCGGCAGAACACTTGCTCATACTTGGTGATTTGCTCTCGTTAGCCGTCCATCTCCGGATTATTTGATTTCGAGCTTCCCTTTCATGTATGGGTGCACTGTGCATGAATATTCATGCTCTCCTGCCCCGACTTCTTGGGCTTTCATTGTAAAGGCCTCTCCGGGATTGATGATGCTTGAATCAAATAGATCGTCGCTTGTGGCTGTGTGGGGAACTGAATCATCGTTTTTCCATGCGATCGTCTTGTCTATCGCAACTTCGGCCGTATCTGGATCATACGACGGATTGCCCTGTACAGACGAGCCCTGCAGAATGGTGATGACTACTGCGTCTGGAGGGATCGCAGCGCTCTGGTTCTGTCCTGCGGCGCTGCCCCCTCCCTGCGATCCAGTTTCCGCAGTACTTGTCTCTCCGCCTTCTTCCATCTCACCCACAGCCGGCCCTTCAAAGGGCACCTGTTGAAACCCCGCGGACGAAAG
Source organism: Nitrosopumilales archaeon (assembly GCA_044507735.1). Classification (GTDB taxonomy): domain Archaea; phylum Thermoproteota; class Nitrososphaeria; order Nitrososphaerales; family Nitrososphaeraceae; genus Nitrososphaera. Next base: position 5,309 of record JBIQJB010000017.1, read on the forward strand.
CAGTGGCCCTGGAGAGACCATGCTAAAGAGCATAAATGAAACTATTCCTACTACTGCTCCCAGCGCGATTATTACTGAAAATGCAACTTTTCCCGTTTTCGGCAAGAATGCTACGAACCTCCTCTGTACTAGTAGATCTTATCATTATTAAGAGGAAAGCTGTCTGGAAGTCGTCGTTTGATGTCTAGGAACTCTTTCTGGTTCTCTACGCAGACAGCAGATTCTGAGCATATTGTTAAAAGAAAGCCAGAAAGTGGTCAGCAAAGGCTTTCCCAGAAAAATGGCATGATGAATATTCGCAATGATCTAGAGGAAAATGAGAAGAAAATCCGGCCAGATCAAAGCCAGGAATTTCTCATTGCTAATAAAATCATTGTACTGAACATCTTACTAGCGCCGGCCTGCGCAGTCACTAAATATGCTGATCTGCAATGGCGGCATGCATTGATCGAAAGCAACGCTTCGATTGAATGGCATCAAAAAGATTTCGACGAGCTGCGCAAGAGGTCAAGCCAGGTCAGCAAGGAAGTCGATAGAATCGCAGCCGATCTCGATATGCTCAGGGAAAAAGAGGTACAGCTGCTGGAGGATATCCGCCGGTGCGACGCGGAGGAGATGAGCCTGATTTCCGACTTTGACAAGTGGATCGTTTACTACAATGAAGTGGCGGCAAGCAGGATGAAGGAGCTGCAAAGAAGGGTGAAGGAGCTGCGCAAGAAAAGAGTAGAAAGCATGGACGAACTGACCAAAATTCGGATCCGCATATGCGCGCTTGAATCTAAATGCGAAATGCTGTCGTACCGACAAGGGGAGATCATGTGGGAAAGTAAGATGCAAGGTGTAAAGAAGAGAAAGTGGAAAGCGTAAGGATCTAAATTACAGTGGGAACTCGCACATTTCTCTGTGTCCGGCAGACTCGTTGTGGTATTCGATGTCGGACTTGAATAGGAATGATGCACCGCAGCCCATGCAGACATAAACCTTGTCCAACTTTTCTATTGATACTTTCATCACATTCTGTGACATATGCGGACAGATCTGCGGAAGAGATTTAAAAAATAGGACGAAACTAAACTCCTAAAAGCGATTACATTGTATTACATTTGATGTCGTCATCATCTGCAGGACGATCTTTGCGAAAGCGGGAGAGGATGATAACCCTCCGGGTTAACGACCAATCATTCAACATCATCAAGGACTTTGCGGCAAACCGCGGGCTGAGCGTCAACGCATATCTTAATGCAGTCATTGATTCCGAAGCCGAATGGTTCATCCCCACAAGTTCGTACGCTGCAGTCACGGTCCCAAAAGCAATGCTTGCGACGCTGTTCAGCCTGATAGACCTCCAGAACATCGAAGCACTGGCGAAAAAGTGGGCCGCAGAGGCTCGGAACATTATCATGCTTTCAGGCCAAGAGCCAAGCGCAGAATCGGCTCTTGATTTTGTACGAAAAGTCTCGAAATATTTCATGGGGACTGACGCAAGGATCAAGTCTACAGGCGATTCGATATCGATTGCGATAAGACATGACGGGGGGGTTAACTTCTCTTACTTTACTGCCCAGTCATTTGTCCATCTCTTCCAGAGGATACAGATCCGCGCTTTTGTGGACCACGACGAGACCACCGTTTTCATCAGGATAGAAAAGCCCTAGACTGACGGCGAGCAAAGATGCCCTGTCAAGAGCTCGAGTTCTTTTCCGTACCTGCGGGCTATCTTCTTGGCTCCTTCTTCGTACGCGTCTGCGATGCTTGCAGCCATCCTGATAGCTTGACTCTTGTCAAGAGAAGGATTTTGAAGCATGAGGACTGTGGGGTAGTTCAATTTGCCGATAGCAATGTCCTTGTTTTCGACTTCTGCATCTCTTATGTCGTTCCTGATCTGGTACGCCAGACAGGATAGATTGCCGTATTCTATAAGGTCATTGTCCATCTCACTACCGGTAACGAGGACTGCGCACTCTATTCTGCCAGTGAACCACGGGCCGGTCTTTAGAAGAACCATTCTATTGTAGAGGGAGTCTGACAACGACCTCTTTGCGAGTTGCAGGTCTTCCACCTCGCCCATGCAGGTCATGCTCATCAAGTCAAAGAATTTCGCTACAGTCTTGGACCACGCATCTGCAGAAACTGAGGGGGGTGGAGGAATCTGAACGCCGCTGCACAATCGAAACACCTGCTGCAGCACCTGCAGCCACCTAAGGTCTGAGGAAGAAGAATAATCCATCATGTCATCAGCCTTTCTGGCGAGCTGCCAAAATGTTGTAAAGAATGATTCTATCTGGTAGCCTACTCTCTCATCGCAGCTATGTAACCTAGCTATTGTCGGGGCGAGCACCTGCCTTGCCCGCTCGCTCGCGTTGAGTTCAAATACAACACTACACGCGGACACAAACTTTCGATAGTAAGAATCTATACTAAAATAATTGTGCGACATTTTTATGAAATGAGTATACTGAATATTACTTTGATTTGTTGATGGCCTAGCCTCTCATCCAGCGAGTGGCGAAACTTGCATGCTTTTTACACCCGGTCAAGATCGTCGTGATGTCGTGTTGGAAGCAGGACAACTTCTGCCTGTAGCTATGGCCATTGCAACGAGTGTTTAAATAACGGGAATTAGGTAAGCCTAACTGCGTCGATGAGTCGCAACTATTGGACTTGAATTGAAATGGTGATGATATTGTCTCGATTGAAGAATCTCTCAATCATGCTCGTTTTCGCACTTGTACTGTCATTGTTGCCGCTCGGCGCTTTTGCACAGAGTGCCCCTAACGGCGATGCCGATGCGTTGATAATTGTGGTAAACTTGGAGAGGATCCGGGCACAGCTGCAGCTTGCAGAGCAGAGTCTGGTCGCAGGTGACAGGGAAGCAGCATTTGCACACGCGTTTATTCCACACACGACGACCTTCCCTTCAATGAAGGAACAATTGAAACAGCTTGATAGCCAGTCTGCAACGGAACTGGAAGCGCGCCTTACCGACCTGCCTATCAGCGTTAGAACAGGCGGCCTGTCGGCAGACACTCTGCAGCAGGAAATTACAGAGATAGACGCGATGCTTGATGGGATACTTGCCAAACTGGGCCCGCTTGCCACTGACAAGGGCATAGTGTCTCAGACTGTCGCATTTCTTCTAAGGGATGCAATCCAGTCGTACCAGTCATCCAGCGGTGGGTCAAGCCAGGTTGAATATGAAAATGCAGTAGGGCTTGTCCGTGTAGCTGAATCGAAGTACCGGTCGATAACGGCCTCGATTGACGGGCGGCGGAGCGCAGAGATCGATTCCTTCTTTGCCGAGCTGAAGGGCCTGCTTGAACAGAAGGCACCTGAAGAATCAATCACGCGTCTTACGACTGCCATCGAGCGCGACCTTGCTGAGGAGCTATCACTTAGCGCTGGCAGCGGTAGCGCAAATGAAAACAATACATACTTTTCAACCATCAGAGATCTCTTGTCAAGAATCGTGACAGAAGTCAACAATGGTAACTACAAACTGGCAGACGAGTATGCCATAACCGCCTATCTTGACAACTATGAATACCTTGAAGCGCCGATCGAAAAACACGATCCCGAGCTCATGGTCGCAATTGAAATCGAGATGAGGGAGGAGCTCCGCCAGATGATACGGGACGAGGAACCGCCCGCAGCGATTCAAGAACACATCAACGGCATACTCACAAAGCTCGATCAGGCAGAAGAGCTTCTGGCAAGCGATCCTTCGTTTGCTGAGGGTTCAGGCACTCCATCAGGCTTTGCCAACCTTGACGAGCTGGCAGCTGGCTTTGGAACCTACACCGGCGAGCGCAGGGAAATGGGAGAAGCTGACGACCCTGCCAAGGCTGCAGTGAGGGCTGACATCGACCAGATACGAATCAAGCTTGACGAAACGCTCCGGCTCTATAGAGAAGGTAACGCGGACGGTGCTCTTTTGACATCCCGTTCTGCTTACCTTGACAGCTATGAGAGGATCGAAATCCCGCTGAGACCTATTGACCCTGACTTTACGCTTGAAATGGAGATCCAGTTTGCCGAACTCCGAAACCTGATACAGGCACGGGCCCCGTATGAGCAGGTGGAAGACAAAGTAGTAGAAATCAGGCGCGGCCTCGACGAATCGGAGCGACTGGTCTCGGGCACTGGGATAGTTGCTCCTGCAATCGCGTTTTCGAGCTCTTTTTCAATAATTTTCCGAGAGGGGTTAGAATCGGCGCTCATTGTTGGTGCTATTTTGACCTACCTTGAAGCCTCAAGAAACGAACGCTTCAAGAAACATGTCTACTATGGTATTGTCCTTGCGTTTGCCGCGACCGCAGTGACATGGTTCATTGCCCAATACATCATCGATATTTCGGGCGCAAGCAGAGAGCTAATAGAGGCCATCGCCGGCTTGTCAGCGGTTGCTGTGTTGTTTTGGGTCAGCTTTTGGATACTGAACAAGGTGGAGACGAAAAAGTGGATAGAGTTCGTCAAGGCCAAGGTGTGGAAGGCCACGACTACTGGCAGCGTCATGGTCTTTATCATGCTGTCCTTCTTTACAGTCTATCGCGAAGGCTTTGAGACCGTGCTCTTTTACCAGGCTATGATCTCATTTGCAAAGTACATGGAGTGGTACGTGGCCGCTGGTCTTGTAGCCGGCCTTGCTGTGATAACCGCGGTAACATTCTTGATAAGGAAACTTGGCAAGAAACTTCCACTGCGCATGCTCTTTGGGCTGACGATGGGTATCGGCGCGTACATGTCAATAGCGTTCATGGGCAATGCGGTGCGCGAGTTCCAAGAAGTCGGATATCTCCCAACCACCCACTTGATCGGCACCGTGCCAAGGCTTGACATTAATACCGCCACAATGACTGGCATACACCCGACGCTTGAGACGATAGTAGCACAGGCGGTGCTGCTTTCAGTGTATCTCGCCGGCTCGCTCTATGTCCTTATCCTGCAGCCAAGGCGTAACAGGGCGATTGAATTGGCCAGAAAGTCGCGGGCAGACATCAACAGGACTGAGGCAGAAGACCTGCAATAGTGATGAAAATCGCCGTCAATCTGTTTATTAACATAGAAGAGTATGGGTAGTTGTGGTAGATATCATCTACGGCCGCGGCATCACGGACCTCCTGCGGGAGATGCCGTTTTATATCAGCATCTTCAAAAAGATGACTGCATACCGGCTGTTCCACATAAGACAGCCAATGTATGGGTCTGTGGACGTTAACAATGTTTGCAACCTCCACTGCACTCACTGCTACTGGTGGCTCAACCGAAAAGATTCGGAGCCTGACATGACAGTTGAGGACTGGAGGAAAATAATCAAGGAGAAGTTCAACAAGCAGCACATCTTTGTCACCACGCTCGTAGGGGGCGAGCCGACGCTGCGCCCTGACCTTCTGGAGCTCTTCTGCAAGGAAATGCCGGGAAGAGTCTGCGTGGTTACAAATGCCACGTTCCCACTGAAACGATATGACGGCCTTTATTTCTACTGGGTATCTATGGATGGCACAGAAGAGGTACACGACAGAATAAGGGGCAAGGGATCGTACGCGAAAACCAAGAAGAATATCTTGGACTACATCTCGGGGCCAGACAGAAGGGGCAAGCCTGCATGGAAGGACATCTGGATAACGATGACCATAAACTCCCAGAACTACATGACAGTTGAGGATTTGACGGAGGAGTGGCAGGGAACCGTGAACAAGATAGGCTTCCAGTTCCATACCCCTTTTGTCAAGGGAGATCCGCTGATGCTGCCGTTTGGCGAGCTGCGAAGCTCGGTAGTTGACAAGATAATCGCGCTGAAGAAAAAGTATCCCGACTTTGTCATCAACTCTGTAAAGCAGATATCGCTCATGAAGGGAAACTGGGGAGGAGTCGGGACAACACCAGTTGACTGCCCATCGTGGGCCATACTATCACTTGACCATATGGGCAGGGTGAAGCAGCCCTGCTGCATAGGGAGTGCAGACGCAAAGAGCAGGAAACCGATATGCGAGGAGTGTGGGCTTGGATGTTACTCTATCCTTGTGGCCCAGGGGATAACCGGAAACTGAAAAATGACTATATATACAAGCCACTAACGCTTATAAAAAAGGGGAATTCCTATACCTAAGAAGAATAACAAATTGGCTAACACCTCATTTCGAGTGCAGTCCCACAAGTTCAGTCAGGACAGCATCCAGACTACACTTGTCTGCAGCAAGTGCGACGAAGTGTTCTCCAAAGAGTTCCCGCTGGATCTGGAAGGACAGACAATCGAGTTCAAGTGTCCAGTCTGCGGAGCACCAGGCGAGGCAGATCTTCCATACAAGAGCGCGGAGGAACGCGAAGAGCTCGAAGAAGACTTTGAAGAAGTGGAGGAAGAGGTAGGCGGCGAAGAGTTTGAGGAAGAATATTAGATAGCCTGTTCGCTTGCAACCTCTACTTCAGGAATCTCTCCGAATGAACTGTTACCCTTACTTCTTTACTGTCAACCTTCCAAGCTGCGCAAGTAGCGCAGCCAGCTGGATCTCAGGATGCGCGCCAGCAGAGAGCCGGTAATCATATTCTGCCATTATGGCGGCAAACTCCTCCGGCTTTTCGAGTTTCATCTCATACGCTTCCTGGTTGGCATATTTCATAAAGTCAGTCTCTGACATGCCGTACACCTGCGTCAGTTCAAGCAGCTTCGCGCGGGCTTCGTTGAACTTGCCAGACATTGCCAGCTTTAACACCTCGCCAACCCTTGCTCTGCCAGAAAGCCCCATCGCCGCCGCAACGTTGGCAGAAGAAACAGATCCCATTCCGGCTGCCGCCTGCATGATGTTGATGGAGTGGCGCATGTCGCCGCCAGTCGCATCGAAGATTTGGGCGATCGCCTTTTCTTCAAACTTGACCTTTTCCTTTTCACAGATCATTTTCAAGTGATCGATAACATCCTCCTTTGGCAGGCGTGTGAACCTGAATACAACGCACCTGCTCTGGATTGGCTCTATTATTTGCGAGAGGTAGTTGCATATTATTATGAACCTGGTAGTTTTCGCACTGTCTTCTATTATGCGCCTGAGTGCTGTTTGGGCCTCAGAAGTCATTTCGTCAGCCTCATCAAGTATGATTATCTTGGGCTTGCCAAACTCTTTGTCACTTGCCAATTTGATCGAGGCTGCAAACTCCTTTACACGCTCCCGCACCATCTTGATCCCTCGTTCGTCTGACGCATTGAGCTCCAGGGTATTCTTTTTCCATTCTTCGCCGAGGAGCTCCATCGCGATACAGAGGGCTGTGGTGGTCTTGCCCACTCCTGCCGGCCCCGAAAAGAGCATGTGAGGAATATCTGGGCTCTTTATGAGGTTACTTATGCCTTTTATTATCTCCTTTTGATCAACTACCTCTTCCAGCTTTTTCGGCCTGTACTTCTCAGACCACATCAGATTTTCCAGATCTGTTTTCTTGGCCGACATTATGTGTACAGACCATGAAATGGTTAAACCATTAATATCTTGCTATCTCGCAGATGTACAATTCTTCTACTACAACAGCTTTGAGCTAGCTCGGAGCTTAACAAAAGCTCTCCCGGCACGACATATAATAGGAACTTCCATCTTATCAGTTCCCCGATATGTCAGCGGAAGCCCGGGCAGAGCCCCGCATAGAAGTTATACAGAGTGCCTACCAGCTGGGCTACCTCACAGAAGAGGTCCGCGTGACTTTTAGAAAGGACGTCAAGATGAACGTAGGCACAGTTGCCATAGATGCAAAGGAAGGGGATATGTCGTCGCTCCAGCGCTGGGTGGCCAAGATCCTTACGGATCAGGGAGCTGTGGAGATCCAGCCCAACGATCTAGCTGGTTATATTTCGCGCGCCATGAACCGTGAGCGTATTGCCAAACCGCATGACCTGTCTGGAATTGATGTTGACTTTTATGTGCGCGTCAATGACTACCTTGAAGGGCTAAAGGACAGAGAGCGCGAGAATCTGCTCGTCTCTCTTAACACATTTGTCGCTACACGACTTGAAAAGATCGTGAAACTGGCGGCTGCTTCGCCGCTGTCTCCTGAGCTTGAGGCCAAGCTGTCAGCAGAGGAGAAGGAGCTTTACAACTTGATAAATAACGCTTCAACAAAATTCAAGAAAGGGGTGCTGAAAAAGTTTGGCTGAGCAACAGCAAACCGCAGCAGCACTGGCAAACGAATTGGAGAAGTTCCTAAAGGCGTTCAAGGACCGGGACGGCAATTACAAGTATTTTGACAGGATTAACAACATGATGGCGCTTGGCGCGCAGTCCCTTGTTGTTGACTATATCGACATGGACTCGTACAATCCGACTCTTGCAAAAGAGATAACTTATCATCCCGATGAGTATCTCGCGGCGTTTAACGAGGCCGTGCTCTCTATAATGCGAGAGATCCACCCGGATTATGAGCAGGAAATTCGTGACAAGGTACGGGTCAGGATAGGTAACTATACAGTCCAGAAAGGGCTCCGCGAAATAAACGCCGACTTGATCGACAAGCTGGTGAGCGTCTCAGGAATGGTAGTGCGCTCCTCGGAGATCAAACCTCTGGCAAAAAAAGTCGCCTACCGGTGCACAAACTGCAACACGGTGACAGAGGCGCAGCTGAAGGGGCTTGTGCTGAAAAAGCCGCAGAAATGCCCTGCATGCTCTGAGAAAGAGCTTGAGATGGATCCAGAAGCCAGCATCTTTATCGATTTCCAGCTTGTACGGTTGCAGGAGCTACCTGAAGACCTACCTGCAGGCCAGCTACCGCACTATGTAGAAGTAACGGTCATGGGCGATCTTGTCGACCAGTGCAGGCCCGGCGACAGGATAATGCTCACCGGGATCATTAGGATCGAGCAAGAGCCAGTCGCGCCGGCAGCCTCAAAAACCAGCCTCTTCCGGCTGAGGATGGAGGGAAACAACATCGAGTACCTCGGAGGCCGGGCCGGCAGCAAAGACACCCGCTCGGTGGAAAGGATAATGATAAGCGCCGAGGACGAGCGCCAGATTAGGACGATCGCATCAAAGCCCGACGCCTATGAGAAACTGATTGCGTCGTTTGCTCCTCACATTTACGGTCACGAAGTGATCAAGGAGGCCATACTGCTCCTGATCGTCGGATCAGTCACCAAGAAACTTGAAGACGGTTCTACAAGAAGGGGAGATATCAACCTGCTTTTGGTTGGCGATCCTGGTGTTGCCAAATCGGAAATGCTCAAGTTCGCGGCAAAAATAGCCCCAAGGGGACTTTACACTTCGGGTAGAGGTTCGACCGCCGCAGGTCTCACAGCTGCGGTCATTCGGGACAAGTCCGGGATCATGATGCTTGAAGCTGGCGCGGTGGTCTTGGGCGATCAGGGACTGGTCTGCATCGACGAGTTTGACAAGATCAAGCCTGAGGACAGGTCGGCGCTGCACGAGGTGATGGAGCAGCAGACCTGTTCGGTTGCAAAGGGCGGAATTGTGGCTACGCTCAATGCAAGGACCTCGATTATGGCCGCCGCAAACCCGATGTACGGCAAGTATGATCCATACAAGAACATCACGGAAAATGTGAATCTGCCAGTGCCGCTTTTGACAAGGTTCGACCTGATATTCATCGTAAGGGACATCCCGGAGAAAGATAAGGACAGCCTTATCGCAAGCCACATCTTGGAGATACACAAGGATGTGGAGCACGCTGCAAAGCCGCCAATCGAAATAGACCTCTTCAGCAAGTATCTGTCGTATGCAAGGCAGGGCGAGCCGTCGCTCACTCCAGAAGCAATAGACATTATCCGTAGCTATTACATGGATATGAGAAAGGTCGAGTCGGAGGGTATGATAACCGTGACTCCTAGGCAATTAGAGGGTCTGGTCAGGCTTGCGACTGCCAGAGCAAGGCTCTTGCTGAAGGACAAGGTGGAAGCGGAGGATGCCCAGCGTGCAATCTATCTTGTGGACAGCATGATGAGGACTGCCGGCGTAGATGTCAACACTGGCAAGACCGACCTCGGAGTCCTCTATGGAAAGCCTCAGAGCGTGGTATCGAAAGAGAAGACGTTCATGGAGGTATTCCGCGGATTGTCAGGGAATGAAAACAATGATGTGGAGGACAAGGCGCTTGTGGACGAGCTGGTCAAGACCGGCAAGTTCACCGAAGAAGAAGCGAAAAAATTCATCCAGAAATTCAATCGCGAAGGTCAGATCTTTGAAAGGCGGCCGGGATTCTGGGCAAAAGCATGATAATGAGTGCATTTTTAAAATAGTTGCATCGCTTATTTGTTAAAGAATTGTCTTCCGCCGCCATCACTGATGGAGCAGTAAAAGCGCTTCTTGCACATCTTGGATATTCTTCCCTCTACGCTCCGCAGGAGATGGCCCTTGAGCATGGCATACTTGAAGGCAAGAGGCTTCTTGTGACCACTCCAACTGCAAGCGGCAAGACACTGGTGGCTATGATGGCAATCCTCAAGGCAGTGGAAAAGGGGGGCAAGGCTGTGTACCTGACGCCACTCCGGGCACTCGCAAGCGAAAAGTATGACGATTTGAAGGTCTTCGAAGAGCTCGACCTGGGCAGAAAGATCAGGGTAGCCCTCGCGACGGGCGACTATGACTCATCTGGAAAAGAGCTGGCGAACTCTGATATTGTTGTCCTGACAAACGAAAAGATGGACACCCTCTTTCGGCATAATGCAGAGTGGCTAGGTGATATCGCACTTTTCGTGTCAGACGAAGTCCATCTGATTGGTGATAGGGAAAGAGGACCCACACTTGAAATGATGCTGACAAAGATCCGCAAACACTATCCACAATCGCAGATTGTGGCTCTGTCTGCGACCGTTGCCAATTCGGATGAAATCGCTGATTGGCTTGAATGCGAGCTAGTAGAAAGCAACTGGCGCCCTACAAAGCTGGTCGAGGGTGTATACGAATACGGGAGCGCTAGAATGAATGATGGTCGTACGCTGAAAATCGAAAACTCAGGTATTTCCTCTGCAGTTGACCTTGCCATCAGCTCGCTGGACAACGGCGGACAGGCGCTCATTTTCGCAGATACTAGGAAGCGAGCTGTCTCGCTGGCTGCAAAAGCAGCAGAGGCTGTCCACAAACGCCTTGACAAGGCCGCAAGAGAACAGGCTGAAAGAGTGTCTGCAGAGATCCTCAAAGGGGATGATACCGAGCTCACAAGGACGCTTGGGCAACTCGCAGCAAAAGGAGTTGCATTTCATCATGCAGGCCTTGGACCATCAAGCAGAAGGATCGTGGAGGACTCGTTCAAGAGCGGCATCATCAAGATCCTGACTGCGACTCCGACTCTTGCAGCAGGCGTGAACCTCCCTGCAAGGAGAGTTGTGGTCGCTAGCATCTTGCGCTACGATTCAGACTATGGTGGCAGCGTGCCGATAAGCGTACTTGAATACAAGCAGCTGTGCGGCAGAGCCGGCAGACCCAAATATGATACTTTTGGGGAGGCCATTATTGTGAGCGAGTCAGGCGTAAACCCTGACGAACTCTATGATCACTATGTGCTTGGAACTCCAGAGCCGCTACGATCGCAGCTTTCGAGCGACAGCGCGGTGAGATTCCATCTGCTTTCTGCCATTGCGACAGTCCCGGGGATGAAAAAACCAGAAATCCATGATTTGTTTTCGTCCACACTGTTTGCACGCCAGTATAGAAAGGCAACGGTCGAGTTCAAGGTAGAGTCGGCACTCGACTACCTGGAACAGGAAGATCTGGTCAAGGCAAAGAATGACCGGTACCTGGCGACCGAGTTTGGCAAGCGCACGTCGCTCCTTTACATCGATCCTGTCACCGCAGTTGCGTTCAGAAACGCGCTGGAGAGGCTTGAACGCAATGATGGCAAGAGGCACACTCTTGGCTTCTTGCACCTGATAACTTCAAGCCCTGACTTTTATCCCAAGCTATCACTTCGCAAGAAAGATCACGAAGAGGTTGCGTTGCTTATCGAGGGCCGAGGAGATGAACTGCTCTATCCTGTAAGCGAGTATGACTGCACGCGCAGCTTTTGGGCCCTGTGCGAGTGGGTGGAAGAGACGAGTGACAAGTCACTGAGCGACAAGATGGGGGTTGAACCAGGTGACATGCACAGAATGGTGGAGACGGGAGACTGGCTCGCCTATTCTCTCTACGAGGTAGCCAAGCTTTTGAGGAGGGAGGATATCCTGACAGAACTTTATAACCTCCGCACCCGGATACGATATGGTGTGAAACAAGAGCTCTTGCCGCTCGTCGCGCTTGAAGGTATCGGTAGGGTCAGGGCCCGGGCGCTCTATGCTGCGGGCCTTACTGACGTCGGCAAGATTGCCAAGATCCCGCAGGCCAAGCTCGCAAGCATCCCAAAGATAGGGGCGGCGGTAGCAGAAAAGCTGAAAGATCAACTAAAGAAAAAAGGGCCGGGTCACCAATAGCAAATGCTGGACACTGCTAATCTACTAATCTACGGTGCAGCCGTATCGGCCATCTCGTTCTTTGTCATCTTGCTACTGATGCCCGTTGCCATCCGATCTCTTGCCGCAAAAGGCAGGGTTGTCCCGGATGCGCACAAGCGCGGCAAGCCTCTGATTCCCAGACCTGCCGGGCCTGTCATCATGGCTGGAATTGCAGCCGCGGAGATCGTACTATATCTTCTGACGATGGACATTGCAGTACTTGCAGTGGTGATATCAACTGCGATTGCATTTGCAGTGGGCTATGTCGACGACATCAAGGTGATGCCCGGCTGGTTCAAGCCGGTCGCGCTGCTTGGAGCAGCGATCCCGATCATAGTCCTTGACCTAGTTGTCGGCGGTGTGCATGGCGATTTTCTCAACTTGATATTTGGCAGAGCGTTCATACCACTTCTCTACCTGCCACTGATACTTGTCATTATCCCGGTCGCTGGCAACACCATAAATTCGATAGATGTGCTCAACGGCGTTGCGAGCGGCTTTCTCATAATTGCGACGATCCCCCTCTTGGCAAGCATCGCGATTTTTGGCAGCAACGAACTTTTCCTTGCCGCGCTTCCGCTCTTGTTTGGGACTGTGGCATTTTACAAATTCCACAAGTTCCCCAGCAAGATATTTCCCGGAGACTCGGGCACTTTGTTGCTTGGTACGATGTACGGCGCGCTTGCAATCGCCGGTAACTCCGAAATAATTGGTGTCGTTGCTTTGTTGCCTGCAGTGATGAACTCGTTCCTGTTCCTCGCAAGCGTCAAACGCATAGTGGAGCACAGGGAAGTGAAGGCGCGCCCGACCATCGTGCTTGACGACTTCAAGTTGGCTGCGTCGGCTGACAGAGCGGCGCCGGCAACTCTTGTGCGGCTGATACTCGCAGATGGGCCGCTGGGGGAAAAGGAGATCGGATACAAGATATTCAAGCTGGCCGGGTTTACTTCATTTTTGGCGTTCGTTACCATCGCTATGCAGTACTTTATTTTGGGAATGCGGGCAGGATGATTATTGCGACATGGGGTTTGGCGGACTCGCACTTTTCATGAGCGGTATGTGGGTTATGATACTCGCAGTAGCCGCATTCCTAGTCATCTTCGTTGCGCCGATCGACATGCTCCTGTTTGATGGCAGAGGTGGCAGGATCACTGTGTCCGCAGTACAAGCAGCGATTGCCATAGCAGTTGTAGTCGCGTTGGTACTGGGTCTTAGCAGGATGAAACGGATTTATATGCATAGAAAACTCGGGCAGTGATAGCAACACTCTTGCTATAGAGATAGACTTCATAACCGTTATAATTTTCCATAGCGTTTGCTCATTGTGAAAAGGTAGAGAATATTGTCAATGAATTCTCTTGTTATCACGTTTGTGCTGTTGCTGGCAATTGGCATGCCTGCAGCCGGGCTAACCAGCGTACAGACCAACAACAGCACTATTGTGGGTAACGATCTGACAGATTCTCTATTGACCAATAACTTGACAGATTCTCTATTGACCAATAACTTGACAGATTCTCTATTGACCAATAACTTGACAGATTCTCTATTGACCAATACGACGTCGATAATTGATGATGCAACCTCAATCATTGATGATGTAAGTGACGATGAAGCATCCGACACGGATTCTCCATTTCTGGATGAAGGTTCTCTGACCAGTGGCATCGTGATAAACGAAGTCGAGCTTAACCCGCCCGGAGACGATTCGGGCAACGAGTGGATCGAGATCTATAATCTCTCTGATGATGATGCAGACATCAGTGGGTTTCAGATAACGACCTCTTTCAAGACTGTGACGATACAGCTGCCTCATGACACCGTGGTGGAAGCAAATGGGACCTATGTGATAGAACTTGAGGGACAGGTTCTGTCAAATACTGCAGAAAGCATCAACCTTGTAGACCCTTCTGGGAAGACTGTGGATAGCACTCCTTATCTCGTTGATCTGAGTGACGACGACTCAACCTGGCAGCGGATTCCTGATGGCAGCAACAAATGGGAGTTTGCGGCAGCCACACGGGAGAATCTGAATGATCCCGGAGCACAGGCGAGTGGGACGCGCACAGCACGCTCCGGGTCTGTGTCCTGTGAAGGGATAGCTGGGTGCGCCGAGGGTATTGCAACAAGGATTGTCGACGGCGACACAATCTATGTGAGGATCAACGGCACGTTGTACAAGATCGACCTTGCACTTGTTAGTGCGCCCCAAAGAGGCGAAGAAGGCTTTATGGAATCGACGTCATTTACAAGAGACCTCTGCCTTGGAAATACAGTACTGGTTGATCAGGACGACAAGCTGCTCACTACCAGAACAAGCGTTATAGCAGTGGTGTATTGCGGGTCGACAAACCTCAACAGCGCGCTTTTGGACAGTGGTCACGCGACGCTCGACACAGACCAGTGCGAAACAAGCGAATTTGGGGCACAGCGCTGGGCAAGGGATCATGGGTGCTAGATGGCCTGTTGCTCTTGCTGCCTTTGCCGATCCTCTGCCGCAGAAGCAGCCAAGGTGGTAGCGCTTGATGGGTTGAGCTTGGTGGCGTACTGGCGGCGAGCCTCGATCACGTTTATCTTCTCTTGAAAAAGCTTTTTCATTCCTGCCATGATGTCTTCTTGTCTGTCAAACGGCTCGTGGCGTGATTCTGCCATTATGTCGTTAAAGTTTGTCACAATCATGCTTGCCAGCCTGGCGAGGCGTCCGTCGTCGTTCCTTGGCACGTTCTGAAACGTGGAGAGGAATCTTGCCTCCTCTGCCTTCTTTAATTCGTCGGCCTGCGCTTCTTTTGCCCTGAGCTCGTCTTCCTGTGTTGGATAAGACATCACTTCAGCGTGGAACTATATTGTGTTTAACGATATGCGAACAAAATTCTACAGGAACAGCAGGTCGCCGCCATGCGCCCTCATGTTGGTTGCTGGTGCTATGAGCGACTTTATCTGCGCACAGCAGTGTAGGAACGTGACTCCCTTCTGCGTCGTCCTATAGATGAGATTGTCGTCTGAATCCTTGCCAGCGTCAAGCAGGCTATGGTGCAACAGCGTGTTGAAGTAAAAATTCATCTGCTCTGAACTGAGGTTTGCACGGGACATGATGTGGGTCTTTTTGACCCCTTCTGTCGCCAGCACAAGAATATCGTATATTATGTCAAGTTTGCTACGGTTCTTGATCTTGACCTCCTGTCTCAATGCAAATCGCTAGAAGTCTTGAAATGTTACTTATAGAGTCTACGGTGCAACTTTCAGTATAATGATTCCATATGATCATACTATGAATTTTGCTGTTTTTATGATAATTGCACTAAATCTGTTCTTTGTGGTTATATTCAACTGTGGTAGACTTATTATTTGAAAACCTTATATTTCAACTTTCTTTACCACGTGACATGAAGCGTGTAGAGGCAATCATAGCTGCCGAGAAGGTTAGCGCCGTTAACGAAGCTCTGAAAAAGGCTGGCGTAGGCGGGACGACAATCCTTGATGCGAAGGGAAGGGGGAAGGGAGAAAAACCGCGCGTCCAGATCGGCAGGGGAACACAGAGGCTCGCCGCTGAATTCTCTGTTAGGGCAAACATTATGACCGTGGTCGACGACTCTGAGGTAGAGAAAGTGATCAAGGCCATACTCGATACCGCAAGCACCGGTTCCTCTGGCGACGGCAAGATTTTCGTGTCAAACGTTAGTGAAGCAATAGACATTGGAACGAAAAAACGCGGCCAGGTGGCCGTTGTTTAACCTGACCTTATTATTTCTTGAAGAATTTTTTGGTCTCTCCAAGCGTCAGCACTTCTGCTGCCGCCACCTTTATCACGACAGGCAGATCACACACCACCTTACCTATTGCCAGACAATGTCGCTGGGGAAGCGTCCTGACTATTGACCGGATGGTGTCATTATCGGCCAGGGACACCTTGGATATCTTGTCGAGGTCTCCGTCATTCGTGAAGTTAAACAGGAAAATGTTATCCACTTGTCGGTAAATGCCGTCGCTTATTGCGTCAGGTTGATTCGTGATGAAGGTTGTATAGATGCCAAAGTGCCTCATACGAGTGATGATATCTTCCCAATAGGTGTCACGGATGTAAAGATGGGCCTCTTCCGCAAAGAGGAAGATTGGGGGGATCACCTTCCTCTCCAACAGGTCAACTAGCTTGCTCAACACCAACTCAACTACCATCCTGCGCACAGTTGGCGACACTTCGCCCATGTTGATCACAAGGGCCGCGCCGCTGGCCGTGCTTGCGATTGCGTCCTCGAACCGAAAGCCCGCATCGCCAAACAGCCGCGACGACTGGATGACATGAAATCTGGAAACGAGCGCATCGCGGACAAGCTCATTGATGTTCCAGGTGCTGACCGCGTTGCCTATGGCGTCTATCGAAAGTGAGTTCTTGTTTTCTAGCCAGTCCCAAATCCTGAAAAATTCGCGCAGGGAGGCGGCAGGCATGTCAAGCGCGTTCTTCAACATCCCAGAAACTGCGCCCTTGCCGCAGTATTCGAGGGAAAACCTTAGTGTTTTGCCCGGCTCGAGTATCTTGACCTGTCTGTGGACGGAAGAAGGAGTTCCATCGCGGTTCCATCCGAGACCGCTGTACTCGTTGTTCAAGTCGAATATGATTACGAAGGCGCCGTGCTGCACAAGCGTCTTGACGAGCATTTTGGACAGGTGGGACTTGCCAGATTCTTTCTTGCCTGTAATCACTGTCAGCTTGCCGTCCAGATCCTCTGCATAGATCTCAAACTCTTCTTCATTGCTTCCACCTGTCCTGCCAATCGGAATAGGAAATACGCCTCGCCTGCCAAGAAAAGAGTCGAGCTCCTTCATTCCCAGCCTTCTTATCTTGGACTCTACCCTTGACGGAAGCCACGTGACGTCACTTGTCAATCTTCCGTCGCTTACAGAAGCCCTGATCTTGGCTCTAAATATCCTGGCGTCTCTTACCAAGCGCGACAGACTGCCTATGTTCAGCGGGTCGTGCAGATTCTCGACGCTTGAGGCATTGACTACCTCCTCCCTGACAATGTCTTCTATGAGCGATTGCGACGACAAGTACTCTTCGTCGTAGACCTGCACTACCATGCTCCTGTTCCTGTCTTCTATTAGCATATAGTCGCCCTTTGCTGCCGAATCTTCTTTCATTGCAAGCAGCAAGAGCTCGTTGCCATTCTTTGACAGGATCTTCATACAGAAATCGACCCCAGCAGGATGCTGCGAATGTCATCTGCCGCAAGCTCTGTCACGTTGTAGGTGTTCAAGATGTGACTTCTCAGACATGTCATCTCGGTGCTTGTGAATGTAGAGATATAGTGAACAAGCTTGAGGGTCTCGGGGTAACCGCTTGCAAGCAGATCGTTACCAAGCAACATGCCAAGTGACTGGGCTCTGTCGCCAACAATATCTGCCCGAAGGACAGGGCTGTTCTTTTCAAGCTTGATCATAGAGCTGTTGCCGACCGTATTCTTGATGAGACTCTTGATTATCATGTCGACATCGATGTAAGCCGGTCCGGGCACCTTTGCCAGCGGTGCAGCCGCTCTTTCCAACACTTTGAGTCTTGTGCCCTTGCTTATCCCTATCAGCATGTTCTTGCGAAGCACGCAGCTCTCTGCAATCTTGGCAAGGCTATGCTCTCTGTCCTCAAACACCGACGCCTTGAGCGAGCCATCGACGAGTATAACCGACTTTGTAAAGTGACTTGCAAGCGCTTTCTGGACCGCCCTTTCTGCTCGCACCCTTATCATCCGTTTTGCATAGTCATCGTCCATTAGCACAAGTCTTGCCAGGCGATCATCAAGTTCAGAGTCTCGAATGGTGCTTTCGCTCAGGTAAAACAGAATGGGGCCAATTTTGAAATGCATGAGCGCGTGTCCGGCAGACGCAGTCGCAATGCCACACTTTACCGCATAAAGACCCCCATCCTCGGTTTCTGCAATCTTGACACTGCTGGAGTCGATCGCGATTACCAGCGCATTTTCTCTGATCGGCCTGATGGTTGTGACAGCAGCCGTGGTGTAGGGGTTAGACCTTAATCCCCATCCGTCAACCGGTACCATTTTCTTGTCGTCGGAGCTGAACACAATTCTCTTGCCCTCAAGCCCGTCAAGCTTGGGCGCCAGGCACCTTCCCATAGATTCTGTTATCCCGAGGTCGTCGAGGCTCAGGCTTTGTAAAGGCGGATTTAATTGAGTGGCCATGTTGTTCAACAATAACTGCGGGCACAATTATATTAATATTGCGCAACATGAACAATATGGTCAGCAACAGGTTTATCAATAGCATGGGTTGGGGTATATTTAAGGATGAGCGACCGTCCGGCTGGCGAGGAAGTCAAGATTAAGCTAAAGCACGGGGAATGGGAGGTCGAGATTACCTGTCTTGAAGGCCGGGTCAAGCAAGTAGTTGAAAATGTGCTCTCAAGCCTTGATGCCACCAAGATAGTTGGACCTGCCGTGCAATCTCAGTTTGAGGAGCTGCGGCGCGAGATTGCCGCGCTAAAGTCAAGACCCGTGCCTGGCGAATTCAGAAGTGACGAACAAAAACCCTCCGCAAAGGGCGGTATGACCTGCAGAGGTCTGCTTGAGAGCCTCTGGTTCGAGGGATTTTTTGGATCGGAGAGGTCGCTTGGGGAAGTGCACGAGGAACTATCGAGAAGGGGATACAATTACGATAGGACAGCAGTGTCCCATTCACTCACAGACATGGTTCGTGAAAACATTTTGACGAGGATCGGCACGATGCGAAATTATAGATATATTCAAAAGAGGCCGCCATCGGACGCTCCTCCCACGACAACCACTGGCACTACTGCTGTTTAATCTTTTTTGCAATCGCTGAATTGAGCCAGTGAATTCCTGCAGTTGTTATCCTGTATTTGCTGGGCTCATTTTCGTCCCGGGCGACGTGTCCAGCCTTTACCATTTCTGAAATTCTGGAACTGATGGATTTCGGGTTGAGCGCTGTTGCCGCATGAATTTCTGCAACCTGCATCGCATCTTCCTGAAGTTTTCCGATATCCTTTGCTATCCTGGCCGCCACGAGCTGCAGTGCCACCATATCCTTGTCCGATAGCTTCGAATCAGAGTCGGGAATTACACGCGGTCCTTCTGGAGTTATTTTGATAAGATGCGCATATGTTTCAATGAGCTCCTGCGCTGAATAGTTGAGCGAGATCTTTCTTGCCAAGTCCATCGAAGGCACCTGTTTTGACAGAAAGCCCAATACAGATGCCATTACTGAATCTGCGGAGCCGCTGAATTGCACTTTTACATCGCCTACCGTTACTGTGACGTTTACATTGCTGCTATCGCCGACGTGTCCAGCCTGGCTCATTTTTATTTCTAAAAAGTAGCGGCCTATATATTGAATTCGTTGGGCTGCTGTTGCCGCTTTTTGCCCTCCCTCTTTTTGTGGAGCACATAAGTTCCAACAAGCAACGCTGCTGAAAGACCCATCGTGAGCACATTTGTCCCCAAATCAGCATCAACAAGCGTGCACTCGAATTCACCTGCAGAGCAGCCGGCGGCAAAAAACACTCCGTTCCATGCAGAGTGCGTGACTACTGAAAACCAGCCCTTGCCGCTCACCCAGGTCCTCAGGCTGAAAAAGAGCGACGGCAGCACAAAGAGCAGGTTGCCAAATGCGAGGCTATTGATTGAAATTGTATCGGTGTTAAACAGGTGTATTGCGACCCAGAGTGCGCCCGTAACAAGAACAGAGTAGGCGCTGCCAAACACATAGAAGGGAATTCCAAAGAATACCGTCTCTTCTAACGGGCCAGCCGCCAGAACGCCTGACAGCGACCTTGGAATGCTTGGCTCTTCGTGTTCCGGCAGAACCTGATCAATGATGGCAGTGCCGAGAAGCAGCAGGCCGATTCCAATACCATGGTAGAACAGCAACATCTTTGTGAGGTAGCCGATCGAGGTATGGCGATAACGCGACAACCATGCCCTCGGATGCATGTCCGCCTTTTCATCGGCGAAATTGCCTGCCAAACGGCATAACAACACAGCCACATCTAAAGAATGTTTCTCGCTATGCTATTCCATCCAGTCTTCCCAGGCCGCAGTGTACTGATGCAGGAGAGACTGCGTGTCATGCGAAAGGTCCAATGTCCTTTTGGCCTCTGCGATGCAGTCGACAAATAGTCGGAGTGGGCTTGGGACACGCTCCAGCGCCATCATGTCCTTGTCACATTCCTCGACTATGGCATCAACGTTCTCTTGGTACCTTTTGCCCACAGTTTCCATGATGATCCTGATCTCGCGCTCAGGCACTGCCTTGTCTTCCAAATGCCTTTTCAGGCTCGTGGAATTGACGGATAGCGACTCCGTGTAAATTTCTCTGGTGGATCGAGGCTTGTACATTATCTCATTTGACCAGCTTTTGGAGTTTTTCTTTCAGCATTGAATTTATCTTTGCGCCGTCGGCCTTGCCTCTGTATTCTGCCATCGCTCTGCCCATTAGTGTGCTCAACGCTCCCATGCCCTTTTCCTTCACTACTGCCATGTTGGCATTGACTATTTTGTCGAGACCCGCGCTCAGCTCGTCATCGCCTATCGAGGAGACTCCTGCGGCCTTGATCGCTTGGTCTACTGTCTTGGCCTCGCCTTTCATTAGCTTCTCAAAAATAACAATTACTGATTCCTTGGCTATCGTTCCAGCATCAAGCCTGAAAAATACGTCCTTGATGGTTTCTTCTGTCAGGACTGAAGGATCGAGCCCTTGTCTCTGTAGGCTCGTAAGGTCTTCTGTCAGCTTTGACGCAACAAATGTTGGTTGGACCTTTGTAGCGCCTGCAATTTCTTCAAAGACAGCAAGGTAGTCAGAGTCGAAGATCTGGCTGGCCAGCTTTTTGTTGAGATTGTACTTCTTGGAGAGCGAATCCACTATTTCGTCCCAGGGCCGGGGCACCTTGTCTTCAAGCGCCTTTAGCATATCGTCAGTCACTGGGATTGTGTGAATGTCTGTCTCAGGATACATTCTGGCTGCGCCCGGCCTTGGCCTCAAGAACACTGTCTTGCCGTCTGGAGTCGCAGCCCTAGTTTCTGCCGGGACCCCTTTGATCGCTGCCTGCAATCTCCTGATTATTGCGTCGGATGCAAAATCTACCTTGTCCTTTGGGCCGCCCACGATTACAAACGCGTCGTCGTCGCCTGCCTGCAATCTTGATCTTGTTGCAGCAACTTCTTGCTCTGTTATGCCATAGTTTGGAAGCTCGTCAGAATGAAAAACACCGTCAAGATCGTAGAACCTGACAAGCTTGCCAAGCTCCTTTCCAATCCTGATTTCCGGGTACGGCTCGTAGCCTATCATGCCTGCAAAACCTGGCACTCTTATGGCCTTGAACAGTCCGCCTCCGTCCAGAATCTTTTTCACTATCTTGGACTGTGACTTTGCTAGAACCTCGGTGACATCCTCGATTCTGTCACCGACCCGGCCAGCGTCGACCTTGCGCTCATTTAGCTTGTTTGCAATCAGTATCAAGCCATGTTGCCTCTGCATTTCGTGTTCTATGACTTTAACCAGCTGATCAAGCTGCTGAACGCCCTTGATCTCGACCACCGCGCCATTCTGCACGGAGACATTTACATCCTGCCTGATGCTGCCCAAGCCGCGGGCAACTCTCTTGCTTGCTCGAAGCAGCCTGCCAAGAGTCAATGCAATCTGCATCATCTCTTCCGGCTTGCCAGTCACCGGCTCAAGAGCTATTTCAACAAGCGGCACGCCCAGCCTGTCCAGGCCGTACTTCCGGACGCCCTTCTCGTCCCCCAGTAGCTTGGCCGCATCCTCTTCGAGGCAAATGCTTTGTACACCTACTTTTTTGCCCGCGACTTCCAGGTAGCCACCAGATGCTACAAGCATTGTGCGCTGAAATCCCGTTGTATTTGAGCCATCGATCACGAGCTTGCGCATAACATGGATCTCGTCCATGACCTTTGAGTGGAGCGCAAGCGAAAATATCAGCGCAGTTTCCAGAGCTTCCTTGTTGACATCATGAGGAGGCTCCTCGTCTGCCTCAACAAGACAACTAGAACCAAACGCGGTGCTGTATTCTACCGTTCGCATCTTGGAGAATTCAAACATTGCAGCAGGATCGTACGCACCAAGCTCGCTCTGGGTGGGACGCAATTTCCGCATAAATGAGCGGTCGTATTTCTGCGCCTCTTCGCAACTGCAGCCGCAAAAGAGCTTATTCTTTGTCCGCAGCTGCTGGTGGATTTCAAATCCTACCTTCAGGTCAATGGATGCAGGATCGATTGCCAATGGGATAGGAAATTCGCTGCCACATGTATTAAGCCTTGCCTACAGGGGGATGCTTTCGGAAATCTCGCCAGCAATGTTCTCCTGCATCGTCTCTTTGAAATCCTTATTGCTGTTGCCGCTGTTTGCAAGCGTCCACATTGCCTTGACTGTGGCAGTCTCGGAAATCATATCTGATAGCGGGATGACGCCAAGGTCAAGAAGGTCTCTGCCAGTATCATATACGGTCATCCTCACCCGTCCCCAGATACATTGTGAAGTCATGCAGACATTGACGCCTGCATCAACCGCGTTTTTGATTGCCGGGAAGCATTCCTTGCTGACGTGCCCAAGGCCAGTTCCCTCCAGAATTATTGCCTTGCAACCTCCCTTGGCTACATACTCGATGAGTTGCGGATCAAAACCCGGATGATATTTTAGCAGCGCAACCCTGTCATCAAATTTTGTTCTTGCCACCAGCATACTGCTGTCTTCGGATCTTCTTGCCAATCTGATTCCGCTTTTCTGGATCTCGATTTCGTTGTTTCTGACAAGCGCGACCGGTGTAACGTCAATTGATTCAAATGCGTCACGTCTGCTTGTGTGATTCTTTCTTACCCTCGTACCTATGTGGCACGCAATCGCGTCATCTGAGGTGCTGGCATGCATAGCTACAAAGACACCTGCGTACTCAGATTTGGCCGCAAATACCGTGGCCCCGAGCAGATTCAACGCGGCATCAGAGGATGGTCTGTCTGATGATCGCTGGGATCCGACCAAGACAACCGGGATCGGCAGGTCCTGCAGAGCAAAGGAGAGTGCAGCGGCGGTGTAGTGCATTGTGTCGGTGCCGTGCGATACTACGACTCCGCGATACTTGCCTCCCCTTACCTTTTCGGCAACCTTCTCAGCTATTATTGTCCAGTGCTCCGGTCTCAGGTTCTCGCTGTATTCGCTCAGCAGCACTTCGGGATCTATTGAAGCATAGTTTGCAAGCTCGGGTACAGATGCATACAATTCAGAAGCCGAGAGCGCGGCGCGGACTCCTCCAGTGCGGTAGTCTATCCTGCTCGCTATGGTCCCGCCAGTGCTAATGAGCGCAATTCTTGGAAGGCCCTTGTCCTCGGCGATTTCATGAACCTTGGCAGTTGGAGTGGATTCTACCGTCGGCAATTTTGTAATCGACTTTATCTTGCTGACCTGTATTCCTGTGTTATATCCGCTCTTTAACTTGATTACAATGTAATCTTCACTGGCAGATTCATAGCGGGGCATCAATACTCCCGACATCTCGCCATCTTCGGTCGCGATCCTGATGCTGTCTCCGACATTCACGTCATATCTATTCAGCATCTCAAGGCCGGAGCCTCTGTATCCGCCACTGTCCTTTATCGTCAACGCATTGAAGGGTGATTGCTGAATATATTAACAAATCTTCCTCCGATGGTTGTCTCGCACACGGCCGGCAATTGACCATAGAGTGAACCTGACCTCCTTTATCAAATATGACATAGCCGAATCCCCCAATGTTGAAGACTTGGCCAAGCATGTTATTATTTTCTAGCAGATACGCCTATGCGAACATAGTCCAGCGACCATCCGCCGCCTCTCTGTTCAATCTCGCTTAGCAATGCACCAAGGAAGCCATTCCTTGTGGCATCATCAGGAAGGTAGCCAAAGAATGGCTTCATTATTACAGTTCTGACAAAATCTGCAAAGCTATCGCGGTCGGGATAGTTCATTGTCTGCCTAGAGATGTTCACATTGATGTTCCTAAATCCTGAATTTCGCAGCCTGCTCTCTGTTTCATCTGCCTTGGGAAAATACCATGATTGTTTCCATCTGGCAAAATGCTTCTTGAAACGGTCAGAATCCATCATCTTAAAAATGGATGGTATGATTCCCTCCAGATTCCCATGCCCTCCATACTCTATCAAAAGCTCTCCCGATGGTTTGAGCAGCTGCCAAAAGTGCGAGAAAATCCCCTCTTGATCTAGGACCCAGTGAAGGGCTGCATTGGAGAAAATGACATCAACTGCAGTAGGAAGCCTTACTTCCTGCATGCTAGAATGAATGACTTCAACATTTCCGTACTCTGACAGGTTGGTCTTTGCTTGCCTGACCATGTTCGAGTCAGCATCGACGGCGTAAACATGTCCATTTGGCACCTTTTCTGCCAGTACTCGGGTCAGGTTGCCAGATCCTGCCCCGGCATCCATAACAATTTCGTTACCCGCCCACACTCTCCTATCAAGAAGCTTTCGGCCCAACTCCAGCTGGACGTTTGCTGAAACCTTGTCGTATGTCCTCGCATCCCAAGAATAATTGGACCCCCTTATGTTTCTCTATAGAGAATCTACAAACTTTCTCTAATAACTTCTGTGGATTAGTGTTCTGGTAGCCCGGAGCGGGACGAGCCCTGTCTTATCAGAGCTCGTCAGCGAATCCTGATCACTCAATAAACAGCTCTTGAACGCCGTCCACTATGAATTGGACTGCGATAGCGGCGATTAGTACAACAAACACCCTGGTGACGATTATCGATCCTCTCCGGCCAAGCACGCGGTAGATCCTGTCGACGTATCGCAGTATCACATATGTTATTCCTATCACAATGACAATCGACAGCGCTGTCACTGCCAGACCTGCCGTCTGAAACGATATTATCACTGCGGTTATCGCGCCGGGGCCTGCAAGCAGTGGAAACGCTATCGGTACGACGCCAGACTCGCCATGAGCCCCAGCCGCTCCAAACCTCCATTCTCCATGTGTGAGGAGCTCGATTGCTACTATGAAGAGCAAGATGCCACCAGCGACCATGAAACTCGCAAGCGTGATCCCAAAGATGGACATGATTTGGGTGCCTGCAACCGCGAATGCAAAGAGCAGCCCCGCGGCAGTAACGATCGCAGTCTTGGTAACGGATGCCCTTTCAGCTCTCTCCATCTTTTGGGTGAGCGCTATGAACACTGGCACGATGCCTATGGGGTCAATAATTACAAAAAGAGCAACTGTTGACCTTAGGAGATCTGCAAGAGCGTCGGACACTGACTATAAGGTGTACTGCATTGCCTATTATTAGCTGTGTTCGGTGATCGCGATGTTCCTCGACTCCAGTATCTTCAGCACTGCCTTTTCAATGTCCTTCTCGGTGATGTAGCCAAAGTCCCATGCGTCGATAAAGTTGCGGTACTCTCCCTCAAGGGTCTTGGCAGTGTCTTCGAACTCTACCATGCGTTCTAGCGTGTCAGGGGCTCTGAACCCTTTGGCCACCATAATCGGGCACCGCTGGTCTGTGCCAAGGGGTATGTACCATGCGTTCTTGGCGAATCTATATCGGCCGTCGGAAATCAGTGTATACATCCGCATTAGCTCCTCGTTTGAAAGCTTTTGCAGGTCGAGGTACCACGGTTCATTGATAAAGCTAGACGCCGGCCTTTCAAAGTTGCCGCTGCGGCTGCTGTTACTGGTCTTGCTTCCGCCAAACAACGGTATTCTATGGGCGTCCAGCTAAAAATATGTTTTTTCAATGGCGCATGCGTTCGGCGATTGCCTTGATCCTTTCAATTCCATTTATCTCGTCTATTATCTTGGCTACAGGAGCCGGAACAAGGTGTTGCCACTCGCCGCCTGATACCATCCTGCTTCTTATCTCGGTCGCCTGCATCTCGCTGCGCTCGACCAGCGGTGCTTCCACAGTCTTGACACCTCTTTCTCGGAAAAGCAGTAGCGTGAAGGGATCGTTTGCAAAAACGACATCGTACTTTGGCACCAGCAAGTCTACCTGCCGAGTCCAGAGCGAATGCACATCGATATCTGGCACCGGAATTATCAGGACATTTGACGTGTCGACCTTTTCAGCGTCGAGTGATTCCTTTATCATTCTGATGCGTTCGCCGGCAGTAAATGGGTTTCTTGATTCGTGGCTCTTTTGCGCGCTGCCTACCACGATCACAAGCTGATCGACTTTTTCGAGGGCAAACTTGACAGTCGCGAGGTGACCCTTGTGGAATGGCTGGAACCTGCCGACAAAAAGGCCTGTGGTCAACAAGCTATGCAGGTCCCCGGGATATTTTAAACATATATCGGGAAAAAGGAAAAAATGAAAAAAGTGGGGGCTGGTGGAAGGGAGTTGCTGCCGTTGTTTCCCTGCCACCGCCAATCCTGCGCTTTTTCCTCTGCTGCCTTCTCCTACTGTATGAAGAAGGTTACGTTTACGCTCATGGATACTTCTTGCTGGCCTGGAAGTATCTGTGTCGGAGACGCCGAGGCGTATGTCGCTACTTCTCTGTACAAGACTGGGAAGTAGACATCGTTAAGGGTGATCGACTTTACTCCTGACACTTCCATTTCTACTGCCTCTGCCGCAATGTCTGCCCTGTGTCTAGCGTTTGCAATCGCGTCAGCGATCAGCTCATCGCGCACCTGCTGCTGAAGTTCAGTCGACAGGAAGTAGTATGCTCCGCCGACGGTGTTGGCTCCGCCTTTCACCGCCGCGTCAATGACTTCGCCTGCGTCTATCTGACCATCAGCGTCAAGCGTGACCGTCAAGCTGCTGGACGCTCTGTAGCCAGTGATCTCTTGCTTTGGCAGGCATTCAGGGGGTGGGGGATATATCATGATGCATGCCTCTGCTGCTGATCTCTGTTCATATACCGGGTAGACGCTGTAGCTGCTGGTTGCAATATCTTGCTCTGCTACTCCGAGACTTTTGAGGGCTGCAATGACATGCGCGACCAAGTCTGCATTGGCCGAAACAGCCTCCTCTGCCGTCGTAGCGTTTGTTTCAACCCCGACTGTCACCGAGAACTTATCCGGATCTACAGTGGTTGTGGCAGTGCCCGTAGTGCTCAGCGTTGACAACCACTCTCTGCTATCTTTGTCGTCTTGCGCTTGGGCCGCAACGTTTTGCACCTGTGTGGCAATGGCTGCGCCAAGCAAACCTGCCGCAAGTATTCCTGCGAGCAGGACCAACTTTTGTTGTTGATTTGTTTTCTGGTTTGACATTTTCGTTACCATCTAGATACACTGGTGACTAGGTAAACTTAGCCCTTAGAACGTGTTCCGCGGCCCGTTCTACGTTTCAGAACGCCTCTGTTCTAAGACGATTGCCGATTTATGGCGGCCCGCTTTTTGCATTTCAAACACATTTTTTAGGCAAGGTCGCAATCGGTAAGGACGGATTGGCATCATCGTCATCGTCGTCCATAGTGAGAATAGATGGCTCCGAAGGGGAAGGCGGCGGCCAAATTCTGCGCACCGCAGTATCCCTCTCCGCAATAACTGGCACACCTGTCGAAGTTTTCAACATCCGAGCCAAGAGACCGAACCCCGGGTTGCGGCCCCAGCACATGACCGGTATCAAGGTGATCGCTGATCTCTTCAATGCAAATGCCGAGAATCTGAAGGTAGGCTCTGACTGGGTAAGATTTATCCCGTCAGACAGGTTCGAGGGGGGCTCTCTCAAGGTGGACGTCGGGACGGCGGGAAGCATCCCGATGATATTGATGACGGTCGTGCCCGCAGTATCCCTGTCGAACAACAGTCTGGAGATTGAGATAACTGGCGGAACTGACGTGAAGGCAAGCCCGACCATCGACTATGTCCGACATGTCGTTGGAGATGCATATCGCAGCATCGGGATAAAATTCTCTTGCGATGTGATAAGACGCGGCTACTACCCAAAAGGTGGAGGGGTTGTAAGGGCAGTAATTCAGCCATGCAAGGAGCCGGGGACGCTGGACCTTGTGGCGTTGCGAGAGGCAATACCCCGGATAACCAGCGTCTGCTGCCAGTTGCCAAGACACGTGGCCGAGAGGCAAGTCTCATCTGCTCTCATTTCACTTGAGAAAAAGGGAATCCGCTGCAGCAACTATTCGGCTTCCATAGAGACCTCAGTGTCTCCAGGTTCGTCGATACTTGTATATTCATCTTCCGATTTTGGACCATACCTCGGTGGCGACTCGATTGGAGAGCTTGGTAAGCGAGCAGAGGCGGTAGGGTCGGAGGCCGCGGATCGCTTTTTGGAGAGCGCTCTTGCGCAAGTGCCCGTCGATCCGTTCCTTGCAGACATGCTGGTGTTACCACTCGCACTTGCAAAAGGGAGGTCAAGATATCGGATTGCGAGAGTTACCGAACATCTGCGTACCAACCTGCGAGTTGCAGGCCAGATGATGGGCGGTGACTTCAAGTACGAGATCAGTTCGCAAGAAGATAAGACATATGTCGTGACGATAAACTAGGTGGGATCTCCTTGCTTTGAGAATAGATCAAAAAATCTTGCTATCGTTATGATTGGTCGTTTGGGTCGTTCCAAGCCTTTCTAGCTGTTCCCTCCAGGTCCGCAGGATCGATTCTTGATCCCGTCTTGCCACAAATGATGCACGGTCTTTCTGGAAAGTCGGAGATAGGTATCATTCCCCCCCTTGAAAGATGTGAACTATCATATAGCCTGTACAATTGGGACAGGCCACGCGAAAGGGCAGACCGATCTGTGATTTTCTTTCAGCCATTCTCTCAAAACGGCTCCTGCTGGCGGTATGTCTATTTGATGCCTGCCGGGCAACAAGCATTCCCTCCCCTAAAAAACGAGATTGAGGTGCAGGTAGTAGCCGGCGTACCTGCGATCAGAAATGAAATACTTTGACATCCTGCAAAATGACAGAATTCCCAACTACGGTGATATCGTGGAGTTTTCTCTGCTTCTCCATACCACTCTTCCCTACGCTAGACCCCGCCATCAAGAAGAGCCGCCAAGAGCAGGATAATTATTGAGAGGATCACGATTACCTCGCCTATGATGATTATTTTTTTTCTGACAGACCGGACATAGAGATTGCCGCCCTGGCCTGACATTATTTTGCGTTCCATGTCTGCATTGAGGAGGCGGACATGTACGACGTATGTGCCAATCGTTGCAAGAACCAGTATCACCTTGATTATCAAGATGGTGCCGTAGGTCGTACCGAGCAGCGCGCCCGGATCTCCAATAAATCCGCGCGAGTTGTAGATCCCTGTTGCGATCAAAATGCCAAACGCCGGCACCGTTATCTTGTTGAACCGCCTGCCAACCTTTATCATGAGTCCGACAAGCTCTTCAAGCGACTTTGTGTATGATTTGAGAACCGGAACGAGAACGACTCCGATAAAGAGCGAACCCCCGACCCATATTGAAGCGCATACTAGGTGCAACCACGTGACGAGGCTGTCGGCAAGCGCCATCAGCATTCTTCCGATGTTCCGCGGTATATTATCGATGCTGCATTTCTGCTTTGTTGCATGAGCCTGAGGAATCATCATTTCTGAATGCTTCCAACACTCTGCTTGCGAATTACGGCTTTGCCGTTGCATCTCGAATGTCCTTTGCCTGTTTCAGACCTGCGTGACAGAGGGGTCGGGGCCTTGCCAGAAAGGTTTTAATCAGCTCTGCGAGTCAGCTAGGTGCAGTTGATAATCGGTCCGAGGAGGGTGGCGCTCATTGGGGCCATCGCGGCAGTTGCACTTACGATCATATTCTATCCTCTCATCGTTGCTACTCCATTTGATCCAGATGACGTGTCGTTTGATCTAAGCAGCGTCACAGTTACATCCGGTGGCGCTGACGTACAAAGGCTTGACCTGAGGATTTCACTCAATGTAACAAACCAAAGCGATTTTACACTGACGACGTCAAAGATCGATTACGAGCTATTTGCGGATGGCCAGCCTATAGGTTCGGATACGATATCATATGAGGACATTCCTGTCAACGGCAGGCCCGCGCTCTTCTCTAACCGCCCAATCAGCATCTCCGACACTTTCACGCTGGAATATTCTGATGCCCGCGCGGATCTCTTCAACAAGATCATAAACAATAGCCAAGAGATAAGCTGGCGCATCACAGGCACTGCCATAATAGAATCCGGAACAACGTTCCAAGAACGTCCCTTCACTTCTGAATTGATGTAGAAAGCACTGGAATAGAAGATGCGGTCACCGGGATTTGAACCCGGGTTACGGGCTGTCTTCGCATGTGTTCTTTTTCCAAGCACACACGCATGGAAGGCCAGTGTCCTAGACCAAACTAGACGATGACCGCTTTTACTGTCATAGAAGCGAAATTGCCAAGGATATTAAAACTTAGCCTGAAGAAGGGTATGGGAAACAGAGAATCCTGCACCGTCTACGGATGGGATGAATCTGTGTTTCCCCGGCTCTGTTAACTTAGGGTAATTCGTAAAGCTAGGGCTGTCCTAGCTTTTTTCATTGGAATGAATAGAACCAGAACAGACCCATCTGTAATCACACATGCCCTATACTTGTATTACAATTCTAGGAGTTTCAGGCTGGCAGCCAAGTCCTTGGCACTAATCAAGAGAGAAGGAGTCATGTAGCTGTTTGGAAATGGTTACAGAAATATGCAGATTGTGCAGATGGATTTTGGACAGACAGGCGCCTTGTCAGAGCGATATTTGTCGACGAGGTCTTGCTTCAGATAGATGGTCATGACTATTGGCTATGGATTGCATATGAACCTGCGATAGACGCATGTCTGGCCATGCACCTCTCACGCGAGAGGACTGTTTTCGTGTGCTACCACTTCTTCAAGCAGCTGCGGAGGATGTATGACCGGAGACCAATATTCACAGACGGCGCTCGATGGTACACAATGAGGCTTGCAGGTGGCTGCGCCTGCGCCATTATGTCTATGGTACTGAACTGAAGAACCTGATGGAGCGGTTTATACAGAATATCAAGGACAGGACAGAATGTGCTTCGACGACCATTTTCCATGTAGAAAGAAGAATTGCGACAGGCGGCATGTGTGGAACTGGCTCAAGTTGTTCTTGCTATATCTGGACATGAGGACAGACAGGATGCGGTTCACATTATTTCTGGCCAGGGATGGAGGTTAAGTTAACAGCGCCGTTTCCCATCATGAAAACCTTATATACGCAAAAAAGTTACTTTGCTTCGACACTCTGTCTCATGTTTCAGCCGACATGATCGAAGAAAATGTATAGAGGAACAAAAAGGAACGAATGACAACAAAAAGAACTTACAAGTTTCGTCTTTATCCGACAAAGCAACAAGAGATTCTACTTGATAACACAATCGAGACATGCAGACGCTTGTACAATGATTCACTTGGCGAAAGGAGTGTCGATTGGGATGTGGGATTCTATGAACAGAAGCAACTGCTAACACTGAGAAAGCAGGACAACAAATATCTGAAGCAGGTATACAGTCAGGTGCTGCAAGACGTGGTCCTAAGGCTCGACAAGGCGTATCAGGCATTCTTCAAGAAACTTACCAAGTATCCCAAATTCAAAAGGAAGGGCAAGTACAATTCATTCACGTATCCGCAATACAACAATGGTTGGAAAATCAGGGACGACGAGCTTGTGTTATGGTGCATAGGTCCCATTAAAATCAAGATGCACAGGATGATGCCCATTGTTGGTACACTGAAAACATGTACAATCGTTCGCGATGTTGATCAGTGGTATGCTTGTATAACTACTATAACTGATGATGATGTTGATGTTGATGGCGTAGTCGCTAGTTCAGCCAACAAATGTCATGATGAAATGACAAAACCTGTCGGAATAGATGTTGGCTTGTTGAACTGGCTTACACTGAGTGACGGCAAGGTGATACAAAATCCGCTAAATTTTGATACACAAGCAAAGAAGGTCAAGCGACTGCAGAGGAACCTTGCAAGAAAGCAGAAAGGCTCAAAGAATAGAGAGAAGGCAAGGATTCAACTGGCAAAAGCATGGAGACAGGTGAGAAGATGTAGGGATGATTTTGTACATAAGGCGTCAAAGACGATTGCAGACGTAGGATATACTCTGGTAGCATTTGAGAAATTGAATATCAAAAACATGGTCAGGAATCACCGTCTGGCACAAGCAATAATGGATGCCACCTGGGGAAAGCTGCGCCAATACACTGCCTACAAGGTAGAAGGACGCAGTGACAGCTGCGGAGGACGAGTAATAACCGTTGACCCAAGTGGTACATCGCAGAAATGCTCCGGGTGTGGGGTGGAAGCAATAGAAAAGCTTGACCTGTCAATGCGTATCTTTGTATGTTACAGCTGTGGCCTGGTCATTGACCGTGACCTGAATGCGGCCAAAAATATTGAAAAACTGGGTCTGGAACAGGCCCGTGCTGAGAAGCAGCCTCTACTTGTCCGACGACAGCTACAACGGATAAGCAAGTTTGCCTCGAGGAAGCAAGAAGCTCTCGAATTTATTCGTGGGTAGTTCACTCCGGGAAGATTAGGTTCAAAAGCACGTCGACTGCCTTGTTCTTTGCCTGTTGCTTGTAGTATTCCATGCCCTTCTTGGGAGCGTCGAGCGCCTTTTCCCTCTCTACTTCGTCAACTGGTCGGTGATCCAGGGCACCGTAAAACTGTATCCTGTAGCCCTTGAGCTTTGAGACAACTGTGGAATTGAAAATGTCGTGCAGCCAAACAGAGCCTATGAAATAGATGAACGGGGGATTGGGCTTGCTCTTTATCATATCTGCAACTCTGCTTATGGTCTGGGCCATGTTCTTCAATTCGGTGTCAATAGCAATAATGTCAGGCTTGACCCCGCCCTCGATGAGCGCTTGCTTTACCTTTTCTGCCGGCCCCTGCTCTCCAACTATCATGACCATTGTCTTGTGCTTGTCGGGCCTTGACTTCATGACTGTATCATAAGTTTCTAGACCAAGCTTTACGCGCTCTTTGATGTAATCAGGAAGGCCATCGCTGCCGTCGCTGGCTTTGCCCCTGTGCACGGCGTAGAGCACGATCAGATTGCCGTCGGTGAAGCGGTACTCACTCATCTTCTAGTACCACGTTGTTGCTACTTTTTTTGGCGCCGAGATCTGTCTTTCAAGCTCGTCAAGGCGTTGAAGTGATTCGGGGTTCTTTTGCAGCTCCTTGAACTGCTTCTCGTGTCTTATTCTGTGGAGGACGTTGAGGACTTCGTCCATCGTGACCCCGTGCTTGATGTCATATTCAATCTGCTTTGTGCAGCTTGAAACCGTGCTGTATTTTTTATAATTTCGTTTTTCAAAAGAAGAAGCATCAGGGGAGATGCCTTTGACATAACGGACAATAACCTTTTCAACGTGCTCGAGATGCCAGTCCCTCATTGCAAAATTATTGGCCTTCATGATCCTAGTGGCTTACCATCATAGGCTATTTAATCTCTTGTCCTGATCTAGAGGTAGTCGGAAAGCTTGACCTTTTCTTCGCCCGGAATCTTGGCGATCTCGAATCCTTCCTTTGGCTTCAGAAGAGAAGCAGTCGCATCGATTCCAAGCTTTGTCGTCAGCAGGTTGGTCTGGTCGCTTGATGGGTCAAGGCTCGATCCCTTCGCGTTTGGGATGATGATAAAGTCCTTGTCGGCCTGGGTCCTTGTGGCGACGGCATATTCGACGGCCACTGGATCGGTCGGGTCAATGTCTGCATCCACTACGGTCGCCATCTTGAGCGATGGATGGGCAGAGAATGCCGCCATGATTGCGTTTTTGGGCTCGCCTTCTAACCGTTTTCTTATCTGAATCACTGCAGAGAGCCAGTTGCTGCCGCCATCTGTGAGGTGCACGGCTTGAGTTGCGGGCACTGTGTTCTTGATGTAATCAAACATCTTTGCCTCCACCGGCAGACCCATCAAGAGCCGGTGTTCGGCGTACCCTGGCAGTATGTCGTGGTAGATTGCATCGTCGCGGAATCTTATTTTTTCTATTTCAAATACTGGTTGCTTTCGCTTGAAATCATAGGTGCGGAGCATCTCAACCATCCACTCCTCGTGCGTCCTGTCCTTGAGTATCCTGCCTTCAATGACGATCTCGGCGTGTGTTGGCACATACATCTGCGAGTAGCTGGTCTTTGTTAGCGAGAGCTTGCCTTCTAGTATCGAATTTGCAATCAACATTTCGTCTACGCCGTACGCCGCTTGGTACGCGGCTGCGATATTTACTGCCGGGTGAACTCCTACTGCGATGGCAACCTTCAGGTCCTCGCCGTGATCCCGGGCATAGGTGAAGCACTTGTGCAAGTGTCTGCCCTCGACCATCCTAATTGCCAAATGCTTCTCGTCAAGGCGCAGCAGGCGGTGTGTGGACTGGTTCTGAGTGCCCTTCTCCTGATCCTTTGCAAAAACTATGGATGCTGTGATGAATGGTCCTGCGTCCTTTTCAAAATGCGTGACTATTGGCAGATCGTTCAGGTTGGCCGAAGAATTTTTTTCAAATGGCGCACCTGATTGCGCCCTCGCCGGTTCGGATAGGCTACCTAGCGCCTCTGTAATTCTTGCGTGGATCGCACGCTTGACGTCCTGTGATTGTTCAGCCTTGCGCGCTCCAGCGACTGCGTGGTAGAACTTCCTTGGCGTGCCTACAACATTGCAGGCGACCTTGATCCTGCTTCCTTGGACCTTTTCAAAGATGACTGCCTGCTTTCCATCAAGCTTGGCAGTCACGGCGGCAAGCTCGAATCTAGGGTTCACATCTTGCTTGACCCGCACCAGCTCGCCCTCTGCCTCAAGGAGAGATAGAAAACTGCGGAAATCTGCGCTGCTGCTACTGCTCTCTTTCTTCATGCTTCTTGCTGTCAATGATGGTCATAACCTCTCCCATAATTGCTTTCATGTCATCCAACTGCAGCTGTGCCTTGCTGTGGAGCGAGACCAAGCAAATGCCGTTTATCATTGACGAGACTTTCTCTGCGACGCTGTTGATAAAGATGGAGTCGTACTTGCTCGGGATTACCTTGGCGACGTTGACCTTGTTTGAGGTACTTATTGCGACAGAAATCGCGCCTATGCGCCGCTCGCCCTCTGAAATCAAAATAAAACATCCATTTTGGAAAAAGTTGGCTTGGAGAAGAAAATTCCGCCCATGGCTTGAGCTAATAATCTTCTCCTCCATTACGGCAGACTCATTATCCATTGGCTTATCTTGCGCGGACAGTGATGGGCTTGGCGACCTTTAGTTCCTGCTTCTTTGTCCTTGCCCTCAGCTTTGCCTTGTACTTCAAATTCCTAGGCTTTGTCCTCAGCCTGTAGCCACAACACGGGCACCAGAGACCATCCCACTTGATGAATATCTCGCAGATCTGACACCTCTTCTGTCCGCTGGCGTACCTGCCTGAGCCAACCGGCTTCTGAGCCTTGTGACGGATGCATATACCTTTACAAGTCATTCTTATTTCTCACCGGTAATAACCGACTAGCGTGTGTGTGTGATCGCGCGCATACGTTAGTTAGTTCTTTACCGTCGTTTAGTACACACAATATCTATTTAAGATTTATACAAATATTTTATTCGCAAAAGGTCAGAAATGTCAAAATTTGTACATTCTCTGCCGGATCGAAGTCGTAAGAGTTACAAAGAAATTGCAGATTTATGGTATTTATTGAAGTGATTTTCTCAAAAAACAGGATAGGATCTTCAATATTTTGTTATGGAATCTTTCGGCGATTGTAGAAAGTTCTGAATAAATCCGGAAAGCTCAATCTATTGCAGCTATAGCCAGTGCTGGATCTTGAGGAAATCATCTATGGGTTCCTTGCGGAGTAACTTCAGTAAAGCTTGAGCCTGAGGCACTGACAGCATCGGTTTCTTGAAGTGATTGTCCGTTGCGATCCTGGGGCAGGCGACCTGTACAAATGCATCAATGCCCTTGAAGACTTGGATCCTGTCGTCCGTTATCTCGGTGAGCGCGATCATCTGCACCTTCTTGCCCGCCTTTTCAAATTCCTTCTTTAGCTCAAGCGCTCTGATATGAGCAAACTGGCCTTCCTTCAGGCCGATAACAATTCCAATCTTTTCTGCATCGAGCGCCTTGTATATCGACAAGATGGCTCGCTTTTGTAGCCCCTGCGCGAACTCGTTTACCTGCTGGTATTCTTCAAAATATGGGTCTAGCATGAACGTCGGCTTTTCGGTAGACATTGCAACGCTTGCAGAGTGGAACATGCTCTGCCCAAGGAAAATGTACGCGTCGACCTGCTTTTGGATGTTGTATGCAGGATAGAATTCGCAGCCAAAGACTTGAGCGTCGCGAAGCTGGCCCTTGCCCCTTCCAATGATTACATTGTAGCCGTGCTCTTCAAAGATCTTTTTTGTGCTTTCAATTTGATGGAGGTGTTGGCTATCTGTTAGAAGCGATATTGTCTTGTATTTGCCCTTCAGCTCCGTTGCACATTTTCTTGCGACAGAGTCAAAGCTGATGTCGTCAAATGCGCCAATCATGACCACCTTGTTACCAAAAGTTTCCATTGCCACGGTGTGGCCTATGTTAAACAGAATGTCTGCGCCGAGCATGTCTGCGGCATGCGTATTGAGGTCACACGATCCCCAGCACGGGTCACCTACGACATAGGCTTCAATCCCAAATTTCTGCGTGATGTGGTCAGCAGCTTCCTGCATCTTTGGAATCAGTGCTTGCGGACCGTTGAGCGCTACCGATCGCGGCTTGCGCTGCTCTATCACCTCAAACATTCTCTTTTCGTCTATGATTATTGTCATCTTATGGCTTGCTCACCCTTATCGCAAATTTTGGGCAGACTGCTTCGCATCCAAAGCAATAGATGCAGTCGCGCTCCCTTGACGGCAGTGCCTTTCTGTCCGCGCCCGTGCCCATCCAGTCAAAGACATTCGTGGGGCATACTTCGATGCATGCGCCGTCACCGACGCACAGGTCAAAGTCTACTGCAACGTCAGTGCCATAGATCCCAAGGTTGCTTGTCTTGCTCTTCCATACTTTCAGGTTCTCAAATGTCGTTGCTATTCTATTTGTCTGAAAGTCGGGATCAATTGGCAATACGAGAAGAAAGGACTGCCCAAATTCAATTTAAATCATGCTGTGATGCATGTCTAATCCGTAAATAGCTTTTCTGCCCTTCATTCTCTTGCAAACATGATGGCAAATGAGCGAGGCTACCAGAAGGTTGCGTCTAAAGGCAGCTTGAAGGAAGGGGGTCTATTGCGGGTTGAGCCAAAGGGCAAGCCGATAGTTCTGGCAATGGTAAATGGCAAGGTCTATGCGATGGACGCGGTGTGCTCCCATGAAGGCGGTCCCTTGGAAGATGGGACCCTGCATGAATACGAGCTGAAATGTCCCTGGCACTTTGCAATTTTTGATGTGCGAAGTGGAAAAGTGTCGGATCAGACTGTTTGGGCAACTGACTTGCAGTCGTATCCCGTCAGGGTGGATGATGCAACCGGTGACATTCTTGTAAACCTTGAACCGGCAGGGACAGGGGGTGCTGCTGAAGAAGAGCCAACAGCGCAGCAGCGGAACAGAGCTTCTGAGCCAGAAAAGCAGGATTCAGATAACGCGCAAAAGAAGTACTATGAAGAGGAAGAAAGAAAAGCGACAAACAAGGTGTCCCTTGAATTACTCTCAAAGGAACAATTGGATGGAACCGATGTCATGACGTTTCGACTTTCAAGAAACGGGATAGACTTTAGCCCTGGGCAGTACGCCTTTTTCCGTCTGGACGGACTTTCGTCGCCGGATCCAAAGGGGCCTGTCAGGCATTTCTCGATTGCATCGTCGCCGACTGAGCAGGATTATTTGATGATTAGCACCAGAATCAGGGACAGCCCCTACAAGCAAAAGCTGTCGTCCCTTGAGAGGGGGTCAAAAATAACAGCATGGGGACCACAAGGTGAATTTGTGCTGCATGGCGACTATTCAAAACCGGCAGTATTTCTGTCGGGAGGGATCGGGGTCACTCCGTTCAGGAGCATGCTCAGGTTTGCAACAGACAAGCAACTGCCAATCAA
>JBIQJB010000017.1:43830-47408 GCA_044507735.1 Nitrosopumilales archaeon
AGGATATGGGGATTCCAAAGGAAAGGATCAAGGCAGAGGTGTTCACTGGATACTAGCTGCCTGATGGATGATTGTGCGAGATGCAAGAAATTGATGTTTATTGGGCTTGCACAGCCGGATGAGTTTGCCTAAAGTCGATCAACAGGATTTTCAATAATGGATGAACGGGAATGAACTGGAAGAGATCGAGCTTTTCCACACCGACGGTGGGTTACAGTAATATCATAAGCTGCATACATGCGCAGTGGGCGCTGAGAAGGGGGACACTGAATTGATCTACAGTGATCTGCCTTTGGCATGGACGAACCTATTCGGTTAGGGACAGCGAGTCCCTCTCACAGGGGTTTACACCATACACATACCTCGGATGCCATTATCGAGAATGTCAAACAGGAAATGCCCAAGCCTTGATTAATTTTCAATCACGTCGCTTATGGACTGCAATAACTCTGCCCTGCTGAATGGCTTGCGCAGAACGCGCGCCTTTGGACTTGCGACTTTTTCTGCAATATCCTTCTGCGAATACTCAAACGCAGTAATGAACAGGACATTGGTATTTGGCGAAATGGTCTGGATCTCTTTGAATGTCTGAAAGCCGTCCATGTCCGGCATCCTGATGTCGAGTACTACTACACCGTACTCGCTCTTGCTATCCTTTGCTTTTTCTATCGCCCGAATACAGTCAATGCCACTGTCGCAGACTGTAACTTCAAATCCTCTCTTCTGAAGCACATCCGTTATTGACGTCCTGATGTCCGGCTCGTCATCGACGACTATCGCCCTCTTGGTCTTTGTTGGAAAGGTCCTCGATATGACTCCAAGAACTTCAGGCATCGAGCTGGCATCTATAAAGCCGATCACAATCAGCGTCAAGTCATTGTCAAGTGGCTGCATCACCATGTCCATCGCGTTGTACTGTGCATGGATGCTGGAATGACCAGTCTTGTCCTTGCTAGCGTTGAAGGCTCACTTGGCGATGTTTACCCTTGTGGCCGTTTTGGCAATGTCTTCAGGTGACATCTTGCGTATAGAGCTTGATGGGTTGCTCTTTGACGCCTTGGCTACAATGTTTGCAAACTTGTCTATCACCATCGCAAGGTCTATCGATTCATGTGATTCTACAATCGACCTGCAGGCATCTTCGTAGCCGCCCGGCATAAAGTAATGATGTTATGGAAAAATCATACTAATAAATTGATTGTTGATGCAAATCGTGTAAACGCATTACAGTTGTTTTTATCATTTAGACTTGATTGCCAGCTTCTACCTTCGCTGGTACTGCTCACGCTTTTGCCGGACTATTGGTCACTCTCGTCTGACTCTTGTCCACTGCTGTCAGAGCTCTCACTTGCTGGGCTTTGCCCGCTTGGCTCGCTTGCCACCGGCTCAGAACTGCTTTGTTCAGAAGCGTCTTGTTCACGAGTCTGCTGCTGTTCTGCGGCTGGCTGGCTAGATTCGGGTTCGCCTTGCTGATCTTGCTGCGCTTCACTGTTGCTGGCATCTGTGCCTTCTACTTCCGATTGCGCCGTCTCATCTTCGTATGCATCTGTGTTGTTGTTCGAGTTCGAGCTGTCCATTTCTTCGCTTCCCCTATCTTCCTGGTCTTCGACATCTGTGTTTGGACTGCTGCTGTTGTCGCCGTCGTTGTTGTTGTCTGAACCTGCGTCCTGAGGTTCAGTTGAAGTCTGGCTTTCGCCCTGTGTCTCTTCTACTGGATCTGCGGATGTCTGGTCTTCGACATTTTCTGGTTCTTCTTCGACGCCTGTGTTGTTGTTTGCAACCGTGCCGTCGCCGTCGTTGACCTGTTCTGGCTCAGTACTTGCCACGGGCTCTTCCTCGACTACTTTCTGTTCTTCGGGCTGTTGAATCTCAATAGCTTCTATCTGCTTGCCCGAGCCTGTTTCAAAGTTGTAGGTCACGTGGTTGTTAGAGTAATTAGCGTCGTCGGTTGTGGTCGAAACATCGACGGTCCAGGTGTTTGATTTTCCAAACTCTCTGGCAGTAGTGTCAATTGAAATTACAACTTGCTGGCCCTGTTCAATCGTGCCAATGATGCACTCGATTATACCCCTGCTCTTGTCCATGCATAGGTCGCCGTTAATAGAGTTGATTTCAAAGAGTGGCATCAGGTAGAACGCAGTCAGTCTTACTCCGGCTGCCCTATCGGGGCCGTTGTTGCCTGCAGTGATGTGAACTATGGTCCTGCCCTGTTCCAAGGCCTGGACTTCGATATTTGCATAAAGGTCGCTGACAAGCCTCGTAGCTTCGGCACCGCTGATCTGGACTGGCAATGACTGCCTTTCCGACCTAAGCTCATCTATCTGGGCCTGCAACTGATCGTCTCTGCTCTTAAGGTCAAAGATGGCATTCCAGAGAGCGCTAAACGGGCTGTCAGAATCGTCGGCTGCGGCCAAGGGCAATTGCACAACTATGCCGCCTGCCAGTAGAGCAAGCATCAC
This sequence comes from Nitrosopumilales archaeon, assembly GCA_044507735.1. GTDB lineage: Archaea > Thermoproteota > Nitrososphaeria > Nitrososphaerales > Nitrososphaeraceae > Nitrososphaera. The sequence continues at coordinate 46,290 of JBIQJB010000017.1, forward strand.
AAAAGCTATGGTCCGCCCATGGCGCATGCCCGTCATAGGGTGCTTGTATTATTTAAATCTATGTTTAAATCTACTCTAAAGGCGATCCGACGAACCTACAGGCCTGGGCACCAATCGAGCGACATTCTACCTCTTCAAACCTCCAACTGCCGCCAAACGTAAGGGAGGCGGCTTCTGTGAGGGCTCCTACTATAAAGTCGTCCGCAGGCGCATTGTCAGGCTCCACAGCCCAGAAGGAGTCATGCCAGACAACCTCGATAGAATCGCGGTTGGCAGAGTTGATATCGAACTTGCCCCACCCCAGAAGCTTGAGAAGGGACAGAAACGACGAGAGAAATTTGCTCTCTGTCTTTTCGGCCACGCTTGTCACCAGGTCCTTTGCTTCGTGAGTAAAGCTCTTGCCCCACTCGTAAAAGAATGCATGGGCCTCTGAACCCAGTATTGTCTTTGTATACCTGTAGAGATTGAGGAGCAAGGCACTGTGCATGACAAGAACCCGCTTGTTATCGGGATCTAGCAGCAGCCCGTCGTTCTTCTCAACAAGGGACAGCGCATAGTCCTTAAAGTTCACATTTTCTGAACCCAGCTTGTTTGCGAGAAGCTCTGCCCTGTCAGAGCTGGACACCAGCTTCCAGAGCTTGGCCACCCCGACCTTGCGGCTCACTATTATGCCGTCGACACTCATCATGGAGAGATATTTCGACATCGCACCCTGGGTGATGCCAACGATCTCGGCGATCTTGGCACCCGTGATGCCGTCCGGGTTCTTGGCAAGAATTGCAATTACGTCCTGCTTGATCTTGTCATAGTCCTGCCATCTATGGTGTGAACTACCTTCATCAGGGCGCTGCACTAATACAGGATACTAAAATCTGGATTTAAATCTATTTAGCTTCCACACTTAGGTTTTCGTTAAGCTCCACCGTAATCTGGCGGGACCCGCTGCTAGTGGAATTGCTGGTGTTTGCAGGGGGCGCGGGCTCGTTTGGGGTCGCAGTTGTAACAGCTAGAACGGTTGCCGTCCCTGCAATTGCAATAATGATACCTGCAACAATTGCCAGTCGAGTTCCCCTATTCACAATCTTCTATGACAATCTACGCTATTTAAGAGTGACGATG
>JBIQJB010000018.1:0-47182 GCA_044507735.1 Nitrosopumilales archaeon
TAAAACCTGCCTATTAGATCATTACTGTTACACATCAACAATTAACAATGTATTTATTTGCCATTTCGCGACCCATCTCAAGCATATGGTAGTTGACAACAAGGGCAAGATATCATATATCCAGATAATCAAGGAAGACCTCGCGATCTTCCACATTACGCCAGATAACGGCCAAGTGCCGGACTTTAAGGCGGGCCAGTTTGTCACTCTTGGTCTACATGTACCAAGCGAGGGCAAGGTGATCCGCCGGGCCTACTCAATTGCCTCTCCGCCGGAGCAAAAAAAGCGCTTTGAATTGCTCATCAGGTGGGTAAGGAAGCCAGTGCCCGGCAGGCTCACTACCGAACTGTTCAACAAGAAGGAAGGTGACGACATCATGTGGGTCAAGCCAACCGGCATTTTCACGATAAACGAAAAGATGCCTGATGGAAGACCTGACAACCGCAGGATGGTCTTGATTGGCGGGGGAACTGGCCTTGCGCCTTTTATCTCGTATACTCTGCACATGCACGCGATAGGCAGCAAGCGCGAAATAGTGGTACTCCATGGTGCCAGCTATGTTGACGAGCTCAGCTACAAGGATCTCTTAACTTCGCTCGAAGAAGAGAGCCTCGACAAGGGTAGGGACAAGTGGAACTTCCGTTACCGTGCAAGCATCAGCAGGCCCCAGGAATGGTTCAACCGGAGCTGGAATGGTCAAAAGGGTAGGGTTGAATCGTTCCTTCGACCAAAGGCCGGTAAGGATCTGTCGCCCTTGGAAGAACTTGTAGGAGAGAAAGTGACTCCTGAGAACACCTCGTTTTACATCTGCGGGTGGCAAGGAACAGTCGACGGTGCACTGGACTACCTGATCCCAAAGGGCTTTGTTACCGAGCGCAATAAGCGCAAGGATGGAAGCTACGATATCAAATTCGAATCGTACGGCTAAATTTTTTTTAAAGCCTTATATTTTCGTCAAATGAGGTTAGTGTAATGAAGTTCGAATTCGAAGAATTTGCTACTGTCGAGGATGTTTTCCTGTACTTGGTATCGGTCGCACCCTATATGAAGCAGGTGATGCCGATAAGCTCGTACAAGGGGTACATATTTTCAATTGTACCACTGACCCCACTTTCGGGTGATATCTTGATGATGATTTACACAAAGGGTGCTCTTGAACCTGGCCTTGTTGAATTTGACGTGTCTACCAAAAAGTTCAAGCCCGTCTCCGCAGTCGAGCGCGCAGATAGGAACTACTTTATCGTACTTACTCCTAAAGTGGCGACACTTGCGGATGAGGCAATCAAAGCTCTGAAAGCCTAGAGTCGGGGCGGCGCCGCTGCCGTCACGGACCTCTTGCGCGAGTATCTTTCGACGATATCTTCTGGAACCTGGCCATTGAACAGTTCTTTTGATAAGCCCCTGAGGTATCGCATGATTGCCCAGGTGCCTGCCTTGATAAGGGCTGCCATGAATACCTTCATTGCAGGCCCATAAGTCTTGTTCCTGATGATGATCGGGATGATGTCGTTAATGACTCGCAGGTTGTGCTCCCAGCATCTCCAGAACAGTGTGAACTGGGCCTCGTTTAGGTTGCCAAAGTGCATGCTGTTCTTCTCCGAGAAGTCCTGATAGAGTAGCGGTGCTACCAGTCCTCTCATGTTGGTCTGTCTGAAATCGTCAATCAAGTCTATTGTGTACTGGGTTTCGTCTGGCGTTTCATCTGGCCATCCGATGATGAGTGTGAGTGCGGGGAACCAGTTGTTCTGATTCAGCACCTTGCAGCCTTCTCTAACCACGGCTCCCCATTCTTCGGGCTGGAATGGTTTTGTCTTAACTCCGAGATGTTTCTTGACCATCCTCGGGGCAACAGTCTCGACTCCGAGGTTTGTAGCAAGCCACCTGCCGCCTGCCACATGCATTTCGTTTACCTCAGACATCTTTTTGATGAGATCTGGCGAGGATGCAACTGCAGAAAGCGTCATATGCGTCGTGCCGACAAAGCGCGCACCTGTTGACTTGAGGCCTTTCCAGAGGCCAAGTATTGCATCCGCGTTTGGCACAAAGTCCTTGTTATCGCAGCCATAGAGAAGCATCTCGTCAGACTGAAGCCATATGGAGTCAAAGCCATAGTCTAGGTTCATCTTGGCCTCCTTCTGCAGTCGCTCAAGTGGGAAGTCCTTCTTTGAGCGCTTGTTAACATCACAAAAGTCGCATCCACGGCCGCAGCCACGCATTGCTTCAATAAGCGAGTTGATTGTCGGACCCTGCATCATGGGAACGTTGTCGATATTGCGAACAAACGTGTGCAAGAGTTCCGGCGCGTCCCCTGCTTCAAGATCGTGGAAAAGGTCAAGCGCCAGCTCGTCTGCCTCGCCAATAACGACCGTATCTATCCCGTGAATCTTCATCCTATCGGGCTTGGCGAGTTCCCACGAACCGTTGCCTCCCACAACCACTTTGAAATTGTACTCCTTCTTGAGCTGAATTATGGAAGCGCACATTTTCTTGAATTTCATGGCTACGTACGATAGCTTCTCAGGCGACATTGTTGTAGTGACAGGTGCCATGCCTAGCGGATCCATCACGTTAATGCCGACCACCTTTGTTTCTGGGCCTATGCACTTGTCGAGCATTTCTGGATGTGCGATAAATACTTCGTCACGCTTGTACTCCTTTAGAAGCGCGCCTTCTATCCTCCTCAAACCACACTGGGCGACTTTGACTTCACCGGTGTTCGGGTCGGTCTCTACACTCGGACAAAATAATTTGTCGAAAACAAATTCTGGAACTAGTTCGTATGGGCCGCAAGCGATGAAGCCATATAGGAAGTTCCCCCTGTAGTTCGTCATCAAGCTGCGGTCAGCAGTCAAAACTATACGTTTGCCGCCTGATTCTACCATGCTACGTGTATCACCTTAACGAGCGCGTATGGCTATAAATCTATTTTCATTCGATTAATACGGTGATTATAAGAAAATCTGCCCCGCAAAGGACCGACAAGGAAAACATTTCGATGCCATATAATCCGTGGGAAAATTTGTACGAAATTACAGCTAAATTCTAGTCGTTTCTTCTATTCCTCTTAATTACTATGTTCTGCGGCTCCGGACATGGCAAAAACAGAGGCAATCTTCATAGGCGGTTCGATAGCTATAGGCGCCGCAATTCTTGGGGTACTTTTCTTGCTATACCCTGATTTCATGTTTGCCCCTAGTGCCTCTAGCTCTGGAACAGAGGTAACAGGATCTGCGGAAACGCCACTCGTCTCACCGCAAGACGAGACAACAACGATTGCAGAGGACACTCCCTCCACCACTGACAATACTACAAACAGTACAAGCCAAGATTCGACGGCATCCTATAGCGCTACTCAATAGCCAGCAGCCAACCTACGAGAGCAACAAAACAAACACAATATTTCGTAATTGTCCATGACTAGCGTTTTATGCTGCGTCAAAAAAATGGGAATAACAATTAGTAAAGGCCTTTCCTGTGACCCTTTGAGAGGATGAGCTTGAGCTTGGCATGGTCGAGCATGTTTAGGGCGTCTGCCAAGGTTGCCCACTTGAAATCGGCATGCTCTTCCGATATCTTCACTTCGCGCGTAGGAGTTGTTGCAAAGTAAAATATGACTTCCTTTTCGGATTTCATCCCGTCGCCCCGGAAATATGAATAGTTTATCTTACCAATATACGAATGAATGTCTAGGTCCTTGATGCCAGTTTCTTCAAACACCTCGCGGATAAGTGTTTGTATCTCGCTCTCGCCCTTTTCCTTGTGACCCTGTGGAAATCCCCAGAAGCCGCGCCTGTTCTTTAATAGCAAGAATTCAGATGATGCACTGTCACCCTGCAGAGAATTCTGGTACTTGATAACTGCTCCTATAGATTGCTCAAGAGCCACGCTATATCGACTAGCCAGTGGCAATTATAATATTGTTTTTCTGCTTAAAGGTATTAATATCGTTCCAGAACCCTGAGTCTTACAGGGCCGGTCGTCTAGTCCGGTAGGATACGGCATTGGCATTGCTGAGGTCGTGGGTTCAAATCCCACCCGGTCCACTCTCTATTCCTACCAGCTCTTCGGTGATTTCGAAGATAGTTCTCTTCTTGCTTATGATCTGGTATTTTCTGAAAAAGGCCCTTTTAGCCGGGTCATACCCGATTTCAAGTATCTTTCTGTATGTTTCAAGCTGTGAGTTTGCAATTATTGTACCAATGCCTGACTCTTGCCGCCTGATCTGGCCAACTATCCTTGCCGGCAGGTTGTGGACGAAAACCTTACTTCGCGCCCTGATCAGCGTCTTGCCCGAATCATTTACGATAATCGAGTGCCTTATGATTGTCTCGGCATTTTCTTTTTGCTCTATCACCTTTACCTTTATGGCGGATCCAGCAAGAATGCTGAGGACCTGCTCTACGGTGCCAGTCTCTGCAATCAGAATCTTTTGAGCCAATCCCAGTCGTGTGCCTGTCTTATCTTCTAGCTCTGATATTGTCTTTAGCATCAAGCTGCCAAAGTCAACCTTTTTCAGGACGGTGCGTGCCATACGACAAGTATCTGCAAGGATCATGAAAAGATTATCCTAAATGCCAGCATTGTCAATGCGAATGCTGTGGTGCCGAGGCTGATAGCCTTCAAGCCCTTCTCTAGCTTTTTGGCGTATGGATGATCTCCTCTTTCTCGTTTCATCTGCTTGTATGGCCTGGACATCCGTATCTCCGCATAGCTGACGATACTAGCCACGCCGGCTGAAGCCAGAGCAACTACACTTATGGTATTTGTTTGCATGATATATCCCGCGAGTAGCGGCAACGCCCCCCACGATAATGCAAACCAAAAATTGTTGTGGAACCGGCCGCCGAAAGTTTCAAAGTTGTATGCGAACAGGAAAAAGCCTTCGAGTACAGCAATTGCCGCCAGTAATGGGACAAAGAAGACGATATAGTATACTCCAATGGCATAAGCGGATACGAGGGTTCCTATCATCAGCACGATCAACTGTGTTCTGGCAAAGTAGCTGCCCCATGGCTTGACTTTTCTAGAACCGAGGCTATCTGCCACATGTGCTGAGATGCCCAAAGCCAGAAAATAGATGAGTGCTATTGCACCCACTCTCTCCCAGACGATATCCTCAGCAAGCATCGAGCCCACAATCGTAAACGATATACACATGCCTGTATAGGGTAGAAAAAGCAGGCCTACGAAAACGCGAAATCTTGTGGGGCCGAACTTGGGGACAAACCACTCATTGATCCGTGCTTCTTTAGTTGTTGTCATGGCTTTTCCGCAGACACTATAGCTACTGTGCCTCCTGTGTAGTACCTGCAGCTGACATGATGAAATCCGCTAGCGTAAAGTGCACTTCTTGTATTTTCGACCCACTCAGAATGTTTGATGACATCATCCAGCTGATCAAAAACCGTTTTCCATGAGGTGACAATTCTGCCAACTGCTCTGAGTATTGCAAAGTAGGTATTCCACATACTGCGCATTATGCCGCCAGGATAAGTAAAATCATGGAAGACTACCACGCCTCCGGGCACAAGTACACGCCAGCACTCTCTGACAACCGTTTGGATGTCAACATATTTTGCCAGATATGACGATACAACGGCATCGAATGAATCATTTCTATAAGGCAGAACTTCGGCTGTGCCCTGCGCAACATCTGTGGTGACTTTGTGCCTCGACGCGCGAAGATACTCGAAGACAAGGTCGATGCCAGTAACACTTTTGCCTGCTCTTATCAGCATCGAGGAAAGGATGCCCGTTCCACAGGCAAGTTCAAGCACAGAGTTCCTGTCGCCGACCGACCTTGTGATCTCGTGTTTCCAGGTGGAATCTTGGCCAAAGGTCGTCATGCGGACGATGCTGTCGTAGCTAGCTGCATTTACAGGGGTGAAGAACCTCCTTGCGCTTGCGTGGCCCTCGTGAACCAACATCATGTTCTCATATGGTCACACTTGCTATTATGCATTGAAAAAAGTAAATCAATGCCTATGTGCCAATATGTATAGCTTGTACTTTGTAAACTGGCAGCGGGAAATCTCTGTAGAGGAAGTGAACGGTCAGAAGGTGGTGGTAAAGCGGAACAAGCCCACCAAAGAGTTCAATGAATTCCTGATAATTTCTGCCTATTCTCTCATCTCAATATTGCTGGCTCATCCATCACCGCCACCACTGTTCAGTGAAATCATGCGAAATGAAGGTCGTGAGATGCGCAAGAACTTGGAGAAAATGGGGATATCCACACCTGAACTGATTTCAATTTCAGACTCTTACCTCGTCGAAGAATATGTCGAGGGAGGCGACCTCTATAAGGCCCTAATTTCGGGTCGGCCTGCTTCACTTGCCTTCGGGGCAGGATGCCTGACTGGAAGAATGCACAAGGCAGGATACGCATTTGTAGACAACAAGGCGCAAAATTATCTTGTCAGGGGAGATACCGTCGTCAGAACTGACCTTGGATTTATACAAAGGAGCAACAGCTCGTATGCAAGAAGCATGGACATCGGTTCGTTCCTTGCCAGCATTATGGATCTGGATAGGTATCGAGAAATTGAAAAGGCATTTTTCGACGGCTATGTCTCAGAGTCTGGGCGCAAGTTCTCCTATATCTCGATAGTCATACGCAATCTCCTCTCGCTTGGCTTTTCGTCTGACAGCCGAACTACGATCAAAAATATGATGATTGACGCTACTCCTCTGATAGATGCCTAGACTGGCGGCAATTCCGCCTTTCTATCAAAGCCGCCCGACCCGAATTTGCAGTAAAAGCACTGGTCAGACTGCATGTAAGTCAGCTTTTGAATCGAAATCGCGCCCAACTTCAGAGCGACTTTGGTCATAAGACGGTACTTCAACGGCATAGAGGGGATGACTTCGTTGAAATATACATCATAGTGATCGGGACAGAATTTCAGCTTGACCTGTGCCCTCTGTCTGAAATCCTCTGAGACCTCCTTGTTATTTTCGCTCACCGTCTTTGCGACATTGATCTGTTCTCTGATGTACTCGTGCTTGGGGCAGGGGCAATCCTTGCCACCTGGATGCTTGTAGGCTGGGGTGTTTTTCCAGTCAAAGTCTGGAAAATCCCTTTCAAAATCATCCATCGCTGACCTACACTACGCGCATTGCTCTTATAAAGATGTAGGGATCCCTTGTCGAGCAGGAAAAATCGCCATTTCTGAATGTCTTCAAGAACACCCGCCAAATCTACTTCTTATTGCCTTAATGGTGAATGTTTTCGACCAATTCCTGCTTATTTTCAGCTTCATGCGACAAAGTAGGGACTAACTATGGGTCTGCGGAACTCAAAAATGTATATCGATTACCTTTACATAGGTGTTCAGAATGACAAAAAATATATTTTTGGTATTATAACAGTCGGTCAGTAACGTGGTACGAGACAGTGACAATGGTGGCAGCATAATATTGACAGCAACAACCGCGAACGGCAACGCCGACGATCCTAATCTCAAGACTCTTCAAGAATTCAAGAAGACTGTTATCGAAGAGCAAAAGGCAGGAGAGAAGAGAATCGATGAGATCAATGCCCAGCTGGAAGCGGTCAAGAAGCAGATAGATGAAGAGAGAAAGCAGCTTGATGAGCACCGCTCAAAGCTAAAGCAGATCAATGAGGAAAAGGACATTGAATACCCCAAGTTCGTAGAGCTAAGGAACAGCTTGATAGAGGCCAAGAACCAGATGAGGAATCTGGATGATAAGGTAGGTCCCGCAACTGCGAAATCCAGAAAGGAACGCGCAGATTTGCATAACTTGCACAAGATGCTTGAACAGATTGAGCGAGATATCCAGACCAAGAAGCTGTCAAAGGAGGAAGAGCGCAAGCTGGTGGCTAGGTCGAAAGAGATTGCTACCAAGCTACACGCCCTTAAAATGAGGGATAAGAAACGAGACCAGTATGACGTAATGTCGGCGCAGTACGACCAGTTAAAGAATCAGGTCAAGCAGATTTTCAGACTAAAAGAAGAGTATGGCAACAAGATAGGCAAACTGAAAGAAAGCCTAGACAATCTTATCAACCAGCGTGAAAGCCTCTATGAGGAACGCAGACAGGTTATCCATACAGTCAGAGAAGCCGGCGCAAAGCTAGAGATGATTGAAACTCAATTGAATGCAATAGCATTCAAGAAATCTCGTATGCAGGCCGCTGAGCATCGTCAAAGAAGGCAGAAAGAGATGGATGATAGACGTGTCGCAAGGCAGGAGGCAATACAAGAACGCGTCAAGAGGGACAAGGAATACCAAGAAAGATGGAACGCCTTAAAGGAAGCAGCGCTGAAGAAGATGTCCAGTGGCGAAAAGCTAACATTTGACGAAATGAAGCTCATATTCGGCGACTCTAATTCTGATTAATTGAGATACGTTTTTGTGGAAGGCAATTGTAACCTCAAGAGATGGCACAGGACAGGATAGAATACGCCGGCAAGGTCTATGTCTATAGCAGCGGGATGCCTGCAGATCATGTGCAGCTGGCAAAGGAGAAGCTTGCTGATTACGGGGTAAACGAGAACGACATCGAAGTCATCGAGGTCCCCGAAGGTGTGCCGGAGGGTTGCATAATGGTAACAGTATGGCCGCATTACTTGTCAGTTGCGAAAGTCAAGCGAGTAAGAGAAGGTTCCATCTATGCACCACAGCTGTTCAACATTCAGATCTAGAACCCAAAACATTAAATCTTCTGTACGTGCATTCCCGTACGGATGTTGACGTTCTTTTGCAAGCGTGAGCGCCACGGCGACTGCCCTGGTGAATGGCCGGTGGGAGAAGCCTGCGGGCCTGACCATGATTGCTCGTTTGATATGAAGATGGTTAAGTGCGAGTGTGGATGTCACAAGGGATAACTACCTTTAGTCCGCGCTATCTGAACTTCTTTAAAGAGTAATCTCCTCAAGTCTAGGCATTACGGCGAAGATACTCTTAATCTTCTTCAGAAATTGGATGTGGTCATCATATGGATCTGGCACTATGGATTCCTGAATCGGTCCATCCCGTTACGCAGCTGTGAAGGTGAATCGGAGAGAGGGCACCTGCAGGTTCGATGTATCGCAATTCAGACCGCATCGGCCACCAGAACAATGTCGAGATGGAGAGCGAGAGAACATGGCGGCAAGAAGCAGCTGCGTCAAGGCACTGACACAAGAACTTTCTATTGGGAGGCAAATTGAATGCTCTCACTGTTCTGAGTCAAAGCAGCCGAATAAGAGATTCAGAATGCAGTCAACTACAATAAGGTACGTTCACACCTCAGGACCAAGGCAGATATTACAGGACGAAAGAGGCCGCGCTTGTGACACATGATGACGGCAGTTCTCTCCAGATCTTTGACGTGCTGGACTTTACTGACCTGACCTCTGCTGTACTGCAGCACCGTGTCTGAGTCATGGTGTTCGGTGTCAATATCGAGCAGTCGGTATCCGTATCTTCGAATACTAGTCTGGATATCAAAAGTAACCTTTAATTGAGCATCAGGTCAGCTTCCATATCGGACAAAGGCAAATCAAATGTTGGGGTTCTTTTCATTTCTGTCACAGCTAGATGGTTTCTTTGGAGGCGACGGCGAGGCTTTCGACCCCAACAATCCGATGATGTGGATCTATATTATTTCTTTTGCCACCATCCCGATATTCATGATGTATGCGCAAAAGTTCCAGTCGCGCATGATTCTCGGAGAAATTTCAAAGTCGCTTGTAAAGCTGAAAACGATGAAGGAAGCTGCCCGCAAGGAAGCGGTGGATTATGTCAGAGGGATAGTGAAAAATTCTCCTAACGACCCTGCAACTGGAGTTGATAGGTTCTTGGAATATTTTACAATAATGCCCGTAGATCTTGACCCAACAGGAATAGTTCGCAAACTGGATCATATCATGAGGGTCAGGGATGACCGATTGCGCTCCGAGATCAAAAAATTGTGTGCAGGGGCAAACGATCAGGAAATCTCGAAAGTGGAGAACTTGCTTGAGGCAGCCAGTGCTCTTAACATGATCTACAAGATCGTGCGCCACTTTTACCTCATGGGAAAGCGCACTTCAAGCGTATTTGTACTGGTACAACTTCAGATGGTGATGCCCTTATTACTTGAAGAAGCAGAAGCTCTTCAAAAAGCAATGTCTGCCTTCAAGCGCGGCCAGCCTATAGGCGACGGCATAGGGCCTATGATAGTGGGCAAGATGATGCTCGGAAAGGAGAAAAAATTGGCTGCAAGGGAAACTGTCTATAGTGAAGATGAATACAAGGGCAGAAAAGTCTACCTGCTCAAGGCCGAAGGTCCTGCTGGGACGGTTGGTAGACCGGGGGAGGCAATAACCCGACTTGCAGGAGACATGGGGATAAAGATAGATGCAATAGTCATGATAGACGCAGCGCTCAAACTTGAAGGAGAAAAGACAGGGGAAGTTGCGGAGGGAATAGGGGCAGCAATAGGAGGTATTGGCGTAGAAAAGTACCAGATAGAGGAGGTAGCCACCCAAATGCAGATACCAGTTTACGCAGTGATTGTAAAACAGTCGGTACAAGACGCAATAACGCTTATGCGCAAGGAAATAGCTGACTCATTTGAGAAGGTAACGGACACAGTTTATTCAATAATAGAGGACAAGACACTCGAAGGTCAGACAGTCCTGATTATAGGAGTTGGGAACACAATGGGGGTAGGCCAGTAGTAAGATGCTTTTTGGCAAGAAAAAGAAGGAAATCGTACCTGATGTGTATTCGGAGGATACTTGCAATTCTTGCGGCGAAAAGACGCGGCGGACATTTAGGGAAGGGGACTACGTTTACGGTCGGGGTGATCTCTGCAAGAAGTGCTCTTCTGCCGACACGCTCGTCACCGCCGTTTACGGTGAGTATCCACCAGAAGGCAAGCACTAGAGCGTAATCACGTTTACAATGGAATCCGTCGGGATTAGCGTGTGTTCTGCCTGAACTACTATTTTCTCTTTGCCCTCGACAAGTATTGGATAAGCATGCACGTTCTTCTTCTTTATCAGCACATCCATCAGCCTCCGCAGGTCTCTTTCATCATACTTATCGGTGAGCCAACGTAACGCAAATGGCAGAGTCTTAAATCTGCTCCAGATAAGCTCCAAGAGCTCGTCAGCCTCTTTCTCTTTTACCGGCTTCCTAGAAGTTATTCCAAAGATGTTCTTTGTTTTTCCTTCATAAACAACTCCCTGGCCGTCCCTTGTAGTGACGAACGGTTCTATCGCATACGCTTCATTTGGTTGCAGAGCAAAAGATGATCCAATGGTCCAGATGTTGGGTATGGACTTGCCTGCATGGATGGTGTACTGCTGGAGCGAGTGACCGCTTAGGTTCTGAATTGGTCTGAAGCCAAATTTTTTAATCGTAGCTTCTATCATTCTGCCAATGTCACTTGCCTTTGTGTTGGCCTTGGCAATCCGTACAGCTTCACCAAGAGCTGCTTCAGCTGCCATTACCAGACCTTCGTACTTTGGATCGTAACAGACGGTCACAGCCGTGTCAGCAATGTAACCATCAATATGGACACCTATGTCTATCTTGAGAACATCTCCTTCCTTGACGACAATGATGTCGTTGGGCTCTGCGGTATAGTGAGCAGCGATTTCGTTGAGACTGGTATTGACGGGGAATGCCGGCTGCGCATCCATGCTTCTGATCTGGCCTTCGATGGATTCGCAGATTTCAAATAGCGTTGAGCCCACATGGTACTTTTTGCGGGCATCTTCTCTAACCTTCGCCGCTATCTTGCCGGCCCGTAGATAGCTGTCAAAATTCATCGGTTCATATTCTTGTGCACATAGTGATTATATAGAGATTGTGCGGCATGCCGGCTTTAAGGAATGTTCGGTATGCTTTCTTCTGGTACAACTTCTTAATCTGTTATAAGCTATCGTGCATAATGATCTATGCAAACATGGATCACAACCGCGAACACATGACGAGCATTCTTGAGAAGTGCAAGAATGAGCTAGATCTCGACAAACGAATTGAATTGCTGTACGCGATAAACAAGATGCTGCCTGAATCAAGGCGACTCAGGATACCGTCGCTTATAACAAAGGACTATGTCTATCAGGCAATCTACCGGATAGAAGAAATGCTGATGGTCGCATAACGAGGCTTCCCTTTGAACTATGTTTTTGATAAAGTGTGATTAGGGTCTGAGCATAATTCGGCACCGTTCTCCTCCCTTCTTTATTCCTGCTTCATCAGCCGCTTCCAATCGAGTACATCGAAGATGTTAGATTGTTCCGATTGTTGCCCGTCTTACGGCAGTTGGAGCATCTGGTGTAAACACTCAGGTTGCACTTTGCAGAGCGTCTACCGCTACTAAACGCACTAGCCGCATGCTACAAGAGGGTCATCCTCATCAGATACTCAGTTTCGATATGGGCTCCATATGCGACTCCGCAGATCTCACCATAGAAAGATAAATAGCCTGCCTCATGTCGAATTCGCAGAATTGCGTCTGCTGTCGCCTCTCAGCTTGACTTTACTCGTGCTTCTGCATCGGACAGACAAAGGGCAAATTGTTGGGATATTTCTGCTATGTACATCCTCACTGGTCAGTATGCCCAAGATCACAAGGCTGCGCGAAATATGCAGACATGTTTTGCATGCTGCAGAAGCTGTAATGATGTGCCTGTCATCATCGCTTACGAAGCAAATAACAACCTTCTCTTGTGTGTTGGCTGTGCTACTCGATACCGGAAAATCGTGCAAAATGTGTACAAGTAAAACGGCTAATCAAAGCCATCATTGCCATACATGTTCACAAGAGTTTCAAGCTCCAGTGTGGTTATGGGCAGCTGGTCGTTCTCTTCCCAATAGTCAAACTGAGGAGACATCAGGTAACCTTTCAGAGACTGCATGTGGCGAAGCCCGAGAACGTGTCCGACTTCATGCACTGCAGAATTTCTGAAAGCATATCCCGGCAGGTCTATCTCTGTCTCACCATCGCCGTGCAGAACTCTTGGCGCAAGATAAACTCTTGCGTCGAGGTCTCCGCCGCCCTCTGTAAACCTAACTGCTGTATATGCTCCTGTCTGAGCCGGATAATCTGGAAAGTCTTTGTATGTGTCATAGATGTAGAACTTCACATCACAGGCTTCCATCTCTGCCTCTGAATTCACGTAACGCGCAGTAAAATTCCATGCAGCATGATTATCTGTATATTCCTGTAAAGCCTGTCTCCACTCTTGTACGGCCAATTTTGTCCAAACGTAATATGAGTTCTTTACGCCTTCCTCCTTGAATATGCAGCCTTTGATGTCTCCTTGTTCCCATCTGTAGGATGCCGTCGGAATGGAGGTCTCGCTAAAATCAGATTGCTCCTCATAATAGCTGGCACCAAACACTGCAGAAAATTGAATAACGATTAGGAATCCAGTAGCTAATGCAAAGAGTGAAGCCTTACGGCGCATTTCAAATTACTACTTTGTCATCTTTGTCCAGGGTTGCAATGTTGAATGCTTGTTCTATAGTTGATACAAACACTACACCATCGCCGTGTTCACCAGTTCTTGCCGATTCTATCACTGCCTGAACGGTCTTGTCAACCTGCTCGTCGGGAACGACTATCTCAAACTTGACCTTTGGAAGAAGGTCATAGGCGACCGGCTGACCTCGCCATTGAAGGTGGAGCTCTCGCAGCTTGCTCCAGCCAGATACCGTCGAAATTGTCATACCTCCAATTCCAATCTGCCTCAGCTTTTCCTTGACCACCGGCATCCTCTCAGACCTGACTATTGCCTCTACCTTTTTCATCTGCTTCTTTGAGAGATTCCTGCCCATAAATTGTTATTGTTCGTTGGGTTTCTACCAAAAATGCTTTTTAAATCGCTATAGCGGAGCTAACTAGTACTTGACCAATAGGAAATTCGTACTTGACACCAGCATAATCATTGACGGAGAAATTACAAAGATGCTTGAAACAGGCAGCATCGAAGAAGGAAGCGAAATCATCATCCCTCTGGCTGTGCTCGATGAGCTCCAGTCACAGGCATCAACGAACAAGGAGCATGGCTTTGTAGGGCTTGAAGAGATAAAGAAAATGAGAGAGCTCGCATCCAAGAAGAAGATCGCAATAACATTTGTCGGCCAACGGCCCGACCTCAATGATATCCGGCTAGCCAAGCATGGCAGGATTGACGCGATAATCAAGGATGTTGCTATGCAGGAATCTGCCACCCTGATCACTGCAGACTATGTGCAGGCTCTGGTAGCAGAAGTTCAGGGCATTAAGGCGATGCACATACGCGCTCCCGCCAAAACCGCCGACCTAGAGTTTGAGAAATTCTTTGACGAGTCTACGATGAGCGTGCACCTGAAGGAAGGGACATATCCTATGGCAAAGAGGGGCAAACCCGGTGACTTTCAGCTTGTAAAGATTGGTGAAGAAAAGAGCACATATGACCAGCTCTCTAACATTATAAAGGAAGTCTCTGAGGCAAGCAGGATAACTCACACTGGATCAGTCGAAATTAGCAGGAGTGGTGCAACAGTCATCCAGTTTGGAAATTTTAGGATCGCCATAACAAGACCTCCATTTTCCGACGGCCTTGAAGTTACAATAGTCAGACCGATGGTGAGGCTTGTTCTTGCTGACTATCAGGCAAGCGAAAAATTGATGGAGCGGCTCTCTGGCAAGGCAGAAGGAATAATCATCGCGGGGCCGCCTGGATCCGGAAAGAGCACACTAGCAAGTAGCTTGGCACGCTTTTACGTAGAAAAGGGCAAGATAGTCAAGACATTCGAATCTCCACGCGACTTGCAGGTACCTGAAGAGGTCACCCAGTATGGTCCGCTCGAAGGTAGTTTTGAAAAAGCAGTCGACATCCTGCTTCTTGTCAGGCCTGACTATACCATCTTTGACGAGGTAAGAAGAAGACAGGACTTTGAAGTGTTTGCCGATATGCGCCTTGCAGGGGTCGGGATGGTCGGAGTCGTGCATGCAAGCAGTCCGCTCGACGCGATCCAACGATTCATGGGCCGGGTGGAGCTTGGCATGATCCCCCACATACTCGACACGATAATCTTTGTGCGGGATGGTGGCATAAAGAAAGTTTACGAGCTAAGCCTGACAGTTAAGGTCCCTACAGGAATGACCGAAGAAGATCTTGCAAGGCCGCTTGTCGAAGTGCGCGACTTTGAAACCGGGACAATAGAGTACGAGATCTATACGTTCGGAGAAGAAAACGTGGTAGTCCCGGTAGGCAAGCTTGCAGGCAGTCGTCAGTCAGCAAGTGGCGTACGCAAACTGGCACAGTCAAAGATAATGGACGTTGTACGGAGATTCGACCCGCACGCCGAAGTGAACGTAATTTCGGACAACCGGGTTCAGGTGAAGGTGAGCAAAGAAGCTGCGCCTCGCATCATAGGGAAGGGCGGTACCACGGTCTCGGAGCTGGAAGAAATGCTTGGAGTAAAGATAGACATAGAAGCCAAGATCCCAACGCTTGGAAAGGAAATCGACTTTGACATAAGCGAAAGTGGATCGGCGGTAAACATTCTTGTTGACGACGAAGTGGTGGGAAGGACAATCGATGTCTATGTTGAAGATGAGTATATACTAAGCAGCCAGGTGGGGAAGAAGGCTCGAGTTAAAATCGACAAGCGGAGCGAATCAGGTAAAAAGATCGTGAATGCAATTATCGGAGGGCAGGAAATCAAGGTCTTCTTGAGCAGGCGCTAGGAGAGTCCTGCGAGCCCTTGGCTTTTCACTAGCTTGATAAATTCCTCAAGCTTTTTCAGGGTCTCTGGGTGTAGGTGGTGCTCTATTCCTTCAGCGTCCCTGTTGGCCGTGTCTTCATCCACTCCTATCATCCTTAGAAAATCCGCCAGAACCCCGTGCCTGTCGTGAATGTTCTTCGCCACAATCATACCCGACTCAGTCAGGCTGATGCCGCGATATTTTTCATAGTTGACGTGACCGCTTTCGTTGAGCCTCTGGAGCATCTTGGTTACGCTGGGAGAGCTGACGTTGAGGTAATTGGAGATGTCCACAGTGGTAGCATATCCCTTTTGCTCAATCAATTCGTAAATAACCTCAAGGTAATCCTCCATGCGGGTCGTCCTGCCCATCTTTTGCGCATTGTGGGCATCTCTGATGGATTCTAGGCGGTTTCCGGAAGGTTCGGAATTGGCCTTTGATTTCCTAACCAATTGCGATAGCTCCGCGGTTCCAAGCAATAAATATTGTTGCCAAGACCTGGATTTTCAAGGTCACTATCAATAAATAGTCACAGTGCTCAAAAAACACTAGTTACTTGGATCTCGTAATCTCTGCTCCGCGACTGCGGCAGCTGTTGGGCAGTAGGAATCTGCTTTTGGTAGACACTCGGACTTTCTCAAGTTACGCCGAGTCACATATTCCCGGTGCGGTCAATATCGATCTTATGCAGTTTCACTGGCTAGATACCTCGAAGCAGGGCATAGAGCAGTTCAACAAGCAGTCCAAGCTGCTGCTTTCAAACATCGGGGTCTCAAGGAACAAGTTTGTTGTGTTTTACGACGATGTCTCCGGGTCGTCTGCGGCAAGAGGAGTGTGGTTGCTCCTGTACTTTTCACACGACAAAGTTGCCATGCTAGATGGTGGTCTTAACAACTGGAAAGCACTCGGCTTCAAGACTGAAACCAAGACCAATCCTTTTTTGCACTCAAGATTTGATGGAAAGCCCAATCCTAAGATTCTGGCCGACTTTTCAAGGCTCAAGTCGGCCATGATGAAGAAAAATTCGGTCATTGTAGATGCACGGTCAAAGGAAGAGTATAATGGCTCGACAATCAGGGCAGCTCGAGCAGGTCACATTCCCACTGCCATCAACATCGACTGGCACGACAATCTGGAACGGGATCTCTTCAAAAATCCTCGGATTCTGCAAGAGATGTACTCCAACATCCCGAAAGAGGCCGAAGTGATTACATACTGTCAGGGCGGCTACCGAGCAGCCAACACTTTTGTAGTGCTGAAGATGCTTGGGTTTAAAAATGTGCGCATGTATCTTGGTTCTTGGGGAGAATGGGGAAACAGGCCGGACCTTCCTGTAGAAAAGTCTAGCCATAAATGAAATCCGAGCTTGTTTTGAGCAACTGCTTGTTTTTCAAAAAGTAGCAGGTTGTCACCCTGCGCCTTTGTGCTAGTTTCAAGATCAAGCATTGCATAAAGAAAGTCGATCGCATCAATAATCTAATACCTCTTTCTCGTTTGAAGGCGACATGAACTGATGAGAATCCTTCCCTTCGCAATCTCTGATCTAACTGCTTGTTCTCCATCACAATCAAATTGTCAGCCTCCTTGAGGCTAAAGAGAGGGGAATGGCAAAATTCCTCAGCGGGGTACGCGAACGCCTTCATGCCGAAAACTTCGCTAAATTTTAGAGCGCCGTAAATTGCCACAGGATAACAGATTCCGTCGCCAAGAATAAAGCATGTGTCTTTGCCTATCTTGCTGACAGTCTTTTCTGCTTGAACCTCTGACTCCCTATAGATTCTTCCTAGGTCCCCCGGCAGCGATATTCTTGTGGCAAGCGAAGCGCATGCGAGCATGCTGGAGCTAAAGCTGATCGTCCCAGAAGTAGTGATGCCAGTACTTCTGTATTGCAATTCGATTACCTGTTGACATTCTTTGGCAAGCCTGCTCGCCGGCCTTGCAGTGATCGCCAGGGTGGGTGCGCCTTTTCTTCTGGCAATTCTGGCCGCAAGGATGTTTGCCTTTGTATTTCCAGAGATTGAAACGAAACATACGTTACGGCCTTCTACTATGGATGGGTTTTGAATTATGTCTGTTGGATAACAGCATAGTGCGCGGCCTGCAGAAATGTACTGAGCGACAAATCCTGCGACATATGAATCGCCAGAGCCCACGAAAAGGCAATTCCTCTTGACATGTGGCAATTTCTGCTTTTTCAGGTCCTGTAGCTGAAATTCTATCTCCACGCGCATAGCTTCTACAGAGTTCACAAGACACAGGATTCACGGGTCTTCTAAAAAAGTTTGAAGTCAAAACTTGTCCTTAGACAGCTTCTTGGCCTTGATATAGTCAACAAAGTAGACTAGATAAGCGCGTTCGTTCATCTTCAGTATCCACGGGATGAACGATTCGGCCTTGCTGCTCTTCTCGCTTATCTCGAAGCCAGAATTCTCTACGAGCCTCCTGAAAGATTGTCCGTCGTAGGTTATTCTTGGTACTGGGTCGCGGTTATAGTCGTACGGATCGACGATCACGAGGTCGCTATGTGGCCTTAGAAGCCTGTGAGCGGACGCAAGGAGCTTGTCGGTATCTACAAGCTCAAGCAGGTTCAGTGCAAGTATTAGGTCAAACTTACCTAGATTGAATGGAGCGTTTAGCGAATCTGCTACACAGAACTCGACGTTCCCGCGCTTGGCTTCGTACATCCTTTTTCTGGCTTCTTTGATAAACGAAAACGATAGATCGATCCCTATGGCAAAGGCGTACTTTTGTGCAATGAGTATCGTGCTGTAGCCCATGGAGCAACCCATGTCAAGCGCGACGCCGTTCATCTTGGGGTTGATAGAGTGAACTACGCGGTTGTATACCTCGTTTGGCTTGAGCCTCCACCTGAGCAACTTAAGTAGTCTGTCTTCAGTAGAGTGCTCATATTGCGTCCACCTGTATGGAACAAACCAGCTACCTCCTTCCTCGTACCTGTCGTCGTTAATGGTGTCCGGTGACAGCTTTGAGCCGCTTTCCTTGAGGAATTCCTTCATCTCCTTTGTCTGGCTTTCGAGCAGCCACTTGCCGTAGGTCCGCGCCCTGCCAGCCGCATAAGAGGAAAAGTCTTTGACGACTATTGCCACACCCTGTATGATTGGATAGGATGTGCCGCATTCTTTGCACCGCAGAAAGCCTTCGGTGCATTCGTTAGCTCCGTTCATTATCAGGGCTTCAAGGCTGAGCCGTATCTGCTTGTCAGCATGCTGCAGGCAAATAAGATGGGGCGCAAACTGGACTTTCATGATTGGATATCGAGCGTGGACCTCATATAAATATCAGAGAAGCCCGTCCTCGTGTAGCCTGTTCAAGAGAGGTGTCAGAAATTCGCGCACCTCCTTTTCACCCAGCCTAAATGAGGAATTAACGCCAAGCGCGATTGAAAGCATGTTGCGATCCTCTCTTGCTGTGTACACTGCCGCGCCAACTATCTTGAACATTTTGGCGTTGTTGTACATCCATTTTTTCCACTCGGCAACTCGCTCAGAGTTTGCTTGCAGTGATGAAATGACATAGTCGATTGACATCCCATCGTGGTTGTCAAGAAGCCCAAGCTTTACCAAAGGGAGTAAGAGCGTACCTTCCTGCATCTCGGCATGAGTCTTGTTCATCTCTTCAATGATCTCGTCTTGTCTTTCCTTCGGCTCGATGTCTCCGTATCCGGGAAAAAAGTACCCTGCCAAGTTGCTGTCCCAGTCGTAAACTTTGTAGAGTGTGTCATCGTACTCTGTCTTCCAGATGGCCTTATTCTTGCCGAACAAGCGCTTAATGTTTCAGCTTCCGGCATATTTTTGTATGTAGTAACACTAGCCGGCACTGAAAGGTCGGCGGACTGGTGATGTTATATTGACCGTTGACTTAAATTACTCCCAGAAGCATTATCATACCTATGTCAGAACAACCATCACAAGAGCACGCAACCCAACAGACACAAAGCAAAGAGGGTCCACATGACACCATATACATTGGCAAGAAGCCACTGATGACATACGTGACGTCTACGCTGATACAGTTAGCCAACCAGCCAACGGTGACAATCAAGGCGAGAGGCCTGAGTATCGGACGCGCAGTCGACGTGTCACAGATCACTCTAAAAAGGATGGAGAGTGCCGGCTACAAGATAGGCGACGTACGCATTGGCTCTGAGACAGTGCAGTCAGAGGACGGCAGGACAAGGAACGTCTCCACGATCGAGATTGAGATAAGAAAAAGCTAAGACTTCTGCTTTTTCACTTTTTCTTATTATATCCCCTAGATTACTGTATATCATAGTAAGAATCCTTGAGCACCATCGCAGCAGTCTACCTTGCACACCTGAACCCCCTGACAAAGGCACATGAATCAATAATTTCAAACCTCAAGAAAGACTACCGCGTTTATGTCTTTCCTGTGCGCTTTATTAAGGACGGCCGAGAGATAAACACAAAGAGCTTCCCATTTCCATATGAGGTTCGCAAGTCGATGGTCGAGTCTGTTTTTGGAGATTCTGTGTCGGTGTTTCCTGATTACACGTTCTATGCCCCTTATGTAAGGTACATGCCGCCACTCCTATCGCCTCGCTCATGGGAGCTTCGAAGACGAATTCTTGCACGCATAAAGGAGGAGAAATTCGTGTCATATACTGGCGACAGGGCTGAACGGGTGATGCTGAAAGCGTACAGGCTAAACCCGCTCAAGGCCGCGCGGCTCGAAATTTCTGCGACATCGGTCAAGGAAGAGCTCTACAGGCAGTCAATAGAAGGCCGCGACAAAGAAGAAAAATGGAGCAGCATGGTGCCTCCCCCCGTGACCGACGTCATCAGAAGGAATTGGGACATTATAGACAAGTTCGCAGGGATGGAGGACAAAACAACGAGGGTCATGGGCATGAAGTTTCCAAAGGAGGGCTACAAGTAGATGAATTATTTTCTGCTGCGCGAATAGCTATCTTTTGAAGCAATTAACTTTTCACCTGCGCTGTCCCGCTTACAAATGCATAGAGAGTAGCGGCGGCACTTTCAGAAGTATCTCAATTACCATGTTCTGAGAGCCTTTTGTATTAACGAAATATGCACCAAACTTACTTCTTGCATGATAAAAGGGGGCACGGATGGTGCAATCCGTCTGGGTCTCCCGCTCACGCAGGCTTTCCCTGAGAAAATATCCGCGACCGGCAAAGTTCTGCTGCTGCTCTGCTTGGATAACAACAGTCACTTGAACCATGCCTCGCAAATTCGCCTTTGTATTGATTCCGGGTTCGATTCCTGCTCATATCATCCAGGTACCCTGAAGTTCACTTCGCTAATGCACGCGGAGTGTGGCAATATCATCCTCACTCCGACTTCGTCGTCCTTGGACTCGTTTTTCAAAATGCTATCCTCACCCTGCTGCGTTGTACTTCGTCACCTACAGCCTCTAGTGATATCACTCCCATTATCTTGATGCCATTTGGCATGAGCATACACGCGTCTTCCGCTACCCTCATAAGACATGCCATTTCTCATGACGCATCCGCTTTCTCTCCGACCGCGCGATTGGCTACTTTGATACCTGAACTGTTGACTACGATGACTATGGCATTTCCATCGAGCGGTCGACTCACTTTGATCTACAGATTGTTGTTGATTCTTCTGATGGCCGTGCTGTAATCGGACTGTGGATGGCATCTTCCGTACGTCGAACGTTCTTATCATACATTAGGTCCTTCCGTCTGAAAATATGGCAGTTTGAAACAGGGCGCGCATCCCAAATACTGGATAAACTATTCTGGATGGTAGTACGGGCTGCTCTCTGCCTGGTCTTCCCAATCATCTTCTTTCCGTTCTCCCTGCCCGGCTTCGACGAGATCATCAAAACCAAGCACAACTTCGCCGCGCGCTATTATCGACTGCGTCCAAGTACACCGGTTTACCATGATGACACCTGCCCGCAGAATGTCCAACTAACTTCAGGCCGGTGGATGAGCGCGGATGTGAAAGGTAATAGTGCAACAACGTAGAAACCTTCGCTGTAAATTTTTATAGGTCAGCAGGAATTGTGCCCTTATATATGAAGGAAAAGGGCGGTGAGTTTGTATGGTTCGACGGCAAGTTCGTGAAATGGGAAGATGCTAAGGTGCCAATCTTTACACACGCGCTGCATTATGGCACTGCCGTCTTTGAAGGAATCAGAGGCTATGCGACAAAGAATAACTTGTACATCTTCAGGTTGCAAGAGCATATGGAGAGGCTCCATCGATCTGCGGGTGTATATTCAATCTCACTTCCATATTCGGCAAGTGAGCTTGGGAGGGCCACAGTGGAGCTCTTGCAAAAGAATAAGATTAAAGAGTCATGCTATATTAGGCCGCTTACGTTTGTGGGACTGCATGGTATTGACTTGAACGTGACCAAAGACTCTCCAACCCATACCGTCATTATCGCATTCCCATTTGCAAAGTATTTCAAGGGCGAAGGTATCAAGGCATGCGTCTCTTCATGGAGGCGGATTAATGACAGCACGACTCCTCCACTCGCCAAGGCTGCCGGGAATTACCTTAACTCGATTCTTGCTACACAGGAGAGCAAGCGTAACGGTTATGACGAATCAATACTGCTTGATGTGTCAGGCAACGTGAGTGAGGCATCTGGTGAGAACATATTCCTTGTCCGCAAGGGTAAGATCTATACTCCCTTCCTATCGGATTCAGCTCTTGAAGGCATTACAAGGGAGAGTGCAATGAAAGTGGCAAGAGACATGGGATATGAAGTCACAGAACGCCCCATCCCACGTACTGAGTTGTACCTTGCAGATGAGATATTTCTCACGGGCACTGCCGCCGAAATCGTCCCGGTGACAAGCATCGATGGTCATGTCATCGGAGACGGAAGAGAAGGCCCAGTGACCAAGGCTATTCGCGAAATGTATGCCAAGATTGTTTCTGCTGGCGCCAGCGACTATGAAGGCTGGTTGACTCCTGTATGGTAACAGACACTAGGATCGCAGTAATAGGCGTTGGGGGTTGGGGAAAGAACCACGCAAGAGTCCTAAAGGATCTTGGATGTCTTGCGGCAATTTGCGATCTAGACGCGGCGCGGGGAAGAGAAATAGGCGACAAGTACGGAGTCCCTTCATATTCCTCATTGGACGACATGCTCGCCAATGAGAGGCTTGATGGTTGCCTCGTATGCACTCCAACCAAGACCCACGCCTTAGTTGCAAAAAGAATAATGGAACATGGCATCAATGCGTTTGTTGAAAAGCCAATGTCCTTTTCATCCAAAGAATGTGAAGAGATGATGGAGGTCGCTGAGAACAACAAAGTCTTGCTGACTTCTGGCTATGTCGAACGCTTCAATCCTGCGGTAAGTGATGCCCGCAAGTTGATAGAGGGTGGCATGTACGGTGACCCGATGATGATCGAGTTCCACCGGGAGAACCGGATGCCGCTTCACATCAAAGACGTAGGCGTCATATATGACACGTCAGTGCACGATATTGATGCAGCGATGTTCCTTTTTGGAAGTAGACCAAACGTCATCTTTGCGAGAGCCGGTAAGCGCTTTCACACGTTTGAGGATTTCGCGACGATAATGCTTGGATTTGAAGGCCAGAAAGTTGCCATAATTGCGTCGAACTGGCTCACCCCAAAGAAGGTCAGAACATTCAGCGCCGTGTGTACCGACGGCATAATAACCGGGGACTTTTTGACACAAGAAATAAGAATAGACCATTCGGAGGCGACAATAACACCGCGCAGGCAGTTCCAAGAGCCGCTCACGCTAGAGCTGAAAAATTTCATCGAGTCAATCGAAGGAAAGTCCAAGCTGATGGTCACTGCAGCCGACGCGACAAATGTGACAAGGGTAGCTGAAGCGGCGATACTCTCAAGTAATACTGGTTCACCCGTATATTTGGATCTGCGATGAAGAAATCAATGTTGGATATCCTTGCATGTCCTATCGACAAGCACTACCCGTTGGAACTGTACGAGGTAGAGTCGGAAGGACAGACAGTCAAGGAGGGTGTGCTCTTTTGCAACAAGTGCAGCCGCTATTACCCAATTATCGACGAGATACCTGTGATGCTTCCTGACGAACTTAGGAAGGAGAGGAAGGACAGGGATATTGAATTTCTGAGGAAATGTCAAGGAAAAATTCCTGACAAAGTTATAAAGCAAGGAAATCCGTGGCATCTCTGAAACAATGAGCAACAACTATGCTGCGCCACCTGGCGTAACAAACTATGTGGCCAAGAATGCCAAGATCGGCAAGAATGTCAAGATATGGCACTTTGCTTATGTCGGAGCAGAAGCAGAGATCGGCGACAATGTCATGATAGGGTCCCTTACGCATGTAGACTACAAGGTCAAGATAGGGGATAACACCCGTATTGAAGGCTCGGTATACATCCCGCCACTTACAGTAATTGGAAAGAATGTGTTTATCGGACCGGCTGCCACATTCACAAACGATCCGTACCCGATGAGCCCCAAGATGATTGGGGTGATAGTGGAAGATGGCGCAATAATCGGGGGAAGGTCTGTCTTCAAGCCCGGCGTCCGCGTTGGCAAGAATAGCGTAGTGGCAATGGCCTCAGTTGTAACTAAGGACGTACCGCCCGATACTGTTGTTTTGGGACACCCTGCACGCCCAGTATACAGCCGCGAAGAGTATGATAAGAAAAAGAAAGCGTGGGAGTCCGACAAGTAGGTGCTCTTTATGACTACAATAATGGGCGCACTTTTCTTACTTCCGGATTCACCAAGAATTTCGGATCAGGCTCTTTGCCTGCCAGAACGTCAAGCAAGTTTTTGGCTGCGACTTCTGCCATCTTGGAGCGAGTCTGGTACGTAGCGCTTCCAATGTGCGGAACAAGGACGACATTTTTCATTTTCATTAGGGGGCTTGATCTTGGTAGGGGTTCCCTCTCAAATACGTCAAGAGCGGCTCCTGCGATCCTGCCTGCTTTGAGTGCTCTTGCAAGGTCTGCCTCCTTTATGACCTGTCCACGTGACGTGTTGACTAGGAACGCAGTCTTTTTCATTAGCTCTATTTTGCTCTTGTTTATCATATGATGGCTACTGTCATTCAAGCTGGTATGTATTGACACAAAATCACTTTGAGCCAACAGGTCATCCAGCTCCACATACTTGGCACCCAGCTCGGCTTCCATCTGCCGGTTCCTATTCCTGTTATGATACAAGATGTTCATGTCAAAGCCCTTTGCTCTCTTTGCTACTGCAGATCCGATCCTGCCAAGTCCGATTATGCCAAGCGTCGCTCCGTGCACGTTGTATCCAAGCATCAGATCTGGTGCCCATCCGGACTTCCATCTGTTCTGTCTGACATACTTGTCTGCATTAACTATATTGCGTGAGCAAGCAAGGATCAGGGCAAACGTGATGTCTGCAATTGCTTCCGTCAACGTGTCTCCCGTATAGGTTACGTAGATACCTCTTGCAGTTGCTTCTTTCACATCGATGTGCTCAAGACCTGTGCTATACGAGCTAATAACCTGCAAACTTGGGCCTGCCGCATCCATCACTTCCGCGTCTATTCTGTCTGAGAGCATGCAGAGGATTCCGTGCTTGCCAGCTGCATTTTTTAACAGTTCTTTTCTGACTGGTGGATTTGGTTTCTTGTGAAGGGTGACATTGCATTCTTTCAAGAGCATTGATAGTGCCGGCTCCAAGATCTTTCTTGTCATATACACGTGCTTCTCGCTCATGTCACTACTGGGTCTATTTGCGCCACTATTTAACTATGAACAACACATGGGCAAAGGCTGATATTTTCATTCTTCTTTGGCCACTATCCCGCAGGATCTTTTCAGGAGAAACTTCACCGCGTTCTGTTGGTCGTGGCAACATAGAGAACAGGTCTTTATGCAGAGTGCTCAGGCTACAAACGTAGCAGCAATTCCTATCAGGAGTGCTGCTCCGCACATTTCTCTCATAACTGCATGTGCTTATATTGGAAAGACTCTGGCTCTGGGGACTCTCCCTGGGGGCAGCTTATTTCCGAGTACCTCATCATTCTGCCTGTACAAGGCGATTGGGATTGTGCTGAGGCACCGCCTTGAGCGTTGTTGAACCGCTCGGAACCAGACTCCTTATTGCCTCTTCGGTTTTTGCCATGTTTGCTATTACTCGCAAGTTCTCTAGGAATATGGATTCGTAGTGGCTGCTCATGTAGCAATGATGCGTTATGCTCGGTAGAAAGTACTTGCTTTTGTTTTTGTGCATGATCTCTCGTAATTCTCTGATGGCCTTATGTTTCAAAGAAATGGCTTTGATGTGCTCGCTGGTGGTTCTTTAGTGTGCAGCCAAGGCTAATGATAGGAATAATAGCCCGGCCCAGATTCGAACTGGGGTCAAGGGCTCCAAAGGCCCCTATGCTTGGCCACTACATTCGGCGGAAAAATGATTCTTTTCCTCCACCGGGCTTCCGGGCTTAAGTCACACTATCTTGCACGTCTTTATAATCTTAAGGCACTGATCATCCTTTCAGTCGGGTCATCCATCCATGCTAGTATCCGTGCAGCTTTCCTCTCTTGCGCCCTCCTGTAACGATCATCCAAGATCATTTTTCTGCTCATCTTCACAAGTAGTCTTGGATTGGCAGCCTTACTGACTAGCCCAGTTCTTACAAGATATTTTTCGACATAGTACCCCAGCGGCGCTATCGATATCGTGGGCTTTCCAAGCAGAGCCGCTTCTGCAGTCATTGTTCCCCCCGCGCCTATGAACAAGGCTATTGATTTTAGCAGTGCAGTCCCATCAACCACATCCTTCAAGACCTGCACTTTATTGCCATAGCGCGCCTCTACTTCCTCAATCTGATCCTGATACCTGCAGAGAACCATGATACTTGATGTCTTCCACAGTTCATCTACAAAGTCATCGATCATTTTTTCAGTTCCGATCTTCTTGTCTGCAATGTACGAAGCCTTGCTCTCTTCGAGCCTTAACAATATTGTTTTTTCCCTGCGATCTGGTTCGGGAGTTTCGTCGTGCTTGAGCCAAGACGCTGGATCCAATGCGCGGTAGCGTACGACATTTTTTCTTGCAATGCCGTATCCTGTCCATGATGAAACTGGTATGACCCATGGGCAGAACAACTTATCCATCAGCGGTATGGTAAGTCTCGCTACGGCCTCTGCATGAGGGGAGTCGTTAAAGCCAATATGCCTGATACCGAGACCAAAGGCCACTCTTGCGCCTTCTGGGGACGAAAAGGAAACTGCAACATCTGGTCCGAAACTCTCTACCACCTTTGCAAGTTCGTACGTCCTGCTTGCGCTTTGGAGCAGCTTGTCATATCTATCTGCACCGCCATGCGCGCCAACAATCGCGAGATCAAGCTTTTTGATCCTTGCCAGTTCGACTGCTTCCCTATACTGCCTTGAAGTACACAGTACTTCGTGGCCGGACCTGCGGAGTTGAGTCACGGCATGATGGAAAAACATCACCTGCTTCGGGGTCAAAATATCGAACCAGATCTTCAAGCATGAACTGTATAGAAAACAAATGGAAAAACCTTTTGTAGACCACTTGTGATACAACCTAGGGATAAACGGGGGAGCTCAGTCGACACTTTGAGTACAGGATCATCAACTTCTGTTGCAGTCTATGGCTTGAGCACCGAAGGTTACCGGATAGCTTCCTCGATAGCAATAAAGGGTTCAAAAGTGTCGCTCATTGACGAGTCTGTTAGGATGGCGATTTCTCTCAAGCCAGATATTGCAAGGACCTATCCTGATGTAAGCTCGTTGGTAGAAGACGAGCCCTTGCTCGATTTAGAGCCGATCGACGTTGCAGTGAGCAACGCGTCATACGTCTACTTTGCTCCGCGCGTGAGAAAGGTTGGCTCCGACGTGAAAGGCGACGTTACCACCAAGTTCAAGGATGCGATAAAGGCACTCAGGCGTGGAGCATCTGTAGTTTACATGCTGCCGACAGGCGTTGGCGGCAACAATGAGAACATTGCGCTAATCGAGCACATGACTGGCATGACTGTCGAAAAGGATGTGTCTTACTATTACCTTCCTATGAGCACGCTTATGGGCAGCGGCGCCGAAACTATGATTGGGTCAGCAAAGTCGAAGCAGGATGCGCACCTTTCCAAGATGCTCCACGATCCTGACACGCGGCGCAAGCTCTCTTTTGTGGATGTCAATTCTGCAGAACTGACGCATGTCATAAAGACGCTGAGCCACTATTCTGGACTGGCTAGCATACTTGAAATCTGCAAGAGGGCTGCGGGTAGCAGCATTGGAAGCGATCTGATGCGCGGCTCATTTGCCGACCTTTATATTGACGACGTGACAAGTGGGCTTTATGATCTGCGCATAATTGGCTCTTCACTTGATGGCGCAGGCCCTCTAATGTATCTGGTCAACGGTAGCATAAAGGGCGTCGAAGGCTATGTCAAGTATCTTATTGACCAGATACGCTCAACACTAAAAAAGCGAGACCTCAAGGCGAGTAGGACCAAAGTTGCCATAGCGTGGACGCTTGACCCGCACGAAATGAGGGGGGACAAGATCGAGCTCTTGTCAGCGCTTGAGGCAAAGGTTAAAGACTATATCGGAGACGTGGAACGTCACCAAGGCCCAACTTTTGACTTGTACCACACCGACAAGACGACGGTTGTAATTGCCTGCTCCAAGGCCGATTATGAGAAGGTGGTATCAAAGAATATGACAAATCGGGATTTTATCGTGATGAAGGCAAACCCTCTCTGTGAAACGCTGTAGTAGTGAGCGTCTTCGCGTTTCCAGCTTTGCCAGTTGAGAATCCTCTGACTTGTTTTTTCATTATGGGGAAAAAGATATGGACACCTTTCCAACTTCTCCAACTGGGTGCTCGAAAGAATTAAAATTATTGTACTCCGCAGTCTAGGACATGGCTTCCAAGGGAACCATCATCCTCTCGACATTTCCAAGCGAAGATTCGATTGTTGATGTTGCTAGCAAAGTTGTTACAAACAAACTTTGCGCATGCGTTAATTTCACCAGGATCCGCTCCATCTATTCGTGGCGCGGCAAGTTGGAAGATCAGCCAGAGTTTATCGCGCTTTTCAAGACTACTGAAAAGTCTATGGGGAAATTAAAGGCTGAAATTGCTAGGCTTCACCCCTATGAGGTACCTGAAATAGTTGAGCTCAAAATGAGCGATGTCTCAAAGTCTTACCTGTCGTGGCTCATTGAATCAACGGATGGGGTAGCGAAGAAGCGCCACGATTCCACCAAGCGACGAAACGCGTAAGCCAATGTCTGTGGACGTGTCCACTGCAAACGTCTTTGCGCCATAGCTCTCGATTGAGTTGAGCAGCTTGACAACCTGTTCTTCGTCGGCGGTCTTAAAGATCGAATCAGAGAACACTACTGATTCGACTGCCTTCAATGCACCCGCCTGCGACACTTCATCCATCCCCATCGCAAATTTCTGCTCTCCTCTGTTGATCATCAGCATCACTCTATCGAGGATTGAAGACACCGACGCAAGCTTGCTTGCGCTCATGGCCTCCTTCATTGCCGGAGAGCGGAGGAATACGAAAATGCCATCCTCACCAGCGACGTCAACACCGTCTACCACCTGCACTCTGTCTTTTGGGACCTCTTGCCTCGCAATGAGTGCATTGAAAAACCTTTTTCTTGTTTCTCCAGGACCAAATATGATCACCTTGTCGTTATCGCCTATTATGGAAGAAACGGTCCGGGCAATATCTGTGAAATAGACTTCGATGTTAGGGTTGTTCTTTGTCTGGTAGCGCTTGCCACTCTGTCCAGAGTAGATGTTGGGTATGACCTTGACGTGCGTGCCTGAAACTCTTGCCACTGCCGCTTCTTGGGTGTCTATCGCAACAAGGATAAAGCTGCCGGTGCTGCCGCCTGCTCTGTTTAGCAACCTGAGCTCGATTTCTCGCCACTTTCTTCCTTTATCTATTGTGATGGAATCGCCCGGCTGCACAGATAATGAATGATGTGTGCCCTTAGTAACTAACTCGTTATCCGTCTCGGTAATCACGCCAGAAATGCGGAGCCTGTCAACCGCTGCATCGAGTTCGATCTTCTCGACTCTGAGCACGACACGCACTTTGACCCTCTCTCCCTTGTCTGGCCTGCCATACTCCTTCACCTGCTTTATTACACGGGTCGTATCTGCGATTATGCTGTCGTCTTTTTCCACAATTCTCCTGAGTGTGAATAGATCGTCCGCATCCTCGGGGATTACAAAAAATACGTTGGCTGACGAGCTACTTGGCTTAACTATCATGCTGTCTTTTCGCTTGCGGCTACCGCAGACGGATCTTCACTACCGTCCTGGTTCTGAACTGACTTGAGATAGTTGTCAACCCATTCTTGAGTTAACACGCCAGATTCTACTAGGTTGACTAGTGCATTTGGAGAAGCAAACCCCTGCACTTTGCCGAGCCGCCTACGCGTTTGCCTCCACTTCAGCTGAGTATTGCCACTCTTTGAAGAATAAATTATGCCAAGAATCTCTTTTGCATTTACAAATGTCATTTCTCTTATTTTTTTCAGCGTTACCTTGTCTGCCGCTTCGATGTATATCGCACCCGGTCCTTCTTCGCGCTCTGGGAAGACTTCATAGTCACGCAGGTAGCTCTCAGGTATGAACGACCTACAGGTGCTTACAATGATAAACTTTCTAAAACTCTCTAGCGAAGCCGTAGTCTCTATCTGAACCAAGGTAGCTATTAAAGTGTCATTAGCCATTTATCAAGCTTGTGAGAAGGATTGACAGAGTAGGTGGACAAACTCCTTACTCAAGATCCTCCTCACTATGTCAGTAGGGCTAGTCTAGTCATCGTTTGTCCACATCAAAAATGGGGCACATTGACATAAAAATCTACGAACAACACTTGCCTTTTGGAATTGCGTGTCCATGCGGACACTTTCTTGGGTGTTTTAACAGGGTGCACAACGCATCGGTAAAAATGTCCTTCATGTGGTGTTCGATGCCGCAGACCATTTCTTCGTCGATCTCTATTTTCAGCGCGTCCTTCATCAGGACTTCTAGGAGTCTTGTATTGCGCATCATCTGCTTGCCGATGTGCTCGCCTTCAGGTGTCATCTCTACACTGCCTTTGCTGTAACGCACGAGCTTGGAGTCATTTAGCTTGCGGAGCATTTGCACTACAGACGGCTGGGTTACATCAAGAAGCTTTGCAATCGAGCTGACCTTGACCTCCTCGCCCCTTTCGCCGATATACCATATCGCTTTCAGGTACATTTCAACATGCTCCGACTCGGCGGTACCTACGAAAAGCTCTTCATCGCCAGAAGGTCTCTTCTTTGTAAGGGCAGACTCCACGACAATCCTAAGTTCTCGCCAAACGCTATTAACCTTATCTCTGCGCGTATAACGCCGTTTTTAGCGTGACTTTTTCCTCCCGTACAATGAGGAATCATCCCACAGGTACTGGAAGTATCCCTTTGCAAAGCTTGCGAGACCCGCGTGGTCTGCCCAAATAGCTATTGGCTCCATTGCGTTGCTTCCTTCACCAAGCAATATGACCACGTGCCTCCCATCCCCAATCACGCCTCCGCCGAAGAGGCCCTCTCTCTGCCTAACTTCTGAAACTCTGCTTAGTGTCTTTATGACCTCTGAATTGATCTTGGCAGAAGCAAGGATGTTTATCCTGACTCCTTTATCATGCAGCGTCCTCAGTATGGGTTGGACCGGCCTTGCAAGGTTCTCCGCGACGTAGGGGAGGGCCACCAACAGTTCCTGCTGCGTGTTCTGGATCACGTCATTTACTTTGGTTAAGATGTTTGGCACTCCGCGTGCAACCCAAATCTCCGGCCTCTCCTTCATACCGCTCTTTGTGTACATTGGCATAAGCTCGTTGGCAATTACGCTCTGGCTCTCGCGAAAATTGTTCTCCTGGCGCAGCTTCATTGCTTCAAGTGCGCTTGTAGGAGACTTTGGGAAAAAGTTCTGAGGGCGTGAGCTGTCAGACTCTAGCCAGCCCTTCTCTTCCAGGGTGTTAAGGACTTCGTATATCTTTGAGTACGGAACGCCTGATTTTTTCGAGATATCTGCAGCCGTCATAGAACCTGCCTCAAGTAACGAAAGGTAGACACGTATTTCGTAGCTTGTCAAGCCAAGGTTCTCCATGGCCTTCCTTGACCTGTCGCTAATACTCAACTCCTTTGCAGCTGGTAGCTCGAGCTATATTAAGATGCTCTGCAGAGATTCTCTCGAGTCTCTTGTCATGCCAGTGATGCGCTTCTAATTGACGGGATTCTTACCTGATTGGTTGCTTGGTGGTTGTCAACTTGACAGATTGCTACCCTGAGTAAAGCGCGGTTGAATGACCCTGTCTACTGCTAGTTGGAATTGATGGGCATGCAGCATTTGAGGACGCTCAGCTCTTGACCTGTCCGCATCAGTATTTGAAGGAACTGGTTGCGCAATCAGAATGTTCTTTTCAAATGGGGTTGTTGGAAGCACTTTACAACGGTCAAGCATATCTGAGTTCTTCTTTTTGCCTTCTGTTGCCATTCGCCGGGCAGAGCTCACGCGAAACTGCAGAATGCTTGTCTCTATCCAGTATTGGTTTTGGGGCCGCTGACTCTGTGTAGTTGTTACAAGATTTCACAAAACTTGACAACAATCTCCGGCGGGCGATATGTCGAGATGGATGCGGAACGCGGTTCGCTCCCCAATGCCTCTCAGCTGTTTGAGCAGCGTCGGGAAAACAATGATTTGCTCTTTCTCAAACGCGTGATCTGTTACCAAATTCGAACTTGTTACTATCATTTGATTATGGTAAGTTGGTTGGGTTCAATTTAGTCCATGTTGCAGCATTCCAAGCGATATCTTCTTGGAGGACTCACTAAGATCTAGCAATTTCCAAATGATTTGCATGTAGAATTTAACCTATTCACCGTAGGAATTAGTAGGTTAGCTTTATATACAAAATGTAGGCTGTGTCCAATAAGGTAGTACCATGGATCTAATTCAAATTTCGAACATGTCTAGCAAGAGCATAGGAGCTAGGCGAACAATAAGATTTACTCAAAGCATCTGTCCGGACTGCAACATGATTTTGGATGCTGAGGTCTTTGAAAGAGACGGCAAGGTCTTTATGACCAAGACATGCCCGACGCACGGTGAGTGCGAAGAACTATACTTTGGCTCGTACGAAATGTACAAGAAGTTCAGCACATACTGGATGGATGGCAAGGGAGCCCATGCTCCAAACGTAATGATTGACAAGTGCTCATGTCCAAATAACTGCGGGCTCTGCACCAACCATCTTTCACACTCTGGTCTCTCTAACATGATCATTACGAACAGGTGCGACTTGACATGCTGGTACTGCTTCTTCTATGTTAAGAAGGGCCTTGAAGGCGCCTATCTTTACGAACCAAACATGGAGCAGGTAAGGGCCATGATGAAGACACTCAAGGCGGAAAGACCAATCGCAGGCAACTCGATCCAGATCACCGGCGGCGAGCCGATGCTTCGAGACGATATTACTGAGATCATCAAGATCATGAAGGAAGAGGGTGTTGACCACGTCCAGCTAAATACCAATGGCATCAAGTTGGCTATGTCGCCCGACACGATGCGCCAAGTAAGAATGGCAGGTGTGAGCAACCTCTACTTGTCATTTGATGGCGTAACACCAAGGACAAACCCGAAAAACCACTGGGAAATCCCCTACACGCTGGAATCGGCGAGAAAGTGTGGGATGACTGTGGTCTTTGTCCCAACGGTAATCAAGTCAATAAATGACCATGAGCTAGGTGGCATCATCAGATACGCGCAAAAGAACCTTGACGTGGTTCATGCAGTCAACTTCCAGCCAGTTTCCTTGACTGGCAGGATGGGTAAGAAGGAACGCGAGAAATATAGAATTACGATTCCTGACTGCATAGAGCGAATCGAAGAGCAGACGAACGGTGAGATTCCAAAGGATGCATGGTTCCCAGTTCCATCATGCATGCCTATGACAAACATTATCGAGGCTTTCAGCAAGAAGCCAAAATACGAACTGTCGATCCATTTCGCATGCGGCGCAGGGACATATGTCTTTGAAGATATGGACACCAAGAAACTGATCCCGCTGACATCGTTTGTTGATATCAAGGGTGTGCTTGAATACTTTGAAGAAAAGGCCGATGAAATCAAGTCCGGCGCTAACAGGTACTGGGCTATGCTTGAAGTCGTGCGCAAGCTAAAGCAGTTTGTGAACAAGGAAAAGCAACCTCGCGGCCTCGATCTTGCAAAGATGTTCTCCAGCATACTGTTGAAGCGCAACTTTGACTCAGTAGGCTCATGGCACGGCAGATCTCTGTTCCTTGGAATGATGCACTTCCAGGACAAATACAATGAAGACCTCGAAAGGCTCCAGAGATGCGACATCCACTATCTGACCCCTGACCTCAGAATCATTCCCTTCTGTGCGTTCAACGTCATCCCAGAGTGGTATCGCGACAGAATTCAGAAGAAGTTCAGCATCCCAGTCGAGGAATGGGAAAAGGCACACGGCCAAACGCTTGAAGCAGGCCTCTACAGAGGTCTTATGAGAAGGGGCAAGCCAGAGGCACAGATGGGCTGCGCATTGTCAGAAATGCACAGGGCAGCCGCAGAAGCCTCTGACGACCACAGAGGAATCGAACTCCGCAACAATATGGCAGGCGCGTAAAAGCGCAACCATTTTTCTTCTTTACTAATTTGCTGTGGAAACCTGCCCCTCTGCAATGTTTCAACGTCTTGCCATCTTTGCGGATAATCGGGCCTCTTTCAGTTTCTGAATTCAACCTGTGAACCTACATATCTGGAAGAAACTCTTGGTCTTCTGGCTAGACGCGCCTAGATCACATATCAAACTTCTCTGCTGTCAAACTTAAATTGAATCGTGTATCATGACTGTGGCATGAACCTTGAGCAATGGTGCCAGATCGATGAGCGGATTTACGTCGCAGAAAATGACGAGCGCTACAAGCAACATGCCGGTTTACAATACAGTGAAATGGTGATAGAGCGTCTGGCCGAGGCGAGATCGATCAATGCGAAGATTTTCCTTGGCTCCTTCTCAGCTCCGAGGGAATTGTTCCTTAGTTCACTTGAAAACATCGCTGATGCTTCGACAAAAAAACTGGAGCTAAAATTGTACAATCTGCGCATTCAAAAGATAGCCTCTTCTAGACACCACTTTGGAAGCGTTGCTGTGAACTGGAGCTCGTGGCGCCAATTCAATAGCGCGCAGAAGGATCCTGTCAAACGCAAGCAGGTATTTGATGAATTCATTTCAAAGACAAAGTACATTTCTCCTGTCATCAAGGAGCGGTTTTCTGAAATGGCCAAGGTCTATTCGCATTACACTTCAAACAAATTGAATCCCCTTGATGGTTACCTAGAAAACGAAAAGATCTCCTACTCGCACTTGGTTGATTTTGTAAGGTCGATGGGCAACCAGGCTAGAAAGCCGTTTCGTGAAGCACTTGCAGCAATGTCAAAAAAAGTGCTTGGACGGCAAGCCGATTACTATGACGACTTTTACTTTTTCCGCAACAGGGTCTATGCCGATGTTGAAAAAGAGTTCGCTGCCGTAGATCCTCCGGAGCAGGTAAAACGAACGCTTGAGGTAATGGGGTTCAACTTGTCACCAATTCACTTTGACACCAAAAATAGGAAGAACAAATACCCTTCGCCGGTGTGCTTTTTCGTTCACGTGCCTACTGACATACGCGTCTTATACAAGAGTGAAAGTCCATACTTTGATCTTCAGGGATGCTACCACGAAATGGGCCACGCCATGCATGCATCCTCAATAAATCCGAATGCTGAATACTGGAACCGTTACTGCTTTTCTATGGGTATTGCAGAGATCTTCTCCCTATTCTTGGAGAGGCTAACAAAGAACAGCAAGTACCTGTCATCGTTAGGGATCCGCGACGAACGTATCCTGCAAGAAATCAAGGAAAGGAACAAGTTCATGGAACTCTTTTTTGTCACCTTCTATGTTGCCAACTCGCTAATGAAAGCAGAATTCTGGCGGAGGAAACTGTCAATCGAAAAAGCGAGCGAGCTCTATGCCAAGTTGATAAGGGAATACACTGGCCTAGAAATGCCAGGAGAATACTGGATGCTCCATCACATACTACCTGATGCGATAATGTATGTGCCAAGTTACATGCTGGCCGCCGTCCGTGCTGCGGAGCTTGATAATCATTTGCAGGGGAGGTTCGGTGAAGTGTGGTGGAAAGAGCCCGGCGCGGGCCACTACATGCGCGAAATAATGCGGCCGGGGGCGGGAATAGACTTATCTAGGTTCTCAAGCCTTGACAGTAGTCTTTTCATGAAAGAAATAGCGGGAGCCAGCTGACCTACTGCGAACATTGAAAAGAATCAGAAATAACAAGAACACGTGATGGCTATTGGGTAGTCCTAAAAGACTACTCCAACTGCCGCCTTCTCTTCCTTTGAGAGCTCGCGATAGCCGTTCTTGTCAATGATTACAACATTGATGTTGTCGCCAGTGCCAGCATTTCTTCGAATTGCAGCTGCTATTGCCTGCATCGCAACCTTGTATGCCTCGTTCACGCTCATGTTGTCTTTGTATTCAGATTCGAGATACCCGTATGCAACCGGCGAGCCGCTACCTGTGGAGATGAACTTTTCTGTAGTCAGCGATCCAAAGAGGTCGATATTGTAGATACGACTTCCCTCGTCCTGGGTATAGCCTGCCATTATGATCTGGACATAGTAGGGAAAGAATCGCTGGTTGAACAGGATGTTTGAGCAGAGCCTCGCAGCAGACTTGACTGGCAATGGCTGTTTGCTCTGGAAGCGGTAAAGGTTGGCGTTATATCGCATGGTGTCAACGAGGTTCTGTGCATCTGCGACACCACCAGCAATAGTCATTGCAAGGTGCTGATCCACCTTTTGGATCTTCATAACATGCCTATCGGCTATAAACAACCCTGCGCTTGCGCGCGTGTCGGCTGCGAGAACCACGCCGTCACTGCATGTAAGGGCGCAAGTGGTGGTTCCCTTCTTGATCTGATCGGCAATATAATCAGGATATCTGTTGTCCCGGGGATGCATATATGGTGTTGACTGAAGCCTTACCTGATTTAAAACTATCTGCCTCGCCTGTGAAGCCCGATGACTACGTGAAAACAAGAAGTGGTCATTTCTGCTGTCAGCTGGTGGGACTTGCGATCGTTCCTAGTAGGGTATGGGGGACACAATCTGAAAGAACCAAAGGTCCTACGCACAGGGAGAATGTACTACATGAACTCGACTTAATCCGAGTCTTTCTGCCTGCTTATTTTATATTCCCCTTGTGGCATTTTTCTTTTAGCAGCTTGCCAAAGACGATATTTGAGAAGATCTGGGACAACCATATTGTATATGAAAAGGAGGGAGGCCCGTCACTTCTTTACATCGACAGGCACCTTGTCCACGAAGTGACGTCACCACAGGCCTTTGACGGGCTGCGCATGAATGGGAGGCGAGTCAGACGGACTGACTTAACTTTTGCGACCATGGATCACAACGTCCCAACAAGCGATAGATCTTTGCCTATCGTAGACCAGATATCGTCAGTGCAGATCCAAACACTTGCGCAAAACTGCAAGGAATTTGGGATAACACTATTTGACATGCACAGCCCCGATCAGGGTATAGTTCACGTTATTGGACCTGAGCTTGGGCTTACCTTGCCAGGCACCACTATAGTTTGTGGTGATAGTCACACGTCTACTCATGGCGCATTTGGCGCATTGGCTCTTGGCATTGGTACGAGCGAGGTTGAGCACGTGCTTGCAACACAGACAATGTGGATGGACAAACCCAAGACTTTTTCGATAAACTTTGAGGGTAGACGGAGGAACCCTCATGCAGTTACCGCCAAGGACATGGTTCTGTATATGATAAGGACGATAGGGACTGCAGGAGGGACTGGCACTGTTCTTGAATACCGCGGCAGCGCGATATCCGAGCTTTCAATGGAAAACCGGATGACAATATGCAACATGTCAATTGAAGCAGGCGCCCGGGCAGGTTTAATGGCACCTGACAGGACTACATTCGACTTTATCAGAGGGAGGCGCTATGCCCCGAAGGGAGAGCAGTTTGAAAAGGCAGTTGAATACTGGACAAGCCTTAGAACAGACGCAAATGCAAAATTCGACAAGTCTGTTAGCATTGATGTAGGCGCGCTTGCGCCGCAGGTTAGCTGGGGAACAAACCCCGGGATGATAGTCAATATCACGGAGTCGGTCCCCCACCCTGACGAGTTTGCAAAGGGGAATGAGAACGAGTACAAGGCCGCACTTCGCGCCTTGGAATACATGGCTCTTAAGCCCGGTACCCCGATGACAGACATCAAGGTTGATAGAGTCTTTATCGGCTCGTGCACAAATTCGAGGCTTGAGGACTTGATTGAGGCGTCGATAGTTGTAAAGGGGAGGAAGGTTTCTCCAAACGTGCGAGCGATGGTAGTGCCAGGCTCTCAACAGGTCAAGGTTGCGGCAGAAAAACTAGGCATCGACAAGGTATTCAAGGATGCAGGCTTTGAATGGCGCGAATCTGGATGCAGCATGTGCCTTGGAATGAACCCTGACATACTTGCTCCCGGTGAGCGTTGCGCAAGCACATCAAACCGCAACTTTGAGGGGCGGCAGGGTTCGGGCGGAAGGACTCACCTAGTCAGCCCTGTAATGGCAGCAGCTGCCGCGATAGAGGGACACTTCGTAGATGTGAGGGAGTGGCTCTAGAAGTTGGAACCCTTCACTGTGATCAAGAGCAAGGCCACGCCACTTGACAGGGTCAATGTTGACACTGACCAGATTGTGCCAAAGCAGTTCCTGAAACTGATTAACAGGACTGGCTTTGGAAAGTACCTCTTTTACGACTGGCGCTTTGATAGAGATGGCAAGCCAAAAAGCGACTTCGTACTAAACAATCCAAAATATGCAGGTCGGCAGATCCTGCTTACACGGGACAACTTTGGTAGTGGAAGCTCGCGCGAGCACGCCGCTTGGGCAATACTCGACTATGGCTTTCGAGCAATAATCGCACCTTCATTTGCAGACATTTTCTACAATAACTGCTTCAAGAACGGGATACTCCCTGTACGGCTCAAGCCTGATGAGGTGGACTATTTGTTCAAAAACGAAGATCTGGAAATCGAGATCGACCTAGCAAAGCAGAATGTTACGATCCAAGGTGGCGACCGCCGGATGTATTTTGAAATTGACGAGTTCCGGAAAAAGCTTTTGTTGGAGGGCTTGGACAGCATAGGGCTTACATTACAGCTCGAAGAGCACATTGCAAACTATGAAAGGAACAAGCTGAAGTTCTTGCCTTCTTCTCAGACTTGACAAGATTTTTATCCCAAGCCCATTTGAGCAAAAGTGAAGGCAATTGGCCGGAATTGTCGCCATTTACAGCCACGGCGCGAACAACAAGAACATCATATACTACCTTGCGCACTCGATGAGGATGCTCCAGCACCGGGGCAAGGCCTACTGGAAAATGATGGTGGGCAATGCTGCAACGGGGGCCGAAGGATGGCTTCCTGCAGATAGTGAGATTCTGCGCATAGCACAGAGGGAAAAGCTTCACGGCAACAACGGCATTGGCTTCCTTTCGAAGAGGCCGCCGCCCTTTCCGAGCATGGCTAACATCTGGGTAGCGTTTGACGGATTCTTCGTGGACACAGAGAAGCTGCATTTGCATCCGTACATTGGCCCGGCAAGGGATTCAGACTCTCTTTTCAAAATTTACCACATTTTCACACAACTCTTGATCCACCGCAAGAACCCTGAAAGGGCCGCTGAATTCCTCGACAGGCATCTGAGGGGAAACCTCCTGGTAAAAGTTGGCGACGAGATCTACGCATACCGGGACAGCACCGGATTCAAACCTCTTGTGACCGCTACCAACCGTGACAAGACGCTCCACATCATTGCTTCAGAAAATTCGCTCCGCACCTCGCTTGTTGACATGGAGTTTGCCGATGTTCCGCCTGGTCATCTGCTGAAGATGAGCAAGAGAGGCGGACTAGAAGTGCTTGCCACCACATCGATCATCAAAATGATGATGGATCCCTTTGAATTCATCCGTGAGTCAAATGTTGTGGCGACGGTCAACGGAAAAAGCGTCTACCACATAAGAAAGAACATCGGAAAAGAACAAGCCGACTTTCTTTCGAAAGAGCTGGATATTGACTCTGCATATGCAGAGCCGGATTACACTAGGCCGATGGCACTTGGGTTTGGGATCGAATACCAAAAGTATTCCAAGTCTTTTGAATTCGCAGAAGGTGTCATTAAGGATCGATACGACGACGCCGACCACATGATTGATTTTTCAGAGCAGGTCAGCAAGAACAAGCTGCTCACCACGGGCAGGTCACTAAAATTCGTTATGCAAAACCTCGTACAGGGCAAGAAGATAGCCACTGTACAGGGCACCATTCAGACTGGCAGCACCGCTCGTGAGACTATATACTACTTGAAGAACGCCGGGGCAAAGCGAATAGATGTTGTTGTAAGCTATGTTCCTACTGTGGATGGCAGACAGGTAGGGCTGTATACGCAGAATCGCGAACTCGTGGCAAACAAGTACGTTGGGGAGGTGTCGTCTATAGATGAGCTGAACCAAAACATTGCGAGAGAGATAGGCTCGGATTCTGTCTATTATAATTCGCCAGCGGTCCTTGCAAGGGGCATAGGGATGCCGGAGAACAGTCTATGGTTCCCCGAATGGGTAAGGTTCCTCGATTACAAATGAATTGGCTGAGTGACATCGACCAGGAGCGGATCAGCCGGCCGCCTGACAAATCAAGGACAATTCTGGAACACGGCTCACAGGCGAACCAGGGCTTTGTCATAAGAAAAATCGAGATGAGACAATACATAGAGCGCAGGGATAGTCGGCTGGGGGATTATTCGTTGCTAACGGCTGTAGTTGAGACCGATCGGGGTACTGTGGAGATGAAATATGACGAGGGTTTTAGGGGTCCTGACGCACTTGAATCTGCTGTAACGTTGATTACTCGATATGTCGGGCTAGCGTCACTGATAAATCGTGCTCTGATAGAACTACAGCGACAGCAACAATAGCGGGTACGGCGCGACAAATCTTCATAGTTCGCTCTAGAATATTCGTGCTTTCGCAAAATATAGACAAGGTATCCATTACAAGAAGGTAAGATGCATGGTCTCATATAGCGGAATAGCAGGGCTCGTTTTTCTCAACAGGGAAAGGTCATGCACTTGCGGGCACAGCATGACGTACCACGTAAAGGGCAGGGCAGAATGCATCTTTGGCATGTGCGATTGCAAACGCTACAATCTCTAGAGAAGTTTTTCAGCCTCACTGAGAGTATCAACCCTGACGGACCATTGAAATTCCTTATTCCATGGCTGATTGAAGAGGATTGCTGTCTTGGGTGGGACAATGTCTATCAGGTTCTTTGGGGCATCATCTATCAGTATGTC
Organism: Nitrosopumilales archaeon; assembly: GCA_044507735.1. Lineage (GTDB taxonomy): Archaea > Thermoproteota > Nitrososphaeria > Nitrososphaerales > Nitrososphaeraceae > Nitrososphaera. Next base: position 41,183 of record JBIQJB010000018.1, read on the forward strand.
GAACGGGTAATTTGCCTTGGGCACTGCATCGTATATGAACAGCAACTCATCAGTGTAGATATTATGCATATCGAGCCACATCGCGACATAGGGTGCAGTCGGTCTCTCCCTCTTCGTTATGACTGATATCCTGTATCCCTTGCGGTGTATGCGCTTTGTTACATCTCCGATTCCAGGTTCTGTCGGGGGAATTTCGCGCCACCTTTCTTTCCAGACGTGGCTAAAGTACACATAAACTTGATCGGGTGTAATAGGAAGCACTGTTGGAATGTCCCAGCGTACGATGTCCTTCTTTGTGATCTTGGTGTTATGCCTTCTGTTGTACTCATCTGCCCAAATGAGCATAACGTCAGCAAGGACCGAGTCGACATCGATAGCCACTGTCTTGACCGCTTCCGTGATATTCATTCCTCCATTTTCTGGCATGGCTACCACAGCATCATTTGCAGGAACTTATGCGTATTTATAGAATATCAATCACGCCGCTTCTTATCTGCCCATTATCTACCTGAAATCTTGCTATATTCTGTTTACATGCTTGATATGCATTGTTGAACAACTCTGAGAAATGGTCATTTCTGAAGGTTTCCAATGCCAAGACACTGTCAAACTTGCGAACTGCGGTGTTGCTGGTACGTATTTCTTAGCATTGTGTGCCTATTTTAGATCTGTTCAACAAGGTCGTTTGATGCCAACTAGCGGAGTCTGCTGCGACAGATGGTGCATAGAAGCAAAAGGCATATTTCGACAGATGATCTGTCCGCGGCAAGACATGCAAAATTGTGCTCCAAGTTCTGCCAATAAGGCCAAAGATGTCTCAAATGGTCATGGCGCTTGTCATTTGCCAGAAACGATATCCAGTCCGCGTAGTGCAATTTCTTGATCTTGGTATCTCTGCAGATGCCTTCTGTACATGCACTTGCTGCCATCACGATATCCACCTAACAAATGAATTTAAGCTGACCCGAATGGGAGAGAGGGGCTCTTGAGAAGATCAACCAGAAAAAAGACAGCGACGCCATGCCCTATGCTAGGGTCCGGGACGCCTGGCATGCTTTTCTGGCATGACATGGAGGGAACTTGATTTGAATCTTGAACAATTGCGCACAGAAGGAGAGTCCGTGGTTCGGTCCCTATACCCTGTGAACCGTTATGCACCATGGGCACGCCCCCAGAAGGTATTGGGAATCACAAAGCTAACGCTTACTCATCTGGTAAGAGAGCAACGAGCATTGACCCAAAACGTTACGAAGGTGAGAAGGGTTCGTCTGAGAACGGTCTATGCCTTAGCCAAAGATTATCTCTGAATGCCGCATCTGAACCCCCGAGGAAAACATGATCAACAAATCCCTGACTCCCTTCGTCTGTGCCGACAATAGTTCTGCGAAAGAGACAGAGTGCTTAGAATTGGGCGCTGATTCTCGAATGATGGGTACACTTTGTGAAGTGACTTAGAAAGTATTTAATCATCTTTTCAGGTAGAAAAAAGGACATTTGAACTTAGAAGAGAGAATTGAAAGCTTGGAAATGCGAATTAAAAAATTGGAAGATATCATTGCTGGTACTGGATCCTCTGCAAGCAAGTCTGGCAGGTCAGACGATTTGGAAAGGATGATCGCCTTACACATCGATGAAATAGGCATTCAAGACTTGGTTGTTGTCTCTCTAAGTCTGAAGCCGTCGCAAACAAAGCCGGAGATCAAACAGATGTTGATAGACTTGGGAAAGAAAGTGGGCGTTTGGTTTGAGGGCGGTAATTTCAATGGTCGCCTTGTGAAAAAGGGCATCGTAAAGAAGGGCGGTACAAATGAAAGCAACGAAGATGTTTTCGTGCTTACCAAGAGGGGCGAGCTGCTGGCCCAAGAGATAATTGATAAGATCAAGTCTAAAGGATAACAGGCAGAGAAGAACATTGTACATTGCGTTACGAGAACATGACAAATGCGCCGAAACAACTAGTCGACTCCGGGGTATTTTTGGTTAGCACAACAAATGCGAAGCACTAGTCCACCCTTGCTATCGCCACAACATATATCGTGCCCAAAACGCCATCGCACAGCCAATGCCAATTGCATATGACAAGGGCAAGACTGCCTGTGTAGTGAGGGAGGGGGGAATGGGACTGGATATGGAAATGAGCGAGCTGCGTACGGCCTTGTCACCACCATCGCTGAGAGAAATGGGGCCGGCCGGATTCGAACCAGCGACCTCCAGCGCCCGAGGCTGGCATCCTGCCAAGCTAGACAACGGCCCCTGAAAATCAGAATGTTTGACTGCTGCCCGTATATTATATGCTACTCTGATTGATTGCTGAAATTATCATTCGTCGAAGAGGTATTAGAAATACTGTATATTATTAGATGCACAAGAATCGCTGCAACTATAAAGTTTGTTGCCTACTCTCAAAAGATGGTCCGCAACAAAAATGACCGTGCAGGCGAAAATGACAATTATCCTGCCCGTATTTCATTAGCGGCCCTTGCATTATCCGTCTTACTAATTGCAATGATTGTTGCGAGCATTGCGCCCGTGCAAGTTTCAGAACAGACTAGTACTGTTGACGAGGACGACAACCCGCTGGCCAATAACTCCACTTTCAACTTTGAGACAGAGCAGCAGCGACTAAACAATAGTGGTGAAGGAGATCTTACATATCGAGATCTTTTTGCTAGAGTCAATAGTTCAGTAGTGCAGATAACTGCTTCCGGAATTCCAGTTTCCACCCTTGCCATTCCGCCTCTGGAGGGTGATAATGGCAACCAACTGCCACCAGAGGTGACTGCAATTGGTTCAGGATTCCTTGTTGATATTGAGGGTCACATCGCAACAAACTACCATGTCATTGCCAATGCCCGGAACGTCTCGGTAGCATTTTCTGACGGTTCTGTTTTCGCAGCAGAAGTAATTGGCGTGGATGTCTTTACCGACACTGCGGTATTGGAAATGCAGGACGTACCTCCGGAAAAAACGCTCGTGCCTTTATTGCTCGGAAATTCTTCTGAACTTGCCGTAGGGGACCAGGTGGTAGCAATTGGAAATCCGTTCGGTCTCACAGGATCGTTGAGCACGGGCGTTGTAAGCGGCCTTGGAAGGCTCTTGTCGCCGTCCATCCCGCCAAATAATAATGACACCGGCGACAACGAGACCGCCATCATTTATGGCTTCTCAATCCCCAACATCATACAGACAGATGCAGCCATAAATCCCGGAAACTCTGGCGGCCCTCTGCTAAACCTGCGAGGCGAGGTAATAGGAATGAATACCGCGATCCTCTCAGCATCTCCTTTTGCGATTTCTTCAGGAGTAGGCTTTGCAGTCCCTTCTGATACTTTGAAGCTGACACTGCCAGAGCTGATTGCTAATGGAACGTATGTGCACCCATGGGTCGGCGTTTCGGGCATCGATGTTACACCAGAGATTGCTCTGAAACTAGGGTTAGAGGAGGCCAGAGGGTATCTTGTAATTGACGTTGTGATGGGAGGACCCGCAGACAAAGCTGGAATAAGAGGCGGCGACTCGCCGGTTGTAATTGGAGATATCCCACGAATCCAGGGTCAAGGTCGAAGCAATTTCATTGAGCTGGGAGGGGACATTATTCTAGGAGTTGATCACCAGCCGGTAAATAAGATAGACGATCTTCTTTCATACATCGAAAGCCACAAGAAAGTGGGAGATGCTGTTACTCTGACCGTATATAGAGATGGGGAAATCATGCAGGTTGATGTAGCACTTGGTGCAAGACCTTTGCCATCAGTTGCTGTAAGATGATGTAGTTAACAGGTTTGCGCTGCCACTTCGAAACATCTTTTCTATTCTCTCACCATTTTCTTGCAACTGTTCGCTGAGCGTCTACGATCGAGGCGGGGTAGTTTTAATAGATTTTTCACAAAAATATGATATTATGAATATCTCCGAAGCTTTTTCCATTATGCAAACATCTGCCTACACCCATATACCACGATCGAGTCGTTATCTCGACATACCGACCGATCAACGATATCGTGCGATATCTCATTAATACGAGTGGATGACCATCTTATGCGATCTCAGTTCCTTAAAACTTGCAAACGTGTCGCCACACTTTTCACACTGCCATTGCCTTGACTTTGCGTCTTGATATGATTCGAATGCGTTTGTGCCAACCCGGTACGTTCTCGTTCGGTGATCATAGGTCACCGGATTGTGATTGATCCTGTATTTGATGCTGCTCATATCTGGAATCCTGATTCATAATTTTCGACTTTAAAGTATATTGGTGACGTAATACAGAAGATAGTTCTAAGATTTGTCACCTGATGACTACGAGATCTCTTCTTCCTTCATAGATCTGTGAACCATGACTATGAACAGAGATAATGCTGCGACGATTAGCCAGCCAGTAGACATCAAGGCGAATGAAGACCCCTCCGATGCAGGATAGCGAGTGATGAAATAATCACCTACAGTACGGATTCCAAGTGCGGTAACTAACAGCAATATCGGAAGGTGGTTGAACTTTGTAAAATGCACCATCTTGCCGGTTATCGGAGGTAGCATCAAAGGAAGGTAGAGCGCAATAGTAGTACCGATGAATCCGATAGTCGTATAATGGATGGCAAGGTCGTATAGCATGAAGCTATTCGAAAGATTGAACGCCAAGGCAACTACAGTCCCTGCCAAAAGGAATAGAAACGCCAGCCTTGAGTGGAGGATCGTATACATGTAGCGGGCCTTCTTTTCTCCATGTATAAGGCTAAGAATCTCTCTGTTGTCAAAGCCGCCAAAGGTGTAGATTGCGCCGGTAAATGTAGCGATGCAGGCAAGGTAGACTAAATTGAAGACGATCGCCAGTATTGCGCTATGCGTTGTCGCAGACGCCAGAACCAGCACTGTGGAAACTGCCGCCAGACCAAATGAAATTGTGGACAGCCTTTTTCTGGGCCTGATAAACCCGATAAAGGACGGCATGGTCTTGTATTGCACCCCAAATATCATCAGGACAGGAAATAATAGCAAAGCCTGCACTTCGCTCAGCGAATTACCTGATCTTGCATAGCCAAAAAGGTGCATGACATTGATAGAAATCAGAGTCAGCACTGCGAGAGCAATAAAATAGTCAGCCGGTCGCAGAAGCCTTGGGTGTATTCGGATCATCCAAAGGGTCATGCCAGCAAAAATCAGTATCCCCAAAGTTCGTGCAACTAGGGCAAGCTTCGAAACTTCACTAGTAACACCGATCGGAGAGGCGATTGAAATTGCGATTGAAAAGGTGACTAGGAGGAAAGACAGGTACGCCAATCTGACTGAATGAAGCTGGATGTTTCTGAACCTCGGGACTATCATGTATCCTATGCCCATGACGATCAAGGTCAGGAACCCGTCAACTTGGAAAACCTTGTGGAGCGGAAAGACTGCTCGAGCAAATGCAACATCTGCACCCAATAGATACATCATCCATACAGAGCCTATGATCGAGCCTATGAAAACCAGGACTATTGAGGCGACGACAAAAGGTCTGCTGACTGGGCTGACCCTAATGTCCCCTTCCTGCATCGTTGGATTGGGATATCTAATGATCAATATGATGGTTGCAATCACCCGGATCGATTGGTCGTCGACAATTGGCTATGCAACATGACAATGCCTCCTACCGAGCTTCAGTTTGGCATTACGCTAGACTTTTGGGCCCTTTTGTGGATGTCTAACCTGGGGATATACAAGCCCACAAGAGCCATCCGTATGACGAGGATCATGGGAAACTTGAATTGTGATCAAGCTTGGGTTTTCGGGGAAATAAGCTAGAGCAAGAAATCCCAGTTAGACAACACTCTTGAAAGTGAATACTCGTAATCCTGCAAGAAAGACAGGCTTTGCAGTCTGGAGAATGGTACTGCCCAAGTTGAGGATGATCGTTTCGTGTATCTCTTTGGTGTAGAAGATAGAACAACGATGCACTATTCCTAGTATAGGCTCTGTTAACTTAGGGTAATGCGTAAAGCTAGGACTGTCCTAGCTTTTTTC
>JBIQJB010000002.1:0-163441 GCA_044507735.1 Nitrosopumilales archaeon
CAGGATGCAACGGCTAGTCAAGCCGAACAACACCCCGCGAATTTGCAACAGAACTCCCTCTACGCAAATACTAATATATCACTAGTGATATTACTAGTGATATATGATATCAGAATGGCTATCGAGAGTGGGAAGCTCAATACCGAGAGGCTTTTCCCGACAATACATACTCTCTTTGCTCAAGGACCGTTCCATGACGGGCAAGGAAATAATTGACAAGGCCACAGAACAGAGCGGGGGCAAGTGGAAGCCGTCGCCAGGGTTGATCTACCCGCTGCTTGGAAGACTGCTTGAAGAAGGACTGGTCACGGAAGACAAGGACGGGCGATACACTATAACAAAAAAGGGCCTAGAGATCACATCCGATCTGGAGTCGTTTGGAAGCATATTGCAAAAACAGATCGATGTCATGATGCGCGTTGGCAACGTGGGCAAATTCATGGCGATGGATCTTATCGACAGGGTGACTGCGATCGGCGCGACACTCAGCTCAAACCTTGACTCCATGACGCAGGAAGAGCGAAACAAGTACCGTGAATTTCTCCAAAACGAGCTGAAAAAACTGGACGAGCAAGAGGCGCAAAAGGCGGCAAAAGAAAGAGTCGACATAGAATGAGTGATGGGGCCTAGGAAAGAAATCTCCTCATGCCTTCAAAGTCCTTCAGAAATTTCGAGCCGTGCGCAGTGATCTTGAATTCTCTGTCGCTCATTCCTGTTTTTACGTAACCTTGCGCGAGCATGAATGCGAGGAGCTCGTTGATGACATTGCGCGAAAGATGCGTCACCTTAGCTAGATCGTCCTCGGTGGCGACACCCTCTTCCACCAGCATGGCAAGATCATAAAAAACAACGAACTTGTCATGCGTCTCCAGTATCAAATCTGTCATTGCAGATTGGTTAGTTGATATGTATATAATCTTACTTCAACAATTGGCTATTTGATTTTTCTGTAGTTTTGATACGTCTTTAATAAGTGCAAGTTATTAATGTTGGACTGGCATTGTGTTAGCGTGACCGAACCTTCGATTGACCGGATCAAGAATCTGGTCGAATTGATGAACCGGCTGGAAATCCAGATAGCTACTGAAGTTGAATCGATCAAAGAACAATACTCAAAAGCGGCAGCATCCATGCCGGAGGACAAGAGCTACTTTCTAAACGGCGTGCAGACAAGCCCTGTTGTCAAGTCATACCTGCTTACGCGCAGAGGAATTGAAGTGCCTGGCGAAACGACAATTCCAGTGCCAGAATTCATCGACAGCGTCATCCGCTTTGCGAATTATCCGAAGAGAAAGATCGAAGTGCTAAGCGATCTGTCTGCACACTTGCAGAACATTTATGGTCTTATCGGAAGGCAAGAGGCCCAGTGAGTAGAAATATCTACTAGTCATTTATTCGAGAAGTTTTTATTTTACAGCGTCTGACAATTAGATGTGAAATACCGGAGCAGGACCGACATCGCCGCTGCAATCCTTGAAGTAGCCATCGATGGTGCGGTCAAGACCCGGATAATGTACAGTGCCTTTTTGTCTTTTCCGCAGCTGAAGGAATATCTTGCAGTTCTACAAGAAAAGGGGCTACTTGACTACCTCCCAACTGATCGTGAGTATCGTACGACCGAGAAGGGCAAACTGTTCCTAAAGATGTACAAAGATGTTGGCCAGATGATCTTTCCAAACTCTCCACAGAAAGAGTGAGATCAGACCCAAGGCCACGGTGTCATCCCTCTGATGCTGCACTGCTTTCGAATTATCGCCTTCGCCTTCCTGTCTGCATCAACTTCACTCGCCCCGCCCCTCAGGTATTGCAACAAGAGATCTCCATAAAGCTTCTTGGCGCGCTCCTCTGTAAACTCTTTGTACTTCTTTGTTTCCTGAATGATCTCGCCCGCTCCCTTCATCTCCAGATATTCCTGCTTGCAGGCGTCACATGAATCATCGAAAAAGTCGGTATGAATTGTGCATTTTGTCGTATTACATCACCGGGTCTTGTGTTATCTCCAAGCTTCCATCTGACCTGATCTCTATCCCCATGACTGCAAGGACTGACTTTGCATTTTCCAATCCTTCGCGCTGGATGATGTTCTCTGCCATCCTCAGTCTATAAGGTGCTGACCAGTGCTGCCCTATCTTGTACTTGCCACGCATCTCAGTTGGCACTACTTTGATTATTGCAACCTCTCGTACCACCGGCATCCCCGCGTCAAGCGGTTCATACCTGCCTTCCTTCTGGTACTTCCCCATCAACGCGTTTAGCGCTCTTGCCTTTTCCTCTGGATCGTGAACAAGTTCTGCCTTTCCCTTTATGACCACACTGATGTAGAGCGTGTCAGCCTGCGACGCGTCTGTAGGGTGGAAATAATAAGATGGCAAGAAGCAGACATGCTGGTCCACTTCAAAGCCGACATTTGGGTTTCGCCGAATATTGTCCAGCTTTTCGCCAAACGGAGCTGAGTGCATGTAGATGGCATTGTCGTGCCAGACAAAGTTCATCGGGATCACCTGTGGGTAGCCATCCTTGTCGATCGATGCCACTCTGCCAGCAGGCTGGCTGTTTAGGAATTCAATCATCTTCTGCTTTGATTGTATCTCATACTTTTTTACCAGCTGCAATGCGCTGTTGTAAAGCTGTCATGTCGTTAAAAGTCTTCTTTCTTGTTTCTAGCGTTGTCAGCTACAACACGTACAACAAGCCCTAGTAGTAGACCATGATCGGGTGATCCGCTTCTCCAGTATGGATGGTTATCACATTTGACCGGTAGAACCGGAAACATGAATTGGACAAGAGCATCCAAAGAACACAAATAGGTTTCAAACCGCTGATATTCCTATTAGTATTAGTGTCATGACCCAAAAGCCGGCGCCTGTTGGTATCAGGTTCCTGCTGGCCTTTAGGTACCTGCGAATTGACTTCGCTACGCTTCTGTGGTACAATATTATTTAGAGGTTTCAGCAGGCTGGCTACTCACGCCGGCAGTGCGAGATTTCGCTGCGGTCACCTTGATCTTCAGCCCCTGTGACCATCAGGCGTTTAGGAATGATTGCAGTGATAATCCTACTGATGCAGAGAGAGACGAGATGCGAGTCCTTCTCTGCAGAGCTTGATCTCATATCTTTACTTTTCACCGGCCCTCGTCACCATGTCATGGGCGACGTTTGACTCTTAATTGCACTCATTGAGCCCCGAGAAGCCTCGCGGTTTGGATGAGAATCATCCTCGGTGACACCATTCCATTGTGGATTCAACTCTGGACTCCCTGATGTGCGACTAGCACAAGTGAAAAGATATACGGCAGGATGCGTATTTTACACCTGTGAATCGCCGTACGATCCGAGCAGCAATTGCAGGCTGCATTGCGGCGCTAGCAGCCGCTGTCGCGTACGCGATAATCAGGCTGTTTGTGATGGGTCAGCGAGTCGATGTATCAATATTGTTTGTCAACGTCATTGCGTTTGCAGGCATTGCATTCTTTTTGATGTACTTGACAAAGAAGGATAGGGATCTTGCAGAAGAAGAGCTTTTCAGGGACTGACCGGAGCAAATTTTAGTGACCACCTGCAATACAATGACACACCTATGCAGGAAGAAAATATCAGATACCGTATCAACCAGATGACAGACACTGGAACCACTGTCAACCTTGCATTGAGCGAGGATGTGGAACTTGAAACAGTGTCACAGCAGCAGATGATGCTTGAAGCGATCGACAGGGCGGTAACCGACAAGGAAGTCAAGGAGCAGATAAGGCCAATTCTTGAAGCTATCTTGCGGTCTCAACCGCAGACTGTTGTCAGGACCTACTCTCAGACAGTTATCCAGATTACCATGCCGAAAAAGCGCTATGAAAAAATGGGAAGCCCCCGCGTTGGAGACAGGCTGCTCATAGACATCAAGAAGGCATGAGTTGCTTTTCAAGCTCTTGCTGTGACTTGAGGGGGAGGGAGCAGGTAAAGTTCCTGCAGACAAACGCGGTGTTGGGATTACCTTCTCTACCTCTAAAGTATGCGTATTTTTTTTGCAGCGACTCTAGTTCGCCTGCGCTAACTATTGCCTTAATTCCATCGGGCAAGAACTGCCTGTTGAGCCATTCTGCCATCTCGCTGACTCCTCCGTCGGCTATGACCGTTACCTCTACGGGCTTCTTTACATAGAGGTAGATCGAGTTGAGCATCTGACCAAAGCCAAACGGATTTTCGGCCGCAGGTCTGGCCCCTGCCTTCATTATACTTACCGCGCAGTTCAGATAGTCGTCATTCTGTGTATAGTGGTAGAGCCGCAAGAGGTTGGCAGCGGCTACGGAGTTGCCGCTTGGGATCGCAAGGTCGTAAAAGCTCTTTGTCCTCACTATCAGCTTCTCGTGGTCGTCTGATGTAAAGAAAAGGTTGCCTTCCTTTTCGTCCCAGAAATGCTTGATCATAAAGTCGGTATAAGTGATAGCCTTGTCAAGGTATGCTTGCTTTGAGTCGACTGCGAACAGGTCCAGCAGTCCGCTTACATAGAATGCATAGTCATCAAGATATGCGTTGAGCTTGGCACGGCCGTCCTTGAATGTGCGCAACAGTCTGCCGTCTCCGGTAGCGATCTTGCTTTCAACGAAATCTACTGCCCTTCTTGCTGACTGCAGGTATTTCGTGTCTCCTGTGATGCCATAGCCTCTGGCAAAGCCAGAGATCATCAATCCGTTCCAGGAGGTCAGGATCTTTTCATCCCTTCCTGGCCTGACTCTCTTCTCTCTTGCCGCAAATAGCTTGGCGGATGCATCGGCAACTATCTGCGCGGCCTGCTCAGGCGTCTTGCCGTATCGAGTGGCCACACTTGAAAGTGGCACCCGCACATTGAGGATGTTATGACCTTCAAAGTTGCCGCCTTCTGTCACCCCGTAATGTTCGCAAAAAATGTCTGATGCAACTTGATCGCCGATGGTGGATGCGATCTCTTTTTTACTCCAGACGTAAAACTTGCCTTCCTCGCCTTCAGAGTCTGCGTCCAGTGCAGAATAAAAGCCGCCATCTGGGTGTGTCATTTCCCGGATCACAAAGTCCAAGGTCTTCCTTGTGACTTGAGCATACTTTTCCTCCTTGGTGATCTGGTAAAGTTCAGAATAGAGCTGTGCGAGGAGGGCATTGTCGTAAAGCATCTTTTCAAAGTGGGGTATCAGCCACTTCTGGTCGGTCGCATAGCGCGCAAAGCCACCGCCAAGCTGGTCGTGTATGCCGCCTGCAGCCATCCTGTCCGCGGTGAAAGCCACAAAGTCCTTGAATCTGTTGAGTCCCGAAATGTCATAGTACCTCAAGAGAAACATGAGGTTTGAGGCGTTGGGAAACTTTGGAGCCTGTCCAAAGCCGCCATATATTGGGTCGCCCATCTGCAGAAGGCCCATCGCTGCCTCATCGAGAATGGAGCGCTCTAGGCTTGCGTGCTCTGCCATGCCCGGTGCAATGTCTCTTGCAGTCTGTGCAAGCGCATCCATGAACTCCCCACTCGCCGCCACTACCTCGTGCTTCTTGTTCTTGTATGCGGTGGCAAGCTGGAGCAGTATGGTCTTGAAGCCGGGCATGTTGTAGCGCCCGCCTTCCTTTGGAAAATACGTCCCAACATAGAAAGGCTTTTGATCTGAAGTCAGAAAGACGGAAAGAGGCCATCCGCCAGTTCCTGTCGCAAGCTGGCAGACTCGCTGGTAAATGTCGTCAATATCTGGCCTCTCTTCCCTGTCGACTTTGATATTGATGAATTCCTCGTTCATTATTCTTGCAACCTCATCATCTTCAAACGACTCGTGTGCCATCACGTGGCACCAGTGACACGCGCTGTAGCCAATGCTCAGGAAGATGGGCTTGTCCTCTCTTCTTGCGCGCTCTAGTGCTTCTTCACCCCATGGATACCAATCCACAGGGTTGTAGGCATGCTGCAAAAGGTATGGGCTCGATTCTTGAAGTAATCTGTTTGGCCTCTTGCCTTGATGATGATGGCCAGAATGTTCTTGCATCTGTTGGAGATGCAGCTGAATGATATATAGACTTTGTAACTTGCCGAAAAATTTCACAACCGGTTATATTTGATGCCTGCAAAAGATGAGTCAGCTCGAAAATAACTGGATCGATGACGCTTGAACCTCCTTTTTGCTCGTGTAAATCGCCTTGAGCAAAGATTTATATCAGTATATTGTAAAGGAAAAAAGCGAACGTAACCTTTAAGGCGGCGTCAGTGATGATGTTTGGTCTTAGTGCCATTTTGTGATTCACTGACCTCCAGTTGCGCTCATAATATGGGGATCTGATGTCAACATTAGATCCGACTCGGTCACACGAATACACACCCAAATGCGATCCGCACAATAACAAAGTTGTCCGGCCGTACTCTTCATATTAAAGAAAAAGGATTGACTCCGGTTGATCCTGCCGGACCCGACTGCTATCAGAGTGGGACTAAGCCATGCGAGTCAACGCCGCAAGGCGTGGCGTACGGCTCAGTAACACGTAGTCAACATGCCCAGGGGACGTGGATAACCTCGGGAAACTGAGGATAAACCGCGATAGGCCAAGGCTTCTGGAATGGGCCATGGCTGAAATCTATACGGCCCCTGGATTGGACTGCGGCCGATCAGGCTGTTGGTGAGGTAATGGCCCACCAAACCTGTAACCGGTACGGGCTTTGAGAGAAGGAGCCCGGAGATGGGCACTGAGACAAGGGCCCAGGCCCTATGGGGCGCAGCAGGCGCGAAACCTCTGCAATAGGCGAAAGCTTGACAGGGTTACTCTGAGTGATGTCCGCTAAGGGCATCTTTTGGCACCTCTAAAAATGGTGCAGAATAAGGGGTGGGCAAGTCTGGTGTCAGCCGCCGCGGTAATACCAGCACCCCGAGTGGTCGGGACGATTATTGGGCCTAAAGCATCCGTAGCTTGTTCTGCAAGTCCTCCGTTAAATCCACCTGCTCAACAGATGGGCTGCGGAGGATACTACAGGGCTAGGAGGCGGGAGAGGCAAACGGTACTCAGTGGGTAGGGGTAAAATCCTCTGATCCATTGAAGACCACCAGTGGCGAAGGCGGTTTGCCAGAACGCGCTCGACGGTGAGGGATGAAAGCTGGGGGAGCAAACCGGATTAGATACCCGGGTAGTCCCAGCTGTAAACGATGCAGACTCGGTGATGGGTTGGCTTCGAGCCAACCCAGTGCCGCAGGGAAGCCGTTAAGTCTGCCGCCTGGGGAGTACGGTCGCAAGACTGAAACTTAAAGGAATTGGCGGGGGAGCACCACAAGGGGTGAAGCCTGCGGTTCAATTGGAGTCAACGCCGGGAATCTTACCGGGGGCGACAGCAGTGTGAAGGTCAAGCTGAAGACTTTACCAGACAAGCTGAGAGGAGGTGCATGGCCGTCGCCAGCTCGTGCCGTGAGGTGTCCTGTTAAGTCAGGTAACGAGCAAGATCCCTGCCTCTAGTTGCTACCACTGTTCTCCGGAACGGAGGGGCTAATTAGAGGGACCGCCGCCGCTGAGGCGGAGGAAGGAGGGGGCTACGGCAGGTCAGTATGCCCCGAAACCCTCGGGCCACACGCGGGCTGCAATGGTAAGGACAGCGAGTTCCGATTCCGAAAGGAGGAGGCAATCTCACAAACCTTACCTCAGTTATGATTGAGGGCTGAAACTCGCCCTCATGAATATGGAATCCCTAGTAACCGCGTGTCACCATCGCGCGGTGAATACGTCCCTGCTCCTTGCACACACCGCCCGTCGCTTCACCGAAGCTGGTTCTTGGCGAGGTGGCGCCTAATTGGCGCTATCGAACCTGGGGTCAGCAACGGGGGAGAAGTCGTAACAAGGTAGTCGTAGGGGAACCTGCGGCTGGATCACCTCCTTAGTTTAACGGTCCGGGCAACTGTTGTGTAAAGGGTCGTATTTGACACGTGTGACCGAATTTAATATGCAGCTCCCTACGAAAGTAGGGCGTGAAGGACGCAGCGGGGTAACACCCGCAATGACCGTCGTGCAAAGGATCACAGGAAACACGCCACGATTGTCATAACTGACAGAGTGGAAATATGTGGCTTTACGGAAATGTTCGCGTAAAATTTCCGGGGCTGCAATAGTAAAAGAAATGGTGTACCTGGTATAGTGCAAAGACGCCGGTTGGGGAATGACTCGGCTTGATAAGTGATGAAGGACGTGGCAAGCTGCGATAAGCCTGGGGTAGGTGCACGCGACCGTTGATCCCGGGATTTCCGAATGAGGTCTCTCTTAACACTCCCTTGCTTTTCGCTTGGGAGGGCGAACTGTCCGAAGTGAAGCATCTGAGTAGGACGAGGAAGAGAAATCAATCGAGATTCCGCTAGTAGCGGCGAGCGAAAACGGAAGAGCCCAAACTGAATCTGCTATGGCAACGTAGTAGAGATGTGGTGTGCCATGGCGTATAGGATGCTGTTCTCTGAGCTGAAGTGCTCTGGAACGTGCTGGCGAAGAGGGTGATACCCCCGTAAGCGCAGGAGAACGGGATTCTGCTATGGCAAGAGTAACTGGCCTTGGCAGTGGCCAGTGACTATGGGTGAAAGTAGCATCCAAGGCTAAATATTCATCAAGACCGATAGCATACTAGTACCGTGAGGGAAAGTTGAAAAGTACCCCGGAAGGGGGATGAAAAGTGTCTGAAACCAACCGGTTACAGACGTGTACGGCTCAGAAGGAGTATGGGGGAGGTCCCGCAAGGGACTGAACCCTTCCAGGGTCGTATGTTCCGTCTAGAAACACGGGCCAGGGAGATTGCTGTCATGGCGAGCCTAACCTGACGAGGGGAAGGCGAAGGGAAACCGAATTCGCGCAGCTTCGGCAAGGCGAAGGATCCGAAAGGGTCTTCAGTCATGGCAGTAAGGCTAGAAACCGGACGATCTAGTCCTGGATAAGACGAAGGTGGGCGAAAGCCCGCTGGAGGTCTGCAAGGGTCCTGACGTGCAAATCGGTCCCCAGATCTGGGATTAGGGGTCAAAAACCAATCTAGTCCGGTGATCGCTAGTTCCCACCGAAGTGGATCGCAGTCCTGCCTCAGTGGAGATTGCTTGTATTGTAGAGCACCGATCGGGCGGTAAGGGCTCGAAAGGGCTCGCCGTCCATTCGAACTCCGAATGTACGGGCGTCGAAGAAGCTGGGAGGCGGGTTTATGTGGGGTAAGCCTCATAACCGAAAGGGGGACAACCCAGACTAAAGTTAAGGTCCCCAAGTGTCTGCTAAGTGTCAAACAAAAAGGTGTTTTCGAGCTAAGACAGCAGGGAGGTAGGCTCAGAAGCAGCCATCCTTTAAAGAGTGCGTAACAGCTCACCTGCCGAGCTTGGAAGCCCTGAAAATGGACGGGGCTAAAGCAGGCCACCGATACTTTAGACCGCCGGCAATGCCGGTGCGTGGTAGGTGGGCGTAGTGTTTGGGTAGAAGCTGGGCTGTGAAGTCCAGTGGACCGAACTAACTATTGCAGATCCTGGTGGCAGTAACAGCATAGCCGGGTGAGAATCTCGGCGACCGCAAGGGCAAGGGTTTCCCGGCAATGCGTCATCAGCCGGGAGTTAGCCGGTCCTAAGAGCAGCCTCAACAGAGCTGTCCGAATGGGAAACTTGTTAATATTCAAGTGCCTCGAAGAGATCGCTTTTACCTGCTTTGTTGCTTCAGGATAGGGTGAGCAGAACCGTCGTTCTGTCTAAGCTTTCGAGTGCGGGGGAGTGCCGTAATGGCGAGATCCCGTACGAGAGGCGAATGGCCCGCCGCAAGGTGGGTTTGCTCGAGTCCAGGAGACATTGAAAGCAAGGACAGGGAGATCTTTTCAAGACCGTACCGAGAACCGACACTGGTGCCCTGGTTTAGAAGACTAAGGTCTGTCGGGCATACCGTAAGGCGAGGGAACTCGGCAAAATAGCTCCGTACCTAAGGTATAAGGAGTGCCTGAGGCTTTTGCGAGGAGCAGGAGCTTCAGGTCGCAGTGACCAGGGGGTCCCGACTGTTTAATAAAAACACAGGTGGTCGCTAGTCCGAAAGGATGAGTATGGCCTCTGTATCCTGGCCAGTGGCGGTACCTAAAACCTGAGTTCAATTGGGCTAAGGGCCGCTAAACGCCGGGAGTAACTCTGACTCTCTTAAGGTAGCCAAATGCCTTGTCGGGTAAGTTCCGACGTGCATGAATGGAACAACGAGGGCCCCGCTGTCCCCGCCTGCAGCCCGGTGAAGCCACATAATGTGGACGAACAGTCCACAAACCTCTGTCGGGGAGAGAAGACCCTGTGGAGCTTTACTGCAGCCTGTTGCTGCGGTATGGTTGCGGATGCAGAGCGTAGCTGGGAGCCTTCGAAGCCTGTCCTCCGGGACAGGTGGAGGCGCCGTTGTAACACCAGCCATTCGTTACCGTATCGCTAACCCGTTCTCACGGGAACAACTGCAGGTGGGCAGTTCGGCTGGGGCGGCACCCCCTTGAAAAAGTATCGAGGGGGCCCAAAGATTGGCTCAGGCGGGACAGAACTCCGCCGGTGAGGGCAAAGCCAAAAGCCAGTCTGACTGTATTCCCAATGATACGGAATACAGAGGAGAAATCCGGGCTTAGCGATCCATCATGTCCCCACTATTGGGGGCTGGTGGTGACAGAAAAGTTACCCTAGGGATAACAGGCTCGTCGCGGGCGAGAGCTCCCATCGACCCCGCGGTTTGGTACCTCGATGTCGGCTCTTCCCATCCTGGTTCTGCAGCAGGAGCCAAGGGTGGGGCTGCTCGCCCATTAAAGGGGAACGTGAGCTGGGTTTAGACCGTCGTGAGACAGGTCGGTCTCTGCCTGACAGGGGCGCGGTTGTCTGAGGGGAAGTTGCCCCTAGTACGAGAGGAACAGGGCAGCGCAGCCTCTGGTTTATCAGCTGTCTGACAAGGCACGCTGAGCAGCTAAGCTGCTTAGGATAAGTCCTGAAAGCATCTAAGGACGAAGCCTTTCCCGAGAAAAGACAGCCTTCCGTAAGGAGAAGGGCGGCCATAGAAGATGGCGTTGATGGGATGGAGGTGTAAGCACCAAGCTTCGGCGAGGTGTTCAGCCTGCCATTCCCAATAGCCCGACGCACTAGACTTGGATTTGTTTGTGCCACCGCAAAGTCGGTGGTTTGCCACTGAAGTACGGTGGTAACAAACGCACCATGTCTCCAAAGTTGCGGCTCCGGAAATACGTAAAGAACAACGTGACCGTAAAGAAATGCTGTGATCCTTTGCACGACGGCCAGCGTCGCCTTTTTAGTTCTATCTCATGCTAGTGGTTTTTGGTTTTTTTCCAAATTCATTCCACGACTTTCCTCATGGTCTGATAGCTACTTTGAGTGTGACAGTGGACCTGGATTTTCAATCCTGATGTGGTGCCTGCTTTTGCGGTTCAATTCTTGCCGCTCCTTCGTCAGGTGTGGTGAAGAATCGTAGTAACTGGTGGAACCAAGCTCCTGCTCAGTTGAGGACAATAATCGACTCTTCTTGATTCATTGATTTTGCCCTTCACCCAAACATTAAATCTGGGGAGAAAAGCTCCACTGTAAGAAATTGTCTGTCTGCATTTCTCACAAGGAAGACGCCGATGGCATCTGCTCTGCGGCGCTGGTCAAGGCGGCGTTTGACGTGTCAAAGGTGGTCCTAGTAGACTATGCAAACCTGATTACAAAACTGGAAAAGGTGGCAGAGTCTGACAAGGTCGAGCAGTTGTTCATCTGCGATTTGGGGTTATCAAAAAAGAACGAGCAGAGATTCGTTGAGTTGCTCGGGAAAATTGCTTCCAGTGGTGCAGACATCACCTACATTGACCACCACGACATCAGCAGGGAAACTGCGCAGGCGCTCAAGAAGGCAGGCGTGACGCTAATCCATACTATTGAAGAGTGCACGAGCGTGCAGGTCTACTCAAAATACAAGAAAAAGCTGCCAGAACACGCGGCATTTCTGGCATCGATGGGCGCGCTCACCGACTATATGGAATGCAGGCCCTCTGCATCGACCATAGTACCGCGCTTTGACCGGCAGTTTCTGATGTTAGAGTCAACTTCTTTATCGTACATGATTTCTGCAAGCCAGCACGAGGACGATTTTCTCATCAAAATAGTTGACACGCTGGCCAAGATGAAATACCCTCATGATGTCAGGGGCGGCTTTGAGATTGCAGAAAAATATGCCAAAAAGGTGGCAAGCGCGGTACAGCAGATCCAGGATTCTGTGGTCAAGCTTGAAAACCTTGCACATGCTCCAAGCACGGTCGAATTGTCGTCAAGTATGGTAGTCAACTTTGTTCTCGGTTCTTCCGGCAAGCCGGCTGCCATGGTCTACAAGTTCAAGGATGACATCAATTCCTACGTTGTTTCTATACGCGGATCTGCGAGCTGCAAGGTCCATCTGGGCAGGCTTGTCAATGAAGTGGCGTCTGAGCTTGGCGGTAGCGGCGGCGGGCATGAGAAGGCGTGCGGAGCTGTGATCCCAAAAGACAAACTGCAGGATTTCGTCAAATCTTTGGACGAAAGAATAAAGTGAAAATCGAGCTAGATTTCGACGATAAATTCAACTTCTACAGCGCTGTCAAGTGGCAAGCTGCTCACCCCCACTGCAGCACGAGCGTGCTTGCCGGACTCTCCAAATACTTGCACCAGGAGGTCTGAGGCTCCATTGACCACCTTGGGCTGATCGGTAAAGGATGGCTCGCAGTTGACAAATCCTGTCACCTTGACTACGCGCTTGACTTTGTCAAGGTCGCCCAGCGCAGACTTGAGCTGTGCCAGCGCGTTTATTGTGCAGAGGCGCGCAGCCTGCTGGCCGGCTTCAATCGGGATATCTCTGCCCACCTTTCCCTTGAACTTCACCTGGCCGGCTTCAGAGGGGATTTGACCCGCCACAAATGCCAGGTTATGCGAAATGACTACTGGAACGTAAGATCCAGCAGGCGCGGGGGGCGACGGCAATGTTATCCCAAGGGAAGCAAGCTTATCTTCTATCACCATATGTGCACTTGATCGTGCTTGGTGCTCTATTTTACCTTTGCACGAGTTGTTGCGTATAGTTGCGAAAAAAGTTAACATTTCAAGGAGGTTTCTGACCATCCAGCGCTATCCCGTAGCCTTTTGACATGGCCTAGCGCGACAAGCTGACGACCCTTCAACGATCTCTGATTGGGAGCTTGCTGGTGGGGGGCAGAAGAGGTTGCTTTTGCTGCCACCGAAGGCGGCTGATAATGGGTGAGCTGGAAAAGACGAACCGGTGCAAGAAGGTCTGCACACGAGCGCCTGTGTATGGGCATGGCAGTCACTACAAGATCTATGTCCGTGCAACAGAGCGCAAAAATGCGAATATTTTTAAAAAGCATCATCCCAACCAGTGGTAGGTTATGGCGCACGAACACACTGAGGGCGGATATGGCACTAGCCCGCACATGAAGGCTGTCGCATGGTCGATCCTCGTCATGGGTGTCTCTCTGGCCATCGTCATCGTCCTGTATGTCTGGTTCGGATGGATGGCGGGGTCAAACTTTTCCGATGGAGTCATGAGGGAGCAGCAAGCCCAGCTCAGGCAGCAATATGGTCTGCCTCCTGCCGAGGAGGTGCCTGAGGATCTCTTGGAAATTCCGCCGTCAATGAGGAACCTGGTGTCAAAGTAGGTCCTCGTCTATTCTTTCTATCTTATCGACATATTGGGCACAATCGCAATCCGGCACAAGGCAGCGCCCGACCCGCAAAAGCGAGCTGTCTCCTCCCTTGTTGAATTCATGGACCTGGTGCGGGTGTAAGCATTTCAGACAGTTCATTGGCGCTAACAACGATTTCTGCCTTCCGGATAATTAAAACCTGTGGCCACAAAGACGCAATGGCGGTTCGTGCTTGGCCCAGCAACACCTCCTGGCTCTGTTCTTCTTGCCCGCAAACCAGGTGTCCAGCACGATCTCACGCTTGCATCCCCTTGGCCATGGTGAAGAGTTGTTCCCTGCATCTCACGCCATGCACGGGGAAATGTCTGCGATGTTGCTTAATTCACGAATTAGATCATACATCGATCAAGTTTGCATCTTCAGCGGCCTGTGGTGAAAAGACACGCAGACAAAAAACAAAAGATTATAGAGCAATCTGCTTTTCGCAGTCATGTTAATGCGTGATTATTACTTAAAGAACTACGAATCCAAGACCCGCAGGTCGCGGCTCCTGTACTCACGCTCAGCGAAGGTTTTTCCCGGCGGCATCAGCCACAACATCCGCTTTTTTGAACCATATCCTTTCTTTGTGAACGCTGCAAAGGGCAAGCAGATTCGCGACGTCGATGGCAACAGGTACACCGACTATTGGATGGGCCACTGGGCACTCATCCTCGGACATTCGCCAAAACCCGTGGCCGACGCGCTTGCAGCACAGGTGAGGAATGGCACGCTCTATGGGACGGTCAACGACGTGAGTGTAGAGCTTGCGGAAACAATCCAAAAGCTGATGCCAAGGGCAGAGATGATGCGCTTTAGTTCTACAGGGTCTGAAGCTACGATGTATGCCGTACGTCTCGCCCGGGCAAAGACCGGCAGACGCGTGATTGCCAAGGCCATAGGCGGCTGGCATGGCTTTAACACCACGCTCATGCAGACTGTCAACTACCCATTTGAAGTTGAAGAGGGTCCGGGACTCGTGCAGGACGAGGGACAGTACGTCGAATCGATACCATTCAACAACTTGGAATCATCTCTCAAGGTTCTGGAGACCATCAAGGATGACCTCGCATGCATAATTATTGAACCGGTGCTAGGTGGCGCCGGGTGCATTCCACCAGCTGAGGGCTACTTGCAGGGGCTGCAGGAATTTGCAAGAAAGAATGGCAGCCTTTTCATTCTTGACGAGATCGTCACTGGCTTTAGGCTTTCATTGCACGGCGCCATGGACACCTACAAACTTGAGCCGGACCTATTTACACTTGGGAAAATTTGTGGCGGAGGTATGCCTATTGGCGTCGTATGCGGCAATAAGGAGACGATGTCGCTGGCAGACCCTGTGTCAAGAAGGGATAAGGAAGCCCGGTGTGCGATAGGCGGAGGCACGTTCTCTGCAAACCCTGTCACAATGACTGCAGGACTTGCCACGCTGAACTTTCTGAGAAAGAACAGAAGCGTTTACACAAAGATAGGGAGGCTGGGAGCAATGGCAAGAAAGGGCCTGAGCAAGGTCTTTTCCGATTCGGGAATTCCCTGCCAGGTGACAGGACTGGAATCAATCTTTATGACGCATTTTGGCAAGGACATGGTCAGGGACGCTGCAGACGTGGCCACGTCTGACAGGGGACTCCTGGCAAAATACCACCTCGCATTGATGGCAGACCACGGGATATTCTTCTTGCCTGGCAAGATGGGTGCCCTCTCGTACGCCCATGACGAACAAGACGTAAAGCGACTACTTGCGGCCACGGAAAAAATAGTCGAGTCAGGACTTTTCAAGCAGCTCTCTTAGGGCAACCTTCGCGGGCATCCTGGAGAACCATCCTGCGCCATCGCTGACAAGCGACTCGATATTGCAGTCAAAGAGGATAAAGTTGGCCCGCAGCTCTTCCTTGCCGGACTTGAGTGTCGCCCGCACGATACCGCGGATGCCCCAGACTGCCGCAGCGGTTCCAATTGAAGAAAGGTATCTACCAAGCAAGTCTCGGTAGTTTTGGCCCTTTGGAACGGCGACTATAGGCAGCGTCCACCAATCGCCAAACTTTTGCATGAGTGTCTTTCTGTTGTTGTCCTTTTTCACCACTGCCACGGCAACCTTTAGCACGAACTGGCCCGCGGCCATTTCCTTGAACTTGGACATTTGTGCTGCCGGCACCCTTATGACCTTCCTGCCAGACGGGATCTTTGACGGAGACAGCTTGCGGTAGCTGCCCCTTGTGTAAATCAGAGGTAACTTTTCTTCGTCAAAAGTGGCACTGACCGCTTCGCCCACGACCATGATGTGGTCGCCGATTTTTTCAATCATCGTGACCTTGCACTCGGCATTCAGGACACACCCCTTTATCATAGGGACATCGATGTGCCTGGCATCATATGTCTCAAAGATGCCCGGTATGCTCAGTTTGTCTATTTCTCTGGCGGAATAGGCCCCTGCGATATTGACAAGCTCTGCCTGGTCGTCAGAGGCTATATTGACTCCGAACACCTGAGTCTCCTGAATGTTCCAGTATGTTGGCGAATCGTGTACAAAGACTGCGATCAGCATCGGTTCATATGAAATGTGCATAGTCCACTCGGCCGCCATGACATTCCTTCCCTTGCTTCCCTTCGTGGTTATCAGGCCGACTGTTGTGGCAAAGTACCTGTGCACATTGTCCAATATTCCAGGCATAAGCAGAATTTGAAAAAATGGCTCCTAATATTATAGCTATTTCTTTTCGGATCCTCTCTGTGTTAGGCCAACCGCGGGCACCTGAAACCGACAATCCCACCGCGGTCATACCTTGACCAAAACCGTGATGATAATAGCTCCACTAGCAGTGACTTGGCAGTCCTTGTGGTTGACTATTGGGAATGTAATACATGTTCTTGCCGACTGGGCCCGCAATTCATTACAGTTCAAATAGCCCTCTCTTGCTCGAACCTACATGGCGACAGCCAAGATACAGACAAAGTTTGGTGACATTTCAATCGCCTTTTATCCAGATGCTGCCCCAAAGACAGTCGAGAACTTCATAAAGCTGGCCAAAAGCGGGTTTTATGATGGCCTGCTGTTCCACCGCATCGTTCCAGGATTTGTGATACAGGGAGGAGATCCAAATACAAAGAGCGCGGCCAATAGGAGCAGATGGGGGACTGGCGGTCCGGGATGGACCGTTAAAGCAGAATTCAACAAGAACAAGCATTCTAGAGGGGCGCTTTCGATGGCGAGGGCCCAGGATCCAAATAGCGCCGGCTCGCAGTTCTTTATCGTGCTAAAAGATGCCAACTTTTTGGATGGACAGTACACGGTGTTTGGGCATGTGACCTCAGGCATGGATGCTGTCGACAAGATAGCTGAGCTGAAAAGAGATGAAGCCGACGCACCAATTGACGCTGAGCAAGCAAGAATGATCAAGGTAACAGTAAGCGACTAGCCGGAAGCAGCGACTATGGCCTTTAGCGCGGTCACCCAAGCTTTCTTGTTGGTGGCTTCGCTTATGCCAAGCATTCTGTTGACAGCAAGACCGTCGTAGAGTGCAACCAAAGCTATCGCAAGGCTTGCAGCGTCGACATCCTTTCTTATGAACCCCTCGTCGATCTTGGCCTTGATGCCCTGCATCACGTGGTCGTGGATCTTCAGGTGGAGCTCGTACATCGACCTTTTCAGCTTTGGGTTGCGCGCCGACTCGGCCACCATCTCAAGCATGACCCTGTCATTGCCCTGCTCGCGCCTTCGGATGTTGTCATATATCTGCTCTGCGTCCGAAGCTACGTTCTCCCTATTTACGAAAAATCCAGCGTCTTCCTTATCGCTTTCCTGGATATTGCGTTCGCAGATTGCGATAAAGAGGTCTTCTTTGCTCTTGAAGTACAGGTAGAGTGTGCCCTTGCTCAGTCCAAGACGCTTTGCGATATCCTCCATCTTTGTCCTATCGTATCCAGACTGCGAAAAACTCTCAATGGCGGCCTGAATTATCTTTTCCCTGAGCTCGGCCTTGTAAGTATTTGTCACTTTTGGCACATCATACCACCCCTTTCACAGCAATGACATTGACACCTCTGCAGTGGGTAATAAGGATAGCTGACTGGTCAGTCAGTTTAGCCTTTTACTCGCCAACTTCAACGTCAGAATGAGCTTCCCGATGGTGCCTGTCTGCGTCCTCCTTGGTCAGGAACTCTTTTGCACAGTCCGTGCACCTGAAGGTGCCAGACTCGTACTCGGACATTGCAGCTAATTCGCCCTGGTTGCTAATATAGGTAACAGCAGCCAATCTTATTAACCGAGGCAGCCTTATTTCCACGGAGCTGGCTTGGCAATAAACTACGAACTCCTCGACTTGTTTTGCAAGCAGGTCATCGAAAGGGATGGATCCATCAGGTGGGCGGCAGTCGTCAACAAGAACGGCGTGATTCTAACCCAGAAAGTGCGAGAGGGGGTGAACTTGCTGCTAAGTGACGAGGAGAACGAGCAGTATGCTGAAAGCGCGATTGCCCGCCAAAGAACCCGAAGCAGGTTCGAGCCGAAAATCGGCAAGATGATCTATGCCTTTGGAAGATACGAAAGGCTGCTCAGGGCAACGATCCCTGTGAACGAAAACTACTACGTCTTAGTTACACTCGAAGCGGAGGAGAGGAATTTTGATTCGATCATAATGGACAAGATCATCCCTCTGATAGCAGAGAAGAAGAACCAGATCGTTACCATGAATGATTCCATCTGATCATTGATGCGCCATGCTCGACTCAAGGTCTTCCGGCGCTCTCTGACGGTTTCTCTTTTTCAAGTGGCAAAAATCGAGATAAAGCATGTTATCCTTGGTTTCTGATTCGTCTGGCACTAGTGAATCTCAAGGGAGGCATTGCTACTTATCTTTTGGGTTTGCCATCCTCCGCCCCTGAGTTTCTTGCCATATCCAAGAAAGGATCAATGCGGGACACTGGCATGAAACACGCCGATCAAGGCAACACCGACGGAGAGGTCGTCACAATAGTGAATTCCCGCAACGCTCCTTGAGACTTCAGAACCTTGTGGTGGCCAGCGACCCCGACTCGCATCTGTAATTGTGACAGATGAAGGTGGTCTAGAATCTGTCATGGTTTGAAAGATCATAGCAAAAACGTGGGGAGTTTGGAGTACTCTACATCCGCAAACGAGCCGACCTATCAGAGCACGCCAATGAGGTTGTTTGCCACACTTTGTTTCCACAGTTGTCTGGCAGGATTCGGCTGATGGCCACAACGCCGCGTCCTAGCCTTTTCTTCCCAGCGCTCTGTCCAGATATTCTGGATTTTCCTGCAGAGCCTTGTTGTACGCAACGTTGGTCAGCATGTCCGCCTCCTTGTTCTGCTCTCTTGGCACCCACCTTATCTCCAACTCGGAAAACTTGCTCTTCAGCATGACGGCCTGCTTGTATAGAGGGATGATCTTTTTCGCCTTTATCTTGTACGTCCCGTTCATTTGGTTTACGACGAGCTGTGAATCACTTTTTATCAAGATTTTCTCAGAAGTGAAATCATTGGCAACGAGCCATTCCAGTGCATTGGCAAGCGCAGTGTACTCCGCGACGTTGTTGGTCGATTCCGGGGAAAACGGTTCTCCTGCAATACCGTAGTCACTATGGATCGTCTTGCCATCCTTCTTGACTACAAAGGAATAGCAGGCAATTCCGCCAGGATTTACTGGTTGGCACAGGCCGTCAAAGTATACTTCGATCAACAAGGGTCATTGATTGACGAGAGATATGTCCATATCGTTTCAAGTATGGAATGGAGCTTTTTTCGATATGATTCAAATAATGGCATGTAACATAACAACGACGCGGTACATGAGCGTAGACCTTGCATTCATCGGCACTTCAATAGGCTTTGGTGGAGTCGCTGGCTTTCTCATTGGCTACGCTATCAAGAAGGCAATCAAGATAATGCTCTTTGTGATAGGCCTGTTCTTTGCGGCGCTCGCATACCTCAACTATCAGGGAATTGTGACGATCAACTGGGACAAGCTCACCGCAAGCGCGTCCGACGCTACATCTGGTCTTGGAAACGCCACTGGCCAGATCGCAGGAATCTCTGACCAGGTGGCACCTACGCTGATAAACTTTGGCATACCTCTCACTGGCAGTTTTGCCGCTGCCTTTGTGCTGGGATTCATGAAGGGCTAGTCAGCGAAAATAAACCAGTTTGTAAATTTGTCAACTGTCGATGTCTTATCTGGCCATTATGGCATAAAGGTAAGTGACTCTTTCGAACGCGTATTCGAGCAAGAGCAAGGCGGAGCTGGTGGAGGAGATAGTGCGCCTCAACAAAGAGCTCAGGGAAAAGAGTGAGCAAATCGAGATGTTGAAAAAGAGGCTCCTGATCTATAAGGCGATCAAATAAGAAGATAGGATGTGTAATGGGTTCCTCCTCTTGCCACTCTGCTAGCCTGTGACATGCAGGAAGGATGTGACCCTGTCGCACAATATGTTCGGGTCACTCATTTTGTAGATGCCGGGCCAGTTTCATGAGTCACATGAACTAGCAGCGCGCGATCGCCAAGCTGGATATCAGAGTCTCGGGCGCGACCGAGAAGGTTGTAAACCATTGCCCATGGTCGCCGATATCGTACTTTACATGGGGTCTGTGTGAACCGCGTGCCAAATGTTGTGGTTTTCCGTGATCTGCTTCGTGGCGAGCGAGTATGGCTGCCTTGTGCATCGGGTAATTCGAGGGGAGCAGATTTTTTTCAGCAGCTCGCCGCTCTCATTGGTAGTGTCCTTATAGAAATGGACATTGTTGGCACAATAACTGTGGCTTGATCCACGCTTGAAGCCCCGCACTCCATGGTGGAGCCACTGAAGGTAGGAACAAGCACGTATGAACAGGACAAGCGAAATGCAGACGACGTCTGTCGCAAGCAGTTGTCTTCGCGCATTCCTCCATAACCCGGGTGTACTCGTTGCGCGCAGCTTGCTATTTTTTCCATGTGCCACGAGAGCCTCTCCCTGCTGCAGTGCGAGCTTGGTGAATACCCGACTTTTCAAGACTTTCAGAATCGCAACATTTTTTGGGACTGCTTGTGTGAAAGTAATGCAGTGCCGTTTGGGTTTTTTAAGAAGAAACAAAGCGAAAGGCCACAAGAACGTCCAACAATCGCCGCGCCAGCAGCCGGTGAACTTTCTATTCAGCAGGCGCGGGATCTGATCCACAATTTCGAATCAGCAATGGTGCAGGAACTTGCCGGCCAGCTTGACGTTGTAAGGCAGTCTGCTGCTCAGTCGCTCCAGTCCATTAGGGAACTTGCAGACGAGATGGAGCAGGAAAAGCTAAAGCTAGAGGGATTGGAACAGAGATACAGGTCGATAGCGGAGAACACAAAGAGGACCATGATATCTGCGCTGAGGCGCGAAGCAGCAACGGAACTGCAACAGGTCCAGTCGGCAAACGATGCTAAGAAATTCAAAGAAAGGTTCGAGGCGATGATGAATCGCCTAGGAGAGGTGAGTGGCTCCCATAGCAAAGTCATAAATGCGTTCATGAAAAAGCACGCGAGCAGAATGAAAGAGGAGTTTGAAGTACTGACGCAACTCCTGAATGAAACCCGCGCTGATATGGCCGACTTTGAAAAAAAGCGCGCTCCTATCGTAAAATGTAGCGGCATCCTTAACACCGCGTTACAAAAGGCGTCATCAATCAGGTCTTCTGAGGCGTCCCTGCAAAGCATTGAAAATGACATCAGGAGGATCCAGAGTGAACTCGAAATTTTGAAAGGTGAACTCGAAAAATTAAAGACATCTCCTGAATTTGGTCAGGCACAGGCGGTGGCTCAGAAGGTGGCCAGTGCAGAGGCAGAAGAAGAGCAATTCCGCGCACAACTGGCTGATCAGTTCTCGCTCGTTTCCAGGGCGTTCACAAAATATTCCTATGGACTGACAAGGGAAACGGAAGCCAGGCTTCGAATGATGTCCGACGAGCCTTGGAAGATGTTTGACGAATCGGATATCTCTCCCTATGCTACCTTGTTGCAGGAGATTCGCAAGTCCATAGAGTCGGGCAAGATCCAGCTCAAGGATTCCAACAAGATCGTGCACTACTTTGACACAATAGTAAGTTCTCTTCCTGAATTTCAGAACAAGGCGCGGTCGCTGAAGGCACTGACCGATTCCCTCAACCAATTTGACATGAGCTTGGTGAGCAGGGCAAGCGATCTTGAAGCCCGAATCACTCAGCAAGAAGAAGAACTTACCAAGGGGAAGCAAAACTTGGAGCAGTTGGAGCGCCAGATTGCCGAAAAAAGCGAGGATCTTGCATCCCAGCTAGAGGAGGCAAGCTCAGTCCTCGAGGAGCTCACGGGTCAAAAGTACGCTCTTGCTGCTAGCTAGCTCTGGTATGCCTCGTTTATGACGCTTTCAAACGAAGAGAGTGGATGTGCCCCCCGCAAAAGCTTTGGCGTCTCTCCGTCCACCAGAACAATAAAGCTAGGAGTGGCGTTGAGACCTATGGATTTGGCAAGGTTGTAGTTATTCCTGACAACGTCTGAGTATTTGCCAGAATCAAGGCATTCTGAAAACGCATCGATGTCAGAGATGCCTGCGTTCTTTGCAAACTGTTCGAGGCTTGCTCTGGTCACCCATCCATTGTTTTCTCCCTTCCAGTTGTTGTATACCTCGTCATGATACTCCCAGTATTTTCCCTGGTCCGCGGCACAGTATGATGCTTGCGCCGCTAGCGACGAGGCCCTGTCAGAAAGGTCATTGATGGGAAAGTCCTTGAACATGAACCGCACCATACCTGTCTCAACATAGTCTGCCATGAGAGGGTCCTTGGTGCTCTGGTGCCATCGGTGGCACCATGTGCACTGGTAGTCTCCAAATTCTACTATTGTCACCTTGGCATCGTCGCTTCCTAGCGCAGGTGCAGCTGGAATGGTCGGCGACAGCAGCTGCATCATTATCTGCTGGCCCTGATCGTTGCTGTTACCATTATTGCGATCACTATTATTATTGTCATTGACTGCTGGCAGAGATGTAGCAGCGGGAGACATGGCAAACGCGGCCACAATGCCTATCACAATTATTCCCGCTGCTATTGCTCCAATCAACGCCATCTTGTTGGCCATAGCTCTTTCCTATCTCCAGAATATCGAGAAGACTCCGAGGCCTGCGATGCAGAGCCCCGCATACGCCACAGAGTTGACACCAAGAGAAGCTCCAAGAACCGTCACGCCAATCCCACTTGCAATGGTTATGATCTCGCCAATCCTTCTCTGACCCAAGCGGCGGCGCCTGCGTTGTCTGATCATCACTACCTGTGGAACCGGCTTGGTTTTATAAAATTACCTGAGGGGCTGGCCATCACGTAGGAGGCCTTTTCACCATTTTTTCTAGTCTGCTGTACTCATCTCTCGAGTACTCTGCAGGAATCAATAGATCAAAGACTAGGGTGGCCCCATAGGTTGCACGTGCCGGCAACCACAAACCAAATCATGCAATCCGCAGGACATGTGATTGTCCAGAGACATATCTGTATCCTAAAGGCTGGGCATCCTTGAATACGGAAATGAGCCTGGCAAAGTGAAAGCATCAAGAACGTGCAGCTGGCTCAATCTAGCATCTTGAGCTTTGCCCCGGTGGGCTTTCTTCAAGTATAACGTTGAATTCCACCAAGCTTCCACCTCTGCTAACGCCGACACTGACGATATCGCCCACCTGCTTTTGCCCAATTGATGTACAGACGTCATCCTCGCTCGTGATTTGCCTGCCATCGATACTGACAATGATGTCTCCATCAACCGGTATCCTCTGGCCCCTTATTTCCACGATTTCTGCGCCACCGCCACGCAATCCTGCTTTCTCGGCTGGGCTCTGTGGTGCTACAGAGAATATCAGAATGCCGCTGTCCTGCTCCAGCCCTAAAAGTTGCGACACTTGAGGGTTCAGGTACGTTCCACTTTCGATCCCCATCCATGGACCCCTTGGCGCTATCGCATAAACATAGTAGAACGAACCTCCGACTACGGCACCTAGTAGTGCGAGAGAAATGACAGCGTTGATGGGGTTCTGCATGACCCTGATCTGCAAGGCTGGGGCAATAACCTTTTCGACTAGATCATGCCGTATTGTGGCAGGAGGGTCCTGCAGCTCTTGCAGCCAAACATGGCAACCTTTGACCCTTGCTTGACGGCGCTCAAGTCGCCGATCAAAAGCCTACCTTCCTCCTCTGCGGCCTTCATCTTCTCCATGTCGCTAGGCTGGATTCCGTAAATAACCGGGACTATTGTCACCACTTTGCCGCAACTTTCGCAATACCCTTGCGAGACCTGTCGAGGGCTTGCTGCATGATAGGCTGAATGGTGTCTGTCAGCTTCCTCCTTTGTAATGCCGAAGGCGTCGGCAATCCTGTAGTTAATCCTGTAGTAGATCAGGTCTCCTTCGTCATGCTCGTTGTTCTTCAGGTACGAGGCATGGAGTTCTCTTAACATCTTGTCGATATCTTCTGCCTGCCTGTCCACGCCAAAAGCGAGTTTTTGACCTTATAGAAGTCTTTCTTATTGCTGCAGACCGGAGTGCACGTCGTCTACCAACTTTTCATAATGCGCTCTTGTCTTTCCGATTTCTTTCAGTTTTGCTTCTTCTGATTGCGCAAGGTCACTGTTAACCTGCTGGGCCTTGCTCTGAAGGATCATGTCCGCCATCATGAACAGCCGGTGGTTTTCCTTTGCAAGGTGGAGTGCAACGTGGTCTATGTAAGCCTTGATGTCTGTGACGAGCGCATCAGAAGCACCTGACTGAAGGTAGTTCTTGGCAGACTCTTCCATCTTGCCTGCAAGCTCCTTTGTAATTTCATGCTCAAAGAGCATTCTGGCAATGGGACCGCCTTCTCTTGGCATACCGCTCTTCTCAAGCGCCGGAAAAAGCGAATCCTCTTCCTTGCCATGGTGGCATACATTTGTAAAGTTCTTTGTAAAGTCGATTATCTGTTCCAAGATGGGCGCAGGAATGGTCTTGCCACTCTTCAACAGCGTGGCAGTCGTATCAAGCGCCTTGAGCATCTTTTCAATCAGGTCATGATCTCTTCGCAGCGATTCTGTAGTCGTGGACATTTCCGAAAAAGCTCTGAAGCAAGATAATTAATTTATTTCTGCCGGCAATAGATATGCTTATCCGATCGCACGACTATTGTCTTGCGCATATGTTGTACCTTGTTATCGATTCGGTCAAGCTGGAATTCGTTGCGCCCGATCTAGCAGTAGCACAGATGAAGATGCTGCAGCAGACCTTCAATGTCTACCGTGAGCTGAAAGAGCAGGGCAAGCTCAAGTGCGTGTATGCATTTGCAGACTCTCCCGGAGGGATAATGGTTCTGGACGTGGCATCGAATGAAGAACTTCAACAGACGTTGTTCTTGCTGCCTTCTATGCCTCTTGTAGAAAGGACTGTGAGGCCGTTGACAGAGGTCAAGTCTGTCGAAGAAATCATTGTTGAGCTAGAGTCGATAGTGAACTCTATGCCGAGAAAGCCGGGGCAAGAAAAGTCCACTGACTAGAGTTGGAATGTATAGTAGCAGTAGCAGAAGACTGCGCTAGAAAAGGAAGGTATTATGATCTGCCGACTAGAGGTACTGCAACTGTCCAATGTTGGTCAACCTGGTAATACAGCATCCGCGTATTACAGGACCATCCACGATGCGATTTAGACATACTCGCGCGCATCTTTTGCGATCTGTCTGTGAAATGGTCTAGATGAACCCGGCAGAAACCGTTGCATCTGCGATATTCTGTGTGAATTTGCGTGCATCGCCCTTTTGTTGGGATCATCAGATGTCGTAATAAAGCATGAACTGTCTCTCTTTCGACTTTCCGGCGTAGGCGATCTCTTCTTCCTTGATCTCGATGTATGTTTCAAGCAGGTCTCCCCGGAAGCAGACTCTTAGATATTCTCTATCGCCCTTGAGTGCATCCAGAGACTCTTGCAGGCTGCTTGGAAGCGACTTGATGCCCATGCTCTTTCGTTGCTGGTCTGACATCTTGTATATGTCCTCATTAACGGGGTCACCCGGCTCAATTTTTTTCTTGATGCCGTCAAGGCCGGCTGCCACTATGGCAGAAAACGCAAGGTATGGATTGGCTGAAGGGTCGGGCGCCCTGAACTCGACACGTTTGGATTTGGCATTATTTCTGTCGTTCACTGGCACCCTCAATATCGCTGACCGGTTGCCTCTTGACCATGCTGCATAGACTGGCGCCTCAAAGCCGGGCACCATCCTGTGATACGAGTTAACTGTAGGTGATGTAAGTGCGACCAGCGACGCTGCATGGCTCAATATGCCACCAATAAAGTACCTGCCTGTCTGGCTTAGCTCTGCATACTTGTCATCTGGGTCGTAAAAGATGTTCCTGCTGTCATAGCCCGCTGCTCCTGACCATAGGCTGATGCTGACGTGCATACCGGATCCGTTATCGCTTTCTATGCCTCTTGGATCGTTTTCGTCAAAGAGGGGCTTGGGCATAAAGTTCGCAACCTTGTTGTGGCTTTTTGCAACGCTTCTGACCGTATCTTTGTAGATCTGGACGTTGTCTGCTGACCTGGTCAGCGTACTATGCATAAAATTGATCTCCATCTGGCCACTGCTTGCGACTTCGTGGTTCATGTTGGTAACCCTTATCAGGTAATTCCTTTTCAAGATCTGGGCAATCTCAAACCTCAACTCTGCCAGCGAGTCTTGAAACGGTGGCGCATCATAACCTCCCTTTCTCTTGATAGGATACTTGCCCGCTCGTTCTGCAGACACAACCTCCGGTCCCTGTTTGCCAAACACAATCTCGTCAAAGATAAAACACTCTACTTCTGGTCCTGCTTGGCACAAAAGTCCTTCTCTAGCAAGCTGTTCTTCCATGAGCTGGGAAACATGCCTTGGGTCCCGCAACAACCTTCCCTTTCCAAAGCCTTCATACACATCAGCAATGACCATTGAGACTCTGTAGTTCTGAATTGGAGCAGATCGTTCAGTCGATGCGTCGGGCATCAACAGCAGGTCTGACTCGTCTATTTTTGCAAACCCCTTTACGGACGAACCGTCAACACCAACGCCATTTCGAAGGTAATCATTCCCGTCAGGAGCGATGTACTTTGCCAAGAATCTCCCGGTGACATCGGTATATCTGATTTGGACAAAGTCGACGTCCTCTGACACCGGCTTGTCTGCGGTCTGATGCTCAAATGAATCCTTTAGTGTCATGGGGATCTACTATCTTATTGTATGATATAAAGCATAATATCAAAATGATTGATATTTGGAAAATTTTGATAGCGGAGACTTTATATCTGATAAACTCATACGACACGGAAGATACATGGATGATACAGATGTAAAGATACTCAAGAGGCTGTTGCACGATGCCAGAACATCTTATCGGAAGGTGGCAGAGGAGATCGGGGTATCTCCGCCTACAGTTCTTTCGAGGGTGGAAAAGCTGGAAAGGGAAGGCATAATCAAGTCGTATTCTGCCTTGCTGGATCATGAACAGCTTGGCTATGATCTGACTGCCATAATTGACATTACGGCGACAAAAGGCAAGATCGTCGATCTTGAAAAGCAGATCGCAAAATTTCCAAATGTCTGTGCTGTTTATGATACCACCGGCCTTACTGACATGACCATAATAGCCAAGTTCAGAAACCGCGCCGAGCTGTCAAAATTTGTCAAGAAAGATCTTTCACTCCCTTACGTGGATCGCACCAATACGCGCGTAGTTCTCGTAACGGTGAAAGAGGATTTTCGTTTCATAGATATGTGACTACAATTTTTCTAGTAGTCGTGTACGATGGCTATATATGGTTGAAATGCGGTATTTTAGCTACCTCCAATGCAAGCGTCAGTTGTATGCTCTGCATGCAAGAACGAGGTCGTGGTTACGGATCATGAATGCGGCGAAGTTATTTGTAGCCGATGTGGAATAGTGATCGACAGGATCGAGAGCCCGGCCCTACAGGATTGGCGTGCCTTTAGCGTCGATGAGTATTACAGAAAGAGCAGGACCGGATCGCCAACCTCACTTGCGCGCTACAATAAGGGACTAGTGACAACGATAGGAAACTCAAAGGCAAAGGGCTTGAACTTTGACAGGATAAGAGTTTGGGATTTCCGGATACAGGCTGCGAATGACAGGAGCCTGAAGCAGGCCTTGCCTGAGCTTGAACACCTAAAGGAAAGCCTGGGACTGCCAGATGCAATAGTTGAAAAGTCTGCCTATTTTTATAGAAAGGCAAGCCGTGCTGGACTGATAAAGGGAAGAACCGTTTCCTCTGTGCTTGCCGCATGCGTTTATCTTGCCTGTCGCGAGCTAGAGAATCCTAGAACACTGAGTGAAATCGCAAATGCCTCAAACGTACCTCGCAAAAAGATATCACGCGACTACCGTACGCTTGTTCGAACATTCGACCCCAAGATCCCGACAGTAGATCATGCAAGATGCGTCACTCGGATTGCAAACAAGGTGGGAGTCAGCGAGAAGACAAAAAGGGCTGCCATAAAGATCATGCGCGACATTGTTGCCATGCAGATCTCTGCTGGCAAGGGACCGATGGGGATTGCCGCAACAGTCCTTTACATTGCATGCATGCAAGCAGGAGAGGTCCGGACACAGAAAGATCTTTCGGTTGCCGCTGGAGTCACCGAAGTTACAATCCGGAACCGCTACAGTGAGCTCAAAAAGTACCTCCAGGATTTTGCCAAATCATCATCATTGGCCATGGCTATCTTCATATTCGTCTTCCAATCGCCGATCTTTATGCATACAGCCGCAAGATATGCGACAACCGTGCTACACTAATCCTGAAAATAGTTCGCAAAGCAATAAAAATGATGGGTCAGTTGCAACCGTCATGTCAATGACGATGCTGGATCTTGGCGTGGCCGGGCTAATTGTGGCTTTTTCGTCAAGCATCACGTATGGCATCATTCAGTGGTTCAGAGCCAAGAAAAATAGACAGTGATCTAAAACATAGCTGCCGCATGAGTAGCGGCAGTTCTGTCCATCTTTTTTACTCTTATCTCTAGGTTAAAGCTCGACAGGATTTCTCTGCATCTAGTCCGGATCGTAATTTCAGTGACCTTGGAAAAGTTGGCGATGTCTGCCAGGTACATATTCTGGCCACAGATGCAGGCAGATATGTAAAGATATGCTGCCGCGACGCCTGCGGGGTCCTTTCCGAGAAAAAGAGTACTATTTTCTCCTGTCTGTTGAGCCAGGTCCATGGCCAGCCTCTGCACCCGCCAATCGATTCCTGCCCTGTTTGACACTTTGGCAATATACCTGTTTATGGGTATGGTTGAGTCAATCGCATTTCTGGAGCTGTAAGTCTCGTTCGTCTCATCAATGACGTCTGTCATACACATCGTCATCTTTTTGCAACAGCGGAATGATATTCTCAACATCGATCCTTTGCCACTATTAAAATCTGACGAGCTGACGATCTCTTCGAGGCCTCTTGCGACACCTGATTGCTTGCACGCAAGATAAACCGCTGCGATAGCGTTTCCCCAGACCGACGAGCCCTTAGTGTTGTTCCTTGATGCGTAGTTCCTGTATATTTTGGCCGCTGCTTCTGACAGCGATCTTGGTAGGAGCATCTTTGAGCAAATCTTGTCTATCGTCGACAATACTCTGGCGATCCTTCTTTCTTCAGATGTTGCTTTCAGCCTAGAATGCAGCCTGCGGATGCTTGAAACTGACGGAATGGTTGCATAACTGATGGGTCGGCCGGTGTAATCCTTATTTGAAATACCTATTTCAGTCTGGAGTCCTCGGTTGACAAGCAAAAAGCTGGTGTGCCCACTACCCCGTGCATTTTTTCGCCTTTCGTCTGAATTGCTTGCCAGTGTTTCATGCCCCCGGAAGTTCATCCTGTCAATCACAACGTATCCGCAGGATTGACAGACATACTCCCCATGGAAAGTGTCAAAGATGAGTGCAGAGTTACACTCTGGGCATGAAAGTTTCATACCGCCATCAAAGGATATGACCTCTTCCATAACCTATCACTACCATACCTGCAAAATTCATTTCAATCAACTAGATCAACATCAAACTTATACTTCAATGTCGTATGAATTTCACCAAGTCCTGAAGAATCGTTTATGCTAGAGGCAATCATCCTCTGGGAATAGTTTGTCGTGCGATTCTGACGCAGCTTCTCGGCGGAAGGCAGTACGCAGAATAGCTAATGGATTGACAAAGTTAACTATCAACGTTATTACCTGCTTTGTGTCGCCGAATCATGGATCAGAAAAAACAACATCACGATCCAAATAACGGAGGAAGCGTAGATGTCTAGAGGTGTAGCGATCTTTATTTTCTGGATGCTTGGCTTTACAATAGGGTCGGTGGGATACCTAGCCGTGCCTAACGTGGCGTCGTGGCTTGGGACCATACTACCGGACATTGTAATTAATCAAGCAATACTTGGGTCGATCCTTGCAGGCGTCGTTGGTTCCGCAGTGAGCACAATCACTGTAGTGACATGGGCCAATAGACCTGACTAGGCTTCCGATCCATTTTTTTTCAAGTACCCTAAAATTTTTCTGTAGTCTCTTGTTGTCAGCTTTGGGTTATCATTTTTGTTGTTGTATTTTGTCTGCATTCCTTTTAGCGAATTTGCAAACGACAAATTGACTTGTACGACATAGGTTTCATCGTTGCATCAGTATCGTCTGGCGGGATAGCAGGTTTCCTAATAGGCTATGCCGTAAAGA
This sequence comes from Nitrosopumilales archaeon, assembly GCA_044507735.1. GTDB lineage: Archaea > Thermoproteota > Nitrososphaeria > Nitrososphaerales > Nitrososphaeraceae > Nitrososphaera. Next base: position 30,364 of record JBIQJB010000002.1, read on the forward strand.
AAGGGATCAAGATCATAATGACCATCGCAGGCCTTTTTCTTGCCGGCCTTGCATACCTCAACTATCAGGGGATAGTAAAGGTGGATTGGGACCAGGTCGTTGCGATGTCAAACAGTGCTGTTTCGGAATTCTCAAGCAATGCTGGCAACTATGTTTCAGCTGTGGATGCTCAAGTGATGCCGACACTCATGAATTTTGGCGTTCCCCTAACTGGTAGCTTTGCTACTGGTTTCGTGCTTGGATGTCTAAAGGGATGAGCCAGCAAGCCAACAATATCTACCCCTGTTGTAAAGAATTGTCAAGGGTACCTGACTTATTCAATGTGTGCAGCCATCGCTGCATGTTTGTAACAATCGTGTGCGACAAATGCGAATCTATCATACGCAAGTTGATTGTGATGCGATCCGTCAGAGATGTGCTAACATCATCGTGTAATCGGTGCACGCACTGCGGGGTGCTTCTAAATCCTGCAGCTATAGAAGTCAGAGCGAGAAAGGCATGAACAGACCGATAATTCTTTTTTGTTGTTTTCATTTGTCGGGAGGTATGATAACACGTCCCCCGAGACCTAGCAGAAGCTTCGTCATCTGCCTGTAGTGCGACAAGAAAGCCCTGCCCTTATCCGTGGTCTTGAATTTCATGTCTTGAGACTTTTCCAAGAGGCCCAGCTCAACCAAGTGCCACAAATAAAACTTCAGCATCTGGTGGCTCAGGTTAGCCCTATACATTATCTTGGTTCTCTTGTTCCACGTGTTGCAAAGCGATAGAATATCTGCAGTGATGTCGACTGCACCCCTCGTACCCCTCCTGAACACGCCCGGATAATTTCCATCTTCAGCTATACTGGTCAACAATCAACCCCTGCCCTTCTGCAAGACAATAGGTCGCATCCAATTTAAGATCGATATGCGGCTTCCTATAGAAGGAGAACGCTTGATGTATCTTCTATGCTGTTTTATCGTCCTCCTGTCCTGTGGCCTCTGAACTACTCTTGTCTGCAAGAATATCGCTTTCTCCCTTGTGTGTCATGTCCCTGTTCCGCTCGTTACATTGATGTTCTTTTTTGCGTGTCATCTTTAGGAGTGCTATCGCGTCCTCATACGTTCCTCTCCAACTTCCACAACGGCTGCGGAGAGGTCAATTTCGGAAAATCTTCAAGCTCAAGAGAATCATGTCCCGGGCGGGTCAAGGAGCAGGCGAAGGGTTCATTGTTGCCTATCTCGGATTCGTCTGTTCAGTGAATTGCTCCTCTCAGAGATGGATGGGCATCCACATGGCATTTTGAGGTTCAGCGGAAAGCCGGGTACAATCGTTATCTGAGATTTCCCACCAACAACATGAGCGCGGTCTTTTTTTCTATATCGTTATGCTCGCCAGCATGACGACTGAATAACTCTAAGCGATAAGAAACTCCGATAGCGGAAAGAATGATGCAAGTACAACCGACGACGCCATGGATCTTCACATCTGCACAAACTTTTCGAACTTTGATTCGAGGCTATTCTCGCTATCTGTGCTTGCATGTTGGCTCAGCGAATTCTTGCACACATGCTTTCATTTCTTCAGTGCATGTATCCGTAGGACAGCAACAGGTCGCTGTCTCTGACCCATCCGCTCCCAATGTCTGTCCTGTAGAACATGTTTGGTATCATGATGTTCGAGACTCGCCTGTATGCCTGCTGCCTCGCTTCCTCTGTAGTGTTGCCCGACCCTGTCACCACAAGAGTATATCCTGACCTTCCCGCGATCCGCCAGTCGTTTCCATCTCTCTTTACCTCACCAAGATGAATCCCCTCTAAATTCTGGGTTTTGAAGAGGATGGTGGCATCTTCGGAAAACTTTCTGAATGTCTTGTCATCATTGAATGGGAATGGTGGGACTGCGATCACGACTCCTACCTGAAATCCTCTCTTGGTGATCAGTTCGATATTGTCTTCCCCATTTGCAAGCGAGTAAAGGAACTTGCCCCAATTGTTTGTGATACCTTCCATCTGGATGGATATGGTCGGATATCCAAAGCGAGAGGTGAACTCAAGCGGATATATGCCAGTTCCGTTTGCTATGCAGTTCACGTCAATATATCCGACATAGCCTGAGGCCGAGAGCATCGGCTTCATTTTTTCAAGCGTCAGCTCGAATATCCTGCTGTTTTGTATCCAGAGCATTAGTGTCCCCATTTCGCCCGTGCTAGGGCCGATGTTGCCTGGGAACAGGCGTTTGTGCTCAAAGTTAATGTTTATGGGTCTGACAAAATCCTTCCCGTTAAAGAATGCGCCCGCTGCCACCTCAACACCGGATGAAAACTGCTGAATCTGGAATATCTTGATCTTGTTGGACCAGTACTTCTTGTAGTGGGCAAGGACGTTTATGACATCGTTACCATCTTCTTCCTGTCCGACGAAGAGAAGCTCTTTTTCGTTCTGTGCCTTTCCACTGGGCTTTATGACGTATCTGCCGGGATTGCTTTGGACAAACTTGATGGCTTCTTCGAAATCAGAAAAGTTCCAGTTGGGAAGTACTGACACACCGGCTTTCACAAGCTCTTGCTGGCCGAATTCTCTCTCATTTTCCAGTCTGTCAGTGTATGCGCTGCCGCCGATAACCTTCTTGCCTTCCGACCTGAGCTTGTCAGCTGTCCGCCCAAGGCCAATGTCGTCAAAAACAATTACGTCGGCCCAGTCGATCTGGTCCTCCCAAGTGCTTACCTTTTCTACAAATCCGTCCCCGACATCCTTTTCAGTTGGACTGTGAATGAAGAATTTTACTTCATTGCCTTCCTGTGTCACGACGTAGGCGAGATCCACGCTTAGAGCTTCTGGCGACACAAAAAGGAACTTCACGCCCTTTGTACAGCAGCGCAGTAATTTAAAAAGTATTTTTGAGTAGACTAGCAATTCTTTAATAGAGTCGCACTCTCTTTCATACGCATGGCTGAAGCATACGTGCTTATCAACTGCGATCTTGGAACCGAAGATGGAGTAATCAAGGAGCTGAAATCGATAAATGGAGTTTCAGAAGTAAAAGGAGTGTTTGGCGTTTATGATGTGATCGCAAAAGTGAATGCGCCTTCAGAGAGCGACATAAAAAAATTGATTGCAAAAATACGCTCAATGGATAGCATCAAATCGAGCCTTACGATGATGGTAATCGAAGGTCAAGGGGACTAGAATCCCAAGAGATTTCAAATTCATTTTTGCCTCGATCCTCATTTTTCTGCTTGTAATATGAATGTAGGATGACCTTGCGTAGAATAACGGTCATCACGGTGTTTGACCCGTCAGAAGCTTTTGTTCCTGCGATCATTTTCCAATATGGTTCCACCTTGTTGCTTTCAAAATAACGGGAAGATCCAAATCAGAAATTTCCATCAACCCGTTCGTTCCAAAGCTGGCATGACTTGGGGATAGTGCAAGAATCTTGCTCACAAGTCAGACCATCTTCGTACAAATGCATATGCAGTCTGCCGCTGCTGTACTTCAATTGTAAGTTGTGGTGAACTCGCATGATTCAGCCTGTTTGCTGAGTTAGTTGCTTTTCGCTTGATTGCTGCAATCGCACGCAGGCAAGTCGCGGGGTATTGTACGAGAGAAATAGCAAACCCTGCATTCTTGCAAGCGCGAAGCCGCGCAAGAGCATTGATAGGACAGGCTTGATGTCTGTACACACACGCACACCCTTCATTCAAAGGTGTGATGACAGAAGCCGCTATCTTGCAGAGGAGGCCACCTTGAACGCGATCCTCGTGTCAGTGCTTCTATTATTGCCATTAAGGGCACAGCCGTCCTGTTGAAACTTGTCTGATCTTGGAAAGATGCCAGCCAGTCTCAAGAGCACTATGCAGGATTCGCCTTGTCTAGAATCACGACCGCCCACGTGTTTGGATGTGCTCTTACTGGTGCAAACCTTGCGCTCATCTCAATTCCGTCAAACACTTCGATTATCGTTCCCGATTCTCCTGACAGCGCCCTACGGACGCTTTCAAGTTGCGAAAATGATTGCAACTCTGTCAGCGGACCTGTGTTGCCAGTATCTATGACTTCTGTCGCATTGTGATCGACTACTAGTATGCGTGATTCACCGGCTATTTTCTCTAGGTCGGACTTGAAATCGTCAAGGTTTACAATTGCAACCCAATAGCCTGTGATGTCAGTCTGTGCATCAGCATAGACCGGTACAGCAGCCGCAATGGCAGGAACGTGGATTGCCGCCGAGATGAAGACAGAGCTTACGTATGACTCTCCTGTGGAGCTGGCCCCTCTGTACCAATCCCTGTCGGCATAGTTGAGCCGGGGGAGCTGCTCTTGCTGATCGTAAGGCTCTCCAAGATAAATATCCCCGCTTGGGGTAAGGAAGAAAATGCTGCCAAACTCCGGATGTTCAGACAACAACTGCTTTGCAATCTCTCTCTTGGCGGGATCTGAATCCTTCGGAATACCCATCTGTGCCACATCGATGGCGTCAATAAAGTCCGTCCTCTTTACTTCATCAAGCTTGCTCGTCTCCTCCATCGGCCTGATGGCATTATTTATCATGTTTTCGACATTGGCAACTACGACATTTGTAGGAACTTCTCTCTGAGTATCATATGACTCTGAGAATCCGAGCAACAGTCCCAAGACAGCAAAAACGCCGACGATAATGACAATGGTTGACTTCACTGGACGAGAGCGAATTCTGCTCTTTATAAACTGAACTATGACTATGGCGGAGGCTTTATTAGAATGGACTCTGAGACGTCACAAAACCACAATGTTAATCGAGGATATCTCGGACAACTGCTGCCGATGGCAATTGGTTGGATAGGCATGATAATAGAACCTGATTTTTACCACCTGAAAACATGCCGGGTCTCGTTCGGTTGTCATGTATTGCTTGTAATAAGGTGCGCGCTACCCCCCGGCGTGGTTCTAGGATTCAGGTTGTCGGTTCTTATCTGACCGAATAGCTCGAGGTAAGATGTTGTCCTTTGGGCATACTCTACTAAATGCAACAACTGCTTTTGCCTCTATCTCCGTTGATTCGTGACTTTGGGATTGCAAACAAGTCTGGTGGAATATTTCCAAAACTCATTGCGAATCAATTATGAGCGTATCACGACTCAGATGCTTGTAGAATCCAACAATGTTGGTATCATAAACAACTTTATCTCCGATCAGCAGAGTACCAGAATCTTCAATTCTTGCCACGTTTGTTCCCCTTTCCCCTCTTATTTCATGTTCGTCAAAAGTTTGATTTCTTATGATAATTGAAGATCCTCGAGTCAAATAGTACTCAAATTCTACACCGGCGAACTCGTTGTTCTCTACAATATTGTCATGACTCCTAATCGTTGCAATGCCGTGCTTTGCTCCTCTTATGGAGTTGTCGTGCACGATGTTATCAGAAGTTACGCCATCATCAGGGTTCTGCGGCGAGAATAGAGATACTCCTCTTTTGGCGGCTTCTATCTTATTTCCCGTTATCTCGTTTTCTTGTGACTCTGATACTAAGATACCAGTTACTTCATTGTATACAGTATTGTTTCTTATGATTGAATCATGCGTGCCTCTTGAAAGGAATATGCCCGATTTACGGTTATCGTGTACATGGTTTCCTTCGATAACGATGTGGCTGCAATCAAATGAACATATTACTCCTATGGGGTTATGATGAAGGTGATTGTTTGTTATCACCATGTGATTTGTCCCTGTATGGGGATCTAGGGCATATTTTACATTGTCGTAAAACTCGCTGCCGTTAACTAGTATGTCCGAAGCCTCTCTGGAATAGAACGCCATCCACATCTGGTGGAACTTGCTATTTAAGATTGTGATATTGTGGGAGGGCTCACCAAAAACATCAAAGCCTCTCTTCCCGGGTTCATTGTAGCCCAAATAGCGAAGCTCTGAATTCTTTATCAGAACTGCATCGCTTTCCCTGATCCTCACAAACGCACGCTCATCTGAGCCAAATGGATTCTGGCCTATTTCTCCTCCATTCTCGCTACTCCATGATGTTATTGTGGAATTGTGAACATTCAATCTTCCACCATCAATTATGATGCCCTGGGAGTCCGTTATTTTCAGCCACGAGCCTGCGGTGTCAATGGTCAGGGTGGAACCATTGGTGACATACATGTTCGCATCGAGGATCCATTCGCTACCGTTAGTCATAAGAACCGAGGTTTCGCCGCGGTCATCCGCTATGTCAGTGTAGATTGAGTCAAGGTCAGAGTCGCATTCAACCAGAATGGTGTTGGTATCGTGATCGTACGAAATACACGACTGGTTCTCGGACAGCTGCGCAAATGTCATATCAAACGGAGAGAACATCAGAAAGGAACTTATGCCCAAAATTAGCTGCAAAATGAAGAAACTTGACATTATTCTTACCTGAAGGAAATAGGAGCTGGAACGCATTCTTATGGAGTATCTTTGATAGTTCGGAAAAATAGCATAAAGCAGTGGTACGCGTATTGTTCATTCTATCTGAATCCGGCTAGATTTTCGATGGAGAGGATCCATAATTCACCATTCGCATGGAGAGTTGGTGCCTAGAAGAACCTAATGTGAAATGTGTCGGTACACCATCTCTCAAGACAATTCGGAGTTTAACCACCACAAGTATTGCTCAATGCCAAGCGGATCTATCTGCATAGTTGATGTGGCAGGGCTGCCAACAACCATGCGATTCGTCTCTTGAAACACACGCGAGATGGGTGCCCTCCTATACTCGTGCACAATATTTTCAGCTATGATGGTATCCGACTCGGTACCATTCTCTAGAACTAATAACAGACTCGCATTGTCATTGAGATCTGTGTTCGCGAAGGATGGCCGACACAATGCCGATGAATAGATAGAGACATTAGTCCAGAAGACAAGTCTCTCGCAAAGGTTAGAGCCATGCAAGATACGGAGAGAATGCCACTGCAGCTGAAACTGTTGGTGGTATAAGGACAACTGGGCCGTAGGATTTGAATTTACAGACTAGTTGTATCTAGGAATGGGAGGCTTCAAATTCCTTGCTGGCATAAAATTGGCAGCATTGGCATAGATCGCATTAATTGCCTGTTCGTAGACTCTTACACAAGAATATTTCGAACTTACGGAATCAAACGAATCTCTTGAATGGCCAAGAAGAATGATTGGCAAGCATGGCGCATATGGAATTGTTAATCATAAATCGTCTTTTTCCAATTAGACAACAACTGGAAGCTTTTCCAATAGTTGGCAGCGATGGTGATGTGTCGCGACATACCAAAATCAACCTGGATACTTTAACAATCACGCCTGCACTCATGCCATATCGAGGAATGCCTTGGGGTTGGAGATTGTAGGATCGCTGAAAGAGTCTTAGTATTGAACAACAACTTGGTGGACAACGAATCAAGAATCATGTGTGGTTATGGTTGTAGCTGTCTTGCCTTGCCGCACGTCTTGATTGACCAAAAATGTGAATGGGAGAGGTGATGGATGGTCAGTCGAATCAACTAAAAAAAGAACAGGATGCAGCTGCGGCAGTCACTTGTGTGCCCACGCAATCCTGCAACTACTGCCAACTGCTGCACGCTAGTCAAGATGTAGCCTCCTTCCCCCTTAGGATGCCTCTGTAAAATCGAACTCTTGCATTTCGTTGTCTCCCCTTGGCGTTATTCTCATCAGGTCCCCTCCATAAAGCAACACATACAGGTAGCCGTCAGGTCCTACCTCGATGTCTGTTATGCTGTGGAATCCTGTACCAAAGATCACGCTGTCAAGCTCGGTATCGTTATCAGCCACTTTGTCTGCAAGCGGTCCATCAAGCATGAGCTCTGTTCTGCTTTCATTTAGATCAAAATGGTATAGTTTGCCACCATTTATGTCGCCTACGAAAAGGTCGTTTTCATACTGCTCGCCAAGTGCTGTGGAATTCAGGAATTTGATGGCTGTTACGCCCACTGTGTCTTGCCAGACAAATTCCGGATCGCTGTAATGACCCATTCCATTAAAGTCTACCAGGTCTTCATCTAGATCGACATCGTCGTTTTCTTCCGACGATGCCATTCCCTGTACATCTGCCCATCCGCTGTTGAATCCTGGCTCCACCAGGTTTATCTCGTCTCCATACTCTGGACCGTTCTCGGTGTCCCAGAGATTTCCAGTGACCGGATCAATGTCCAAACCGAAACTATTCCTTATGCCATATGCATAGTAGTAATGTCGAAAATCTGATTCGTCGTCACTTGAACCCAGTGGCGGATCAGGCAGCGGATTGCCTTCGATATCCACAGCAAGTATTCCGCCCGTTCTGTCAGGTGGAGTACCTCTTTCATAATTCTCAGATTGGCTCTTGTGATGATCCAAGTCTCCTATCATGAGATAGATTATTGGAGTTCTAGTCGTGGTGACGGAACTATCGCCATCGAAGATATCGTCACTCGTAGTGTCATTCATATATGATATCAACAGCGGGCCACCGTTGTAGCGCGGTCCCGGTCTGGCAGGGAGATCTAGGAGCAGCTTTGGATTGATCAGTCTGCCGCCGTCTTCGCTGTCTACAAATTCATACCTGTAGAGGCGATTGCCAACTGGCACTATGCCGAGGGAGTCATCGCCATCTTGTCCTCCTCCCGATTCGGTAAAATAGAGAAATACGTAGGTAGTATCTCCACTCTTGTCTACCGCCATTCCAAGCAGCCCCCTTTCGTTTGTGTTGTTGTTATTTGCCACTTGGACATCGACAACCGGTGAATCTTGAATCTCGCCATCGATCACCCTGAGCACTCGACCCGTGTTCTTTTCGGCGACCAGGATGTCATCAGGCCCAAGAAAAGCCATTGCTGTCGGATATTCAAATTCGTCATCATCTTCAAGAACATTTTCTACCTCAAGATTCGGATCCGCTAGCTGCGTTCCAGAGGTACTGACAGGCAATGGTTCCAAAGAATCTTGATACGGAAAGAAATTACTGCCAATCGCCGATGGAATTAGCAGCGGACCGGTCACAAGAAACAAGGCACCAAATAGGGATAAGGTCTGTGGCGTTCTGATTGACAATGCAACATCGTGAATCTGAACTATGGATTTATGTATTATGAAGTATGCCGTAATATGATTACTTGAGCAGAATCATTTATTGTCTTGTAGAAATCACATATTACAGATCAATCGTCAAGCCTGACAATGAGTAATGAACAATAACTAAGAAGATCTGGTTCAAAATCGAACGGATTCTTTCTATATGTGTGGAAGGATAGTACATATTTTTGCCGCAATTGTTCTTGAACAAGATTTCAACTGACACTGGAAATCCGTTACTCAATTGTTGCTGGGGATTACCTGGCATCTTGAAATCATGTCTGTTGTCTTGCTTCTGAAATCTGATGCGGTGTTTGGAAATGCCTGCGGCGTCATCAAGAAAACGAGCTGTATGCTGTAAAGTTTCAAAATGGGCCATCTTGTGATGTCTGATTTGTAGCGATTGTGCGTTGTCTACGCCTCTCCGCAGAATTTGTGCTTTTTATTTGGCCGGCGACATTGGTCAAAATGTCTCCAGTCATCTTATCAATGCAAACGGGATAGGATGTGTGATTTCTTGGACACCTGGCGGTGTTCTGCATCTTGCCTATGCAAACATCTAGCACAACAACATGATAGGGATCGAGTGCATCAAATCCGTTAGAGGCGCGCCCAGATTGCGTGTATGGTATCCGGGGCAAATAATGTCTCCGAATCCCTCATTGCAAGAACAACATTGTTTCCGCCCAACTCTGTTCCCACAAGAATCAACTCTCAGCGTTCTGGCTCAGATGATGTAGACTTGGTAGAGGAGCGCTCTAGTGAGCGTGAGGTGGCGGAGCGCTACCTTTTGCCAAAGCCTCATTGAATGTTCCAGATGCCTTTTCGTGGAATTCAAGATTTGACTGATCAACTTTGATTGCCTGTGGAGGGCATACTGATACACACGCCATGCACCAGATACAGTCGTGTTCCCTGATCGGGTCTGCTTTGTCGGTGTAGTCCTTGCGCTCTTCCTTGACAGTGCTACCGGTGCCCGCACTTGTGGCATTTACCATTTGTGTAGCAGGTGCATCATTTTCAGTTCTGTACCACTGGAATACTTGCACCGGGCAAGCTTCGATGCATGCACCGTCTGCAACACACGAGTCCCAGTCAACTGCAACCATCGTACCGTGCACACCTACTGGCACAATCTCTTCACCTCTTGATTGGAAGGCTGCTCTTACTTCCTCATTCTCCGATGCTTCCTTCAAGGTACCCGGACCCCATACAAAGTGAAAATGCTCTCCGTCCGAATGCATGTGCTTGCCTATGGGCTGGTGATTCTTCGGAAAGTCTGCATCAATTGGCATTGTGTGAAGTATAAAAAAACAAGGCTATTATGAGTTTCATAAGTTCGCCGGTCAACCGGCGAACACGGTTCAGTCGACCTTGATTTCCCTTCCTTTCGGCCGCGTTTTCTTGCTGAAGGTAATTTCAAGTATCCCATTCTTGTAGCCCGATTTTACAGAGTCGATATCTGCATCGGCTGGCAGATCGATTACTTTGCGGTATTTTCTTGCAGCATTTTCGCTCGTAGATATCTCGACCTGATTCTCAAAGGCATTTACTCTGATATCTTCTTTGTTTATGCCAGGCATTTCAACGACCACCTTGACCTCTTTATCGGTTTTCACAACATCTGCTAGAGGCTCTCTTTCTGATGTGAGCAGAGGCATTCCTCCCGTAGCCCCAAAACTTGGCCTTAGATTCCCAAATTCTCTTACATGTGGCTTGCCATCTGGTCCTATAGTGACGGAATAGCCATACACTATAGGTCCTATTTCTCTTACCTTGCCTCCTGCAGGAGTTTGATATTCCCTAACCAAATCTTTGGGTAATCGCTCAACATCTTGAATTGTTTCCTCAAACATTCTCTCCATTTCTCTTCTCATCTCTTCGAATTCGCTTAGGAAGCTCCTGCGGCTGCCAGAACCAAACCACCCTCTACCTCCTGCGAATCTCCTGAACCAATCATCAGGTTCTCTGCTCCATGAGCTCATCTAGTATTCCACCAATGCAAACTTGTTGACAAGCAATTTACGCGTTGACGTTAGGGTTACTCTAAGTTTCTTCATGATTTCCTGACCATGTTAATGGGTCAAAAAAATGTACATGCAAATTGAATTGGTGCTAACTATATTTAGCGCGACAGGCAAAAAAGCCAGACAAATGCTTAAGGCAAAATTTTGAGCACAACTGGCGCCAGGGTGATTAATCCTTCTTTCTTGGCATAATGTGGCAAACATTCTGACAAAGCGATAACCAATGCGCAAAATCGCGATCTGATCATCATGGCTACCCGTATAATTTCTCACGCCATCAACTCATCAGGAAATCTGTGGCGAGGCATTATTGTATCACACCCAGAAACTCTTTGCGATTGTGTGTGAAGAGAAACTCTCATCTTCGTGTTCTTGATGTCCTTATCTGGTCTGATGTGTGGAATGGTTGATCCTCCCATGACTTGCTGGTATCATGGGTGGGATTGAATGTGAGCTGACAACATTAATTCGGAATTCTTGTAATTTGGCCGATCCTCTACAACTATTTCATTGCGATGGGGGCTTATTATGGACAGTACTATGGCACACGCTTCATGATAGTACTTTCTATGTTTGCCATTGGAAATAATGTTATCAGTTGGCTTGAAGTCTCGTTTGCAATGTCTGCACAATCCATCCTGTTTTCTGTCAATCTCATTGATTATACGCGCCCGGATCTTGTGGTTTGAAATGTCTATTATCCGCGGCATATTGGAATATGATGACATATTGCTGCAATACTGACTCGCATATTCTTTAGCTTATTGGTGAGTAGCGCCATAAGAAATAACGAAACGTGCCCTTCGTCTGCATGTAGTGTAAGAAGTTGCTTCAACTACGTATTGCAATAATATCTAGCGCTTTTCATGCACTGACATAAAGACAGAAGATGAATAGTGGCCGAAAAATAGTGATCCTTGCCATGACTTTTGACATACCGTCTGCGGACCTTTCAATAGATTTCTCCGGGCAATCACGTACCGAGATTTCGATTCCAATACCCTGTACTAGCCATTGGTCTTGTATGGGTTTGGGATTTATGATCGCCGTAATTTCGACACGTCATAATCCGGTAACGATGACGTCGTGGCCTTCTTCAACAGTGTGGATAGGGACAACTATGAAAGCTTAGCGTAAATGGATGTGATTTTGGAAGTCCTGATCGATCTGGCTGTGTGTGTGAGTGCTTTCGGAATTTGACATTTACTTATCTGAGGAGATAAGAACGATATCTTGTTGCATCTGTTCTAGTCCCCAAACAGCGTGAATCTAAATCGAGATTCTTAAGATATCGTAACAGTACCCTATGATTGAGGCGCACTCTTTTTTAATGATTCGTGCGATACAGTCATGCAAGTATGGCAAAAGCGAAATACGTTGCTGAAATGGAACTTAAGCAAGAAATCTTTGAAAAGGCGACGGCAATCGCTAATAGGTACGGCTACAAGCTGACAGGTTCTGCCTCGAATTCGACTGGTCGTGGTTTTAGGATTCACATGCTTGTTTCACCGACGGATAAGACGTTTCATCGCAGATAGGTCCTTTCTAGCACAATAATGTGGAGTCTGGCTAGTTGACAGGAAAGGCACTAGGCTCAGTGGTGAACTAGGTCGCCGCCCAGCCTAGTGCTTTGATTTGCAGTGTAGCAGGATTACATCCCGTAATTGAGGCTTTATGTGTTGGTTGTCCATCTACAGAAAAAGAATGTAATAGGACATCTCCTAATTCTTATTCAGCTTTGGATTTCAATAATTGGTCGTCCTACATGATAGGTATTAGGTCATTCATAATGGCCTGCTTTGATGCCACAAAAAATTAGATGGAGTTAAAGCATGATTCCTTCTCCATATTATGGACGTTGTCATTGAGGGATTAAAGCTAAGCCTTCCGAGGTTGGGATGTTTGAAAAAATAGGTTGGACTGTTTGCTATCTTGCGCAGGCTTTTACTCTACAGTCCCATTCGTTGATGGTTGCTGGTCGATTACCTGACCTGTGGTTTCCGCGCCTCCGGTATAAGGTATGACTACAACAACTACAACTTCTGTGTCGGAATTGCCACTAGGACCTGCGGTAGCAGTATTGTCAGATGTAGCACCCATTCCCTCCTCCCCGCTGATGATTGGTATGGTAACTTCTATGGGGGACGTCCATCCTTCCTCCTCTATGTTACTTCCGATTTCAAGATGCTCGATGAATGACATCAGGTCAAACATGGACATCTCGCCCCTGCCATCTCTTTCAGTCATTCCGCCGGGATTCTGGTCTTGCATCATCATATTGCCCTGTCCAAAGCCATGGTTGGAATACATGGGCATCTCATGGCCTTTTCCCATATGTGCCTGAATCAGATTCACTAGATCTAGCTGAGTTCTGAAAGCTGCCACTGTAACTGCAGGACTTGTAGCAATGGTTGAGTCAATTTCATTGGTCGCATTCAAGAGTGCGCCAGTTGTCATGTTGTCCGCGCGTGACAATGTGACAGTAATCGCTGTCGCATCTTCATTAAGTGAGATTGATGTTACTTTGACATCTTCTATCAGGCTGATTCCCAAGGCTCCTAAGATGGATAGTCTCCTAGATGCATCAAGCTGATCTGTCAATGAACCGGTTGTCATTTGATCAGATCCTTCTTCACCCTCTTGTGGCGCCTGAGCTAGTACGCTGGGAATGGGTGATAGACTAGCTGCCAAGGTTATTGCGAGTATTCCAAATGCGGTTCGTGTCGCAAATATTTTTTTGACTTTTTGGTGCTGATCTTGCGTGTCTCGTGTATTCTCTTTCTCCTTCTCTTTGTCGTTTGTAGACATTTGTGGTTGATTTTGATTGGTATTGCATATATCGACTCAGTGCCAGTTTACTGAAGTTGGTAAAGCGATTTGATTTCGATAAGGGACTTTTTCAATCCAATCTTGGGATCTGCAAGTGGGCAGAGCTGGTCTCGGAATAGGGGCATTCAACAAAATCTATTTTGTATACATTGCATCAATAGTCTACTACACGACCCGTTGAAGAAATGTGGGAAAGCGGGGCAATCCCTTGCAGTTTACACGCCATGCAGGGTCTTCCCCAATCGGAAATGAGCTCAACTGCCATTCTCAGCATACCTATTGTTATTGCGTATTAACAACAGCCCTCCCATCTATTCCCATCAGGATGTCTTGATGCAGCTCTGGCCAAGCTATCGCTATCAACACTAGGTATGATTTGCCATTTGTCACTCCCGGAGGAATTACAAATTCCGCGTCACGTCCTGTGTGGTCAATCGCTGTTGGAATGCGCAATTCGTCACCATTCTTTGAAAGGAGAATGACATCGACGTCTATTGGAGGCTGCAACGTTATGTTTTCAAACATGAATGTCATCTGACCACCTGCATACAATGTTAGGGTCGAATCCGACATTCCTCCAAGAGATGTTGTTGCATTTTCCGGTTGTATTATCTTCATCGTCCCTTCATTACCTGTGAAGTTGATCAATCCAAGAGGATCAATGTCTCTAGGTTGGTGCTGTTCCGGTACGCCGGGTTGGTTGGAATCAGTAATTACTATCACTTTTGAATCTCCTGACGTTATGTTCTCTATGAAGCTGCGAACCAGAGCATTGCGCTGTTCTTCTGCAGACGGCACAGTAGGTACTGTCTGATTGCCGCCAAACTGTGTAGCATTAGATAATGTTGTTGCAGATTGATTGTTACCACTTGTAGCAGTAACGTTGCTTTCAGAAGCAGTTGCAGTTGCCATTGCTGTGGGTGATATGACGATGGCTCCAACGACAGAAAGGACACCTAATGTCGCAAGAAGGGTGATTATAGCAACGCGTTTCGTTGACATGAGACCCTTGGTAGAACATTTTATTTAAACTGGTACTCCGACAGCTTATGGATTAAGAGTCTCACACATGTTTATTTCCGAAATATTGGCGTCTATGTTACAGTACTTGCTTTGGATGCCATGATAGTTATCATTACATATCTTGTTTACTCCTAAGAAAAGTCGGCATATTGTTCTAGGCGATGATATTTTATCCAACTCTGGCTTTTTGCCAATCTTCCTTCTTCCTTCCAGATCATGACTCTCAAAGATATTGTTGGATGGCCAAAGCTGCATTGCCAAGATTACTATTTACCACAGAGCAACAAACGACCTCAATTGTAGATCATAAGATACAATGATGTTCCGTGATGTTTGAGACAACACAAGAAATCAATTCACCCTTTTGCCAGTTGCAGCTTGTCGTGTTTTCAAGAGCCGTACATCTTCTTCATTTACGTGATCTCGCAGCGCCAAATGGCATGCCTTCTCAAGACCATGGGCGATTGGCTTGACCCTGACGTGAAAAATGTGTTGTTTGTGAAGATCCAATTGCAGGCTAGCTGGTGATTGTCAAGACAAGATAGCTATTATATTAAGGAGCACCAGAAGTCCAGTGTTTTTAAAATCGCTTTTGAGGATCCGTCTTTGATACAATCAATCTAAAGGAACTACTGTAACTTTTGGTACTGCGATATCTTCGGGCACACAAAATTGGAGAAAATTTTTCGCGCCAATTAATTGAAAAACGATTTTTATGCCAAACTGTAATAGGATGACGTGGCATCTTCGTGGCGCATATAGGAGATAGCACAGTGCAATGTCTTCATGGATTGTGCATATTGAAAGCTGACGAAGACGTATCTATCATCTACGAAACAGTAAACAGGTTGCTGTGCGAAGGCTATGCAATCATTTATGCAATCAATGAGCGAGGAATGGGAGAGATCGACGCCAACGCTTCAAGAATCCAACTCATCAATCAAATCTACTCAAGAATGAAGCAGTCGCAGATCATTGGTGACATAGAATCTCATATCGAAAGCGGAGCGCTGACGATTGTAGACGCAAGAGACATGTACCGCTATTCTCCTTCTGAAAAGGTTGATGCTGAAAGAGTGCTAAAGCAATGGATCTCATTAATTCAAACTGTCGGGAAGAAAGGGAATTTCAAGGATGTTGCAGTTATCTCCGGCGGAGTTGAGGTATTTTCAGACGCCAATCATCTGGACGATCTTATAGCTTATGAGCGAGCAATTTCCGAGTCTGTCAACCAGTTACGCTCGCTGCGTGTAGTCTGCTGCTATTTGAAAGAATCTCTGGACGAGTTCCAATTTGCTCATTTAATGTCGATCATTAATGCTCATCAGTGCATTATTGGACACGTTGAAGATAGCGAAGAATCTAGAAAGATGGATGCTGCTGTCATGCTCGAAGCAATCGTACGTGGAATAGAAGACGCATTAGGTGAAGGAAGTGGTAAATTGATAATTCAGACAATGAAGACAGTTTATAGAATCGATGAGGATACCATCCTGTCTAATCCCAATCTGTTCCAAGAAAAGATGCAACGACTGCTCGGTAACACATCAAGAATCGTTCTTGATTCTGCTAACAGGAGGATTAAAGAAATGCTTCTTGTAGCAGGACTCTCGACGATGATGGTCATGGCCACTATGTTTTCTTCAGTGGTAACAAATATGGGATAAGAGGTCGCCTTGATGTGCTTATCCCTTCATTCAAGAGTTCTCAACAGGAATGCTAGTGTGAATAAGCTCTATAGATTCAACTTACAAGATCCGAGAATCACTCGATTTCACGTAATGCATGCCGGAGGATAAGAATGATACAACAGTAGCGTTCCCGGTTTCACAAGGCTACAAGACAATTACAGAAACGCTCTCTATTCTTGCCTTCAGCGTCCTACAACAACTTTTTCACTAACCTACTCACACTGGAAAAATGCGAGAGACCTTCTGCCTAGATTATCATAGCTCTCATTATTTAACAATGTATATCAGGAAGTATTTGTATTAGATTGAGATCTAGGAGGAGGAATGTGGCGCCGTGGGGACCGGGATGAAAATTCTCATTGCAGAAGATGAGCCCGATATAGCACGATCCTATAAATTAACTCTGGAAGAGAGGGGGCATAGTGTACTATTAGCAAGTGATGGGGTGGACTGCCTTGCAAAATACCAGGATGAGTGGTTGAAGATTCGAAATACTCAGGATCTTGACCGATTTGGAATCGAAATGCCTTTTGAAATTGACAACGATCATCCATTCCATGCAATCATCCTTGACTACAAGATGCCAAAGATGGATGGTCTTGAAGTCGCCAAGGAAATACTGGCAATCAATCCGCACCAGAGGATAATCTTCGCGTCTGCCTACTTGAAAGAGACGTTGGAAATCTCGACAAGTAGCCTCGCCCCAGAGTTGATGCAGAAGCCTTTCGATGAGCAAGCACTGATAGACAGAGTAGAAGATGCTAGTATTTACAGTGAATTGAAGAAACTGGGTGTTGATGCCGACGCACTAAAAGCAGTAAACCCTTCGCACGAAATAATAAAACAACTCCTGGATAACATACGACGACTGCAAGAAAGTCTAGGACCGAGAAGTGATAGCGATGTATCAATGACACAATGACGTATTTGACTTTTCTGGGATTGATTCGTTCAGCATGTTCCTCATCCAGTCTTAATCTGCTTCTTGTTCTGCATCCACTGACGCCGAAGGATATGTAGCCTTGGTTGGGAGGCTGAACCAGAATGTCGCTCCCTTGTCCTTGTTGTTCTCTACACCAATGCGGCCACCATGAGCTTCAATGATGCTTCTTGATATGTATAGTCCCAGGCCAAATCCCTTGTCTGATTTCATTGAAGGCTTTGTGAAGAGATGAGAAAGCACCTCTTTAGAAATGCCCGGACCACTATCTCTTACTGACACTGTTGCCAAGTCTCCTTCCTTTGTTGCGGAAATCCATATACTGCCTCCTTGCGACGAATATGTTAATGCATTTTTGAGTAGGTTGGTAATCACCTGAAAAATTCTTATTGGATCTGCACGAATCATGATTGGCTCATTTTTTGGTTCAAAGATTACTTGACGGTCCTCTACAACGTAATGGTAGCAGCCCATTTCTTGGCTATTGTAGTTGACGATGCTACTGCTTGCATCACTTCTTGAGGGCCTTTCGTCATCAATTGTATTCAATACGATGTCTCCTATTGTGTCGTTCACGTTGAAAAGTTCCGGGTTTATCCTTAGAATTTTGCTTTCGATCCTTGCCACATCCAAAATATCTTCTGTCAATCTTTGGAGACGAATGGCGCTTCGGGCCACTATATCGATACGTTCATTTTCTGGCATCTTTCTCTTGAGTGCCTTTGCATTCATTAGTATTGGTTGGATGGGTGTCCTCAATTCGTGAGCTGCCATGTTGATAAATTGCTGCTGAGCGCGGTCGTGATCCTTGAGTCGTTCATACATCTCCGTTTGCTTCCAGAGACTTTCAAAAATTGCAGAATAAGATGATGCGATCGACTCGCTATTTGAATATGTGGCTATGCCTGATGCTTGATACGGATCGTCGGCATTGTCATCGTGAACCTCCCAAACCATCACCTCCTTTCTATCTATTATCATAATAGTTATCCTTGTTTGTAGATCCTTATCCGATATTCTGAGTTGTATTCTTGAGTTTTCTGATAAAACCTTGGTTGCGATTTTTTCAGTCTGCTCCCCAGAACTGGGGGTTAGCAGCCTTATCTTCACAGATTCATTCTTTCGCAGTATCTGAGCATAAATATCGGGAGCAAGACTCATGGACAGTTCAAAAACATGAGGAGTGGCAAAAATCACCATTACTTCTTTCTTGGCACGTTTCATGATTTCAAAAGCACGTTCTACTGATTCCCTTGGATCAAAAATGACATCTATACGTGTGGGCTTTATCTCCTTTTCAATTTCGAGCACTCGCTGTTCTATGGGTATTGCCTTGTTCCATAGTGTATCAAAGAGGTATTGGTTTTGATCTACTAGTACTCTGACATTGCTGTAAATGACCTGTGTGAGTGGCTTTCCTTTCTCGAGTGTTGCAGCTGTAGCCATGTATGCATTTTCGCTTACAGCCAGTCCCCCCTTTACGTTATCAAGGTGTCTAAGTTCAGTGACGAGCTTTGAGAGCTTTTTGCAATAGTCCAAATTTTCTCGTGTAACCTCGGTGATAACTCTTATCTTACCTCCCCGTTCTAGTACTCCAAGATATCCCTCCCTATACGCATCAACTTCCACAACTATGGAGGGCGCATTTTGGTCATAGCACAAATCCATCTCCCGCCTTACAGCGGCCATGAATTCAATGCCTTTGCCTACTGCATTTTCAATGCCATAAAGAACTTCAGTCTTTTCATTAGCAATATCGCGCCGGTGGTTCACATCAAATGCGCTATCGACCACGTAATGAGAATAGGTTTCCTCTTGCAATATTTAATACTCTCTATTAGCTCAAACGTTTCTTCTAGTTTTTTGTCAGTTTGGATTAGCGGAACTTTGCCTTTGATGTATTGATGGAACTTAACCAGAAGAATCATGCGAAGAAGGACCTAAACACTAATCACGAATCTGAAAAAGCCAAGGCAGCGGTGTAACGAGCTATCCTCCAACTGAAAACCTCAATCCTTCAAGGCTGGCGTGTTGGGTGCTCGCGAAGCATGGCTGTTTTTTTCTCTATAACGTACTAGCGGTTGTGATCGATGGTTGGAGAATGGCAACCAGTAAAAGGTTTTCATGCCTGAGAATGGCGCAAGGCATTATACGCTTGTCATGCTCTTCTGGACATAGGGGAGCAAGAAGAAAGTCTGGTTCATCTTCAGCCCTGTGCAAATAGTGGAAGGTGAACCGATGAGTTCAAGGTTTCCACTTGTCAAATATCACGCGCAGTACGCAATACGCTGCCAGGAGGTACGGAGAGACAGAAAGGTCGTATTTTTTCTCTAGAAGAGTACCACGCACCTCAGCACGACACTCTGCGGGTCAAAAGCTCATCCGGCAGCCCCCGATGCTAAAAATAAAGTCGCTCCCAAAAAAATGGAGGTGCCAAACCTCAACTCCGTCGGAGTAGCTGCGTACATACCAATAATGGTGTCCATCAAGATACTGATAACACCGATTCAGAAACGAGCGCGGGTTCCTAAGAAAATATTCGCCTGAGCTGTGGGATTCGACTCTCCTTGCTATTATCAGAATCTGCAGATGAACGGCAATCATGAAGCAGAGCAACTATCAGAAGTTGTCTTTTGACAGCTACTTGGCGCGATCTTGTTTCTGATCTAGTTGCTCTATACTATTGCCTACAGCAACGCCCTTTGATCTATACCGAGACATCAGGAGGAGCGATACGAGGAGGAAGATGCCGGAAATGCCAAAGGTCGTGCCATAGCCGAATCTCGCTACAAATTCTCCGATACAAAGTGATCCTAAAAGTGCTCCTCCGCCCGTAACACTTGAGCTTACTCCCAGCATTTTTCCTTTCTTGCCGCTTGCTTTTGGGGCGTCATTTTTCGAGAGAGTCATTACTCTTCCAAATAACAGAGAGTTGGTCGTAGTGTGCCACATAGTGAATCCAATTTGCAATGCAACGAAGGAAATTGCTGATGCAACCAATAGGAAGGCAGAATTTCCCGATAGCATGCTAGCTGCTACAACTATGATTCCGATACCAACAAGCCTAGGCCAATATGACCATGAGGTTGCCTTGATTGCGCCCCCTAGGCGACTAACAAACTGGTTGTTGAAGGGTAACAATGCGATTTTGGAAAGGTGAAGAACGGCAGTTGCAATGAACACCTCCGCATCCGATATGCCATTATCTTTTAGGAATGGCGTATAGGGCCCAAATAGCATGGCAGCAGATATGTAAAAGAAGAGAGTCGATCCAAGTAGCAATAATAATCCCCTTTCCATATTCTGGGTACTTGCCTTCCAGTGAAACAACAATGATGATAGAACTGGTGACGAACTCTTCTTTCCTTTCATTTTCTCATCGATTGTTTTGTAGTCTTTACATTCCTTGGTAGCGACATCCTTGTTCCCGTCCCTGCACCCCATTGAATATTGAGTAAGACTTGCTATCACTCGCACGAATGTGTGATACAAGATGGCAGAGGGCAAGATCTTCAGAATTCTTGACAAGTCCTGAAATACATCCCGTTGTTTTGGTCTTGCAACCTCCTCCAACCTAGCTCCTCGCAGAAGAACTGATGCCATAGCAATCGATATGCCTGCAAAAGCAATCGATGCAAAAGCCAGCGACCTCGTTTCGAATGAATAGTTCAGCCACAAGTATCCTGTGAGCATAGACAGTACGGCACCGGAAGAGCTCAGTAGCACGCTAGAGCTGAGAAGTCTTACCCACGAATCACTCTTGGCATTTTCCATCACCAAGGTATTCAAGGAAACTGCGGATCCTATGCTAAAGAAGCCCACCAGTGCAGAGAACAAGAGCAAAAGATGGATATCAGAATCCAGTAACAAAATTAATGCACCAACACCAGACATTCCTGCCAAGCAAAGGAGCACCAATGCCCTGCGCCAATGGGTAGCATCTGAGAGCTTGCCCCAGAAAAAGGCCCCGATCATCATTGCCAAGTTCGTAAGAAAAATAGCGAAAGCTATGTCCTTGACAGTGCCTCCGAGCTGAAGCATGTATAATGGAATTATCGTTGTTAGAGAGCTTGCGCTCGCATCCGTTCCAATCAAGTACCACATCCACCTTGGTGGTTCAAACGTGGCAGATGACGGGACGAATCGATGTATGCTATGAAGTGATGATGATATAATGGATGCCTTGCACACTTTGTTCCTTACGGCACAGCAACACTAGTTTTTGCTGCTGTTTCTTAGTCCCTCTCAACAGTAATTGGATAATACACACCTATAACATGATCCCTTAAAATATAACGCTAAGTCCAGATGCCACACGATTAATAATCAAATGATTATACGATTGCGGGTCAAGAATTGTAGATCATTGCTCAATATCTCCAAGAATTAGCCACTTTTATTCTTCAAAAGACTAAGCAGCAAGATCACTATTCACAAAAATGCAGTTCACGATACTTGTGTCATACATAGATGATTATTATATCTTGAATCCTGTCTTCCTCCTTCCACTCGCTTTTTTGCTGGTGGGGTGAGTTATCGTATTCTTGCCCTTGCTAAATAACCAAGTTCAGGTGAAGTATCAGAAAATCCATGAAAACTCCGATATCTTATTTTTCCTGATTCGACAATGGTGTGCTGTTACTGATGCATGTATCCATTTCATCCAACATTGCATCAATTTTTTTCTTGATCACAGGCTCAATTGCATAGCCAATATGTTCGCCCACCTCCCTTCCTTGACAATAAAACTTTAGCGTAGGTGTTCCATCTATCGATATCTTCTCCAGCAGCTCTTGGTTTTGCGGCTCGTCTACCATTAGTTTTAGAAAGGAGAGATTGCCTTCATACTGGTCGGACAGCTTACTATACAGTGGATCCAACATCATGCAGAACCCGCAGTATGCAGCACTAAAGTTTACTACAACTGGCTTTTTGGAGTTGATAACTTTCTGTTCCCACGTTTTCGCAGTTACCTTTTCTACAGCCATCTTCCCATATGCAACAAGAGTGCTCATGACAATTAAGAATTCAACTTCTTGTCAATCGTCTGCATTGTAGCATCTGTCTCCCAAGGTACATGCAGCATAAGTGCATATACTGTAAGTGGTAGTTTAGTGGGTAATTCCTTGACGGGCATGAGTATTGGGCTTTTTTGCTCATTTTACTCGCATTCTTGCAGTGCATGCGTGTTGGCTTGCAACATCAATGATCAATTTTCTTCTACACTACTGCGACTGCTATTATAGCTGCAGGCTATTGCGACCTTTTGACTGCTAAATCCCTTTTTGCCAGACCTTCATTACAATGGAGTATTGAGAATCAACTGCCGCTGCGACAAACGTAACCAAACTGTCTACAGGTCTGATCTCTCTTCGGCTTGAATGGCTTCCAAGATTCTTGCACTGACTTCATTCATGTCGATGTTGGCCCGCAGGTACCTGTTGAGGTCACTTGGCGCAACGATTCCCACTGGTTTTCTGCTCTGGCCGTCTACCACAAGCAGATGTCTGACCTTGTTGCTCAGCATTAAATCTGCTGCAGTCTCGACAGTTGCATGTCCTTCTACCGTTGCAACAGGCGAGGACAATATTTCTCTGACGCTTACTTCTTTAGCGTTCAATCCTTCGGCGCATACGCGATTAACAAGATCTCTTTCTGTGACTATCCCTACTGGACTCTCTCCCTTGTCCTTGTCTGCAATCAGAAGTGAGCTGATATGCATTTCTCTCATTTTTTTGGCAGCTTCTTGGGCATTTTCTTTGATGTCTATTGTTACCAATTCTGACGACATTATTTCGCTTACAGCGTTCTTCATGAACGAGTATGCTTGCAATCTATTCTATAATAGAATATCCACAACTGCGCGATGACATGATTTCATGCAACTACATATTCATTCGAGTTTGCAGGGTTTTTCATCATGAAGTAAATCACAATAATTGCAATTCCAAATGCAACTAGTAAGAGGTGATTGAAGGAACAAATACAAGGTGAAAAACCGACGATTCCAAGGATGCTCTGTAGTGGGTAGGGTGGTAACTGCCATGAAGTGGATGACGGCAAAAATACAATCGTCGTATGAACGGAAATGACGTAATGTGAATGTGGAGATACTGGGTTTATGTATTCAAGAGACAAGGGAAACAGATGTTGGGTCAATGGGGTAAAAGCAGTTCTCGCCAACCTGGCTACGGCGATGTTCTTCGGCATCCTATATTCTTGCTACCTAATTCTTACAGGTAGATGTGGGACTGAGATGCAGTTGCCAGATCAACTATCGAGCTTGTGGCAAATGTGGCATAGACTGTATCTCCTCTCGAAATAATAGCTGATATTGCAATTGGCAGAAATGGCGGAGGCAAATCGCCCATGGAAAAGTCACAGAGCTGGAAATGATATGGGATGGTACATCGACAAATTGATACACTATTGTGGATACTCTTACACAGCATCGGATTCCCAATATGTTACTCGTACACTCCAACTTCCAGGGCAAGTAACACAAAAGATAACTGTCTACTTTTTGTTACACTGAGCATTGCTCGAAAAGTGTATCACTTAGCTGACAAGCATCGCCTCTCATGGATTTGAATAGTCAGAAGCAATATTCTTTTACGGTGCAAGGACTATCTTTCCTCTTGGACGCACATTTCTTTGATAGTCCAGCGCTTCGGCTGCTTTGTCCAGGGGAAACGTCTTTTCCACGTTTACGCGCACGTTGTTCTTGTCTACCCATTCAGCTAGTTTGGTCAGGCGGTCTCTGTTTACTTGCGTGAACTGGAACGCTGCTTTTGCTCCAAATTGTTCCATCAGCTGCTGGTCGGGCTGCTCTAGCATCGAGACAATAATGCCGCCTCTCCTTAGTACCTTGAACGACCTTCTATAGGTATCACCTCCTACCGTGTCAAATACCGCATCGCAATCATGCGTCACATTCTCAAAGGCTTGGTTCTTGTAGTCTATTATCTCGTCGGCCCCTAGCTCCTTTGCAAATTGCATGTCGTTTGTGCTGATTGTTGTCGCGACATGGGCACCAAGATGTTTGGCCAGCTGGATAGATATAGAGCCAATCCCGCCCGCCCCTCCGTGAATCAGAATTTTTTGACCGTTTTCTAGAGCCATGTTCTCCACAAGTGCCTGCCATGCACTGACGCCTACGAGCGGAATGCCGGCCGCTTCTTGGTGGCTCAGGCTTTTTGGCTTGTGTGCAATGCTATCTGCATTTGCCAAGGCCATTTCTGCGAAGGCTCCGGTCCCACCACGCAAGACGGATGCCTGTCCGTACACATCGTCACCTTGATTAATGCCACGGACCTCGGTTCCAGCTTTTTCTACCGTGCCAGAAAAGTCCATTCCGATAGTCAAAGGGAAGTCAAGCTGCATTGTATGTCTCATGTACCCCTCTCTTATCTTCCAGTCTACTGGATTTACGCCAGCAGCCTTTACAGTTACGAGGACCTTTTCACTAGATGGATCGGGCAGAGAAGTATTCTGATTTATTACAATCACGTCGCTACCGCCGTATCTCCTCATCTGAGCGGATTTCATACCCCTGTAGTCTCCTCATCGCCTATAACCGGTTACGCGCATTATTCTCTCTGACTTTGTCATTTGCCATGTTGTGACATATTTTCAAGGAGGTGATGGCAAGAGCTGCTCTGTTGCATAAATCTGAAACAAGCACATGATGCCCGAAAATGTGCACCAAGCAGCCGCAAATCGCACATTTGGGATGCGTTTGTGTTGAAAACTTTTAAGAATAACGATTTTTGTGAGTCATGGAACAGAGCATCATACGACATGTGCAGATATGCTCATCACAAGACTACAAGCATACCCTCCAAAATTGCGTTGTTGTATGTAGTGTAAGAGAACACCTTTTTGTTGCCACTGAGCAATTAGGCAGAACTGTTGGTTCGAACTCTAGATTTGAGATGCCTAGAGGCGCCTGCTAAAGTGCAAATTTCTTATAGAACTTTTGTCTTACGCCAAGCGTGCCATACACGCAACTCACAACGGGCACGCTGTTGCTCTGGCTAATAGTATCAGTCCTTGCCACGAACTCGTTAATAGTCTTCGCAGACTCTCACACCAAGGGAGTCTACGCCGAGATAATTGGCACGGCCACCGTGACAATTACGATGGGGCTTGCAATAATCCTGGCACTTCGTCAGCTCAGGCATAACAGGCCGCATGCCAAGATGTACCTGAGCCTTGCGGCGGGTCTGGTGCTCTGGTTCTCCGCCGACGTCATCTGGGCGAGCTACGAGCTCGTATTCCACATGGCCGCTCCGATTCCCTCGCTCTCCGATGTGCTGTGGCTCGCAGGTTACCCGTTCTTTGCGCACAATCTATTTGCAACTTATAGGGAATTCAAGAGCAAGTTTGGCCGGCGTATCCTGGCAGCAAGTATTGCAGGAAACGTTGCGTTCGTTGCGTATCTGATAATCCTCACGGCGGAGCTGTGGGACTTTTCGACACAGGACGGGATCGCCATGTTTTCAGTCATGATCGCATATCCAATCATGAATGCAGTCCTTGTTGTCCCTGCTCTGTCCATTCTAGTAGGTCTGTGGAAGGAAAATCCGTGGTCGATCCCCTGGACATTCAAGTCGCTTTCTTTATTTTGCATCGTGGTGACTGACAGTTGGTTTGCGTTCATCATAATTTCTGGACTTTATGATCAGGTGTGGGTGGCGTCCCTTCTGTTTGGTGCAGAATACATCATTCTCGCCGGCGGGCTCTTGTGGTTCAACAAGTTCTTGAATGTATACAAGGGACACGCCCACGAAAAGGTACAGGCAGCACCCTTCCCCCGGAGGAACCCGGGGCCAGTGCGGTACATTCAGGCGACAGTGGCAGTTGTGCTGGTGGGTGGAATCATTAGCTACGGTTTTGCAAGCTCGATGACGACAAGCTCAGCCCAGTACATAACACCGGCCGATGCACAGCTCAGCAATACCATTACCGTAGGCGCGCTCCTTCCGCTTACCGGAGCTCTGTCATCCTTTGGAGAGGAGGCAGAGGTAGCACTCAAGATAGCTGTTGAAGACGTGAACAAGGACCTTGCCTCGTCTGGTTCAGACAGGAGGATTGCACTTGTGATAGAGGATACGAGGACAGACCCTGCAGTCGCGCTTGAAAAGCTGCAGGCACTGACGTCTGACGGGATAAGGATAGTGATAGGCCCTGTTACAAGTGCCGAAGTCGCTGCGGTAAGACAATATGCGAACGACAACGATGTACTGGTCGTGAGCATAGGGAGCACTGCACCCGACTTGGCAATACCAAACGATAATGTGATAAGACTTGTGCCTGACGATACGCAACAGGCAAGGGTGCTTGCAAGGCAGATGTGGGACGACGGAGTGCGCGTGGTCGTTCCGATGTGGAGAACAGATGTATTTGGAAACAACCTGAACATGCTGCTGACGGAGAACTTCAAGCGACTAGGGGGTACGGTGATTGACGGCGTGGGATATGAACCTCTGGTGGGTGACTTTTCGTCCAGCCTCCATAGGATCAACTTTATTGTCTGGGAGCAGCACCTGAGGTCACTTTCAGAGAAGGTCGGTCAAGCCACGGCGCAATACGGTCACGAGAGGGTCGGGGTGTATATTGTAGCGTTCGACGAAATAGTGCCGATCTTGATTCAGGCGGACAGGCACCCTGAGCTAGGGGCCGTGAGGTGGTATGGAAGCGACGGTTCTGCGCAGGTCGGAGGTGTTGTGAGAAACGCCGAGGCGGCAGAATTTGCGATAAGAACCAGCTTCCTGAATCCGATATACGGGGTTGAGGAGACAAGAGACTTCAGGGAATTGGAAGAAAGGATCAGTGAGGAATTAGGTAGAGAGCCCAGATCTTATGCCGAGGCGACATATGACGCTATGTGGCTAGCGGCTCTTGCACTCGAAGCGGATGATTCGGGTTCGCTCAGGGATATCTTTGTGCATACCGCCAACTCGTACGTTGGCGTGACTGGGAGCACCGAACTAAACGCTGCCGGCGACAGAAAATCCGGCTCGTATGACTTTTGGGCTGTGAGGGAGGACCATGGTGGCCACCATCCGTTTGAGTGGGCAAGCGTGGCTTCCAGCACGATACACTGACTTGTTTCCGAATGCCGCTTTAAGATGGAGATAATAGTGGCTTCTCTTGGATTCTTGTCTGCGAAAGTCATCTATTTTTTAAGCTGGATAATTCTAGACTCCCGAGGACCCACGTAGCATATTATGATACATGAAACGGTAACAAGAAGGTAATACGCGTAATTACCTTGTGTTCAGAACACGATTGGCGATTCAGTTGAAAAAAACAAGAATATTTGCTTTTATCGGCGTTGCCATTGTGCTGGTCACCACTGCCTTTGTAGCCGGAACTGGAGCGTTGTCAGCCACATTGGCCCGGATACCAAGCGGACCCTTATTTGCCGCCGCAACCACTTCTGGCATCCCTGACGGCGGTCATGTCACTGACGGAAGTTCGTCAGCAATGCCGTCAATTTCTGGAAACGCAACAACTACAGGTACAAACACAACGACTGCAACGATTGCAATGGCATCCTCCACTAACAAGACATTCTACATATCGGATGACGAAGTGGATGACGACCTGGATAATGCTGACGACATCAATATCTTTTCCCTTCAGACTATGGTTGTGAATAGAGGTGACAGTGTGACCGTACACTTCTTCAACCTCGGCGAAGAAGATATTGACGACGCACAGGAACAGAGACATTCATTCACCATCGGCGCGCCATACAACATCGACGCCGAATTGGCCGGAGGAGAAAACCAAGTAATAACATTCACGGCAGACAATGAGGGAATTTTTCAGTACTACTCAAAGTACGATCTGCCTCAGATGACAGGTCAGCTCGTGGTCTTGCCTGAACAACAGAACACAGCCGGGGCTGCAACAAATTCGACCAACCAATAGCTGGTCGGATCCTCTCCCTTCTTTTTTCAGGTCCCCTTGCGATTGCGACTTCATACTGAAATGCTCCCGGACCTCGTTCAACGCATGTGGTTGCGTCGGCCCCTCTTCTCCACTTTTGCGTCCCTTGCAACTCAAGGCCAATGCAAAGGTGCGTCTGTCTGCCCAATGAAGAAGGGAAGCAGCGGTGAAACTCGAGAAGAGTTGTTGAATTTAATGATGGTTGTAGAGGCCTTTGTCAACATTGTGATAGTGGTAGATAGTAAAGGCGCTTCCCGCTGTCGCATGATCCGAGGCTTGTTACAAGAAGCAATCTCAGGGAATTTGCCGACCAAAAGGAGGCACCGACCAGTCTTGAACTCAATTCAAACAAGGTGGCTACAAAAAATGGATTTGAGGATGATCCTATGACATGTTGTTACTTGGATGTGAAAGTTGCCCCGCTGACATAGAGAATTATTATTCACTGAAGATTGTTGCTTCGGCTGTTAATGCCGCCTTGCCACTCCCATAACTTTATCGTGGCACCTTCCTTGTCGTTGGGATCATCTTCGTGATATCCTATCGCCATCATGTTGTTGAATGGTGCAAGCAAACCAGTTGCGTTGCCGTCAAATACCGCTATTGTGAGCCCTTTTCCGTGAAAGCTAGTCGTGTTGTATTGTAGAATTTCGTAATACGTGATTGCTGTCTTGTCTCCGTCCTCCGGCGATGTTACATATTCTCTTCCATAAGCAAAGATATTTTCCTTTCCAGTGACGATTGCGTAGCCAGTGTTAGTCATGTTAATAGTCTCTCCTGTATCGGGGTATCTCATTATTCCATGCCCGATGAAATCAATTCTTGTATGAGTGCCGTTTATCGGGTTAGCGCTGGTAGTTGTTGCCTTTTCGTCCCATATGGGTAAGGAGGAGAAGGCCAGCTCTGATGGCTGTTGTGGAGTGGTAGTAGATGTGCTGTCTTTTGCTACTGAAAGCGGTGCTGCGGCCAAGAATGCCAAAAATATTGCTGCAATCCCGCCTGCAACAACGACTCCAGCTATTATTCCAATCGTCTTTACATTCCGCTTTTTCTTTTCAGAATTGTTTTTGCTATTTTCTGATGACATGCTCAACACCATTCTTGCTGTATGTTGTGAACAACGAAATCTACGGAATTCTGGTAGAATCTTATAATCTTTGTCAAAATGGAAAGATTCAGGCATATCTCATCGATGATTTTTCTTGTGATGAACTTGTCGCAACTACGAGACCTGTCATAGTGCCATACACTGTACATTCAATGATCAAACATCCTGCCAGAAATATTGGCGGGCTATGGTGCAAGTACCGAGCTCAAGAGACTTTGTATGTGATCAATTGCACAAATTAGGCGTTGACATCGACACAACATAGCAAGTCGATTCCTCGGATTGACAGTTAGAATTGATGTATGAGGAGCTTAATCTAATGAAAATTGATTGGAGGAATAAGCTCCAGAGTCGTCGCACCAAGTACCGCAAGTAGGACACACTCATGATCCCCTTACTGCGCAAGACCATCGAACGTACAGACTGGCAGGCTGCTTGCTCATCTTCGACCACCTTACTTCTTTGTTCAAAGCGTAGCTTGGCAAAAATAGTCTGAATCACTTGTCATCGAACTATGTTTCAAGCAGCATGGGTTCCATTTCTTTGTCCTAAGTAGGTATTCGAGCTTTTCCTGTACTGCGGGATCTGATAACTCTCTTCGAGTGAAATAATTCGCTTTCTCCGTGCCTTCATCATTCTCCATGTGGCATCAGATCGAACTGGCTGACCATCGTACAGGTTTGCTATTAGTCGAGCTTCTGGGTTGGCTCTGTCAGGCTGCTCATTGATTAGATCCCTTTCATATGTAAAACTCACTGTCAAGAGGATTGGTCCTGAGTGGTTTTGGTCTCCTACGGGACTTACCCTCATCATACTTTACTCGAAGCTTCGCATTCTTGATCTTCAGCAACGCGACCTCACAGTTGTATTCATTGAAATCCCAGAGCAGAGTGAGAGTATCTTTGTTGCGCTTGAATCAGTCGTATTTCATTATGGTTAGCAGCTCGTCTAGCTTCCAGATTTCATTTTCTGAATATGGGTTTTTTCTTTATCGACACGAAGTTTGGTGTTTCCTACTCGGTGGTGGAAATCAGCTCGTCCTTTCCTCGCTGGTTATGCAGCCATCGGAAAAAGTGCTTTATGGCTCCAAGGTAGTCATTCCAAGTAGTCTTCCCTTTCTCATCAGGGTGAATATCCTTTGGCTTTTTCTTTGAGTCAATGAACTCCTATATTGCCTCTTTCTTTCTAACACGGGTTAGCGTCTTGTTCTGACCTAAGTGAATTGAGAAGTACACCATTGTCAGCAACTCGTTTCCGCGATGTCTTTCAGACGCGCCAACCTCTTCCAAATACTTGAGAAATTCCTTCAGAAGAACAGCGTTCTTTTGGTTTGGTATTGACGGTATCTTTGCTACGACTGTTGACAGCTTTAGAGGCATTTGCTATGAGGATCTCTCTGGGAAAATTGCTTTGGTGGTTGAGTCCGCGAGTAGAATGGACTGGGCGGGATTTGAACCCGCGACCTCTCGCTTGCGAAGCGAGCATTACTACCCCTGAACTACCAGCCCTATCGCAGGTTTCACGTGATGTAATCCCAATATAAAATATGACACAATAATAGCGAATGCTCTCCTGTATGACTTGTGCCCCTCCCCTTACATCTCTAGTCGTCTCCCCCTCCTCACAATTTCATCCTGACAACAACGCGCTGTTTAGCGAGACGCATTCAGAGAGATGTCGCTCTCATCATGCAAGTAGCTCTTGGCAGCGACATAGTCTCCCGGAGCAAGAAATCTACTTTCATGACAAGAGGGAGCACACACCCACTAAGTACACAGATGCCTGAGAGTACGTATCCTCTGGCCTAACACACACCTTTCTTACACCCGCCTTGACCCGACTGCGGAGTGGTCTCTGCTTGCATGGTGCATGGCAAGACGAATGCTTGCATGTATCATACACCCTGACGCCTGATTCAGGATAGTAGTATAGCTGAACCCCCTTGGGATGTGTCATGATTCATCTTACTTCATACCGCAGCTGCTGGCGGTATCATAGTCCTGCATGTAGCAACTACTACGCTTGGTCTGGCTGCCGAGCCGTTTGATGAGCACCTTCTGGTGGAAATGGATGATGGTGTCGGAGGGTCAGCCAGAGAACCATCCGTCAAGCCTCTTGAAGAGTTCAGTCAGTCGTACAACAATGCAGCAAGTACACGGTGGAGCAGCAAGTGCGGGATGAGTGGCCGAGATTGTCACCGAATGATCAGCAAATTTACTCATATTTCTCGCATAAGGGAACCGGAACGAGACGACAGCTAAAAAACAATCACTTTATGTGCATGTATATTGAATATGGATATCACAACACTCAAAAACGTAAGTAAAATCAAGTTGGCTGACTAAAAGAAGCTATTCGTAAGTAACAATGCCCCACGACCTTTATATCAATCAGATCAAACAGTTGACAGGATGCGACCGGAAGTAGACAGTGATCTTCCGAGAAAACTTTCATCTCGAGAATCGGACGCAGATTCTTTGATCGAAAAGGACGAAATCAATTTCTTGGGTTACTCACAAAGCTATTTCGTTTGCTTTATTGACATTGTTGATTCGACAAGAATAATATCCAACATCGATAACTCTCTGGGAATCCGAAAGTATTATGGAATCTTTCTTAATACTGTCGCTAGAATTGCACGTGATCATGAAGGCAAGATAGTAAAGAGTGCAGGGGATAGCCTCACCCTCTATTTTCCAAATACTGTGGATACTGCATATCCTCATGCATTCGACATGGCCATGAAATGCTGCATGGAAATACTTGGCGCACATGAATCCATGAATCTAATTGCATACCTGGAACAGCTACCTGGGATTGACTACCGAATAAGTGCAGATTACGGAAAGGTCGAAGTTGCCAGAACAAGAACATCAAAAGAGTACGACTTGCTTGGACATACAATGAATATGTGCGCGAAGATGAATTCAAGGGCAGAGCCACAGGGGTTTGTTATCGGAGGTGACCTTTACGAAATATTACGATCGTCAAAATTTCCATTTGGCAGGTTTTATGACTTTCATGCAATTGGAGAATATTCGACTGGACTGAAATACAATTATCCGATCTTTTCCGTCCATCCAAGAAATATTATTCAAGATTGGGACTCTATTCCGAGTCAACGTGCCTGCGGCAAACCTTGCGGAGAAGATAATGCTGATCCTAACAGCCGGGATAAGCGTCACAGGATAATGATAATTGACGACGAGCCAGACACGCTGCTGACCTACAAATGTATGCTGGAAAGTGAAGCCGCATTTGAAGTAGAAACATATACGTCGTCACAGGATGCACTGCAAAGGCTCTTCAAAAGGGGTACAAGCTCTTACGACTTGATTATCACAGATATTAGGATGCCGCAGCCAAATGGTCTTCAGCTCTATAATATCATAAAAACCCTAAACAAACAGACGCGCGTTTTGCTCATAACAGCATACGATGTGATTGAGGAAATTGTGAGCACATTGCCTGATATCAAACATGAACATATCTTGAAGAAACCACTCAACAAGCCTGAGCTACTTAGGGGAGTGAGGCTTTGTACTGCATAGGGATTGCCGGGGAAACGGGGTCTGAAAAGCAAGTAGGATAAGATGGGGTGTTGGCGGCGGTACCACAGCGTGTCGCAGTGCATGTCCGCAAGAATCAAGTTTCATGTTAAATCTGGAAGGCATAAACATATTACAAGAAGGACA
Source organism: Nitrosopumilales archaeon (assembly GCA_044507735.1). Classification (GTDB taxonomy): domain Archaea; phylum Thermoproteota; class Nitrososphaeria; order Nitrososphaerales; family Nitrososphaeraceae; genus Nitrososphaera. Next base: position 63,674 of record JBIQJB010000002.1, read on the forward strand.
TAATTTACGAAAGGTTAAATGCAAAATTCCTGCGATTTGTTGATTACAAATGCTTCTGCAGTCATTCCAAAGGTGGGTGTTGTTGAGACAAATATCATGATTGAGGATGGCCTGATAAAGGCACTCTCAAATTCAGCCGGTAATATCTCTGCATCAATAAAGATAGATGCGCGGGGCAGATATGTGCTGCCAGGCGCAATCGACCCACACGTCCATTATGGAGTGTACACTCCAATAGAGGAGGCTGCAAGAACGGAATCACGGTCGGCTGCAATCGGGGGCGTGACGACAATGATGAGAATGCTCCGGCTCTACGACAGTTATCGGACTGTTACAAGGCAGTTGCAGGCAAGCAAAGGCAACCACTATATCGACTATTCAATTCATGCGTCGATACTAAGACCGGAGCAGGTCGAGGATGTGCGTTACCTGAAAGAGCTTGGCATAAACTCGCTCAAAATCTACATGAACCTTGGTGCAGACCTCAACCACATCTACATGGATCAGGACCCTGGTGCTCATGAAGTCAGGGACGGCGAGGTGAACATGACGGACGAGCTGCTGTCTTCGATAGTGAGGGAGGGTGCAATGGCTCACTCTACCGTGCTGGTGCATGCGGAGAATCCTGAAATGTGCTCTGAGCACATGCGCGTCGGAAAGGAAAAACAGATGAGTGGACTCAAAGCATGGTCGGACTGTCGTCCATCGTCTTCAGAGGCAACAAGCGTCGCCAAGGTATCAGAGCTTGCAAGGAAATTTGGGGCTAACCTGTACTTTGTGCATGTGGGGTCAACTGCAGCGCTTGATGCGATACTGTCTGAGCGGGAAAAAGGCAGATCAAACTACTACATCGAAACATGCCCACAGTATCTGACACATACAGTCGATTTTGATAATATCAAGGGGAAGGTAGTCCCGCCTCTCCGATCGAAAAGTGATCTTCAGAGTATGTGGTCTGCCCTCAGAAACGGCATAGTTGACACGATGGGAACTGATCATGTGGCAAACAGACTCGACATGAAGATGGGCAATGGGGACATCTGGACTGCACTAGCTGGTTTCCCCGGAATTGCCACCATGCTGCCGGTACTCCTTAGCCACGGTGTGAATCAGGACAGGATAAGCATCGAGAGAGTCGCAGAGGTCACTAGCTATAACACTGCCCGAATATTTGGAATGTATCCTAAGAAGGGCACCATACAGCCCGGCTCTGACGCAGACTTGACAATAGTGGACCTCGATCTCGAGCAAGAGGTGACTCCCGATCTGTTGCAGTCGTATTCTGACTATTCAATCTATGATGGCTACAGGCTGCGAGGCTGGCCCGTGGTGACGATCGTCAGGGGAAAGATTGTGATGGAGAACGGTCGGGTGGTCAGCGAGGCGCTCGGGCACGGTGAATTCGTTCCGCGCCCCGTTGCCATCACTTAGGTTTTGTCTTGTCTTCCACCAGCTTGTATCTTGATAGCCACTTGTAGGCAAGGAATACGATAAACGCGATTATCAGGAAGTCGATTATTTCTGAAATCAAGTGTCCGTACCTAAACTGCGACGGGTTGTCTGAAACTCCCGTTGCGTTCACATACAGTTGTTCGAGGTTCCCTGATGGCAGAAACAGTCCTACCAACGGGTTGACAATGTCGTCTACCAAGGATGTGACCAGTGAAGACGATGCGGCTCCAATAATGAATGCGATCGCAAGTCCAATAACTCCAAACGTCTTTAAGAAGTCTACGAATTCTTGAATAATGTTCTTTCTGTCTACAGTAGGAGGAGGGCTCTCAGCCATTACCTTGTCTCTGCAGCGCCCACTAATACAGGTTGTGTAGCTATGGCTGAGGGGTCTGATGGACGCAACGGGAACAGCAAAGACCTCTGCTGGGCTTCTGCTGCCCAGAACCTATGCGGCCTCTGTCCCCCTCATCCTTCTGATCTCTTCCCTCAAGGACCTAAGCTCTGACCTTAACGCCTCCGATTCTTGCAATTCCGGAGACTTTTCATCCTTCACTCCTGCTTTGGCCGCAATCCTTCCGATGGCTATCGTGGCAATTACTGCTACGATGGTGACAACTACCGCGTAGATGATCATCGGCAATACGCCACTCTGCTCTCCAAAAGCTACTCTGAATATTTCCTGAATGGCAGTATTCCAAGCAAGGGCTGCGACAAGACCAAATGCTGCGGTGATAAGGCCCGCCAGTGCCTTGACAATTTCTTGGTTCAACGCATTCTCCGGAGTAACTCGATAATTAAGGGTTGACTATAATGCTTATGAAAATTTGTACTGCTCTGTACTAGTGAGGAAATTTAGATTCATGACGATCTAAAAGGCCTAAACCGTCTCAAACGTGCCGTCATCTTTTGCCTTGTAGTATACGTCGGCTCGACGCGTAAACAGTCCCACTTCAAGTACTCCTGCTATGCTCTTTAATTCGATCTCGCTCTTCCTTGGATCTGGGATAGAAGGAAATGTCGTGTCCAGTATGATATTGCCGTTTTCCGTGACAAACGGGTATCCCTTGTCAAGGACGCGAAGCAATGGCCTGCCGCCTGCCTCTGACAGCTTTCTTATCACAGCTGATCGTGCCATCGGATGCACCTCTATAGGGACTGACCTCACAAGTGACTGCACGAACTTGGTCGCATCTGCAACAATGACTACCTGCTTTGCAGACGAAATCAGAATCTTTTCACGCAACAGTGCTCCTCCTCCGCCCTTTATCATGTTGCCGTTGCTGTCTATCTGGTCTGCGCCGTCAAACACGATATCAATGTCTGGAATCCTGTTCTCGTCTGCGATTTTAAGCCCACTCTTTTCAGCTTCTATCTTTATTTGAAGCGACGTAGGGACAAATTCTATCGATCCCTTGTTCGGCAGTTTTGACATCTCTCGAACTATGTGTGCCGCTGTGCTGCCGCTACCAAGTCCAATGACTTTCGCATTTCCAACACGCTTTACTGCATCTGCGGCCAGTTTCTGGATAGCGTCCTGCAACGACAATATGTGGACAAGAACGGTTGCTAGGTTTTATATATAAAATGATTGGTTCCGGCACGAAGAGAGAGCAGAACCGATCAGCAACCGCTTAGGTGCCGTCGGACTTTAATGATAATAGGCTCTTACGTCATTTGACCTACGGCATGGATGAGCTCTTCGCCATCGTTGTGTCTTGATCTGCACAACTCTCGAAAAAGGAGAAACAACAGAAAAAATTTCAGGATCTGTGGACCTTTCTCAGGTCAAAGCGCGGCCCGTTTACATCTGGGTTCAGGTACCTGCTCGATAAGTATCTTGTGATATCGCTGGCGCCTGAAGCCTGCGATGCCTGGTGCCTGTATTTGCTCGTTAAGGAAAGGACATCTGACAGACCTGCCTGTTCGGACTGCCCCACAATGTCGCAGAACATGCTCGTTGGGTGGCATGTCGCCTGAATGCCTGTCCCCTTCTTAGTCCATTTTAGCATTCCAAGGTGGGAATCTATTGACTTCTCCCATGTCGGATCATTCTCGACAAGCCATCTCGGGATCCTGTTGCTGTTGTTCTGCATTACAGGAATAACGGGATTCTTTGTTAATTTATTGTTTGTGTTCTCCTATTCTCCCTCGGTCATTTTTCTAATTTGGATAATGTTATTAGAAAGAATCTTCTAGTAGATTTCCAATTGTCGTCGACATCCCCGTCAGACAATTCGCATCCGACAACTCCTCCACCAATCCTGACGAAGAAAGACAGGATTGCGGAGCTTGCAGATGAAATAGTATCACTCGATACCAAGAATGTCGGTGCCACTCTCGCGGAGGTGCTAAAGAGGGTAGCAGCATCTGACAGGTCGCACGTTTACTGGACGTGCAAGAAATACCTGCAGGACGAATATGGACTCTTGATAGCAGATTCGGGGCACGTAGGGATTTCAGACAGATACATACCTAACCTGATGTTCCCCGGCGATATCATTGTCTATGCGGTCGTCGACATGCTCAAGACCGGTGACTTTATCCAAGTGCTGCAGCTGACTGATGTTAAGGATCTGTCTGTAGAACACGTCAAGGTAACCAAGGTCAGCATAATCGATGGCTCGGTGACCGTCGAAGATCCGCTTTCTGGCTTCACATACATTGTGTCAAAGCATAATGTCATTGGCAAGGCCGTAAAAGTAATAACGGCTTTTTCTCAGGAGTGGGAGCATGTCTTTTATGAGTTCAAGGACCGCAAGTGGTTGCTAAAGACACTGAAAAAGAACCTTGACCTCTATAAGAGCGCTGGCTATTCCAAACAGCGTCAGATAGTTGGCGAGATAGAAAGAAGGATGTCCAAGTTAAAGGAGGAGCCAAGGTGGTAGGATGATATATAATACGCATTATAGTAGCCTGCTAGCATATATGCCACGGAAACGCGACATTAGAAAGACTCATGCTTACAGCGCCCAGAGGTCGGGGAGCAAAAAATACGCCAAGGCTGAAAGGCGGAGGCGCCACAAGCCTAGGTAATTTTTCTTAGTAAGAATCGAGCTGAACAATATCGTACCTTTGAGCTGAGAGGGCCTTCCGTCTTTTAGGTAAAACTTTATATACTAGAATAAAACATAAATATAGGCTGTCAAAGACAGCGAGAAAATTTTGGTGAAAAAAGTGGTCAAAGATATTTCCATGTTTGGAGACCGTTGTCCCCGTTGCGGCAAGGGCTCTATGGTGACAGACAACTCTAGCGGCGAAATGTTTTGCGGTAACTGTGGATTTGTGGTTAGCGAAAGGATAGAAGAGCTCGGACCGGAATGGCGCGCGTTCTCAAAGGAAGAGCACGAGGATAGAAGCAGGGCAGGAATTCCTACATCCCTTGCGATGCATGACATGGGGCTTGCAACAATCATCGGCCCAGTCGACAAGGATGCTTCAGGTAAACCACTCTCTGCTTCAATGAAAAGCACCATTGAAAGGCTGCGCACTTGGGACAGCAGAAGCCAGGTGCATGAGCCGGTCGACCGCAACTTCCGACAGGCTTTCTCCGAGCTTGATAGGCTCAAGGACAAGCTGGCGGTAGGGGACGCGGTAATTGAAAAGGCAGCCTATGTTTACAGAAAGGCGCTTGAGAAGGGCCTGGTGCGCGGACGATCTATATCTGCGCTTGTCGCGGCCGCGTTGTACGCAGCATGTCGTGACACTGAAACTCCAAGGACACTTAAGGACATCGCAAACGCAAGCAACATCAAGAAAAAGGATGTCGCAAGGTGCTACAGACTACTCATCCGGGAGCTCGACTTGAAGATGCCTGTCGTCGATCCTGTGAAATGTGTGGCAAGGATAGCGAGCAAGGCTGGTCTGTCAGAAAGAACAAAGCGAAAGGCTCTTGACATCTTGAAGAAGGCTGAAGAGGGCAAGATCTCTGCAGGCAAGGACCCTATGGGATTGGCAGCAGCTGCATTGTATGTAGCATGCGTCATGAATGGCGAGAATAAAACACAGAAGGATGTCGCCGAAGCTGCCGGTGTCACCGAGGTGACTATCCGGAACCGCTACAAGGGGCTCAAGACGCACCTCAGGCTTTGAGGGCGCCTTCTACTAACTTTTTTCTCTCCTGTATTAGTTCCTTAAGCGTGTCAATTAGCTCACGCATCTTTTGTTCCTTCTCTGTGTCGACTATCATGCCAAGGCAGACGACAATGTCTGAATCGATCGAAAGCAATTGTTCAAGCTCTTTCTCCCGTACAATGCCATTTGGCGTCAGCACTCTTGTATATCCGTCCGACACGGTGTGAAAGAGAGTCTTTGTCAAGAGGTCGTCAAGCTCGGTGCTCAGCCTGATCGATTTTTTTATTTCGCTCACCTTTGCCTTGATGTTGTGGCTAATAAGTCTGTCAAGAGATCGCATTTCGACATAACTGGATCTGCCTGTGGCTATGCCCTTTTGCACAATAGACGCGATTCTCACCGTTTCATCAAGGCGGCTCTCCAGCCTACGCTGTCTCCTGAAATTTTTGTGCACCACGCAAATTCTAGTCCGGCCGGCTTAAATGCCTTCGTGTGAAAATATTAATCCAAGGAAAACTGTTCTGCAGAACCCTTACTGGACTTCGATCGCTTCCTCGTTGAATCCCATCTTGACAAGGTAGCCTTTGACATCGTCGCGATGGTCCCCCTGTAGCATTATAAAGCCATCCTTTGCAGTCCCGCCACAGGCAAAAGTACTTTTTAGCTCTTTGACGATCTTTTGCATGTCGCTTTGTTTTGGGTTGATGCCTTCGATAAGGGTTGTTGTCTTGGAAAATCTTCTTGTTTCAAGGCGGACGACGATTCGGGCTTCTTCTTTGTCTAGTTCCCCGCAGGCACAAAGGTCATCAGGGAGACCGCATTTTTTGCAGATAACCGCCATCGAGTAACACAGGTTTCACAAATCCTATTATTAAGCCTTATTATCTCAGGTTCCGTCTAGTCTTCAGTCGATGGGGGCATATTGGACATCTTTCTACTCTGGTGTCCTATAGTTGGCTTTAGAGAACCGGTAATCCTCACAGTCGATACACCATCGACTTTTGAATCGCCAACGGAAGAATTGACAATGAAAAAATCCGAGCGCAAGCTCGTGTGCTTCTGCAGTGGGGATAGCCAGGCAGCTGCAGCAACAACATTGGGCATTTTGGGTACACTACCACGTATGCCATGTTGGCAGAAAGATAGCCGCAAATGATTCCTCTTCTCGTGCATGTCTTGAGCATAACAAGCAGGAGGGGAGCAGCGGCAGTTGCATTTGCAGTAGCGGGCATTTGGCTATGCCTCTAATGCTCCGGTGGGAGCATGTACGATCGATGGCATTGGAAACCTAGAACCTTTTGGGGCTGAGAGGATGTCAGTGAAAGTCCTACTGCGTGAGCACAAAGAAGAAATTGGCCGGCCACCTACAGTATATCTATACGATGTCCTCACAGGATAGCGCGGGAAGGATCAAGTCGGCAGCATCGCTCCTTGTAAAGGGCGGTACTCTGACAAGTGAGGCGTGCCCTAAATGTGGAGGCGTACAAGTGCGTTTTGCCAACAATACAACATGCATCAACTGTGGCAACGAAACAAAGGCGAGTGTTGCCCCTGCAGAGCAGGCGGAACCAGAGAAGGCACAATCCCAGACCGCCACGGCTCTCACCTCTTCTGTTTCCTCAATCATGAAGGAAAAGATTGAATCTCTTGCAGTAGAGATAAAAACCGAGAACGACCTTGCCATCCTAAAGCAAAAGGCAGAGCTCTTGGAGAGCTATCTTCGGATTCTGGAAAAGGCAAACAACCTGATGGGCTAATCACCAGCGGAATGTATTTAAGCGCTTAAAGACTAACAGCACCTGCGATGAGCAGTAAGAAAAAGAATGCTCCACTGCCGGCTTCAAGTGCCGGTCTTCTCAGGTTCTTTGAGGATGAGACGAAGGGGATAAAGATCAAACCTGAGATCGTGATGGGGATAACTGGCGGAGTTATAGGTGCTTCACTTCTAATCAGAATTCTATTCCCTGTCGGTTGAGCGGCAATGCTTGCCCCCGGTCGTCACGACGACGATGTAACTAATATTCATAGACGTTGGTCTTTTACCACCATCGGGCCGTCGTCCGCCAAGATGTCATATGGAATCTGGCTTGGATGTGCCATTGGTATCATCGTTGTCGCTCATCTGTATTACTTCCCGGACGGAGTTCAAAGCCTACTGATTTATCTGCCATTAGGCATTTCCGTATTGGTAGGGTCGCACTTTCTTGACTATGTGGCACTGCACGGAACACCTGTGAACAAGCTGGCAAAGGTGGCTCATGTCTCCGCATTTGCCAATGGGCTTTGGCTTCTGACGGTTCTCTTGGGAATCGCAGCCGATATCGTCTTTGCCAAGCCTCCCGGGTTTGACTATATCATCGCAGGTATGCTTCTTGCCACCGGGCTCAGAATCGGCATATTCACCTCTGTATTTGGGGCCGGATTCGGCAGAGCGATACCTGTTTCATTCATACAGCCTGTGCTCTTTGTTCTTGCATTTGTACCATTGTCGTACCACTCCCTGGACAACCTGAGCTCTCCTGGGACTGCTTTCGGCGTTGCCTTTCTTGCACTTGGGATTATGTGGGCCGTCATCGCAGACAGGGCAGGGAGGCCGGCGATAAAAAGTACATTTGGTGTTCTACAGGCTTTCATTGCTGCATGGACCGAGCACAGAGCAGACAAGATGGAAGAGATTACCGAAGCAAAGGCTCATGATGATACCGTCTCCACAAAAATTATCCGCTTTGGCCGGCAGGCCGCGATTGTGTTGCCTGACATTCACCCCGGACCTTTCAACACGGTGGGCGGGAGCAACCTTCCATATGTGCTTCATCTAACCTTTGACAAGTCTGCGCTCGTAATGCACAGCGTTTCTGACCATTCACTTAACCTTCCATCAAGACGCGAAGTTGAACGATACATCAAGGGCATCGAGCGTGCTACTACTGTAGAAAAGGGTGCCACCTGTACAGTTCCAGTTCAAATCAAGATCAACAATTCAACCACGACTGGGGTCGCATTTGGAAACGTAGCACTGATCATGCTGTCGCTTGCCCCAAAAGGCATGGATGATATACCTCATGCCGTGAGAGCTGAACTAGAATCCTTTGGACTTTCCCATGGATTTTCAGACGTGCTTGTGGTGGATTGCCATAATGCAATGGGCAAACACCTATCAGATTCGGACAGGGACGACCTTGTTACATCGGGAAAAAAATGCCTCGAGCAGCTTAGAAAGGAACCTCAACATGAGTTCAAGATAGGTTTTGCTGGCATGACTGACATTTCGCATACGCCCGAGCTGCAGGGCGAGCTAGGTCAGGCTGGACTTGCAGTTCTGGTAATCCAAATCCAAGGTAAGAACTATGCGATAGGCTGGGCCGACTCGAACAACATGGAGAACCGATTGCGCGATCACGTGGTCTCGAGCCTAGTTGAAAGCGACATTGGTGTCACCCTTCTGGAGCTCTGCTCATCCGACACACATTCTACTTCTGGGAAGAGGACTCGGGAAGGATACTTTGCGCTTGGTACAATCAGTAGGGCAGATGGAATTGCTGCCGCATATCGCCAGCTATGTTCTCAAGCTGTCGTGCAGGTTTCGAAATCAACGTTCGAGCTTGATTCTGCGCAGACCCTGGTCAAGGTGATGGGCAAGCAGCAGTTCGAAGACTATTCGAGTGCACTTGACAGGTCTATGAATGTGACCAAGATATTCCTTGCTATTACTATTGCAGTGTATATTGCAATGCTCGTTTTGTCCTAAAGCGTGATAGAATAGATCTCAGGCAGGAATCCTTCAACTTCCATCACAAAAGACCTGAATTTGTGAACGGGTACCACTGGCACTCTGCCCTCTACAAACGCAACGGGCCCTGCGCGCAGAGTCATTATTACGGGTACCACTCTCGATATGGACTTATCTGAACTGAGTAGACGCTTGCTCCTCTCTGCCTGCTTTCTGGCATAGGCGGCCACTGATGATGTACTGCCACTGCTCCTCTTCCAATGCTTGCAGTCGACCGCTATGGCAAAACCCGCAGAGACCCCCACTACATCGATCTCCATCCGCGGCCTTGTGAATCGCACATTGGTCTGCGTGCGATATCCGAGCGACGAAAGCACTTCTGCTGCAAGCCTCTCAAAGTCCTTCCAAGTTAAATGTTCTGAAACCCGCTCGATACTGCATCCTGATTGCACCGCTAGCATGGTTGCATAAACTCTACTAGTCGCTTCAAACTTTATCACGTCAGCTCCTGCAACAACTGTGGCAAGGCCATTTGACTTTAAAAAATCAATAACGCTTCTTGCAACCGATCTGCTCGCAATCCCTGATGCAGATTGGAATTTCTCAATTGTGGTTTCGGGCTCCATAGCTGCAAGAGCCTTAACAATCAGCTCAGGATGCACTCTGCGTGATATGGTTATTCCGCTGATATTTAAGTCCAGCAAGTAAAAATAAAGCCGCATATCTTTTTCACGTCATGCCCGACTGGACGGATTTTGCAGCACTCTTTTGCGCATCGCTGGTTGTGATTGGGGCGGCCGCGCTGGCAGATGCAGCTCAGAACTTTACAATAGTCCGTGGTAGGGTGATTGAAAAGGGCGTTGCTACACTTGACCTTGGAGAAGGGAGCTCGTATAATACGCCTACCGTATCGGTGCTTCTTGAAAATAACGACAGGGTCTTTAGGATAGTGCGAGGTATGGTGGTCACGTATGCTGTGTCAGAGGACGACGCTCAGAGGGTGACAGTCGGTTCAAGCGTAGAGATCTTGGTGTCAACACACAACCATCTCGCAAGAGTCGTCAGCGTTCAAGACTCTGGCATCCGCTAGAGCTTGGAGATTCTAGATCTGATAAATTCAAGAGTCTTTGAAGAGCCCTGGACAGCCTCTTTGGCCAACTGTGTTGCATCCTCAGGCGTATCAATGTCTACCATCAGTTTTCTTGAAAAGTAGAGTTTTACGGGCACGCCCAACTTGTTTGCCGACCTGATGTGTGAATCATAACTGTCGTTGTCATACCAAGTTCTTATCGCAGAAGGAGGTTTTCTGAGTAACAAATTGGTGCCGTCGTACCGCAAAGAAGGGCAGATCACAATACAGCTTCTTTCGTCTTCTGCCATTTTGCAGACCATGTCGATGTCGTAAGGATCTAGTAGTGGGAGATCCTGTGGGATCACTATGGTCGCGTCTGCCCCTTGGTCAGTGCAGTAGTGGTCGGCCAATTCCACAGCAGAGTTGACGCCGTTTTCTCTGTCCTCGTGAAGGAACCTGGCCCCGCGTTTTGAGGCTATTTCTTCGGCCCGTCTGTCGCCTGACACAACGACTATGCTGTCCTGTTGCAGAGATTTTACTCCTCTTAGAGCAGACAAAGTGTCGTCTAACATCAATCCTGATAAACTTATGCGATCGTCTGCACTAAGCAGTGGCGAAAGGCGGGTCTTACCATGCTCAAATTTCTTCACCGGGACGATAGCAAATGTCTTCATCATGCTCTCCTGCTTCTTCCGACCTCTCTCAAAATGTACCTGGCAAGCCTGAGTTCATCTTGTCTTGTTCTCATAGTTATGTTTGTTTCGTACACATTCATGCCAAGTGCTTCTATTCTGCGAGCCATACGATGATCGCTTTTAGAGATCAAAAAAGCCCCAACAAAATCACTATAATGCTTTGCAACGCCGACAGGTGAATTCTCGATTCCAAGCGCTTTCATATATTTTACCGCCGGACCGCTAACTGCTTTTTCGCCTATTAATGGTGAAATTGCGACAACCTTGTGTCTGTTGCGCACAAGCTCCTTTCGCAGACCTGGGATGGAGACGATCGGCCCAATGCTCGATATAGGGTTCGCTGGTGCGACAACTGTCACATCAGACCTTCTTATCGCATCGATGGCATCTCTGCTTGGGTTCGCGCTGGCCGCTCCTGCATAGCGTATGCCTAAGACCCTTGGGGTTCCTTTGTTCTTGACCCAAAATTCTTGAAGATGCATTTCACCCTTTGGCGTTGCAATTCTGGTCGTAACTTCGCTGTCTGTAGCTGGAATTATCTTGGCTGAGATCGAATATCGACGACGCATAAAGTCCGTGACTTCTGATAGGTTCTTGCCCGCTTTGACCATTTCTGTCCTCAGCAGGTGGGTTGCAATGTCAAAGTCTCCAAGACCGAACCAAGTCGAAGCGCCAAGTCTTTTCAGCTGCGTCAGACAGTTGAACGAGTCGCCCTTGATGCCCCACCCGCGCCTTTTATCCAGAATTCCTGCCAAGCCATAGACTATTGTGTCAATGTCCGGGCATACATAAAGGCCATGGAGCCAAATGTTGTCACCGACGTTGGAAATCACGGTCATTTCCTTAGTCAATTTGTCAAGGCCCCTGACAAGTTTTACAGACCCTGTGCCTCCTGAGAGAACCGTTATCAAGTATTATCATTATAAAATTTGCATTTTATTATACGTGCCGAGTTGAGCGGGTCGTTCGCCTAATTCATCTTGACGGGGTGCAAACTGCGTTTCACCCGATCATTTTCGGATTCAACGGAGTATTTTTTCCCCATTGTGTTGTTAAACCGCTGGAAGAATGATGCATACCGCTAGTACTGTCATCCGGGACATACCCGGGATAGCGATGTCATGTTTGCCAGTAATGTCATGAAGATTCCGACATCGCGTCCGGATAAGGTGATTGCGCATGACAAAAAAAGCAAGTACATTCATAGAAGCTCCCCATAAGATAAGGATTATAAACCAGACGGAGTCAAGTTCTCCCGTGAAGTACTCCGCCACCGTACTGTCTGGAATACTCGCCTCGATTTTAGTTTCAAGTTTTGTTTCTCAGGCATATGCAGCAGACGTGACCGCGTTCTTGGTTCCATCGCGCAACAGCGCGCAGAGTTCATTCATTGGAGTCAAGACCGTCACTTTGAGCTATCCTCAGGGCAGCTCTATCTCACAGGCGCTTAATGGGGAAGTTAAACGCATTTCATTCACTTTGAACGGCACAGCTGGTCAGCAGGACCCAGCTGGCGTCGGTCAAGCAATAGACTTGATAAACGAAGCTCTGATTGATGCCAAGAGCCCTGTTCAGGCCTCTTCTGCCTCTATATCATATACTGCAGTACTCCGCGGAGATGCCTCACGTGCAACTATTTCTTACAAGACTGAAATCAAACCAGTTCTGGAGAACTACCTCCTGGAGGATCAGGGGTCAAGTAAGATAGTTGATCTTGAATGGAGGGGTATTACTGTAAATGCTCCAATGGTGCTCAATGCTCCTGATGTCGGACAAATAGATGTCAACCACCCTAGTGGCCTACTTGAAGCACTTTATCCTGACATTGCAACCCAGCTCTTGAATAGCGATGCTCGTCAAGTATTGGTGGACCCGATCCTGAACTTTGAACAATTTGACGCCCCGCTTTCTTCATGGCATGTGCTCTTTGATCCTGTAGGTGCCTACGGGTCAAGCGTAGGTCTTCAGGGAACGGAAGGCGCACAAGTACTTTCTGTGTATTCATTGGGTGAGAGCAGTCTAAGAGAAGGAACTCATGAGCCGATAGAGAAGGATGCTTCTGTAACCATCGACGGAGCGAATGTGCGTGTACATTCTACGACTCCTCCGCCGAACGCTCAGCTAACGATCGCAGGATATTCTGCCGTACAGGAATCTGGAGGTTCCGAATTTGCAGTAGTCACTCTTGAGGCACCAGCGGGCGTGCAGACTTCAACAGGCGGATTTCCTATCCAAGTCCTCTTGGTTCTAGGCGGCATGATGGGCGCAATAGCCATCTTTATCCTGATCAAGGCAAGAAAGTAGAAACAACCGTAGTAGCGCAGGAGGTCGTCACCTCCTGACGCTTAATCTTATTTCACAAGCAAGTACATACAATTTCGATCATAATGCCTATTATCTAAAATCTCGCTTGTATACTCCGTACATAATGAGAACGGAGGAAGAGGCAAAATACAACCTCGACGAGCAGATTTTCGAATTGTATGACAGCGGAATGTCCGTCGAATTCATATGCAACAAGCTCTCGACCACTCTTGACTATGTCAACTCCGTTCTCGGCAGTGTCCCAGTGGAAGCCTAGTTTGATCCGGCTTGGCCTACCCCTCTTCCCTCAAATATTGACCCGCGTCTGCTACTGTTGTTATGGTAATCCTTCCCCTTTGCATTAGCAACCTGCCAGTAAACCTTGTCCTACCGACTCCTATTGATTCTCCATTTTCATTCAAGATTATCACAAGCTCATTCTCTTCTAGCATGTCCGATGCATCTCTTATCGAATCACCCATTATGTCCCTGCCATAGAGGACTAGCTTTTCAGCATTTTCATTCACTGTGACGTAATACCTGTTGTTACTGCCTTTCTTTCTACTGTTTATTCTGGCAAAAAGGTCGGCGCCAGCGACAGATGGCACAAACTCTTTTCTCAATTCACCGATTGCAAAGCCCATTGCAAAAGGGCTCACCGCCGCCAATTCTTCAAGCTCTTTGGCGACAAGCCAGATTGTTCTCGCCGCAGTCACCTCTTCTTTGTCTTCATGCTGCTGTACCATTAGCAACTTTTCCTTAAAGAATTCAAAGACTCCCCACCTGTCAAGGGCCCTATTTATCCTCGTTCTTTCTGCCAATGTGGGTTTTCGGTATATTGCAGTCAATTGACCCTCAACTTCGCTATGAAAAAGCCCGTGGTATCGTGTACGTGCGGATACAGGCGACATGCGTTTTGCAACTGTCTGTCAAACGTCACATTGCCGAATTTTGTCAGCCCGCTCGTCCCATATTTCAGGGGTTCAATTGTAATATTGCCAAACTTTTTCAGGAGTCGATCGACCACCATTTCATTCTCCTCGGGTGCAAATGAACAGGTGGAATACACCAGTATTCCTCCTGGCTTGACTGTCCTAGTGGCTGCTTCGATCAGCCTATCTTGTCTGTTAGAACAGTAGTCGACGTCTTGTGGAGTGTGGCTTGTCTTCCTCCTAGCGTCTTTGGCGATCACGCCTTCGCAGCTACATGGAGCATCCAAGAGTACCCTGTCAAACTTTCTTTCGAGCTTCTCCACCTGCAGGCCGTCCATCTTCAATATGCACGTGTTGTATACTCCACAGCGCGTGAGGTTAAACAACATAGACCTTGCTCTTTTCCCGTTTGGCTCTAGTGCAATGATGGAGCCGGTGTTCTTCATCCTTTGCGCCATGAATGTGGTCTTGCCGCCAGGGGCAGCTGCAATGTCAAGAGCGTACTGGTTTTCACAGGCATCTAGAGAATCGACAGCCAAGCAGGAGCTGAGGTCCTGGATATAGTAGTGACCCAAAAGATATTCATTCGTCGCCCCAATCGCCATCGGCGCCCTCTTTACAGCAAGAACTTCCGGGACTATTGTTTTTTCTAGTTCAAATCCTTTTGAGCGCAGCCTTGTTTCAAGGTCTTCCACGCAAGTCTTGAGAGTGTTGACCCTGACATATTGTGTCGGAGATCTCTCCATTTTGTCCAGAAAATCCTTTACTCTGGGCACAAATTCTAAGAACCTACTGACGAGCCACCCGTCGTAGCCGTACTTGGAGGACAGCTCAGACGACTCTGTCGAATCTGGAAATATCAGCGTCAACTTGATGACGAAGTTCCTGCGTTCTTTCTCATTAATATAATATCTTTATCTTCCTGCACCCGGTAGACCTAGCACTTTGGTGGGTGAACGGTAGTTGCTTTCTAGTGAAATCCCTTCATTTGTGGTGACCTTTACCGTAGAGACCTGGGTTTCGGGGTCGGGATAGAAATAATAAGATTGGCCCGGAGCAAGGAGCGGCATTTGCTGTATGTCGTTCGCTCCCATCTCGACTACAATCCCTGTCAATTGTTGGGTCCCCACGTTTGTCATCCTTACTCTGTATTGGATGCCGACATCGGTGGTATCCCTGATGGCATCAACTTCGAGCGCAAAGGGTGGTCTCGTAGCCTCTTGGTAAGCTAAATAGGCCGCGATGGCAACGGCCACTGTTACAATAATGCCGATCACATAAACTCGCTGCGGCATGTGCATATATTGTGAGTAGATGGTGGTAATTAAACTGGGGGCCGACCTCTCTGGAACAGCAGGTTCTGGTATAGTGCAGAAAGCAATCAGAGCTTCCCTCTGCCTTGTGGCAGTCCACCATTATATCCGCAAGACATCATCCCAAATGCGATAGCCACGGCTGTTCTCGTCTCCGCATAGAGTCTGCCTCTGCAACAGTGGCCCCGGTTTGTAGAGAGGCAGCGATATGTATCAAGTATTTACCTTTAAATCCGTTGATTGCTCAGCTGAAGCTGAACTGATGCACCCCGATGACCTCAAGGTGTTTTGGCTGTGTGGCAAATGTGGCCGGTATTTTGCATTCCATTCTGATGTTGAGGCCCACAAGAGACAGTTCAATCATTCCATGATGATCCTGTATAATTGGGAAGACAATGGGAAAAAAGAGCTGTTCACCCGGGGCCGGCTGTCGCTCACCTTCAAGATTGGAGGGCGGTCTTCACAGATGGTAGTTGAGTACGAATACTACCCATCGACTGACACGATTAATTATATTGACGTGCATTACACAGATGCTTACCTGCGGACAAGAGTAGAAGGTGATATCATGATGATGCAAAATATCGACAACTATCTAAGGAGAATGCTAGGCAGCAGCAAGAAAATATCCACAATCAGATAGTGGTATCGCAATAATTCTCTTCACAAGTTCTCCTGCTGTGATTTGTTTTCTGGCGGACCGTCTTGTCTTGTCGAGATCCGATTGTTCCAACAAGATTATTTTTATCTGTTCTTCAGACACAAAGCAAATGGGACCGCCGCATCTTGACCTTTTCTTTCTAGATTTCTAATCCGTTCATCCTATGAGTCCTAACAAATAACCCTTGGCTTTACGGCTTTACTTATCTATCGCGCCCTCGCAGAACCTCTACTGGGCGCACTCTAAGTTCTCGTGCTGCGGGAGCAACAGCGCAATGTTGCTGGTATCAGGTACTTTTCTGGAGACATCCAAGATACTTGCACCAAAATAATCAATCAAACAGCAACTACAGATATCGCGCTTGCCCCTCTTTCCAGAGGAGATAACATTCTAGAATTACACAAGACCGTAACACTTACCTTTTTTCGCTTAACCGATCTCGATTGGACTCAGTCAAAATGAGATATGATATGATGCCTTGGCACTTCCTGATCGTCTTCAGTCACATCTCGTTTACAAGATGCTTCTCTACGACCTTGCATATGCTGGAAAGCATGAATGGCTTCTTCAAAAGGTTGTCCGTCCCAAAAAATTGCAAGTCCTTCTGGATCTCTTGGGCGGTCATTTCAAAGGCGGTCATGAGCAAGAACTTGACATCAGGTGCGATCTGTCTGGCGTTCCTCACAAATTCGATGCCACTCATCCCAGGCATCCTGATATCTATAATGAGGAGAGCATAGTCGTTGTGATACTGACCAAAATGTGTGAGGGCCTTCACAGGCTCGGAGAAAGTGTCGACATCGTGGCCATATTTCTTCAACCCCGTCTCAACCAGCTTGAGGATGTCCGGCTCGTCATCTATGACCATGATTTTTCTCTTGGCAGACAATGGCTGATTCCTGAATAGTCCTAATTATCTTTCGGTTCCGTTGCATAACGAGATGCAGTCAGACCGGGAGTAATATTATGTGCAACACAGCATAATCGATTTGGCGAATTCGTGATGTAGTAACAGCAATACAATCTACCATGCGGATATTCTATCTAACAAAAAAGAAGGGAAGAGAGCCTAGCCAGTTGTTGCCTCTTCAACAATTACACTTCCTCTAAACCAAGGATGGATATTGCTCAGATAATCGTACCTGCCTTTCTCTGTGAATGTGAAAGACCAAGTTCCACCATCAGATGGAATTAGACTTTTCACTTTGCCAAATTCTGTGCTTTCATCTTCGCCTATTATCCTCTCTGGAGCGGTGCTCTTGTTTATCCAAACAACCGTATTATTGACCCCCAATACAACTCTGACTTCCTTTGGGTCAGGGCTAGCGCTGCCATTTGGATCTGAGCTATTTTCAGGGATGGTTACGGTGACAGACTGAGGAGGATGAATTATGTCTGATGCATAGGTGTTCCGTGGCATGGTACTGTTGATGATTATGCCTACTACAACTGCCAAAGTGATTCCTGCCGCTATTGCTACTATAACTGGTTTGGTTCTTCTGTTGGATTTGCCTTTTGCTTCTGTTGACATGCATGTAAATTTACGACTGCTTGCTACTTTATCATGATGTTTGTATTTCTTGTTCAAAGTTGGATTCAGACCTGTTCCAATATTGGAACAGCCAAGACGAAGGTTTTCTTTAATATCAAGAGGATATGAAATCACATTGGAATTATGCATGTCAGTAAATGATGATAATAAGCGTGATAGCAAGACGACGGATGCCGAACTAAAGGAAGCCTTGCAGGGCAAGACGCTACAAGTCTATCTTATGCTGCTAGATTCCCCTGACCCTATTGGGGGCTAGAGAGATACAAAGAAGGCTTGATTATTCAAGCGTCAATGTAGCTGTCCATCACTTAGAAAAGCTTTGCAGAGTAGGTCTAGCAGTAAAAGATGAGCATGGCAGGTATTCTGTGTCAAGAAAGGTAAGCATAGGAATAATGGAACTATTTATGAACGTAGGAAGGGTGCGCTTTCCAAGGCTTTTGTTTTATGCTGCCTTTTTTGCAGCTCTAGCCATCATGTATTTTGTTACTGCACCCATAGTAGTTGGAAGAGATAGTGTATATGTCATGATATTTGCAATAGTCGGAACAGGATTGCTTGCTTATGAAGCGTTCAAGGTTTGGCGGCAGATATGATTAGCTATTCAAAGTAACCAAAATGCTCAAATGCTTTTGGATAAAGTGATAAATCTTACTATCGCGATAATATGTGCATAATTTGAGCTCTGCCAAAGGCTCCAAGCTCTTTGCAGGTGATAAGAAAAGTATTATCAGAATACTTACAATGTCGTTATTTGCTTTAGGTACAACAGCAGGCATACTATTTGCATATCAGCAATTTACAAAACCGGCTATTCCAATTCTAATAGCAGAGAAAGACGCAGTACAACTAGCAATAAAAGAAGGGAACTGGGATGAGCAGCGTCTTGACGATAAGAAAATTGAAGCTACTCTCTTGCACGTGAAAGCAAATGGCTTTTCATTTATAGTTGACAAAACAACACTGCATGACACTTTGACACTTTATCACAGCCAATTTCCCGAATACGAAGACAAGTACATATGGATAGTAAGTATTACGGCGCCTAACAATAGAGACTGGGGTTATGTAATAGGTGCCACTAGTGGCGATGTACTGATGCAACCATAGCTCTATGTATAACGTAACTAGTACTGCAACAAACCAAACCCATATGTGATTCAGCTCGCTACGTTTACCTTAAATACGTAAGTAACAAATCCAGTAGGTTCAGCAGGATCATTGCTACTGTTGCTCCATTCGGCAGTCGCTTTCAAAATACATTCGCCTTTATCGGTGTTGATTACATATGTATTCGCAGAGCCATCACCTAGCTTCTGCAATTCTCCAATCTGATTGCGATTATTGACATCAAGAACTTCTACAGTGAATGTATCAGGCTGTGATGACGCTTTAATGATAAATTGTACAGTTGATCCTTTGTTTACTCTTACCGATTCCTCAGGGATACTAGCTGTACTTGACATCTCTTGACCATTCCAGTCTCGACCCCACATTATCCCGCTATACTCTTTGCCATTGTAAAGCATTATGACCTGAGGAATTTCGCCAAAATTTTGAGTTGGCTTTGCCGCGGGTCGAAAGTTAAATGGACTATTTGTTAATGCTGAAGAGATAATCACTCCTGCAATAATTACAACAGCAGCTGCTATTCCAGCGATGATAGCCAACCTGTTACCGTGCGTACTATCATTTTTTACTCTATCGTCACTCATTATCATTCACCAACGCGCTAATGTGCGCTATAACTTTTCTGGGTTCAAAAAATAGAGGGAGATTGGATTGGTTGATTAGCCTATCCATGTGAATCTGTTCCCATCCTTGCGGCCCACTCAGTACGTAGATCTCCCGTGTTGGCTCCAAACGGGTTGTCAACCCAAGCGAAGCTAACATCCAATCTCCCGTCAGAGTTTACATCAAGCAAGGTTGCACCAGCTCCTTGCGTTTCTGTTCCGACAAACCTCCAGTCGTTCGGGAATGTATCTTTGGCTGAGGTGGTCCAATCTGCACTGCCTGTGCTGCTGACATCCTGACCGACTCTGTAGTATCCGTGGTTATTTCCTGTCGGATTGTCTATCCAGAATACGATTATGTCAGGATTTGAGGTACCAATCCAGTTTCCTATAGATATGCCCAAGCCTTGTGTTTCGTCACCTGGAGCTATTCCGGGGGTAAATCTAGTGCTCCAAGAGGCTGCATCACCAGAAGTATTGATGTTCCATCCGATCTTGTAGTATACAGTGTTTGCTCCGGAAGGATTGTCTATCCAGAATACGAACAGCTCTGGCACTGTACCTGTATCAGACGTATCCGCTATAGCAATTCCTAATCCCTGGCTTTCTGAGCCTACATCTGAGCTAGGCATTGTCTTGTCAGTGCTCCAGCTTGCTGGCACTCCCGCAGTGCTCACATCCCAGCCTATTCTGTATTTGATTGTGTTTGCACCAAAGGGGTTGTCTACCCAAGCAATTACGAGATCAGGTCTACCGTTGACGTCGTTGTTTATCTGTGCTAAGGCTACTCCAACGCCCTGCGTTTCGTCTCCTACGCTGCTGATGGATGCAGGTGTGCTCCATGAAGACGCTGAGCCAGTAGAAGAACTAATGTCCCATCCAAAGCTGTACTTGATAGTGTTTGCTCCGGAAGGATTATCGGCCCAAGCAAATACATAATCTCTAGTTGAACCGGAATTGACCAACCCGTTCGCTAAATCTGCACCTTGGGTTTCATCTCCGATGCTGGTTCCTGCGCCATACATGTTTGTGTAAATGTATCTGACACCGGCAATGTCTCCATACTGGAGGGTGCGTCTGTTTCCTTGGTATGCTGCAGTCATGACAAGGTCTGTCTGAGTAGCATGTTGGAGCCGCAACCAGTGACCTGCTTCATGCAGCATTACTGTTTCAACATCGAAATTGGTGGGCGGCGAAGAAACGCAGTTACACCAAGTATCAGTTTCGTCAAATACAGTATCCATTTCAACAAGTGGGTTTCCAGATATCGGCGACCTTGCTGTTACGGCGAGATCTGCATCAACTTCGCCGGGGTATGTATTGAGCCATCGAATGACATTGACTCCATCTGTCGCGCCTGTTTCTATTAGACTTGCAGCATTTGTTGTCGTGCCGCCATCTACAAAGTCAATATAGGAACCAGCATCATTTTCCCATGTCTGGAATGAATTTCCTTTTGAATTTGACAGCCGTCTTTGACATGACATAAGAAGCTTGCAATGCGTTTGCCTTGTCACTTTTAGCATCTTCAAAGAATAAGAAATTTCTTTCTTTAGGCAGTTTATCATAAGCAGTCTCAACAACAGCTTTGCATTCTTCAGTTGGGTACTTGACCCACCACTTACCTTCTTTGCAAAGATACCAATCTCCTCTTTTTGTTTTGGATTCAAACTGTTCCACTCTAAACAGTGGTGAAAATGCAATCCTATCCCAGCTCATTGACGACATTGCAAACGCCCTAGCTCCAGTATGCAAGTTGATGTTCATGAAGCTCCAAGATTCCCAGTCTTTTTCATTTTCAAGTTTTCTGTTTATCTTGTCTATCTGATCCGGTGTAAGCAGAATATCTTTGTACTCTCCTAATCTTTCCGGCGTAGTTGAAAGCCCGTACCTTTTGCCTTCGCCATGAGCAAAGTTGATGCTATGAGCTGATAGGAAACTCCGGTAAGCATTAATGGTATTTGTCTTTTGCATTTGAGGGTATGCTGTATTGAACCATGCAAGGAAATTCTGCCAGTATTCTATAGCTAGCTCCTTTCTCTTTGTCGCATCTATCGGTACGCCATAGCTAATGATAGTCTCTGGCATCACCTTTAGCTGGTTCGACATTCCATGTATGACATTTACAAGATGGTTGATTCTGCTAGCTGGTATTGCGCCTGATTTGAGAAATGTTATCCATTTCTGAATCGATGGCAGTTGATTGAACGGTTCACTGTCTAATCTTTGATATTGCTGCTCTAGTTGCTTTTGGAGTGAGATGACTATATTGCCGTTAGCATCGCGCTTTATTCCCCACTTTCGTTCTGCCTCCATCTCTGACAAATACCGCGATATGGTACTGTGGTCTTTGCCAATGTCAACACCGATATCTCTAGTTGTATAGTTGCCATTTTGGATGCTGATTGCAATAGCCTCTTTGATCTTCTCTCTATTCTTGACTTTTAATCCCTTGACCCTTAAGCGGCTCTTTCTTGTCTGTACTTTGGCATTAAGTATCTGAGCCACTAGCCAGACAACCTCTCAATTGCAAAGTTACCTAGAACTGTCAGAAGCAGTGACGTGGTAGGGGGATAGATATACCATATAACAAATAATAAAGTCGGAAAAATTGTTAGTAATACTTGATAATTGCTGAAGTAAAAGTTCAGCAAAGGTATATTTTCAGGGCTAATCCGAAGTTTCGCGCCTATGCAACAAGTTATGCAACGCTTTTGGTGCATTAGACGCTCGTAGGAAACGATATTCTCAAATAATTATTAAAGTGTGTCGCCCCCGTCGCCATATTGGATGACGGAAAAAACGTCATTTGTTAATGTTTCCAGCACTGGATATTGATGCCATCTGCAGAATTACGGCTAAAATAATG
Source organism: Nitrosopumilales archaeon (assembly GCA_044507735.1). Lineage (GTDB taxonomy): Archaea > Thermoproteota > Nitrososphaeria > Nitrososphaerales > Nitrososphaeraceae > Nitrososphaera. The sequence goes on from JBIQJB010000002.1 coordinate 86,058, forward strand.
CATGTTTTCGAACATCTCGTACTCATTTCAGCTTCATTCACCAAGTCGTGTGGTCAGCATGTTTCTTCGCCTGAATGTCTTTGCCGAGCAGCACTTCACAGAAAACCTGCAGGACGCACTCTGTTTGTATGTTCAGACGGGGATCGTACATTCTGCCTCTTTTTGCATCACCGGTCTTGCATGTGGATCAGTCTTGTTATTCTGACAATGAGACTGCGAGTTATTCTTTTACTATATCTACAGGGGAACTCGACAAAATTGCCGTTGTTCCTAGCTGCATGTTCTCTTGAAGCTGACGTGGAGTTGGCATTATCTCTATCTGTTGATTTGTCATCGGTTGTTGGCCGTCAAATGTGGATTATCCGAACGCGAGTATTTGGCAAAGTTTTAATAAAATCATGTATCCTCTCCAAAGATGGATGCCGCAGCGCCAGATTCTTACCAGACCTGTGGCTGCGCCTTTTGTGAAGTGGGCTGGTGGCAAGACCCAGCTCCTTACAAAACTTGATGCGTTCGTTCCTGATTTTGACAGGTACTTTGAACCCTTCCTTGGCGGCGGCGCCTTCTTTTTCCATCTTGCTTCACGGCTTGATTTTACTGCACACCTTTCTGACGCGAACAGCGAGCTCGTCAATGCTTACAATGTCGTGAAAAACAACGTTGAAGAGCTGATCGCAGCGCTTGAAAGACACGAAAAGGGATATCGTAAGAATCGTGTACGCTATTACTACAGGCTCAGGTCAGAGCAGCCGTCTGACAAGATAGAAGCAGCTGCCAGGTTCATTGCATTGAACAAGACCTGCTACAACGGCCTCTACAGGGTGAATCGGAGCGGCAGGTTCAACGTGCCGATGGGGAGGTACAACAATCCAACGATCTGTGACAGAGACCAATTGCTCAAAGCCAGCGCGGCCCTAAACTACTCTGATGCCATGATCATCGTGGCAGACTATAAGCACATATTGAGAAAGACACGCGCTGGTGACTTTGTCTATCTCGATCCTCCCTTTATGCCGCTCAGCCGCACGGCAAACTTTGTCGAATACACAAAGGACGGCTTTGGCGAAAAAGACCAGAAGGAATTGGCAGCAGCTTTTCGAGAGCTGGACAAGAAAGGCTGTAAAGTGCTTCTTAGCAATTCAGACACTGAGCTTGTGCGCCAGCTTTATTCTGAGTTTGTGCAGAGTCAGGCGCGAGTTGTCAGAGCGATTAGTTGCAAGGGCTCTATGCGCACAGGATATAGCGAGCTCTTGGTCAGTAATTACTATCCTGTCTAGATGGCAGCGAACCATTTTCTCCAATCTTTATAGCAGATGAATCGCCGCGATGTGCATGGCAGGAGGAGAGGGCCCGGCAATTTTGTGGAAGGAGCTAAAGGGAAAGCAAGTCCGTACAAACGACGGCAAGGACCTGGGAGAAATAAAAGATATTGCGGAGAATTATGTCCGGCTTGAAAAAGGCACGGTGAACAAAGAAAAGTACTGGATTCCAAAGTATGTCGCCGACGCGTATGATGGCAAGGTTCTTTGGCTTCTAATCAGCAGTGACGATGTTGCAAAGGGATATTCCTACACCTCACATCCTGAGAGGGAGCAGTATTCTAGGGGACTTGAATCATTCAAGACGACGCGATACGGGCAGAAGGCAGTCTACCTGCCTGATTTTGATCAAAAGGTGCGGATAGCAGAAGAAAGAGCTGAAGGGACTGAAGAGGCTGAAGGAAGCTATCGCAACATCCGCGATTTGGAATAGTGGTCAGCAGCAAGGATCAGCAAACAAAACAGCTTGCGGTCCTCTGTTACCTGAATAAATATCAAGGAGGTTCATGGCGTGAGCCACCTGAAGGGATCTGATGGTGATTACGCCCAACTATGCTTCTTGTTGGACACAGGAAATACAACGTAACATATCATATTATAACGAGAGAGTCGAACTAATAGTCAAAATGGCGACATTTCCAGCATATGGCATGGCGGGGATAGGCATTGCAGCAGCCATAGGATTTGTATTTGCCCTAACACTTCTGAGTAGCAACCCTGCGGTAAACCCAGAACTCACCAATCAGCCTCAAGATGATGCTACTTCTTTTAGACAAGCGAATGAGCCCGACAGTAGCGCGAAGGAAAAGAGCAACACTTCGGAGCTGGTAGACGGTGAAGGAGGGTCGGCTCAACTGATGATGCAGCAGGATGGGGGTATCAATGTGCCCCCTGCGCTTGCGTCAATTACTGCTCTGGATGCTGGCACTGGGCAACTGATTGGCGAAGTTGCGCCAGGAATGGTGCTTGATGCAAATCAGACGGTGATCATCAGGGCCAACTTTGTAAACCAGAATGCAGTCGCAAACCATCTGATTACGCTAGCAATCAGCAAGAACGACACTTACAATTCACAATCTGTGTATGATAAGGCGGCCAATCTCCGTGGGAACATTGGTGCTGACAGCAATCTCATGTTAGAATTGTATTGGAATCCTTCCACTGCTGGTGGATATACCGTGATTCTGTTGACTACAGATGCAGACGGATCTGAGGAGCCCATAGCGGAAATACCAATAAGAGTTGTCGAAGCTGTCACGGGTTAGCACTTGGTAAAGTGTGTGTGACCATGAACACCGGATAAAGAGCACAACATGAAGTTCCAAGGTCGAAAGGAAACTGCGACCCTGTATGGCTGGAAGTAAAAGAATGGGACCTTCTATTTGAAATAGGTTGACGTTTGGACATGATTCGGAAATGCTCGCACCGCGACGCTTGCTTATGCTGGAACTGGCGTTCAATCATGCGCTGCACAAATGTTGGATTTTCTCTCTCTATCTTTCACTTGCAGTAATGTCTGATGATTCCGACAGAGCCCTGATTGAACATCAAAAAAGCGCCGGGAGAGGGACTCGAACCCTCGAGTCCCGAAGGACATCAGCTAGCACGTCATACCCTGCACCTATGATCTCGAGGCTGACCCCTTTTAGGGCCTACCGTGACTTACCTAGCTTGGGTACCCCGGCGCGATTGTTTTGCAGATCCATTGCAATTTATGCCTTTATCATTCAAGCTAAGAAGTAAAGTCAGCCCGGTCATTCTGACATTCCTTCTCCCTGATGCCTACACGTGATGATTTTTCCCGGAGGAACGTACGCAGAGTCACTGCAGTCGGGCCGTATCAGTACGTGATTCCATGATTAGATGAAGAGATGGTCCCATTTGGATATTACAGAACTTCTTTTGGGAGGTAGTTCTCACGAAAAACGCATACAAGTACCTGCCATTACAGAACCGTGCTTCTGGGACGGTAACTCTCGGAACGCACGTACACCCTTCCTACCTGAGCAAATCTTTTCATGCTCAAAAATTATATAATGATGCCGGAGCAATAACCCTTGTGCTGGCGACATCATCAGGAACACCTTCGATCGAGGCAGTAAGAAAGTTATCCATGTCTGACATTGCTATTGCCGCAGGGCTCTCAGACGAGCTCCGAGACAGGCTCCGCAATTACGTACACATCGATCCATTCACCATGCCTGACCCATTTGGCGAAAAGGATGACTACACCTACATGGCAATACTCGACAGGGAGAACCTTGCGAGGGTGGTGGCGATAGTTGCCAACAAGAAGGAGAGCCTTCCTCAGTTGCCCTGGTCCAACATTCTGGGCGAGCGATTGGCCAAGGTGTCGCTGTCAAAGGAAGACGCTAAAAGTCTAAAGCACGAGTTGATGCCAAAGGAAACCAACAACTTTTACCCGTACCGCCGAAACGGCAAGGTATCAGGGTACGTCATGTTCGCATTCCAGATCTGTGGCCAACGCTAGCTAGTCGCGCAGTTCAACGACCGCTATTTCCTTGAATTGCCTTACCATCTGCTCAAGTGATTTGCGGACCTCATTCTCGTCGCCGCTCGAAATGCGGAGCACTTCAAGCAGGAGATCGTCAAAACTGATTCCGTTGCACATGTTCCACAATGAGACCGCTGTATCATTAACTCTGTAAGCTTCGCCCTTGTAGTTTATCAAGAGCGGAGTGCCGTCGGAATCGTTGCCCACTTCGCCCCTCCTGTAAATAAACTTGCTGCTCTCCCTCTTTAACAACATGGCGTCGTCAAGCTGAGACGTCTTATGCGCGCCGGCTTATTATCCATATCTGAAGGTTCTATTAGAACAACTGTTCCCAATCTTAAAATAAGTCATAGCCGGATTTTTTTGCTATTGTTTGGCAAACGGGAGAGGGTGCAGAGGAAGATAATGATCACCAGAAAGGCCGCCGACGGGATCATCACCTGGTCAAAGACGCACCACCCAAACGAAGCGATACTGGTCTTGCAAGGCAGAACTACAAGAGACCAGATCATTGTCGACGGCTTGGTTATCCCGCCCTTTGCAGAATCCGGCCCCTTCTACTCCGGGTTTGCGCTGCATGATCTCCCCTACACAATCCCGCACGTGGGCACCGCTCACTCTCACCCAAGCGGCTCCAATGAGCCATCGCTTGAAGACCTCCATTACTTTACCGGATACGTATCAATCATAATCCACCACCCCTATGAGGACGAGACCATGGCCGCGTACGACAGGAATGGCAAAAAGCTGGAAATCATGATAGTTGATTCTATCCAATGATGACAACTGGCTCTCTCTAGTTATCTCATTTTCTGCGAGTAAAGTCTAGTTCGACGCCTCGTTTTGGATCATTGATAAAGATGAATGCCTCATCAGGCATGATGGGGAAACTGGAAAGGACAGAGGAAGAGCATATCGGACACTTGTCAGCCAACTTGGTCTTGTCGAGGTACGTCACGCACCAGTGGCACATCTCGCATAGCATAAAGATTGATGGAACAGCTACGCCCTTTTGCAATGTATTGTTATGGAAAAAGGTAGTTAATTACATTTTATAGCCCACACTGGAAAACTTAATAAAAGAACAACTCCAAGAATCAATGTTTGAACTGGATAGGTCAGCAGATGGCATGGATAATGATATCCCTTGCCATAAGTCTAACTTTAACATATTTCCTGGGATGGTGGGGACTTATCCCTGCGATTGCAATTTTCATAGGAATTTCGTACTATATGCGTAGGCGCGCAATGGCCCGCATGGGAATGGGCGGCGGTGGCGTGGGCTTTGGTGGCATGCTTGGCGGAGGTGGAGGTGGAGGCGTCAACTACATCTGCATCGCATGCGGTCACAGGTTTAAAGGTGGCTCATGCCCTCGCTGTGGATCAAAGATGAAGAAGGCAGATTTCTAGCAGGACGATATGACCCTAGAAGAACTACGCCAAAAAGCATTTTTCCAAAATACTATAGACGTGTGGATAATGTACTGCTCTGAACGCAACTGGGACTGGTACAACATTGACGAATACATGAAATTCATCAACCACCTAAGCTCTAAAGGCATCAAGATGCAGAAGTTCCCCTTGTGCATAAAAGAATCAGGAGGTATGTACGAGCGTGGAAAGGACAAGGCTCAGTTTCTGGATATGCTCTCGAAAATACCGTCGGACGACGCTGCTGCGTATACGATCAAGCTTAGCGGCGATGTGATGGAAGCTATACGCTCGTTCAAATAAGTACCCTGGTCTAGAATATTTCAGCTCGTAGGCACCACAATTTAGCAGGAACATCTAATACCCTTTTGCGGCAATCACGACGCAGAGTGATAGATGAAGAGCTGCCTGTTGGTGTACAAGAAGAGCAAGTGAGCGAGCCAGCTGATGCTGCAACAGCAGTAGTCGAAAGGACGGCCAAAAGCGAGCTCCTCTTTGATAGCATCGTGGGGTATAACGACGTTAAGAAGCTTTTTCAGATGTCTTTGTCTTCGGAAAAGCCCGTGCATATCCTGCTTGTTGGTCCTCCGGCGTCCGCCAAGACCTTGTTCATGCTAGAATGTATGAAGCTCGAGCGCTCGTACTTTACGCTTGGGAGCCACAGCACGAAATCCGGCATGCTCGAATACCTGTTTGAAAAACGGCCTCGCTATCTCATCGTTGACGAAATAGAGCACATGCCCATGAAGGACCAGACGGCTCTGCTGAGCCTGATGGAGACAGGAATTGTATCTGAAACAAAATTCCAAAAGACTCGTAGCACACAGCTAAAGACATGGGTATTTGCCACGAGTAACGGCACTGATAGGATGCTCACCCCTCTTCTATCCCGGTTTGTAGTTCTGCATTTCAAGCAGTATTCATTTGGATCATTCCAGGAAGTTTGCACACACATCCTTGGCCGCGAGGGAGTCTCCACAGATGTGGCAGCGGCCATAGCCGACGCCGTATGGACCAAACTAAAGTCAAAAGACATCCGTGATTGCATCAAGATAGGCCGGCTAGCAAAGACGAAGGAAGATGTCGAATGGATAGCTCAGACGTTAAGGGCATACAAGCGCTGATCATTTCTTGCCGCCGATTATTGCTTGCAAGCTGTGATAAAGAGGCTTCAGGCTGGACGGCGAACCGCGAATTTCAAGTTTCATGGTCCCCTGTATAGAGATTACCGCCAAACGAAAGAACATTCCTCTTTCAAGGTACTTCAGCCCATGAAGCATGTCAAGCCTTTCACTGACAATATCGTCTGACTTTACAAATGTGCCTCTGCGAGCATACAGAATCAGCCTTTGATCAGTTACAAGCACCCTGTATTTCTTATCACCATATTCTACGATTTCGTCGTCGCTCGAAAACCGGATATTCTCTGCAGGAAGCAAAAAGTCGTCAAGCACCATGTATGGCCAGACGTCTCCGGGTAGTAATTTATTGGAAGGTGTCATGCTTGTTTAGCTTTAAACAAAAGTTTTGTAAATGCTAGCAGCCTCTATTGGCAAGAAAGGTTAAAAGTTTTTGTGGTTGTGGTTTCCACCGGATAGTGGTATCAGATGGGACTAGACCTCAAGCCGCTTGTCACGGCTTCGCCTCTGAAGCTCCAGGAGCTGGCAGGCAAGACAGTTGCTGTAGACGCATACAACACCATCTATCAGTTCCTAAGCATCATAAGAGGACCGACGGGAGAGCCACTCACTAACAGCAAGGGTGAAATAACTAGCCACTTGAGCGGGCTCTTTTATAGAAATGCCAACTTGTTGATGGAAAACATCATGCCGGTCTATGTTTTCGATGGCAAGGCAAATGAGCTCAAGATGGCCGAGATACATAGAAGGAGCCAGCTCAAGAAAGAAGCTACAGAAAAGTACCAGCTTGCGTTGGAGGAGGGCAGAATTGAAGATGCTCGCAAGTATGGGATGCGCACTTCTGTCCTTAACGACAAGATGGTTGAAGAATCCAAGAGGCTGCTTTCCATATTGGGTATCCCTCACATCCAAGCGCCATCTGATGGCGAAGCGGCAGCTGCCTACCTTACAAAGCAGGGCTTGGTCTACGCCGCAGCAAGTCAGGATTATGATTCGATCCTTTTTGGTGCCGCTAGGTTGGTGCGCAATTTGGCTATTAGTGGGAAGCGCAAGGTGCCAAACCGCAATGTCTACGTCGATATCGAACCTGAAATATTCGAACATGACAAGGTGTTACAAGAGGTCGGACTGACGCATGAGCAGCTGGTGGATGTAGGAATACTGATTGGAACTGACTTTAATCCTGGCGGATTTCCGGGGATTGGGCCGAAAACGGCCCTCAAACTGATAAAAGAAAACGGCAGGCTGGAGAATGTGGAAAAAATCAAAGATCTCCTTCCGCAGGTTCCGTACCAAGAGATCCGCAAGATCTTCCTCAACCCAGAGGTCCCACAAGTTGACAAGATAGAGTTTGGGGATGTGAACCGCGAGAAGGTGCTGGATTTTCTATGTGTGGAAAAGAGCTTCTCTGCAGACAGAGTGAGCGGAACGCTGGACAAACTGCAAAAGTCAGTGGCAAACAGAAGTCAGTCACTCGAACAGTGGTTTGGCTAGTCTGGAGATGGAATCTGCTTTCTTTGTCCTTGGCTACAGAAATCTGCAACTGGGAAATGTCTTGCGAGTCTTTGGGTTAACTGGCTGAATTAATTTCAAATTTCTCAGGTTTAGCCATATGTCATTTCTCTGCCATTATACCGTCGCTACTCTTCGGCATTGAATAGAAGCTTGAACGAACCATTGATGATTTTTCTCCTTTATTACACGGCAGGCGGCATTTGAACCCTGTCTTCCGTCATATCTCTATTTCGTGCTGATTTCGACACCCTGGTGGCAACAGCGACCGTAGTCGCAAAAACATATCCACTAAGGATGTTGCAGCCTACGTTTGGCCCATAGATGATAGCAGCTGCTATGAATGCTTTTGCCAAAATAGGCGTCAGCGAGAACCTCAAAGGTAGACATGAACTTCGGTGCAGCCCCTCGTGCTACCGATCTTTGTTGTTCCAGCCAGACTTGGAACGGGTGGGGATGGGGATAATTCCGATTCATTTGCCATATCATCAACACTGACCGCATCATCCGCCTTTAGGATGCTCCGTTCACCTCGTTCACCCTTGGCTCAGTCGCATGTTTTTTTGCATACGGTGGTGCTTCACCAAGAAAATCTGCTACAGATCGAGAAGGAACCTGACCGTTGCTTTTCCACTCTCTTGCCTAATCTCCATTTCATGGTAGGTAACGGCCTTTATCTCTACCTTGTAATGGTGTTTGTCGAGATTCAACCTTTCGCCCCTTGCTACACCTTCAAGCGAATAGTGGTCTTCGCTGTGTTTGTTGATCTTGACGGAGAATTCGGACATCACAATGCCGTCCGCGACTAGCAAGAGCATGACCTTATCCAGCCAATCAAAAAGCAGAGAATGGAGGTCATGGCCGGAGGCAGTAATGCTGATTTCCTTGTCAGCCGTTACTGTTTTCAGGTCGATCATTGTGTCGTTGAGACCTTTGGCAGCATTTTCAAAGGCTTCTTCCAGCGTCTCGCCATATGCCTCAATGACGGCGTCTGTCATGTGATCTAGGTAGCGGAAGCCTCCTACCAATGCCTGCCTTATGTAGCAGACTGTTATTATACGTTCATCGCAAAATCTAAATGCTAACGCACTGCTGGCTACAGATGTGGTCAAGCTAGAGCTTCCGCGTGGCATGAGGGATCTTGAAGCGGACGAGTTTGCTAACATTGGCTATGTCCGGGACAAGTTTCTTGAAACTGCCAGGCTGTTCAACTTCAAGATGACAGAGCCTTCGCCGCTTGAAATGCTTGCTACGCTTGAGGCAAAGGGAGGTGCAGCGATTTCAAATGAAATTTATTCGTTCAAGGACAAAGGCGGAAGAGATGTTGCACTCAGGTTTGATCTAACGATAGGCCTGACCCGTCATGTTGCTGCAAGGCGCGACTTGAAGATGCCCGCCAAGCTGGCGACGATTGCCGGTGTGTGGAGGTATGACGAACCACAGGCCGGACGCTACCGCTATTTCCACCAATGGGATATCGAAGTATACGGGCCATTCAACCAAGAGTCCGACGCTGAAGTTATCGAGTTTGTAGCCACATTCTTCAGAAAGCTTGGACTGAACGTTACCATAGAGGTAAACGACAGACAGGTTATAGAGCAGTTCATCAAGGTGAAACTTGGAGTCACGGAAGAAGAAAAGATGATGGAGATGTTCCGAGCTGTCGATAAGGTGCCCAAGAAGGGGCCTGAAGGAGTGCTCGCAGAGTACAAGGATAGAATAGACCCTTCCATTCTCACGGCGTTGATAGAACTTTCAAAAGTTGAAGGTACAGTTGAAGAAGTCGAGGCCAAGACCAACTTGAAAGAACTCGACAGCTGGCAGAGGTTCGCCGGCCTGATGGATTCGCTCAGATCAAGAAAAGTGAGTGAAGCTCGGGTCAATCTTGGAATCGTACGCGGGCTCGACTATTATTCGGGTGTAGTCTTTGAAGCATTCGATCCCTCGTTTGAATCGGGTGCGCTTGTAGGCGGCGGAAGGTACGACAGATTGACAGACGCATTTGGAAGAAAAGACATCGGAGCAACGGGCGCTGCAGGGGGAATAGAGCGGATTGTGATGGCGCTCCAAAGGCACGGAATCATGAATCAACCCCAGAAGGAACTTGTTTTCGTTGCCAATGCCTCCACTGAAGTCCGAAGCCAAGCTATAGAAATCGTTTCAATCTTGCGCTCATCAGGAATTGCTACTGACTATGACATCCTTGGGAGGGCACTTAGGAAGCAGCTGGATGATGCATCCACAAAAGGTGCCGCCATTGTGGTAATTGTTGCACCAAACGAGGCCGCTACGGGCAACTTAATCATTAGATCCATGAAGGACGGAACAGAGAACACTGTGCCCGTCAAGGATGCTGCAAAATATATTCATGAAATGCTTAGAGCCTGATCATTGCAGCGCTCTTCATCTTGACCATGCCACTTGGTTTCTTTTCATACACGATCCTGACAACAAGATCGGGTGGATCATAACTGATATACAGATCGCCGTTGTTTAGGAGCTGCATGTCGTAATTGATCTCGATTCTGTCGGAAGCAATACCATTTTCCGCAAGCCGCTGTTTTGCTCTTTCAACAAGGTCCTGATCTGAAGTGTTAGGCGCGAGAAAAATCCTCGAGGCGGCGCCTGCCTGCTCTGAAAGGTCGACGACCATTGATAGTGCGGAAATGCCAAACGGCTATTAACCTTTGTGTGGCTCTCGCGAGCCAACGACCCTGAACTTGTATTGGTCTCCAAAGTTGTCTCGATACATTCTGGCGTAGCTCTCTGCTGCTTCGTGAGTAGCAAAAGTCTGCCTCACGCCGTCTATTGACACAACCTGACCATAAACATTGACTATCTCGATAGTGTATGATCTAGGAAGTTTCTTGGCCTGCCTTAGCAGGAAGAAGACAGATATCGCAAAAAAGAGGGCTGCTGCCAAGAATATTATTGCAAATTCAAACCCTCTTGTAAACGCCAGAAAGGGACCTACAAGATTTTGGTTCAACCAAGAATAGGTAAGTCCAAATGACTGGTTGAATATCGCCAAAATACTTTCTAGCAACATTTACACTCATTCCCGGCTCACAACTAAGATAAGTCTTTTGGTATCCTGTTTCATAGGTATTTTTCAGCCTATGTTATCATCATGATTGCTGTGTAGAATCAACTTTCAACATTAAGAAAATTAAGATACAATCACTTGAAATGTTGTATGAAAGATATTTATGAGAATGAATAGCCCTCCTGAGGGGAATATAGGGGTGCAAAGGGTTGACGGAGACGATCTCGCATGATGTTTTGATCGTAGGTTCAGGCTTAGCAGGACTTCGCGCAGCGATTTCTGCGGCTTCAACCGACAGGAAGTTGAGCATAGCAGTTATTTCCAAGGTGCAAGTTATGCGCTCCCATTCCGTTTCTGCAGAAGGCGGCACTGCTGCTGTCCTATACGAAGAGGAGGGAGACAATCAAGAATCTCACATTTATGATACGATAAAGGGGAGTGACTTTCTAGCAGACCAGGATGTTGCCGAGCGCCTTGTACAGAGCATGCCGTACGAGATTTATCAGCTTGACCACTGGGGGATGCCATGGTCAAGGCGGAAGGACGGAAGAATAGCTCAACGCAAGTTCGGCGGATATTCATTCCCACGCGCAACCTTTGCACAGGACAAGGTGGGCTTTTATGAAATGCAGACTCTCTACGACACATGCCAGAAGTACGACAACATCCACTTTTACAACGAGTGGTTCTGCACCTCGATACTCAGCGAAAATAATACCTTCCAAGGCCTAACCGCAATCGAACTCAAATCAGGCAACTTTACGATATTCCGAGCTCCGGCAGGCATTATCTGCACAGGAGGGGCTGGCAGGATCTATAGCTTCTCCACCTACGCGTATTCGTCTACTCCTGACGGTCTGGACATGGCGTTTAGGGCAGGGCTTGCGCTAAAGGACATGGAGTTTGTCCAATTCCACCCTACGGGCATACTTCCGTCTGGCATACTCATCACCGAAGGGGCCAGAGGGGAGGGTGGATACCTCATAAACAATAAGGGCGAGCGCTTTATGCAAAAGTATGCTCCCGGCAAGCTTGAGCTTGCTCCGCGTGATGTCGTGTCTCGTTCAATGATAAGAGAGATCCAGGAGGGAAGAGGATTCAAGCACGAAACAGGAGCTGACTGCATGAAGCTTGACTTGACTCATTTGGGTGCCGAGCGCATAAAGGAAGTGCTTGCAGGAATCCGTGAAATAGGGATCAAGTTTTCCGGAATTGACATTATTGACGAGCCCATAGAAGTTAGGCCCGTATGCCACTACATGATGGGTGGAATACATACCAACATCGATGGCGCGACCGAGATGGCTGGCCTATGGGCCGCTGGTGAAGCAGCATGCAACAGTACTCATGGTGCAAACAGACTCGGTGCCAACTCGACTTCGGAGTGTATCGTGTGGGGAAGGATTACCGGGGAAATGGCGGCAAAGTATGCGCAAGGGCGCAGGGTAGATGCCATTTCAGAACAACAGGTGATTCAGGAAGAAAAGCGCATTTACGACGGGCTGTTTAGAGGGAGAGGCGATGTCAACCCATACGAAGTGCGAAAGCAGCTTACAGACGTTATGGACGACAAGGCATATGTCTTTCGAAACGAGCAAGGGTTGACTGAAGCGCTGAAAAGGACCAGAGAGCTAAAGGCATCGATGTGGAAACACGTCGACGACAAGGCCAAAGAATACAATACCAATTTCATTAATGTGATGGAAATAGATTCGATGCTTAGGGTCGCCGAAGTAGTCCTAGTAGGTGCGCTCAACCGACGGGAGTCAAGAGGCGCTCATTCAAGAACGGACTATCCATATCGCGACGACAACAACTTTTTGAAGCACACTCTGGCCTATTTTTCAGGCGATGGTGGACCCAAGATGGATTGGCATCCGGTGACATTTACGCGCTATGCACCCGTGGAGAGGAAGTATTGATGGAAAGGAGCATGGATCGCAACAATCGTGAAGGATTGAAAGGTTGGCTAAACCCCGGTCGCTATGGCTGGGAGCGCGTGTCGTACTGGCTGCAGAGGCTAACCGGAGTCGGTCTGCTAGCCTATTTCGTGGGTCACGTTTACGAGACAAGCTCGCTTACACAAGGTCCGGATGCATGGGCCGCCATGTTGGAGCTCACGCAGACCCCCATGGGGCACCTCATTCTGCTGCTTGTGATAGGTATGAGCACTTTTCACTCTGCAAACGGCATACGGCTGATATTCACTCATGGAGGCAGGGGGCTTGGTAAGCCTGGAAGACCTGACTACCCGTATGACGCAGTATCGCTCAACTACAGACAAAAGTCCGGCATATGGATAGCGTTGATATTAGCAGCATTCGCAATGCTTTATGGTGCGTCAGTGCTGTTCGGTCCAGCAGGAGGAGGTCATTGACAGAAATGATGATGCGAGAAAGCCAGGTAATGAAGATACACTACATTACAGCGATAGGTGCGCTGTTTGTGGTGGCAGTGCACATCATGATGCGGTTGATCATGCCGTATAACCTAAGTCTTGAATATGAGAACGTTATTGCAAACTATCACAATATTCCTTACGTACTCTTGCTAGAATCGATATTGGTGCTCATAGCCATCCATGGGTTCAACGGATTGCGCGTGATACTGCTTGAACTGCGCCAGAGCAAGGCATGGGAGGACGGAGTGACAATACTGACGATAGCGGCGATGATGGCCGTGATAGCATACGGAACACGCACTATCATCGTCGCAAACGGGTTGGGGTTTGAGTAAAAAATATGACTGAACAACCGATAATTGACAAAATAGAAAAGATCGAGAAAAAACACGAAAAGAAAGAGAAGGAAATAATCAGGAGCTCGGTAGTGCTCAAGATATACAGGGCAAACCGGCTTGCAGGAGAATCGCCGCACTATGATAGCGTGGAAGTGCCTGTGCAGCGCTCGACTACAGTACTTGATGCTCTTCTGTACGCAAAGGCATACAAGGACGCAAGCATCGGGATAAGGTATTCTTGCAGGATGGCATCCTGTGGGTCGTGTGGCATGAAGATAAACGGCATTCCCAGACTCGCATGTTATACCAAAGTATCAGAGCTCGAGGGTTCTACGATTACCGTAGAACCGCTTGCCAACTTTCCACACATCCGGGACCTTGTGACCGACTTCACACAGTTCTTCAGACACCATCATGACGTGAAGCCATACATACAGAACGAACACGCGGACATTGTTGACAGAACAAAGCTGTCCGAGTTCATTCAAAGTCCGGAAGAGCTTGACAAGTTCTTGCAATTTTCATATTGCATAAAATGCGGCCTCTGCTACTCTGCCTGTCCGACCGCAGCAACTGATACAAAGTTCCCCGGACCGCAAGCACTTGCGCAGGCATACCGTTACTTTATCGACAACCGCGACACGGCAGGCAAAGACAGGATGAATCTGGTTGACGACAGGCATGGAATATGGCGCTGCCATTTTGCCGGCTCGTGCAGTTCTGTCTGCCCTAAAGGCGTAGACCCTGCACTCGGAATCCAGCTGTTGAGAGGCCATCTGCTGGGCTTTTCAAAGAATGAGAAGAAAGTAGCTGACCTGCAGGAAAGGCTGAAAAAGGACTAGGCTAGGCAGGGGGCTTGCTCTCTGCCTTGGCGGGGTACTTGCTTTCGTTCACCTGCTTGTTTATTGCATCCGCCATAAAGTGGTTGCTGACGTTCACCTTTACTTCGTTGATGCCAGACAGCTTGTAAATGTTGTCGCGGACGTCTTGGGCGATCTTGAAGCCAAAGACTGCTGGGCAGAATGGACTTGTCAGGTGCAGGTCTACGTTCACCTTGCCAGAGTCAATGTCGACCTTGTCCACCAGCTCGAGTTCCATTATGGAAACTCCTATTTCTGGATCCACTATCTTGGTCAACTCATCAAAGATCTTTCTGCGAGTCTGCTGCAATTGTTCGTCCTGACTCATATGAACTACAGTAGAAATTCAGCGTATACCATATTTAACTATTGCAGAAATGCTCCGACGCGTGCTTCTCCAATTGATCTAGCTCCCTGATCAGATGAATCATTCCCTTCGAGCAAAAGGATTTGTGGCATATTTGTGTCCGTCTACTAGGGTAACTGCTACGGTTTCTCTCAGCGTTCGTCCGCATTCCCTAGAAGGCAACTCTTCCAAATCTTGGGTAACAATGCCTTGCCATCTCTTAGGAGGAGCAGAGCGATTATCTTGCAGATGATCTGCTGGTATTGCCGCTCTCCTGTGAACACAAGCGGAGTAACTGTATGACCTGCGTATGCCCATTATGGTGCATTGTGATGCGCTGGAGGGATTTCTATTAACCTACTCGCTGCGAATACATCGATTGCATGCAAATCTTCCACACAGACCTGTCGGCTGGGCGATGTAACATTGGGCTAGCTGGTCTCCGTTGGTGGAATATTGGCGCGAGCTGCCTTCCCCTTGGTGTAGAATGTTAAAATAAAGCGCCCACGGTGCACATTTCTGCATGTACCGCTCCCGGCCAAAAGACAAGCTGGATGACAGCGTACTCAGCTTCCTGTCATCTATTCAGCACGACCAGTCCATACTTTACTATGATATCGTTGGGAGCGAGGCGCACTCGATAATGCTCCACGAAATGGGAAACATCACTTTGGATGAGCTGAAAAGGATTCTGTCCGCCCTTGAGGAAGCAAGAAAGTACCCTGCAAAGATCGACACTGAAGGCTATGAAGACATTCATGAGGCTCTTGAGGCATTTGTTATCAAGACTGCCGGGATGGACGCAGGCGGCAAGATGCATACCGCCCGGTCCAGGAATGACCAAGTGGTCCTTGATGTCAGAATGAAAATACGCGACGACATCAACGACATTTGTGCGGCACTAATCAGTCTCATCGAAGCTCTTGTTGAACGGGCCAAAGAGACCAAGCAGGTTCCGATGCCGATGTACACTCACTTGCAACAGGCCCAGATAGGAACATTTTCGCACTTTATGCTGTCATATGCCTATGCCCTCATGCGCGACATGGAGCGCCTCTATATTGCGTATCAGCGCATTAACCAGTCGCCGCTTGGTGCCTGCGCCATCGGAGGCTCGAGCATCTCGATCGATAGAAAGAGGACTGCAGTCCTGTTGGGATTTGACAGCATCGTGAGGAACTCAATAGATGCCACCAGCTCCAGAGATTCGTTTCTTGAATATGCGTCAACACTTGCGATACTGACCAGCAACCTTGGGAGGATTGCTGAAGACTTTATAATTTGGTCGACCACTGAGTTTGGGTACATCGAGCTTGCAGACCGCTACAGCTCTACGTCAAGCGCGATGCCGCAGAAGAAGAATCCCGATCCTCTGGAACTTACAAGGGCCAAGGCAGCGATTGTTACAAGCAATCTGGTAACTCTGCATGGCATCGTGAAGGCTCTGCCGTCCGGATACAGCCGCGATTTACAGGATTTCAAGCCACCACTGCTGAACTCATCTGCAGTCACTCTTGCTACTATAATGATAGTGGACGGCGTTGTCCGGTCGCTTAAGGTTAACAAAGAAAAAATGCAGCAGGCTGCCAGCACGAGCTATGCCATTGCTCTGGATATAGCTGAACAGCTGGTGACAAAGCACAAGATGCCATTCCGAAGCGCGCACAAATTGGTCGGCGCGCTCGTCGACAGGGCTGCAAATAATGACAGGAATACTTCGCTTGCAGATCTCCAACTTTCAGAAGTCGCAGCAGTTATCAATGCACTGGAAGCAAAAATCAAGCCTGACGAGCTGTTAAACATAGTCCGGGAAATGACGCCAGAAAAATCTCTGGCGGCCCGCAAGTCCACAGGCTCCCCAAACCTCCAAGAGCAGGAGGAGATGATAAATTCCCTGAGCCAGGGAATCTCAAACTATCGGGTCGGCATAGCAAAGCGCTCAAAGATGGTCAGGGGTGCATTTGACAGTCTGGAAAAAACTGTCAAGAAGTACTTGCAATCGTGACTGTTATCGCACTTTGCTAATCGATAGTATCGAAATTCGTTTCCCTTAGCCTATTTGTTTGCGCTTATAGCGAAAATAAGCGCCTAGAATCGCTATTTATGTTGCGAGAAGGTTTATATCATATCCGAAAGTAGTTAAATGTCGCAACAAATGTCGCTAAAATCAGACGATCCAAACTATTATGCGCATCAGTACAACTGGATGGGTGAAAACGGCCAGAAGAGAAGGATAAGGATCCTTGATAGCACGCTAAGAGAAGGCGAGCAGCACCCCGGAGTATCTTTTACCACAAAGCAGAGAATCCAAATCGCTTGGATGCTCGATTCGTTTGGGGTCGACCAGATTGAGATAAGCCCTGTCGTTTCGCCTGATCATGCTGAAGCCACAAAGACCATAATCAAGCAGGGATTGCGCGCAGACATTGTTGCGCACACAAGGGCGATCAAGTCGGACGTTGACGTTGCCATTGACTGCGGCGCGACATGGGTCGCGACCTACATGGGTATTTCAGACATTCACATATCTGCCAAGCTAAAGATCACTCGTGAAGAGGCAAAGTCAAGGGCCCTCGAAGTAGCCGACTACATCAAGGCTCATGGCCTGAAGGCAAGGTTTACAATGGAAGATGCCAGTAGAACCGAGCCGGCGTTCCTCATCGAGATGTGCAGGGAAATGAACAAGCGTGGCATCGAGAGAATAAGCATACCCGATACTGTTGGCATCATGCGTCCGCGCGGTATGTACAACTTGGTCAAGATGGTTCATGACAGCCTTGACACTTCAAGGACGTCACTTGACGTACACTGCCACAACGACATAGGTCTTGCTCTGGCAAACGCCTTGGCGGGATGTGAAGCAGGAGCCGACCAGATCCACACGACCATCGACGGCCTTGGGGAACGGACTGGGATCCCAAGTCTCGCAGAAACGGCAGTCGCGCTCACGCTGATTTACAAGTCAAATAACGATCTGCGCCTGCACATGCTCAAGGATCTATCAAAGACGATCTCTGACTATGTCGGACTGCAAATACCCGAATCAAAGCCAATAGTGGGCGATAGTGCATACAAGCACAAGGCCGGGACGCACTTGGCAGCAATACTTCGTAACCCCTCCGCATACGAGATAATCGAGCCAAAATTAGTCGGCAACAGGCGCAAGATAGTATTTGGCGAGCTTGCCGGCAAGAACGGTGCCGCATATCTGCTATCGTTGCTTGGATTGGAAACTGGCAAGGCCGAAGCGGAAGCCCTAGCACGCGGTCTGAAAGAGCTTCGAATGGGAGACATACTCGAGCTCTATCTTGACGACAGGCTGGAGAGAAAGATACTTAATGACGCTGCTGTAAATCTAAGCACAACAAAGGAGTAAAAGTTGACATGGTCAAATGTCCAGAATGCGATGCAGAGATCAAGATACCTTCGGATTCGATAGAGGGAGAAATCGTAACCTGTCCTGACTGCGGAGCAAGCTACGAGCTTGTCAAGTCTGCAGATGGCTTTGGTATTAAACCGGCGCAGGTTGTCGGCGAGGACTGGGGTCAGTGAGGCAGGAAAAGGATAGCCACGATCAGTCGTCATCGTCCAATTTTTCCGGCAACTCTCTTATCATCCTCTATGATAACATAAGGTGGGAAGAAAAGGCCCTTTACGAGGCTGCAAAGAAAAAGGGAGTGGCAGTCGAAAATGTCGACTGCAAGAACCTTGTTGCGAGACTGAACGACAGGCAATCAAAATACAGGGGTCAGGTTGTACTCCAGAGGAGCGTCAGCTATTTCAAAAACGTACATTCTACGGCAGCGCTTGAGGGCTTGGGAGCACGCGTGATAAACCCCTCCCACGCTGCAATTCTCTGCGGCAACAAGATGTATGCCCACATAGAGCTCGAAAAGGCTGGTGTCAAGACGCCCAAGGCAGTGGCGGCATTTTCAGAAGAGGGGGCTTTGGCCGCCCTTGACGAATTGGGCTACCCTGCAGTCATCAAGCCCACTGTGGGAAGCTGGGGTAGGCTTATCGCGCTATTGCGCGACAAGGAGGCAGCCCGTGCAGTTATTGAAGACAGAGAGCACATGTTCCCACTTTACCATGTTTATTACTTTGAAGAGTTTATAGAACGTCCGCCCCGGGACATAAGGGCGATAGTGGTTGGTGACCGAGTAGTGGCTGCGATATATCGCTACTCTGGTGAAGGTGAGTGGAAGACTAACATGGCGCTCGGGGGCCATGCAGAAGCGTGCCCTGTCACTAAAGAACTTGAAGATATCTGCCTCAAAGCCACACACGCCCTTGGCGGTCAGATAGTGGGTGTGGATCTGATGGAGAGCAAGAGTGAAGGATTAGTGGTTCACGAAGTTAACAATACCACCGAGTTTAAGAATACTGTCAGGGTTACAGGAGTTGACATCCCCGGATTGATGGTAGACTATGCGCTAGCGCAAGGAAAGTAAAGAAGAATTGGTATCGCCAAGTTACGCAGTAGAATTATTGAAAAAGGCACTAGAGCTTTACACTCCTTCCAGGTCAGAGGCTGCACTTGCCAACATGATAAAGGACAAGTGCGTCAATGAGCTTGGCTTTGAGCAGGTTAACATTGACAATGTCGGCAACATCATTGCCACGAAAGGCACGGGTGAGCCCCGTATACTTCTATGCGGCCACATGGACACGGTGCCCGGTCAGGTGCCGGTGAGGATTGAAGATGGCTACATCTATGGCCGTGGTGCTTCCGATGCAAAGGCTCCTCTAATTGCAATGCTGCTCGCAGCATCCGAATTTCCAAAGCAAAGTGGTACAGTCATCTTTGCAGGAGTCGTTGATGAAGAGGGCAATGCTACGGGGGTAAAACAATTGGTCAAGAGTAAGATGGGAGTGGACTATGCAGTTTTTGGAGAACCCTCGGGCGTTGAAAGCATTACAGTGGCCTACAAGGGAAGGCTTGCAATCCGGCTCACTTGCGACGTTGGCGACAGTGCTCATGCGAGTGCGCCGTGGCTTGCCAAAAACGCGATAGAAGAGATGTATGATTTCTGGAGTGCGATCAAGGCAGAGATAGAGCGCGTCGGGACGGCCGAAAATAAGGCCAAGTCAATCAGCTGCAGTCTGACAGAGATAACTGGAGGATCAAGCCACAACGTTACTCCCCAGAAATGCAAGATTACCATGGACATCCGGGTTCCTACAATCACGACTTGCGAAAACGTACTCAGGATTGTCGATACGGTAGTTGCAAAGGTTGCTGCGGAAAAAGGAGTCAAAGCCACTTACCGTATAGAGGACAAGACCGAGCCCTTTGAAGCAGATCATTCTTCTCCGCTTGTAAGGTCACTGTTGCTCGCAGTGCTGGACGTCCGCAAAAGGCGGCCAATGCTTTTGCGCAAGACAGGAACAGGCGACATGAATGTACTTGGGCACAGCTTCAAGATACCTGTCATAACATATGGACCCGGTGACCCTCATGCGTCACACACTGCCGACGAGCGCGTCAACATCGAGGAATATGTCTCAAGCATCGAAGTTTACCAGCGTGCACTGTTCCACCTCTCGCGCTTGCACCACCTGAAAAAGAAGCAATAGCAGTTACAGGGATAACGATGCCAAAATATAGGCGTCGACTGCCTGATATTTCGATATATGCTATGGTTTGTAGGTACTGGTATTGATGGGTACAGAGGCTTAAGCCTTGCAGCACTTGATGTCTTGAAGAAATGCGACACCATCTATGCTGAAAGGTTCACTAGTGCCCTCTCGGACAAGGACCTGGAAGGAATCAATGCATTGGTTGGAAAGGAGGTCAAGTCAGTCCAGAGAAGCTTTGTCGAGGACGGAAGAGAGATTCTTGAAAACGCAAAGAAAAGCGAAATTGCACTTGTTACATACGGGGACCCGATGATTGCCACAACGCACAGTGAGCTTCGTGCAAGGGCTGCTAAGCATTCCGTCAAGACAGCAGTTCTTCATGCCGCGTCAGGAATATCATCGACAATTGGAGAAACAGGCCTGCATGTATACAAGTTTGGCAGGATGGTTACGATGATGTCGGAGCCCCAATCAGCAATCAGCGTTTACAATACCATTTTTGAGAACCTGCTTGCAGGGAACCACACTCTTGTCTTGACAGAGTATAGCAGTAGTCATGACGAGCGCGGACAACCATTCTTTCTGGAACCCCCGACTGCGTTCAAGATGCTTCTTGATGTAGAGCGCGATCAAAGGTATCAGGTCTTTTCGAACAATACCTTCGTAGTAGTTGCGTCGAGGGTTGGTCAGTCTGACCAGAGAGTGGTGTCGGGCAAGGCTGGCTCGCTGGCAAAGATCGACTTTGGAGCAGGCCCCCACATAGTAGTTGTCACTGGCTCCATGCATTTCACTGAATCTGAAGCAGTAGCAGCGTTGACTGAAAGCTTCGACCCGCCAGCGGATAATTCGCAAGGGATCAAAAGGATCGCTACGCAAATGATTGAGCGTTATGCGCCGAAAGCCAAGGTTGCGGCACGGGAAATGCGTGAAATCATAAGGCGAGACGCAGGAGACAATAAAGGCATGTTCGATGTCCTAGACAACGCAGAGTATTACATTGCAGATGCCGAGCGTTTTCTCCGTCAGGCCAAGTTCGAGCTGGCTGTACTGAGCATCGGCTATGCTGAGGGCCTTGTTGATGCACTCAGATTCCAGAAAGGGATCAACCCTTGGGAAACTTCTGATTGACATATATTATATATGAGAGGCAGAGATGGACAGCCGTGTCAGACGATCAAGCCTTCAAGTTGCTCGCCGATAGCAAGGTACAGGAATTTAACAGCTGGAGGATGAAGAACCTGACAGCAAAGCTTGACCTTACTGGGAAAGACCTGTCGGGCAGAAATCTGGCGGG
The DNA here is from genome assembly GCA_044507735.1 of Nitrosopumilales archaeon. Lineage (GTDB taxonomy): Archaea > Thermoproteota > Nitrososphaeria > Nitrososphaerales > Nitrososphaeraceae > Nitrososphaera. The sequence continues at coordinate 107,839 of JBIQJB010000002.1, forward strand.
AGCATACCTGAATGGAGTCGTTGCAGACAAGGCAAACTTTTCAGGGGCAAATCTTGCCCGAGCAAATTTTGTACAGGCAAGCCTGAACGGCGCGAATTTTGAAAATGCAGACCTTACAGATACTCTGCTAATGTACACCGAAATGAAAGATGCGCGGCTAGCGGGATCTAGCCTGCAAGGAACCAACTTTATGTGGGCCAACCTTCAAGGTGCAGACCTTACTTCGAGCAAGATGTACAAGACCGTATTTGTTGAGGCAAACCTGCAAAATGCCAAGGTCGCTGGTGCCGATAGAGCCGGGGCTTTTCTAAAATACGCCAAGCTAGATGGCACGGAATGGTTCGAGCACGCCGCTGAAAAAAAGGCTACCACTTGATGCAGGTCCCGTTGCCAAGTGCAACTGTAGTGTTCTTTCCTGCCTTTTCACCAAGCTAGATGTCCAGCTTGTTGGTACGCTGACAGATGTCATGCTGCTGCAGCATGACATGGAATGCACTTTCTCTGTGGTTGGACTTCGCTGCCAAAATTTCTGTCACTTTGTCTGAATGGAACACATAGGGGTAGTCCCCGCCCCCACCCGCATATGCTTCAAGAGGGTGTGCGTACAAGCTATTCCTGGTATTGGACTGCCGCGCATTTCTTGCCTTAGGCCATCTTCTCCGCATTGTCATGCACGATTTCGATCAGATTGAAAATGCTGTATAGATTTTCCTCCACACACACATGCCTGACCCGGCATTCGTTGTAAGAATGCAGGATGTTAACTCTGGGCACAAGGAGTGACGACAAAAGCCAAGCCCTGCGGAGCTTCGTTAAACCTCTTTGACAGGCAGGCCCGCTACGCTATGGCGTACCAATTTCCAAAGATTTATTAATTATCAAAGAATCCTTTTCTCTTAGTATGGCGCAAACGCCTCCAGCCGGAGGAAAAGTATCGCGGCGCGACTTTCTAAAACTGATGGCAGCCGCCGGTACAGTCATGACGTTTGCACCCTTTGTTGACTGGGGCAAGTTTCTTCCTAACCCCTCTGGTAGCGTATCAGAGAGAGTAAAGGCGCAACTTGCCAATGGTGAAGTTGTCAACATCAACGACTTTGAACCTAATTCCTCCAAAGTAATCATTTATCCAAGGAGCGAAGACGAAGTCCTTAACAAGGAAGCATTCCGCACATGGCAGCTGATCCGCCTTCCAGTGGAGCTGGGCGGAGACCGTAATGATGCTTCCGCTTTTCGCGCTTATAGCATGGTTTGCTTGCACCTCTGGTGCCTCTGGAAATACTGGCCGCAGGAAGGAAGGAAGAGGGGAGAATGCCCCTGCCACGGTAGCATGTATGACCCACTGACTGGCAAAGCATTCGCAGGTCCTGCATCTTTACAAGGACCGCCTTCAAACGTTCTACCAAAACTTGATTTAGATGTCGATCCAAATGGTGACCTGGTTGTACTGCCTCCTAGATGGGACCCTAATGCAAATGGAATAGTTGGATATGGGCGCTACCTTAACGTATGAGAATAGCTTTGTAAGATTCGTCCGGTGGGTATACGCCGGACTAGAGCGAACCATATTCATGGGGATGAAGTTCACCCTCCCCGGCAGGTTCGTCAGCCCGCTAGGCTTCCTCGGCATGCTTACTTTTATCATTTTCATCATGCTTGGCATCACCGGCGCGCTCTTGATGCTTTGGTATGAGCCCATACTCGACAGGGCTTGGCACAGCGTGGAGAACATCAACGACACCATCCCATACGGATTCCATATACGTAATATTCACTATCACGCATCAAACGCGATGGTCATGATGGCGCTCCTGCACATGTACTATCAGTACTTTAGCGGTCGCTACAAGATCCGAAACGAAATACTCTGGGTTACCGGCATCATACTTGGCGTCCTGACAATCCTTGAAGCATTTACTGGTTATGACATCATCTTTAGCGAGCGTGCTGAACTGGCAATTTCGATCGCAGCCTCTCTCACCAACTCGATACCTGTCATGGGTCCGCAGATGAGAGATGCATTCTTTGGGGCAGGTTTCCATGACTTTATCCTGAGGTTCTATACATTCCACGTGTTCATGCTACCTATAGCCATGCTTGGCCTCATGGTAGTTCACTTTCCAAGATTCTTGGTCTTTGACGTACCTATGGTTATGGCAGTAGCTGGTGCAATCATGCTTACAGGAGGGGTGTTCCCCGTTCACATGGGTCTACCCTTTGAACCCGAAACGCCACCAGGCATCACTGTCCCCGAGTGGTACTTGACAGGTCTCTACGCATTCCTGCGTACAATGTATGACAAGTTTGTAACAGGCGTGCTGTGGCCCGGGCTGTTCATATTTGCACTATTGATAGTGCCGTTCATAGACAAGTACAAGAAATTCTCTTGGAAAGACCGGCCAATAGTGACCGCACTGGGCATTACAAGCCTTGCACAGATCATTGTCACTACGTACTGGGGCTTTTACATCGACCCGGACATTGACAAAGCGTTGCTTGAGAGGCTCGTAATCGACCCAATATTCTTCTATACGGTCATGATATTGCTGGTACCGCTGTCATTTGGGTTCACTTACATGATGATAAAACTGGCCAGACACGCCGAAGCAAATGCCAAGCTCCAGCCAAAGAAGGCGGCAAAGGGCTCGATCAATATCTCACTCAAATGGATCTATGCCTTGTTCGTGGTGCTTCTTGCATTCCAAGTGTATCTCAACATTGCTGCATACTATGCGGTATTGCAGGGCATGAACAACTGGTCCCTGTTCATAATGGGAATAATCATGCTAGTATTTGCAGGCATGTTCCACCTCTACAGATATGGAAGGTCTTTACAGAAGGCCCCGCCACCAAAGCCTGTACCCCCAGCGCCGGCAAAGCCAGCCGCAGCTCCGGCTCCCAAGCCCGCCCCAGCAGCTCCAGCACCCGAGAAGCCCCTCGCAGCTCCCCCTACAGCTCCTGCAGCAAAAGTCAGTTCTGATCAAAAGCCCCAACTCCCACAGCAACAAGGAAAGCAAGCTGCGGCGTCAACTGGTGGCGACAAGACTGTCGCATCCCTTCAGGGCCCCTCTACTCTCCCTTCAGAAGCTGGGCTCGACGGTCCTGACAAGAAAGTCGGCACCTGAAAGGCGAGCAGACAAACAAGCTTTATATGTGAAAATAGAAAGATTCAAGATCGAGTTATGGCAAACCACGCCGGCGGCATTAGCATCGTTGCATTTATTGTTGCACTAGCTATAAGCATGGGATACTATCAGTTCATTTATCTTCCAGAAGCCAATGCCAAGCCTATCCTGCCTGAAGCAGTAATCAATCCCCGAGAGACAACTGAAGTGCAAATTGTAGAAGGTGCGGGTTTGGAATCCAATCCTAGGAACTTCGTTCCAGCTCAAGTTCGTGGTGCCCTGGGTCTGTCAAACAGAGTGCTGTGGACTAACAACGATGGAACTGCCCACACTGTCACAAGCGATTATGTGGACAGAGTCAACGGTCCGTTTGATTCTACGCAGCAGCTCGGTACACTCATCATGCCAGGCCAGACGTTCGAGTTCGTGTTCACCGCAGAAGGCAAATACGCGTATAATTGCACACCTCATCCGCACATGAGGGGTGTGGTAGAGATAGTTCCGAACTTCGCCTAGGTCTTTTTTACCACTTTTATGTAGGCGATGTCGCTCACAACTTCTTTGTGTTCTTGTATTATGGAGACTCGGAATTTGACGTTTGACGCATCTCCTGCAGGAACATGGTTAGTGACAGCCGTAAACTCGATGGTGGTCTTGCCGCCAAGTTCAGCCCTGAATATCGAGAGGCGGGCATAGGGGTGCTTGATCTTCTTTCCATTGAGGTTGACATATGAGAACACATCACTGGAATTCTCAATCTGAGAATTGATGACCAGGCTGTCGAACCTACCTGGATAGTTGATAACCACCGTCCCATGCAGCTCTTCGCCTGCTGCTACAGAGCTTTCCGCCAGTGAGACAGAAATCTGCTTTTGAGAGCTCATCAGCAAAAACTCCATAAGGGATGAATTTAAACCAACTCGAGCCCCGGACGCTTTCATAATTTTTAGCTAATTATCGAAAATGCTTGAGCATGCAGATAGAAAAGACATACGTCGATTGCAGGAGCAAGGCATATGGTAACCGAATGTCCGGTATGCAGCGGCAAAGTTTACGAGTACAGTGACGGCAGATGGAAGGAATGGATATGTTGGAGATGTGGCCATTATGAATCCGACACGCCCGCCTTCAGGGAATACCCACATCTGTTCAGCGACATAGTACGAAAAAACGCCAATTATTTCCTTGAGAAGTACGCCCGATATGGAAGAGGGTCAGCGTTACGAAAAGGAATCCCGACAACCTGGGGCAGTGGTTGGGAGAAGTAATGTTGAATTCGCGTAGTTGAGCGTCCAGCTAAAGTCTTGTGTATAGATAAAGTCTTAAGGTAGTTTGTCCCCCTTATGTTACGGATGCGTCTATCCAGCATCACAATAGATGCCGATGGATCCCCGTCCGGTTACATTGCTTGGTACAACCATTACACCGGGAAGCAGGAAGTGAGAGTTCTCCGTCCTCCCGCAAGGAATGAAAAATTTGGCGTCCAGAAGATGGAGATGCTGGCAATTTATTTCGCCATTGTGAAAAACCTGCGCCAGATCAACATCTTGGCCAACTGTCAGAAGAAAAAGCAGATAGTGGTAAACATCAGGAGCGATTCAAAAACTTGCATAGAACAGTTGCAGGGCATATCAAAGATCAGAGACGCTGTGCTGCAGAGGATATGCACATCAATACGAAAACTCTTGGACAAGATGCCGTACATGATCGTTTTCAACCATCTCGAAAGAGCAAGGAATCAAGCTGGACTCCTGTTGGAACAAAAGAGGAGGAAAGAAATAGAGAAGCAATTGGAACATCAGTACCAAAAGCAATATTGCTATAGTGCGGGAACACTAGTCCTAGACAGAGAGTACCGGCTGACTACTGCATAAATATATTAGGTGAGGCACGGTAGTATCGAACTGATTGCAGGAGCAGTCGGCGACGCCGCAGAAGCTGGTCTATGTCAACGGCTATGCTACAAGATATCTCGAATATGGTCCATGCGATGGCAAGGTTCTAGTTCTGTTGCATGGCATTGGCGCTTCCGCAGAGCGATGGTCACGGGTGATTCCGACTCTTGCAAAATATTTCCGCGTAATAGCCCCGGACATTATCGGGTTTGGTTATAGCGACAAACCTACAGTCGAATACACCATGGATTTCTTTGTTGACTTTTTGAGTGGATTTCTCGACAGTCTTGACATTCCGAGGGCAAATTTAATAGGTTCATCGTTTGGAGGCCACCTGGCGACAGAGTTTGCAATAAGGTTCAACCGCAGGGTAGAAAAACTGGTGCTCGCATCGCCTGCAGGCATGATGCGGACATCTACTCCTACTCTTGATGGCTACATCATGGCTGCACTATATCCCACCTACGAAAATGCATTCAAGGCCTTCAAAGACATGGCTCACGATCAGGATGCTGTTACAGAGGAAATTGTCCTGGACTTTGTGAACAGGATGAGACTTCCTAATGCAAAATATGCGTTTATGTCCACTCTGCTTGGCATGAGGCATGCGCCCAAGCTTCAGGGTAGGATCGGCAAGATATTATCGCCCACTCTTCTTGTCTGGGGAGACACAGACAGGATGATACCTGTTCAGTATGCCAAGGAATACAGGGAGATTCCAGACAACGATCTTGTGGTGATAAAGAACTGTGGACATACGCCCTACGTCGAAAAGCCGATGACATTCAACAAGATCGTCCTAAAGTTTCTGGTCGGCGGAAGAATGCTCTAACCGCGATCAGGATTCCTTCTGACTCTTTCGCCTGCGCTCTATTGGTACCACGATTACCTGTACCAAATCACCGTCTTCGATGTTGAGGGCTTGCCTTTCGGCCTCCGGAATCGAAATTCTACCCCCGCTCTGCACAGTAGTCTTGAACATTGCATTATAGAAGGTAAGGCCACGGAGAACAGTAAAGTAATTCTGCATGGTGTCCTGCTGCATGTTTGTGAATTGCTTTAGAAAGTCCTTTTGCGCTTCGCTTCCCTTTTCAATTGCCTTCTTGAAAGCTTCGATAGGATCAGCGGAATCGTTAGAGCTCATATAGCATGGAAAAACACGTATCTCATTTATTTAACGGTACTGGTGAGGACCGTAACTAGACGAAACCGTAAATAGAATCGCTATGTCTGTAGTTACATTGGCGATGAAGAGTCTAGACGGAACTGACTGTAAGATGCCAGGATGAAGTAAGAATCTACTCTGAGCTATGTTGTTATGAGAAAGTTCAATAAGGATCGTCATCACGACATTGATAATCAACCTTGCAATCGCTTCATGCGTCCCTTGACCCTGTCACAAGCATAAAAAGCGGTCAAGTGTTTCTCTGGGAGAAGCACGGTGATTCTTGGTACGGTGTTCATGGCGATCATATTGTCAAGATAAGACAGACAGGCCGCGAGTTGTTTGAATTTTCGTCATTTCCAGAAGACAAGACATGGCATCGCAGGATGTTCAGGCTTGATGACGATGTGAGGACTATATTCGGAGAAATATCTCGCGACTTGTTCGTACGCAGGCTTGTAAGGTCATATCCCGGCCTCCGCCTCATGAGACAAGAACCGCACCAGTGCATTTTCTCATTTGTGTGTGCCAGCAATACCAACATCCCGATGATTCGCAGGATGCTTTACAACCTGACAAGAAAATTCGGAAGACCTGTGAACGTCGATGGGATAGAGTTTTTCACATTTCCATCTGTAGAGGACATTGACCGGGCAGGGGCTGACGAATTGAGGTCATGTGGGCTAGGCTACAGGGTAAAAGCAATAAAGTCAGCAGCCCGCGCCATCGCTTCAGGTCAGATAGACTTTGACGCACTCACATCTGCAACTTATGAAGAGGCAAAAAAAGAGCTATTGCGGATATATGGAATTGGGAACAAGATAGCCGACTGCATACTGCTATTTTCTCTTGAAAAACTCGACGCTTTTCCAATAGATGTTTGGATTGCACGGGCGCTTTCGCAATATTACAGCTGGTTGCACCAAGAGGAATTCGGGGACAAGCTGACATTGCGCCAATACGAAGAGTTGTCGAGCGATGCAAGAATTCATTTTGGAAAGTATGCTGGCTATGCGCAGCAGTACTTGTTTTACCACATGAGGCAAACTGCCGGGAAGAAGTGGTAAAAAGACTGTGATAAGATATTTTTCAGAACTGGCGTCACCGCGCGTTCTTTGAGGCCTTGCAGAAAGAAAAAAAGATATTATTCTTGCTGTCTTGCCAGCAAGATCATTTTTTCACTTTTACTGCCCTGTGCTGTTAAAGAGGTCCTGTATTCCGCCACTCAGATTGCCAAGGAAACCGCCGTCGTCGGTCTGGTTTCCACCACTTGTCTGGTTACCGCCGGCTGTCATGTTTCCCTCTGGTGCCACACCAGTCGCGTTTCCGACTGTCGCCGCGCCTGTGTCGATCAATTCGTTACCGTTTTCATCGGTCATGGATTCGACGATTCCGTATATCGGCTGTCCCATGAAGTGGTCATCGGTGTCTTCGGTCGCTAGCGAGATGCTGATGACATTGTTCCTGTCGATGATTATCAGTGCATCAACGCCAGTCCATTTCGGCTGACCATTTGTAGCGACATCAACGGTACCAAAGATGAATGACGATCCTTCTCCGCTTATGTCTATTGTGGTCGAGTTCGATGATACGAAGTTGCTTAGCTCGTGTGTGTGGCGTTCAGTTCCATCGAGATGTACCATCACAAAGTCAGCTGCAAATTCATTCACACTACCGTCCTGAACATCAAGATTCCAGTCCCCTGATAGCACGTATGGGGGCGATATTTCTTCGGCAGCTGCTGTTGTCTCCTCTGTCGTTGTTGATGCAGTAGCGTTGCTGTCCATGCCCGTCATGTTGCTTGAGCTAGCAGTGGCGTTGTCCTCTCCTCCTGTTATGACCTGCTGCATCATTGCAGTGGTATCGTTGCCTGCTGCTGTCATGTTGCCAGTCACGCCGGTTTCATTTCCTGTAGTTGTGGTGGTAGTGGTCGTATCATTCTCTGCTTCGCTGGTAGTTATTGTTTCTCCAGTGTCGAAGATCAAAGCAGCAATAGAACCTCTTGCTGAAAATGTCTCTCCGCCTGTAGCATTCGTGGTTGTGTCTGTTGTTGTTGTAGCATTTGTGGTAGTACCTGTTGTTGTAGCATTCGTGGTTGTGTCTGTTGTTGTTGCGTTCGTGCCTGTTGCGTTGGTGCCCATAGTGGCATTCTGCGCAACTGCTGGCGCAAGACTAAACGCTGTTGCGAAAAGTCCAAAGACCAGCACTAGCGCGATCGCTATTGGTGCTTTCTTCATCGCTCAGAACGTGCAAGAATGAATTTTAACGATTTTACCTATTCTCTAGAGAAATATATTATAGCTGCAGGACAGCATAGAATCCACCTGAAAAATCCTCTAGCGCGAGGGTTACTGCGTCAAGTCGATTATGCTTCTCTTGATAATCATCTTTGCCTTGGGAGAAACATCGTACTGCTCGAGCACTATACTGGGGCTCTTGATGAGCTCGTTTCTAAATTCTGGCTCGCTGGCTGCCTTGAGCAGAATCTCACTTATGATCTCGGCATCTTTGCTTTGTCGAGAATCCAAGGTATCAGCACCAAAGCAAAAGCTTGTATATAATCCTAGTGCATCAAATGTATATCGAGAATTACATCTTCAGGCGGAATCGGCAGCTTGGCTCCCAAAGTGTTCTCAATCTGATCACGTGAAAGAATTGAGCTTGTATGAGACTGACAGATGTGTGCACTCAGGATTGAATTCTTGTCAAACCTATTGACTTGCTCTCACCACTGACTTTGACACTGACAAGGATTATAGTAAACCCCGGGGTGTGAGGCGATCTCTTGTGCTTCACAGCTCAAGAAGTCATATGGTGCAGTCCTGAAAGGATCTTTCTCAAGACTGTGCGTCTGCGGTCGGATGAAAAGGGAAAAAATCTTGTTTTGAAAAATGAGAAAGTGGTAAGGAAGAGAGTCCCTACCACTAGTCTACGTACGCTCTCTCTCCGTGTTGTGCAAGATCCAGTCCGATCTCTTCTTCCTTTGGAGTGACCCTGATTCCGCCAGGCCACACTGCATCCATTATCTTGATAATGATTGCAGTGATACCCATTGCCCATGCCAATGCAGCAAACGCACCTACTGCGTTTACGTACAGCTGTTCAATGTTGCCAAATGCAGCACCTTGGGCTCCCCATGAGAACCTGCTCTCTGAAAAGATGCCAGTCAGTAGAGCACCTGCCAGACCGCCGACACCGTGGACTGCCCATGTGTCAAGTGCATCGTCCCACTTGCGCTTGTTCTTAAACGCAAGTGCTGCGTAACACACGATTGAGGCCAGGATACCGATTACTATGGAGGACATCGGAGAGACAAAACCTGCAGCCGGGGTAATGGCTACGAGCCCTGCCACTGCACCAGTGGCCGCGCCTACTGTTGCAGGTTTGCCTGTGTGTGCCCAAGAGATCAGCGACCATGTGAGTGCGGCTGTTCCTGTTGCAATGTTGGTGGCTACGAAGGCGCTTGTGGCTGCGTTGCTTGCATCACCCGCAGAACCTGCGTTGAAGCCGAACCATCCTACCCACAGCAAAGCAGCACCCAAGACTACTAGGCTGATGTTGTGAGGCTCCATAGGGATTTTGCCATATCCCAGTCTTCTTCCCAGCATCAGTGCTACTACCAGTCCTGCCCAACCAGAGGTGATGTGTATGACAGTTCCGCCTGCAAAGTCAAGCGAACCCATATCACCTGTCCAGCCAGGGGCAGTTCCACCAGTACCTAGCGACCATGTCCAGTGCGCCGCAAAGTCGTAGACGAATGTTGTCCAGATTATCACGAAGATTAGGAATGCGCTGAACTTCATTCTTTCAGCTACCGATGCCACGATAAGCGCAGGTGTGATGATGGCAAACATCATCTGGAATATGAAGAGCGTCTGGTGCGGGATGGTCGTTGTGTAAACGTCAGACGGCGCGTCATGTAGCACATTGCTGAGTCCTGCCCACGCTAGAGACCCAATGAAGCCGTGACCTGTGGCGTCAGGGCCGAACGCAAGGCTGTATCCGAACAGCGTGAACTGTAGCGCGACAAGGCCCGTTGTGATGAATACCATGTGCAGAGTATTGACGGCATTCTTCCTTCTAGAAAGGCCGCCGTAGAACATCGCAAGTCCAGCGGGTGTCATCATCAATACGAGCGCTGCAGAGGTCAGCATCCATGCGTTGTCGCCGTGATCTATTTCAGCAGGAATCAAATAGCCGTTTTCGTCAAGTAGGAATTCTCCTGTTTCTTCGTCTGTTTGCCAAGAGTGATACGGGACTGCAGGGCTATCAGGCGTAGTCAGCGAATTGTACGCCTGAGCGGGCGCAAATCCTATCGCCAGGATCGCAGTCAGTGCCGCAATGGCAATAAAAACAGACATCCCTTTCTTGTACTCTGGTTTGCCATTCATGTTGTGCATCTTTTTACTTCTGAATAAAAGGATATAGGTAATTTCTTTACAATTTGGTAGTATTTTGGTCTATTCCTAAACCAAGCATAATAGCGCAAAATTAGAATTTTATGATAATGATCCTTATTAACCAGTTTTCCCGCGCAGACCCCTACTGACTGACATAAATATATGCCCGAGTCTTGAGAGAGGTATATACAAGTGTCTGCCAACAATAGTAGCGAAAATAAGGACAACATTGATCAAGCTCTCCAAGATTGGAAGACCCTTGTGGGAGCGATCACGTCGTCTGACGATACAGATAAGCTGGCTGAATATGCCTTACACCTCGCACGAGTCCTTGCCTATCCAGAACTTGACGTCCCTGCGGTTCTGGCTCAAATAGATTCCATGGGTCAGGAGGTGACCAGCCTGGTAAAAAAGAGCCTTGGCTCATCGCGGCGGCCCACCCAAATAATAGAGAAGATAAATGATTACCTTTTCAACATCCAGAAGTTCAAGCCAAACATAGATGATTACTACAACCCTCTGAACAGCTATCTGAATGCGGTAATAGAGCACAAGACCGGAATCCCTATTACGCTTTCAATATTGTACCTTCGCATAGCGCGGGCTGTGAATTTTAAGATGCACCCAGTAAACTTTCCAGGACACTTTTTGCTCAAGCATATAATGGAAGACAACAATGGCGAGATAATCGTCGACCCATTCAACGGCGGAAGAATAATGGATGACTATTCGCTCAAGGCATTGTTGGACCGGACATACCCGCGGCAAACCATACCTCTGACCCATGCACTGGTAGAAAGAGCAACCCCGTCGCAGGTAATAATACGGATGCTCAACAACCTGAAAGGGAGCTACTATGAAGCACAGGACATGGATAGATATCTTCTGGCAAACGAGATGGTTCTCGCAATCGATCAATACAATCCTGACGCAATAAGAGACAAGGGGATGATTTATTTGAAAAACGGAAATGCCGGAGAGGCACTTAAAGTGCTCAACTCTTACTTGGAGATAAATCCCGAAGCGGCTGATGCAGACGAGGTACTTGACATAATTCGGCAGATAAGGTCGGGCATGAAATGACTTGACGACTTATGCAAAATATCTGTACGTCGGGATTATCATCGTTGTCGTCAGCGGCTCCATGGCTGTATATCTTAATTTTCAGGGAGTAACATGCCTCACGGATCTTGCGCGGATTGACCAGTCCGTTGTGCCCCCGGACCAAGTCGCTGACCTAGAAGCATCATGCGCGGTTGTTACCAATTCATATGTGTACTCAATCTATGCCGTGGCCGCGGGCGCGATACTGGTCATATCAGGATTTGTGAAAAAGAGGCGAAGCAACACTTCTTAAGTCAATGCAAGGATGACAAACTATGGCAGCTCGAAAGGATGATGACTCTCTTGAAAAGGTGGCGGTCGAAGTTAGGGGGTGCCCGCTTTGCAAGCTATCGAGAACAAGAAAGAACGCAGTACCTGGCGAGGGTCAACTTGCAGCCAAGATAATGTTCATCGGGGAGGCACCGGGCAGAACTGAGGACGAAAAAGGAAGGCCATTTGTAGGAGCTGCCGGAAGGTTGCTGGACGATCTGTTGCAAAAGGCGGGCATAGAAAGGTCGCAGGTATTTATTACAAACGTGGTCAAGTGCAGGCCCCCGAACAACAGAGTCCCGGAAGAAGATGAAGTTGCAGCGTGCCTACCCTACTTGGACAGGCAAATAGCACTCATTAGGCCAAAGGTTATCTGTATTCTTGGTCGAACAGCCTATGCTTCGTTGCTTGGGGGAAGTTCGATAACTGCAAACAGGGGCAAGATCGTGGAAAAGGCGGGTCAGAAGTATTTCCTCACATACCATCCTGCGGCCGCAATTTACAACAAGAGCCTCATTTCATCTCTTGAGGCAGACCTAAAAAAGCTGGCAAGGGAAATCGGGAGAGAAGGCAAGAGCTCATTGGAGGACTATTTTTGACCTGCCTGCCTGCCTCTTTCTATAGTAAACCCACTGCAATAGTGGCAAGAAATCTTGTTGGCAATACCTTGGTGCGCATAATTAGAAGTAGGAATGACTTGATCAAGCTAACTGGCACAATAGTCGAGACTGAAGCCTATGGCTTTGACGATGATCTGGCCAGCCATGCATGCATGGGTCCGACTCCAAGAAACAAGGTCATGTTTGGTGATGTCGGAAGGGCATATGTCTACTTCACATATGGAAACCACTTTTGTCTGAACGTTTCTGCAAGATCTGCCAAAGCGCGTGCAGGAGCGGTCCTCATACGCGCGATCGAGCCCGTACAAGGAGTTGAAGTGATGAGGCAATTCCGGCCCGTTGATGACCTCTTGTCCCTTACGTCTGGTCCGGGAAAGCTGACTCACGCTCTAAAGATAACGTCAGCTCTCAACGGAGTGGACATGACTGATCCGACCTCGGAAATTTACATCGAATCAGGAAAAAAACCTGACAATGTTATCGCAACCACTAGGATCGGGATCACCCGTGCAACAGATAAGGAGTGGCGCTTTGTAGATCCTTCAAGTCCTTATGTATCTAGGAGGATTCGGATCAAGTCATTATGACTAGAGAGTAAGCTGAAGCTCTACTGCTGGCTTTTATCGGGATACGGCACCATACATTGATGCGAAACTTCGCAATATACAACATTACCTTGAACGACGACAAAACTGGCGTAAAGCCAGACGTGCTCGTTGGAATGTATTCCGCCATTGCTGCCAAATCGAGACAGCTGGCTCCGCAGGATATCAAACGTGAACTAGCCATTTTCCAGGATGGTAGGGTAAAAACAACGTTCCATATTCAGGTCTCCAACAGGATGGCGCCGCACTTGATTCAGGCCATCCAGCAGCAAGCCGACTCGCAGCAAGGAATAGGACTCAAGAGTTACTTTTACAAGCTACAGGAAGAGATAATGGCTCAGCTATTAAGTAACGACGAACAAACAACGCCGCGATGAGTTACGTTCCAACGCGCTCTCTGCTTTTTTTGATGACAATTATGTATCTCAAGATATCTAGAATTGAGTCCTCGTATCGATTAAGCAATCGCAGATACTGCATATGTGTTGCATCTTCGGATGTGATTCTCGATCACCGCAATAATACTTGCCCCAAACGTGGCAGCAATTGATTGGCTACGACCATTCTTTCATGTTCTCATTTAATTCCTACCATCTTTGTGATACGCTTTTCATCGATCGACATCGAATCCAGATCGACTGTCACAATCATCCTGTCCTTCCGCTCCTGAGTCACCAGAAAGACCGCCAATCCTTTCGGGTGTTCTGCAATGCTGTAGAAAGTTCCAAGCAAGGTTGTCTCGATGTTGTTTCCAAACTCCTTCTTTGCTCTTTCATGAGCGACCTTCCTTGCTTCGGGTTGAACGGCTGCAGGCACAGCTTCTCCGGGCCTTCCTAGCCCAACATCCAGTCCTGCAACTTTGTCTTCTCTAAGGTCTACAAACACCTTTATGCTGCCGGTCCATATCGCTACCTTCTGCACGTCTCTTGTAAAGATGTTGTAGTAGCTGTTGTCAAACCATATTGATTTCTCGAATAAGATGAGTGCTGTGCCACCAATCCTTTGTGAATCTTGAGACCATGTGCTTAAGTCGGCTATCCTCCAGTTGCCTTGCTTTAGGAGCTTGTTGAGGTATTCGTCCTGCTCAATTATGGTTCGTATCCTCCTCTTTTCTTCATCTTTTAATTGCTGCGGTTCCTTGATTGGCATGTCATTCACCGCTACGTGGCTATCTACTTTTGATGGATCGTCACTTGGCATTTAAACTGGCGCTCCGCCATTTGATTCGAGCTCACTGATATATTCACTTGATGTTAGTTGGTTTGGCAGTCGCATTGCAGCGAGCGCAGATGCGGCACAGCAGCTACTGATATGGCCGCTCCAAAGCCGGTAATATCAAAATGTGCTAGCCAACTATGAAAGTAGAAATATTTCTAATGAAGCCTCGATTCTATAGAGGATTCATATTCTTCTTCAATCGCTGTGAGCAGTTTCTTGGCGGTGATTCTGCCTCTTGGTTTTAGCATTGCGGCAATAGCCGCGCCACCTGCTCCCACACCTTCCTTGACGAAACCTCTTGCAAACGCCTGCAGACCTGGCTTGCTCGACTCGTCAAGGTGCAGGTTGCACGAAAGGATTGGAACATGGCCAGCTTCTCTGACGAGGCCTGTGAGGTCTGCAGAACCATCATTTAGAACATATGACGTTGTCCCAATGCAGAGTCGCGCACCAAGAGGGCTCCCAATACGCGCCATTATGGCAACTACGGCAGACATTTGAGTTCCACCTGCAAGCATCACTCTGCCTCCTTCATCTATCACGCCGCTGGCGATACCTGCGACTGATGGCATCATCGGATCACCAAACTTTGCAATTGCTTCAAACGGAGATTTGGCTATTCTAGCACCTGACCTCTTTATGGCTGATTCGACTACCTTGTTTTTCAGATCGTGCGGGTTTTCTGGCATGCTACTGCTCACCTTGAATTTCGCGTCTATTCCCAGCGCGCTCAACACAGCCAGTGCAGTTGTCGTACCTCCGGGAATGCTCTCGCCAACAACAACAAGATCGGACATTCTGGCCAGCTGTCTACCGAGTGTCATGCCATGGTCAAACGCTATTCTTACGCTCGTTTCATTCATGGCATCTTCTTTCACAATGTTGTTGCCGGCTTCAATTCCAAACGAAACACATGGAATAGAAGGCTTGACTCTTGCCCCGGCGTCAACCACCAAGAGGGGAATTTTGGCTGCCTTGAGCGCAGCCCTGGTTATCAGCGCAGGGGTGGGCTTGCCATCTGGAGTCGCAGGGACTGCATCTATGCATTTGCATTTGCCATAGTGCAGGAATTCTGCGTCTGCTGGTGAAGTGTACTTTATGAGTTCAGGATTTGCCCCCGCCACGGTTAGCCCGGGGATTTCGCTGGTTGCTGTGTATGAGATGACACACACAAAAAGAGGATTTTTTGCAGCGAAACCCCGAAGCGCAGATTTTCTGGATGTTGATAAAATGTCCTTCATGTGGTCATTTAGCCACCGCCGGACATCAATTCCAGAAACTCTTGCTTTGACCTTGGTTGTAGGACATAGTTTGTTTTCTTTTCCCTCCCTATTGTGGATGTAGGGCTCGGTCCATAGTTGTGGCCAGGATACACGATCAAATTGTCGTCAAGCTTGGCAAGCTTGCCAAAAAGACTATCGTACATCTCTGCAGGATCGCTTCCGGGCAAATCAGTCCTGCCGCAATTTCCAACAAAGAGTGTGTCTCCGGTGAAGACCAACTGGCCATCAAGTATTAGACAGATGCTGTCCTTTGAGTGACCCGGAGTGTGGAGGACGCGGAGTGACACGCCGCCAATTTCAATCCTGTCGCCATCGGAAACTGTCACGTGCTTTTCCAGTTGCGAGTTCTTGTGCTGCACTATCTTGGAGCCGGTTACCGCAACAACTTGATCGTTTCCAAGCACATGGTCAAAGTGCGTGTGAGTGTTGATCACATACTTTGCTTTCCAACCATTCTTTCTTAGAGCGAGGAACACTTCATCCAGATCCCATGACGGGTCTATGACTGCGGCATCACCCGCCTCCTCGTCAGCTATGATGTATGTAAAATTGGCCATCTGACCTACTGGTATCTGCAGAATTGTCGGCTTTATCATGGTAATACGCCCAATTCTGCCTCCGGGGGTATGCCTATCCATTCAACGTGGATGGGTCCTGTGTACTTTTTGCCCTTCGCCAGTCCAACTTTGAGTCGATGGAATGTAACTGTAGCATCGGCCTTGACGCATTTTTCATGAATCTGAGCTGTATTTGGGTCAAATCCAGAGGGGACATCTACTGCAATCACGAACGCTTTGGAGTTGTTTATTGCATCTATTGCAGATGCGTAAGGTTCGCGGATCTCGCCCTTGATTCCTGTGCCAAAAATTGCATCCAGGACAATGTGAGCTTTGGCGATCCGGCTTTTCACTTCGTCAGTTAGCTCCTTGCCAAATATAACTTCGATTGAATCCATCTTTTCTATTATGCCCCAGTTGAGCCTTGCCTCTTCACTTTTGAGGTCCGAGGGGTTCCCAAGAAGTATAATTGTTATTTTCGCATCATACCCTGCAAGGTGGCGCGACGCTACAAAGCCATCTCCGCCGTTGTTGCCAGTCCCGCATACTGCAACTATCCTCTTGTTCTTCAAATTCCTGAATTTGTGTACTACAAAGTCTGCCAAGCCATGTCCGGCATTCTCCATCATCAGAAAGCGCCGCATCCCAAGGACGGAGTGACCGTTTTCTTCGATGCGATACATCTGATCAGAGGTGATTGGCTCCTTCCTTAACAGCACACTTGAAGTTCTCAGTAGCCAACATAAAAACTATGTATGAAGCAAGAGGGTCAAGTTTCCGGCGAGACTATCCCGCCCATTTCATTGTAAATCTTGATGAAGCGGCGACCCTTCTGAGTAGTCTTATACTTCAGGTCGCTCATATCATACTCCACAAGTTCATTTTCCAGCAGTATTGAGAGGTACTCCTTGAGCTGGGCGTACGACAGATATGCACTGTACATTATCCTAGTTTTCGTAGCGCCGCCGTCTGCAGCTTCGAGTATTGCCACCACAATTTCTGTCCTGCTGCGATATTTCATTCGAAAACTACTTGACTTGAGGAGATAAAAATAACATGACGTGATATACTAGAATAATTTTCTAGTGTGACTGCCTTGACATGAATTCCTTCAAATCATTGCTAATCTCAGCTACGTCACCGAGTGTCAGTTGTTCTTGCTCCTTCCTGGTCCAAACAATATAGCCTTCAGAATCAATGACTATCGCGCCAGATCTCTCGAGGAGGCGCACAATAACGTTTACTTGAAGTGGTGTGAGTGAGGGCACCAGCTTCTGAAGATCCCTAAGCTTGGGGTATCCTTCGAAATCTCTTATTGCCTGTAGAAGAGAATTGACTTCATTCTCTGAAACTTCGTTTGCAGGCCTCACCTTGCGAGGGTTCTTCTTTGCTCTGATAGAAAAATGCCCGTGTGCTCAACCTAAAACTTTTTCTGTCAAGACGGTCGGTCAAATAGCCGACACACGGACTGTCAATGATAGACGCAGGAGCCAGGCCGGACGACCGTGTTCATGAATGTGTTGTTATTTCTCGGCTCTTTTTTCCGTAGGACACCTCTACCTGATGCTTTTTTCCGCTTGGATAGCCTTCGCATGCAACCTGCCAAACATGCGGCATTTGTGAAGTAGTGAATGCGGATTCTCTTCCTGAATTCATTTTGCAAACATGCGTGTTCTCCTGATGCTACCTTGCGCATGCTAGGCCGGAATATGTGGTCGTTCGCATTCGGCTAGAGATCGCTTTTACCATATTGGTTATAGAATAATTTTTCGCAGACGATATAAGCTCGTGCATTGTGTGTTTTTTTCGAGCCATGTCTCGTTCCTTCCGTACTGGGACACTTGGTATCATAGGGTGGTGCTAGCTGCCACCCGCTCAATCTATACTGGTTGTTGATGACGAGCTTGACATCGTGGTAATCTTTCGCCAAGCATTGACCAAGCACGGATACACTGTTTACGGTTTCACTGATCCTGCACTGGCATTGGAGCATTTCAGGACCAACGCGAGTAACTATGCGCTGGTGATATCTGATGTGCGCATGCCGCAAATGAATGGGTTTGAGTTTGCAGCAGGAATTAAGGCAATCAAACCAGATGCCAAGATAGTGCTGATGTCTGCATTTGAGGTGAATGACTTCGAGCTCTCAAATCTCCCTATCAAACCAAATGACTTTCTCAGCAAGCCTGTGGACATCAAGACTCTGGTGAATAAGGTCAGGCTGGCAATGGCGAACTAAAAATTATTATCCTTCCATCTGATTGTGGAATTGTGGCCGGCCGGAGAAAAACTGAGACTCGGGATTTTGGTGCATCCAAACGCGAGGGTCATGATTCTTCAAAATTTTACGGTCGCCGGCTGTATGAGAATAATAAGGATGTTTATGCAAGCGGCGTTGAAAATCCCGTACCTGCAGAATATGTCGACAGGGTCTTGTGTAAGAGCAGCGAAAGGATGGAAGAACTCCCGGATTCGTGCATGCACCTTGTAGTAACTTCACCACCCTACAACGTGGGCAAGACCTACGATCAGGACCTTACGCTTTCAGAATACCGGCGACTGCTCAAGACCGTATTTTCAGAGGTGTTTCGTGTTCTGATAGACGGCGGGCGCGCATGCGTCAACGTTGCAAACCTTGGAAGAAAGCCGTACATCCCTCTTCATAGCTATCTCATCGCAGACCTGCTCGACATCGGCTTCCAGATGAGGGGGGAGGTCATCTGGAACAAGGGCTCAAGTGCCGGCTCTTCGACTGCTTGGGGCAGCTGGATGTCTGCTTCAAACCCATCCCTGCGTGATACGCACGAATATATCTTGATATTTTCAAAGGGGTCATTTTCGCGGCCAGCAAAGAGGAGCACAATAAGCAAGCAGGAATTCTTGTCATATACAAAGAGCGTTTGGGAATTCCAGGCAGAGTCTGCAACGAGAGTTGGCCACCCTGCACCATTCCCCGTGGAGCTGCCCTACCGTTGCATCCAGCTCTACACATTTCAGAGTGACTTTGTACTTGATCCGTTCTGTGGAGTGGGCTCTACATGCTTGGCTGCAATCATGACCGGCAGGCATTTTGTTGGCTATGACACAAAGCAGGATTACATCGATATTGCACTGGAACGCATTGAAGAATCCAAAAAGAAGATATGCCATGGCGTTCATAGCAACATTACATGGCCGAGAACGAAATCGTCTATCTAAAGTACCAGAACCTAGAAGACATGCTCAAGGTTATTATCTATTCCGCACAGTCCATGCTGGGGGTCGTCCCTATGCTCTATCATATCAATCACGATGGCAAACATGTCCTCTTTATCCAAACAGGGGCAATTGGCGGAGTGACCGTCCATTACGTTATTCAGGGTGAAAAGCCTGCCAAGAAGTTCATCCAGTTGAGAAGGCTCTCTGGCGAATATACATTCGTCGACAGTATTGGCACGGATGCGCAGTCTCTCTACGTGCCGATTCTTCAGCTCGAAAAGTCGACGCTTTCGTTCCCTTGAACTCATCGGGAACCTCTTCACAATATTGTTGATCGCCACAACTGCAAGAAATCAAAGTAAGGCGCTGCCCGCCAGTCGCACAATTTCTGAATCCCTCCAGAGATCTGTGTCAAATGAATGAACCTCTTGAAGCTAGCTCGTATGTCGTTGTGCGTACTGCTGTTTCTTGATGTGAAATGTGCGGCCTCTCGGATCGCTTCCTGTTGCACCCTTATTACAAGTGGAGTCAATTGTATTTCATGTCGCGGCGTGGACCTGCGCTGTCCTGTTCCGCGGGCAGTGCACATTCATGAACAGTATATTCCTGGAATGAGCGCAAATACAGTGAATGCTGGTACCTACAAGCTCCTGAAGTGCGCTCTTCGCAGGCCTTGCACGCGATTGGTATCCGCTGATGTTGAAGATAGCCACAATATGCAGTTCTATCCTTTAATCAAGATCGTCCACGTGTCACAACCTTGAAAGCTCCTAAAAATATAATACTAGCGTGGACAATCCTGCCAGTGAATTGGCACCCAAGAAATTCCAGTGTAGTTGTGGCAAGACTATAGAATACATCGATCGCCTCGTGGGAGGCAACAACGCTCAGTCGGCTATTCTCGTCTGTAGCAAGTGCCAGAAGGAGCACCCTGTTACCTTTTATGGTTTTTTGAGCGAGATCAAGGGCGCATCCCTCAAGCGGTAGGTTGGCATATGGAAGGTATTTTTCTTATAGAGGCGTACCAAACATCTCTTAAATAATTTCCAAGTTCCCTTATTATGTTGGCAAACAAGGTTCTCATACTTGCTTCTACCGCCGGTGCTGCGATCATCATAGGCGTAATCGTGTACTTTCTGGCTCCCGGTGTTCTTGTCGGCACCGAGTCTCCAGCTCCAGTAGGCGGAGAAAGCAATAACACTACGATAGTTGCATCTTCGGGAGAGCCTCCCGCAATGACGCTTGTATTGCTCCAGGGGCCCGAAGATGCCAGCACTGCGGTAGCGCAGTATGAAGCAAACAACACAGAGCCAGTCGAGCTTTCCAGTGGCGCGCACATCAGGTTCGACTCTCCGGACCACAGAACAGCGGAGAGTATCAGAGTTGTTGCAAGGAATCTTGATACAGGGGAGATAGAGCTTTTGCGCAAATCTTATGATGTGAACAATGAATTCTTTATCAATGTCGGCAGGGGTCACTACGAGCTGCAAGTACATGCGTCTTGGTTTGATAGAGGCAGCTTTGTCTACGGCTTTAACATCATGGTAGTGTAGCCATCACCTCTACGAACGTAAATTACCATTCGGTTCGATCACGACTGAAAATTGATACCGGCCCTTGTCCCGGGTCTTCATTTCAAGATCGGGTACCTGATTATCCCGCCTGATGGACCAATTTCCAAGTCATTTATCTCCCTTAGAGTCTGCAGGTCGTTCATCTTGATCGCGTTGTTCAGAGTCACGGTGTAGAGCACATCTTCAATGTATAGGGACCTGCTTCCCTGAGTTCCGTATGCGTAGTAATAGCGGTCCCCGGTATCGTTAAAGTGCTCTATCTTGCCTTTCAAGATGAACCCTTCTTCAGAGTTGATTCCAAAGACATAGAAGCCACGCCATACCTTTGGTTCTATGTAGCTGCCGCCCATTGCGTACTGCGGATCTGAATATTCTGGATAGATGGACACAGGTATCGAGAGTATGTCTTTGCTCCTATCAAATAACAGTGCCTTGTGGTCGTACAGCACTTCTGATTCTGTTCCAGGGCCGCCTATTTCATACTCATCTATGAGTCTGGGATTGCGAACGTCCGACACATCAAACAGCGCAATCTTCACACCCAGTACGCGTACATTGCCGTATCGGTCTTCCTTTGTCTCCTTGCCAATGCCCAGGACATGGTTTTCGTCATATGGGTGCAGGTAGTTCGAATATCCCGGCAGCTTCAGCTCGCCGAGCACTCTCGGATTATCTTCAGATAGGTCGATTACAAAGAACGGATCCATTCTCTGGAACGTGACAAGATATAGCCTATCATTCATGAAGCGTGCAGAGTAAATAGATTCATCAGGGGCGATCTCTTCCAACTTGCCAACTAATCGCATGCTTTCGTCAAGCACGTACACGTTGTTGTAAAGGACAGGGCCCCTATAAGGCGAGTAGAAATCAAATGTAGTTGCAACCCTGAACCTATCGCCATCTTCGTCCATCGAAAACTGATTGAGCAGCCTTCCAGGGACCTCGCCTTTGGCAAGATAGTTTATGCCTTCCTCCGAGCCTATGGCGATCTTGTGTATGACTGTAATATTGGTCTCTCTTGCTATCCGCTCGTCGTACGCTGCCAACGCTTCATCGATGTCATTGAAAAGCCGATTCCTTTCGGACTCGCTCATTGTGTTGTAGGCATCCTGCAACAGTCCTGATATCTTGTCCCATTTTTGTGACGGGCTCAGCTCGTCTGTGCTTTCGATGTCTCTGATCTCCTTTTGCGCATCTGCCGGCAGAAGGGGCACGATCACTTCAAAGAACCTGTCCCTAGTATTGGTCTCGTAGTATTGGTAGGGCATGTGCTTTTCATACGCGATATAGATGTTGTTCTCTGATGCGTATATTGTGCTTGCAGGGCTCATCATAAACGTGCTAGAGTTAACTGGATTATCTGCGCCTTCTTCAAGATCTATCGATGTTATGGTATTGAATGAATAATACGGCTCAGGGTTGTCAAAGTAATAGATATCGGGCCTCGCAATAGTCATTCCTGACTCTGTAACAAGCGGAACAACAGGGTGACTGTAATCGTAGAGGTCGCTAGCAGTCACAACGTATACGAGGCCTCCGATCATCCTTGCATTGTTGTAGTTTCCTGATATCTCATAGTTGCTGACAACTCTTGGATCATTTCTATCAGAAACGTCAAGCAGCATGACGTGAGTTATCGGTTGGTATACTTCTCGCGGGACAAAGTCGTATTCCTGTATTGTGTAGCGTGGGGTATACTGTTGGTAGAATATGACAAGTGTATTGTTGTTCAGGAACATATTGTGCAGGTATTGGCCTTCTTGGATGTCGAGGGCTATCTTCGCAGCGATGGTTGCATTTTCTGCAGGGACTGCGTCGACTATTGTGAGCCTTTCGCCTGACAGGATGTAGATGTATCTGCCGTCGTTCTTCACGAAATCGGGCTCGTCGACTCCCTCTACTTGGACGTTGGTCGCCGAATAATCAAGACCAGAGTCCTTTATGGCAAATTCGATACTGCCATCAACAGCTCCGGATGCAGGAGGCGATGGCATTGCACCATCTTCGACAAAGTCTTGAAAGAGCTCGAACCTTTGTTGGCCTAGATGTGTGTATTGGTCTCGGTTTGCCTCGATACCCCTCAGAAACGTCCTAAGCTCGTCAACTGACTCAAATTTCTTGAGGTCCTGCGTAGTGGTTTCAAACCCGATGGGAGGTATCCCGTCAGTGAATATCTCAGGACCTCCAATTTCATGCGGTGGGATCAAAGCACTACCAAGTGAACTCAATGCAAATACAAAGCCTATTGCTGCCGCAATGCCTATGCCGACCATGCCAAACATGGAATTTCTTGTCATCAACTTTCTTGCATCCTTACTTGTGAATACTCTTCAATGTTGGAATCTTAATTCTATGGTTTAGAACAGTTCTCGATGCTGTTCTGTGACCTAGAACACCCGACCCATTCCACTACTTTCATGCAGTATATCGACCAACGCCGATGCACCAATCAATCAGTGAGATCCTGTCATTCTGTGTGATCTACCAGTCGCCAGCCGAGCGCATAAATCTCAGGACGCAGACATTTGCCGAACATTGTTGGACGCGATGATTGCATTGACGCTGTTCTGAAACGGCGAACGCGCTGCCGGACACCGTTCTGAAACCTAGGCTTACCTACACCGTCAAAGTAAAGGATTCCGAAAATGTCAGACAATACTACAAGCAAACGACAGATGTTAGCCTTGATTGCAGGCATACTTGCAATCGGCCTGGTGGCGGCCAGCATTATTGGCGGCCACGTGACGCCAAGTGCGCAGGCACAACAGAACTCCGACGACGATCCGATGCCTGTAGACTTGGGATGTGAAACTGGCGCCGAAGTCTGCGAGCCAGAGATACAGAAGACCCTCGACTCTGTGGTTTCAACGCCAGGCACGGCAACAGTAAAGGTCACACCGGACAAAGTTTCCGTGACAATTGGTGTTGAGACACGTGGAGAGACCGCAGAAGAAGCGGCAGCTGCCAATGCAGAGCTGATGGATAAGGTTCTTGAAGCCCTGAAGAACCTCGGCATTGATGAAGATCAGATGAGCACTAGCTGGTACAACGTGTGGCCAGTTTACGAGTGGACATCTCCACCATGCATTGAGATCTTCCCTCAGCCTCCAGAATGTGCTCCAAGGAGCGTAATCACAGGCTACGCGGCATCAAACAGCGTGACAGTGACGCTGGACGCAGACGATGACGTTGGCAAGGTGATCGATGGGGCAGTCGCTGCAGGAGCTACCAATGTAAACGGTGCGTACTTCTTTGTCTCAAGCGAGAGGCAGGAAGAGATTCGCCAGAACCTGATTGCTGATGCAATCGCCAACGCGAGAAGCCGTGCAGAAAAGGCTGCAGAAGCGGTCAGCATGGAGATCACCGGGGTCAAGTCGATCAACCTGAATGACGTATACTTCCCGGTCTTCTACAAGGAGCTTGCACAGGCAGCGGATGGGGGATCGTCATCATCTACACCGATACTCCCTGGTCAGCAAGAGATCTCGATGACTGTTCAGGTCACCTTCCGCATGAGCTAGGCGAGGCCGCTGCACTCTCCAGCCGCCTCCACACCCCCTTTCTTTTTTTCTAAACCCTTTTTAGCAGGCTGACGACAAATTCAGCTTACTTGGACCTAGAAAAAGTAGGTGCTGCCGAGCAGGTGATTACGCAAGAAGTAGATGCGGTGGCTGGTGATCCTTCAAGAATCCGGGAAAATGGGTGCGCCGCATGCCATGTACTCTTTACGCTTGTCCGACAGATGAGTCTGAGCGAAACTGACGCGGCTGACCTGCTGACTGAAGTGTTGCTTGCGAACCCCCAGCTTAACGATAGGTTCATCGAGATGGTGGAGAACATTCACATGAAGCAGAGGATGATGGGCGTGACCTTTGCGATAAAGTCAAGAGAGGCAAAGGACAGATATATCGATTCACAATTCAAGAACTCACTTGATGAGTTACTGTCGGACGCTGCAAATTATGGAACCGAGATCGTCTTGCGCAAGCTGATACTGTCATACATGGCTCTTGGCTTGGCGCAAAACCTCGGGATTGACTACCACGCCGCCACAGAAGAGCTGTATTATTATATGCGCAAGCACGACGAAGAAACACACGCAGCCCTGATGAAACATGTCCAGTCTATAGTGGCGAGGAGCAGGCACAGATGACAGCGACAGAAGAAAGGACGTTTGAGCTCCAAGATCTGGTTAAGCAGCTGGAGGAGGAGGGAGGATACTTTCTGGACTTTTTAAAAGTGCGCGATTTGGAAGCAGGCATAATAGTACTCCACCCCGGTGAGAAAGACACGCAAGAGCCGCACTCGGCAGACGAACTATATTATGTCATACAGGGCAGCGGCTTTATCGAGCTTGGACGGGAACGACGACAGCATCCTGTAAAGAAGGGTTCGATAATATTCGTGCCAGCCGAGATGCACCACCGTTTCTATGGCAACAAGGAAGATCTGGTAGTTCTATACATGTTTGCAGAGTAGTTATGCGCGTTATTTTCTGGGTGCCGGTCGGGAAGCATAGTAATTGGTTCTCTTTGTGGCCAATCAACAGCTTTTTTATGACCGCCTTTAGCATGTCAAGACATGATTCCGGCAAACTATTTTCTCGTCGTAGGCGGACTGGTGCTCCTAGTGCTGTTCCTTGCACTATTCGTTTTCCCATATGTGGTCTGTCCGGCCCTCCCTCTCGATACAATTACCGATCGGAAGGATCCCTTGCGCGGTTTCTGCTCCGTATTCAGATAGTAGGGTTGTGTCAAAGTCTTGGTTGATGAGGTGCATATCAGGTCCTGTTCGGTCCAGATGAATTGCTACTGCTGTCTGCAAACCTTGTCAAGCAATCATGCACTATAGAACCATTGCTTCTATCAAATGGAACCTTCAGGCAAGATTGTTTAACGACTCCACCAGGATTAGCCAAGGGAGCGATGCTTCAACCCTGTAGCGGATCCTCGGCATATTCAATTGCACACCACATTCTACTTGAGGCAAATGACGATGTTTGCGTGGCGATACAGGTGAGCGATTATGATGATGCTGCTGTGTGGGGTGAATCGCGGGACTCCATTCTTTCAAGAGACCCGGCGGCAATCCTCGAGTGGATGGAGACCATCAAAGTTGAAGTGTCACCAAAGACTTGGCAGAATCGTAGAAACATACAAAAGGGCCCTCCCTTGCATCATGTGTGAATGCCAATTACCGATGCAGTTAAAAAGCAGATTGCACAACAGCGCAGGCTGTTCTTCAAGATATGCTTCAAATGCGGCGGCAAGAACCCCATCTCTGCTTCGAGATGCAGGAAGTGCCATGGTAGCCAGATGAGGCTGAAGAACAGAACGCTTGGGGCCAAGAAGTAAAAAGAAATTTCTCCCACCTTTTCCCTTTGCAACAGGCAAGAGTCAATATCCCTGTGGGGTTTCTTGTGTCCTTCTAGCTAATCATCCTGCGCCATTGCCCAGCACCAAGAGACTTTTCGGATTCTTCTGGCTGATTATTGCAGGCTAACCCTGGATCGCCATGGTAGGCCTGCCATGTGTGCGAGTTGGTAATTGCCTTCAAATACAAGAGAGCCTTAGCTGGCAGAAGCATCAGCAGGAGAAATGCGGCTCTAGCCTGACCAAAGATGGGTGTCATTTGGATACAAAGTGGGCAGCGGGTGATTTGAACACCCGACCACCGCTGTGTAAGAGCGGTATCATAACCGAGCTAGACCAGCTGCCCGCATCAAGAACAAGTCGCTTGACATAATAAATAGCAAGCGTCAGGAAGGGCAGTCAAAGACCTGGCAAGACAACCTATGATCACCTGCCTTATGCAGGCATCCTGTAAGGCCAGAGCCGGACGCTGGTATGCATGGGCAGTCTCCCATGGTCCTGGAGGGATAGCAACAGTGAGGAATACTATGTCCCTTCGCTGAAACCTTCAAGATACGCTTTTTGCTCAGGCGTCAAAGAATCTATCTCGACTCCCATTGACTGGAGTTTGGCAAGCGCGATCTCCTGATCCTGAGCCCTGTCAATGTTGTAGACGAGTGGCTTCATGGTCTCACCATGCTGCGCAAGTTTTAGCACTGCAAGGAACTGGTTTGCAAAGCTCATATCCATGACTTCAGACGGGTGGCCTTCCGCAGCAACCAGGTTCACAAGCCTGCCTTCGCCTATGAGGTAAACACGCTTGCCGTTCTTGAGGACGTACTGCTTCGTGTGATCGTTGATATCTTTTTGCTGCACCGTCTGGTTTTCAATCCCCGGTATCGAGATCTCGACGTTAAAGTGGCCTGCATTTGCAAGGATTGCCCCATCTTTCATCTTGGCAACATCCTTGTCAACAATGACATCCTTGCAACCTGTCGTAGTCACGAATATGTCGCCTACCTCTGCAGCCTTGTTCATCTTGGCCACAGAAAATCCATCCAGCTTTGCCTTGAGTGCGGCTATTGGGTCAACCTCTGTGACTATGACGTTTGCCCCCAAGCCGGCGGCCCTTCTGGCAACGCCCTTGCCAACATGTCCATACCCGGCGACCACCACGTTCTTTCCCGACACCAGTACGTTGGTGGCGCGTATGATGCCGTCAAGTGCCGACTGGCCCGTTCCATAAACATTGTCAAAATCATGCTTTGTTTCGGCGTCATTAACGGCAATGATGGGAAATGCCAATTTGCCGGCCTTTTGCATGGCCCGCAGCCTGATTACTCCTGTGGTCGTCTCTTCAGTGCCTCCGCGGATCGACTTTGGTCTGCCCTTATGCATTTCAACTGTCAAGTCGGCTCCGTCGTCGATAGTGACGTGTGGGTCGATGCTCATGGCAGAGCGAATATCTTCATAATATTCCTGTGAGGTTACACCCCTGCTAGCAAAAATCGCGACTCCCTCATCCTTTGCCAGAGAGGCGGCTACGTCGTCCTGTGTACTGAGAGGGTTGCAGCCACACCACGCAAGTTCAGCTCCGGCAGCCTTGAGAGTACGCACAAGGACGCCGGTTTCTTTTGTGACGTGTAAACACCCTGTGACTCTAATGCCCTTTAGGGGCTTGACCTTTTCGTATTTCTGGCGCAGCGCGACCAGTACGGGCATATGAGCTTCTGCCCAATCAATGCGGTTCTTGCCTTCTCGGGCAAGTGCAAGGTCCTTAACGCGGAAATCTCCCATTCAAATGGGAGGAAGCATCCATGCCCTATATTAGTTCTACAGCAGGCCCCAAGAGCGTGAAATTTGCACTACCTGTTCATCGGTGACCGGTTCAAATTCGTCATAGAACTGCCCGACAGACCCAAAGTCGTGTGGTGAATGCAGCACGATAACCGAGTCTGTCTCGTGTTCCAGCACTTCAACCGACTGTGGGGGGGCAACAGGTACCGCCACAACAAGGCTTGCCGGATTCTGCCTCCTTGCCCACCTTGCAGAAGCAATGACCGTCGCGCCTGTTGCAATCCCATCGTCAATAAGAATTGTGTTCTTACCCGAAATCTTGTACGATCCGGGTTTGCGATAGGTCGCTGACCTCCGCCTAATCTCTTCGGCCTGACGTGCCTTTTCGCTTTCGAGGTATTCTTTGGAAATCCTCAATGCGTTTACAAGGTAGCTATTGACAAAAGAAGTCCCGTCCTCCATCACCGCCCCTATTGCCAGCTCCTCGTTATCCGGTGCACCCAGCTTCCGGGGAATCACGATATCAAAATCAGCGCCAAGCTTCCTGGCAACAATGTCGGCAAGTATCACACCGCCGCGCGGGATGCCAAGCACAATGGCGTTGGAAAGTCCTCTCTGTGCCAGCCTTTCCGCAAGGAGGTTGCCCGCATCAATCCTGTTGCGGAACTTCATGCTACACCTACTTCATCTTCCCTTGTTTTAAGTCTTGACTGACCTTGATCGACCCGGGATGGATAGTGCCCGGCATTTGCCTGGTTTTCCATTATCCACCTGTTATCGAGCTTCCATGTACTCATTTCGCGCAGGGCTAGAAATGCTCCCACAATTAGACGAATGCGCAGTCGGAAACCTTCCCGTGAGATCCGCAAGTACTTCTGTTCACTTCGCACTGAGAGGATACGATCTCCTGACCGATTCGTGCAAAAACTATAATTCGGTGGCTGCTTTCCTCACCCGTGTGCGCAAGCTACAGATCGCGGTAATAGGCTACAACAAGGACCGATGCACTGATGTTGCTAGCAAGGTGGCCTACGAAGTTGGCAAAGAGATTGCGCGTGCCGGCGCCGTGCTCGTATGCGGTGGCCTTGGTGGGGTCATGGAATCTGCCTGCAAGGGGGCTAAGGAGAACGGCGGCATGACTATTGGCATAATACCGCAGGAAGAATTCCGATATGCAAATCAGTACTGCGACGTTGTAATCTGCACCGGGATTGGCTATGCGAGGGACTTTATCGTGGCTTCCTCTGCAGATGGGATAATTGCGGTCGGGGGTGGTGTTGGTACGCTTATTGAGATGGGCGTCGGATACATGATCAAGAAACCCCTAGTGGCCATGGCAGGGAGCGGAGGCGTGGCCGACATGTACGGCGGCAAGTTTTTGGATGAGCGAAACCGCGTTCCGATAATAGTGGCAAGCAACCCACGAGATGCTGTAGAAGCGATAGTGTCGGCAAATAATAACAAATGAGCCGAACTGGCACTCGAAGTCATGTGGCTTTCCCTTAAGATTGCCATTACAGGTTCTTCGGCAACCCCGTGGTTTGCCCTTATCATCTCGGATTCAGACTAGTCCGCATGTCCCGTAGAACATGTGGGTTTACCTGTTCGTCCAGAGATGACAACTGCTCACGTCCTTGGACGCAACGAGCCTTTACCCGTTGCGCAGATCTGCGTGGCAGATCGTTCCTCTGTTTCGGCCAGTCGGCAATCTATTATACGACTCGTACGCATTTAAGATTTTCTGTACATGCTTATAGAAGCAATCAGCCTCGATAATTGACGAGATAAGGGTCTGGATCATAAAACGGACCGTATCTTGCAGCAAGGTCCCGGAGCGTCTGCACTACATTTTCGGCGCCAAAGTCCTGAACGGTGGCGAACAACTCCTTCTTCAATCCCATTCCAAGTTTCAGTGCCTTTTCAAGGTCTTCCTTGCTACACACTTGATTTGTGATCAGCCATGCTGCGTTGTTTGCGGCAACTGCAAGGAGCGCTATTGGGTTGTATTTTGATGCTTCTTGCTCTGTGAGGTTTATGCGTTCGTACTTGTCGCCCTTGTACTCGTAAAAGCCCTTGCCACTCTTCTGGCCAAAGTTCTTTTCGTCATACAACTGCTTCACTTTTGGGTGTGGACGTATTACCTTGCTGTCGCGTGAGTGCATCTCCACAGTCGCCTTGTGTATCACGTCAAGGCCGGTGTAGTCAGCAAGCTCGAATATGCCCATCGGGAATGACATGCGGAACTTGACCGCGGAGTCGATTGTGGTCATTGGGATGCCGTCCCTTTCCTGACAGTAAACTGCTTCATGAACCAATGGGATAAAGACGCGGTTGACAATAAATCCCGCAACATCCTTCTGGCACAACACCGGCTGCTTACCTACCTTTTGCACAAAGCCCATCGCCATGTCTACCATGCTCTTGTTTGTCTTGCCACCTGGTATGACTTCTACAAGCGGCATTAGCTGTGGCGGGTTGAAAAAGTGAAGGCCGATAAACCGATCCGGTCTGCTTGTCAGGTCAGCCATTTCGGTAATTGGCAGGGTGCTAGTGTTTGAAGCGTAGACTGTTTTGCTTTCAGCAAAGCTATCAACTTCTGCGTATACCTTTTTCTTGAGGTTCATATCCTCCGGCACTGCTTCTATCAGAAGATCCGCTCCCTGGAGCGCCTGCTTCAGGTCAACAACAGGGGTGATTCGCGCAAGGATCTGGTCGGCGTCTGCCTGTGACAGCTTTTGCTTTTCTACCAACTTGTTGAGGGACCATCTTATTTTTTCCATGGCCTTGTCGAGCAGCGACTGATCGATATCGCGAAGGACGACATTGTAGCCGGCCATTGCCGAGACCTGTGCAATGCCATGCCCCATAACGCCAGACCCCAGGACGGTTATCTTGTTAATTGTTGAGAGCGACATTATACACAGTCATGGCCTGCAGGTGATTTTTAATGTTACTACTACTGAGCGAGCAGCATCATCACCTTTAAAACCAGACCCGTTCCATATCTTTTTGATCTGCTTGGATCTAGAGCGCTTTACGTCCGACGTCACTACGCTTTCTAACAAGATGTCTGTTGGTGAGCCTGATGATGTCGTGCAGAGAATGGAATTTGTTAGGAACCGGCTCATCGATTTGTATAGCAGGAACCTTGTCAAGATAAACCACTCTGCAATGGAGCTTGTGTGCGCCAAGCACTTGATCCGGTACGGTTATCAGGTCGATGTTGAAAAGCAACTGACAGATATACTCGTCTGCGATGTATATGCAGAAAAGGGAGATGGAGCCGCGGTGGTGGAGATTGAAACAGGCTTCATTCCTCCAGAACACGCACTTGATCCACTGTCATATTATGCAGCCCGAATCGCAAGCAAGATAGCCCGCTACAGCAAGTTTGCAGACAAGTTTATACTTGCTACCCCTCCTGTAAGCATACTCCCGATACCGCAGCTTTTCCGGCGCCCCCCTAGAGACAGAAAGGTGGGTGAAATCAAGCAAGTAAAGATGCTGTGCAACACATACTACAAGAACCCACCTGTGACAGAAGACGAAATTCTAAACGGCAGACTCCACATTATTTACATCATAAACATTGACGCTGGGAAGGTGATAGAGATGGACGTGGACTCGTACTTTGACCATATAGGTGGCATGCTGGATACTGGAATGAGCCTATGAGAACTTGGTTATTGTCCTTTGACCAGCAGTTGGCCTCCTGCCCCTGGGAGCGCGGGTAGACCTCTCATCGCTTTCCTTATCAATTGCAGCCTTGACCACCTTGAGGACATTGTCATCCTTGCTCCCTGCAACATAGACCACGTATACAAGAGCTTGGTCCTTTCCTTCAGCCTTTCTGACAACTCTCCCGATCCTCTGTGCGACTTGATTCATGTTGGATGTGCTTGCTATGATTATTGCGATCCCGACTTGTGGCACATCGTAACCTATTTCGAGTGTATGAACAGACAGTAACGGGAAATAGTCTTTGCCCCATCTCTCCAATAGCTCGTGTCTTTCCTGCGGCCTTACGCCGTTGTGTATGGTCTGGGCTGGTATGCCAGCGTCTTCCAACATGTCTTTCAGCTGCTGTATAGAGTCGATTGTTTCGCTAAAGATCATGATGCGCTCATTTGGATGAGTCTTGACCAACTCGACTGCTTTAAGCAGCTTTTCTTTGGTTGTGCTCAAAAGTTCCTTCCGCTTACGCACTTGCGCGAACCAAATCTTTGCCAGAGATCCTCTCGAGCCGCCACGCATCAGCATCTTTGTCATCTTGACAGGATCGTAAGTCTGCAATTTCCTCGAAATGTCCTTTATGGCCGCGCTAGCCTCATCATACACCTTCTGCTCATCCTGTGTAAAACTAACCTGAACTGGCTTGACAACAGGTTTTGCAAGACGGCCATCAGTTACTGCGTCTTTTATCAGGTATTTTTTGACGGGAGGTGCCACCGTCAAAATGGTATGGTATTTCGGATCGCGCTCATTTATCGTGGCCGTGAGGCCGAGGATGGCCTTTTGTGGATCTTCTACAATGACGTCGAAAATACCGTCAAAGGCTACAGCAGTTTCGCTCGCAAGGTGGACTTCGTCAAGCACAACCATCCGTGCATCCCGAATAAGGCGGGGGTTGTTGATCGCGCTCTGGTAAGTGCTTATCGTTATCTCCTTCACATCCTTTCGTTCGCCGTAATAAACACCAATGTCGTTGTCCTCTATGCCGTAACGTTGCAGACGGCGAACGTTCTGTTCTATGAGGACTATCCTTGGGACTAGAAAAATGATAGGGAACTTGTCCTGTGCAGAGATGCCAGCGGCTCGCCTCGCACATTCAAACGCAATCTCTGTCTTGCCAGTCCCCGTGCTGAAAATGACGGAGCCTCGGCAACCGTTGGCAACCCATGCCTCTGCTGCATCTACCTGGTCTTTTTTCAACTCGAATGGGAATTTTATGGCGGAGATGGCCGGAGGCAACGCAGGAGCTGAGCCCAATGCGAATAAAAACTTTAATGATCACTGCGTCAATGTTTGTCAGTCGTGAAACCACTCGTGTACATGCTGCATCAGGATGATCCTTTCAAGTGCACTGCGGCCAAGCTCGCCAAGTTTCGCATTGCAGAGCCTGTGAAATTCATAAGCAGGAATACCATTGTTTTGAACCCTTTCTCGCCAACACCAGTCATGAAGAGTGATGCCAAGATTGCAAGCTCGCTCTGCGCCATCGATTGCTCATGGGAACGCGCCAATGAAGTGCTCAAGCACCGTAGGCTGTTGTCGCAGGGAATTGGCCGCAGACTTCCAGCCATGCTTGCCGCAAACCCGATCAACTATGCCAAGCTCGGCAAGCTATCCACTGCAGAAGCCCTTGCAGGTGCACTGTATATCGTAGGAGAAAGAAATCTCGCAGCTGAAATAATGGACAAGTTCAAATGGGGCCACACATTTTCGGAGTTGAACGCCAACCTTCTTGAGGACTATGCTAACGCAGAAACTCACGAGCAAATAGCCCAGCTGGAAAAGGAGTACTTTCCTCAGCTAGCCTAGGTTTTAATACCGAGTCTATGGAAAATGATGTTGCGAGCCAGTGGGCGGGTCACTCGAAAGAGAGGAAACTCCTCCCTCACTGCAGGCACCCGAATTAGCGATAATTAGCCGGAGACGGCTGGCGACGGAACAGAAAAGAGATCCAGTCAGGCACACATACACACATATGCAATTAGACGATGATGGCGTATAGCCTGAGATTCCTGATACTGGAATGAAACTGCCGACCCGGGTGGAGCAAGGCCAAACAGAGCACAGGTTCCTGCAACTGCTCAGGTTGGCTGCTCAGCGGAATCCCGCTTAAAACAGAAGGAGGGTTACTGCTGGCACGCATCACTTATTTTTCATCCTCTTGATTGAAGCAGTGCTAGCCAACAGAGAAGACCATAGTCGGCGGATTTATTCTGCAGAATATCTCAGAAATGAATCGGCGATAGAGGTTGACTGCTGCAGCAGAGGCCGCGGCCGCCTACTTGTCTGACAACAACATATCCATAGGTTTCAGTGAATGGGATGCCGGCAGATTTTTTCATGCGCGTGCCGTGTGAACTGTGCTTCTACCATAGTCATTCATTCTTTCTCGTAAGCAAAACACTCCGCGAACACCTCTCTTGTGAATGGATTTTTTTGTCCGTATTGGGGATCACCTGATTGCATCCTCAAATACTATATCCTCAATACATTTGGCAGGGCACGCCTAGATTAGGTCAGCTCACACGTGCTCTCATCATCATCATCCATCCAACCGATGCAACGTTTTGACATCGATACTCCTGTGCCGGTAATAGAGGTATGTCTTGCGCTTCCAAGATGAAAGGGTCATGCATCAATGTCCAAGGCGGACCTCAAAAAAATCGTTCACAAACTGCTGGTTCACCCGATAAACCAAGAGGTGTATCGCGATGAAAGCGCGTCCGCCAAGTCTTACCACATTTGAATCGCCGCGGAGCGACTGTACTTCAAACCTGAAAGATGGCGACTTTGCTATATCGTAGTAGGGGCGCCGGCAAGTAAGGCAAGAAAGGAAAAGTATGCGGGCCCGCCTTCACTTACTCGTTAATTGGAGTATATTGATTTCAAACACCCCAATTGTCAGTGTCACTTTTTAATAGTCAGCAAAGATGAACTAGCTATCCTGCTTTCCAAAATAAATCGAGCCGGTAAAGTGCCGTGCTTTGTTCTTGTGCCTCTCAAGAGATTCCTCTGACTGGAATGTCATCTTACATACTTTGCACTTAAGAATTTTCTTGTTGCTGTCGGCAGTTCGTTTCAATTGAAAAGGTAATTTCATCTTCCAAGAATTCCTGGTCTGAAATATAATACAGTGCCTTAACCATGTTAAGTGATCTTGATGACCTTCCCCCTTTTTTTTCAAGCATGTGAAAGAATCGCCAAAAGGAGGTTTCGACACCATCCTGTTGAGCACCATACTCGCCTAGTCTCTTTTCTCCTGCACAGAGTACAGTGCGATGCGATTTCACTGATACATGATTGAAGCCGGTCAAACCAGTTTTGGAGGCCCCTGTCCCGGATCAGCGGGGCCAGCCGACCTTTGTAGTCAGCGAGGGACAGGGAACCGCCCAAATTCTGTACGATTTAGGGACCGTCTGAAATATTAAATCATGACTTAACCTTGTTAATCGATCACAGGTTATATTGAGGCACTTTCTCTACCATAAATATAAGCGCAAATGTCGGGTACGCCAAGCTCCTACAGAGATAGGATCTACATCGTCAAAGATGTCATATTAAAGCTCGTGGAATATGGAGAGCTTAACCAGACTGCGCTTATGACCTTTTGCGGGCTCAATCTGAAAAAGCACAAACCAATATTGGATGAACTTGAAGAAAACGGCCTCGTATCCAGAATCGAAAAAACAGTTGGGAAAAGAACCGTAACCATCTACAAACCCACACAAGAAGGAATTGATTTTTCTCGCAACATCTTGGAACCTTATGAAAAAATGTTCCCGCGTAGAAAGGAGCCGGTGAAGGAGAAAAGATCAGAATCTCTGGCGGCAGGGGATCATACCAACGACAGCGGCAAGTACTTTATGCAACTACTCTTGCTGGTCTGACAATCCAAACTTCGCTGCAATCTTTTTGTCCATTTCCTCTTTCTCTTTGGAATATGCTTCATACCTGAGCTTCCAATTGCTCATGGAGCGATATTGCCTGATTCCTGTCGCAAGCCATATGCCCGATATGAAGATTACAGCTGCCAGCATGATGCTCAGTATGGGGCCAAATTCATTCTCTGTCTCAAGGATTGCATAAAACGTGGGGTGCAGTACAAGATACCCGGAAAGCGCGATTGCAAGGGGTGCAAGGATTATCGCCGAAACAGACATTCCCAGCATTATCCTCCGCAATTTCTGTATCTGGTCAATGAAGCTGTCCAGTAGCTCCAATATATTTCCGCGCGAAGAGGAGGGTGTTGTTTCATCTGTTGCGCCGTTATTGTTGTCGCTCATTAGCTCACCATCTAGTCTCCGTTTTACTCAGCTATTGTTATCGTTCCATTCATGCCTTGATGGATGGTACAATAGTATTCAAACGTACCGGTTTTGTCCGCTAGAAAAGTAATCGTCTGGCTTTCAGATGGTCCCAAGTTTCTTGTGTGGACGTTGAACTCGTCTATGTTGAAATTATGGTCAGATTTGGTTTCGAAATCTTCGTTTATTATGTGGAAGGTTTCCAAACCTCCTTTATTGAACGTGTACGTAGGGTTTATGATGTTGCCGCCCGAAGTTCTCAAGCCCTTGACCTTCGCAGAGCTCAGACTAAGCCAATAATAACCCGTGTTCGAGGAATGTGAGGCCTTGATAAAGTGGTTGGAAGGAGCGCCTAAAACAGGCACCGTACCGTTGACAGGGACCATGGAGCTATAACCAAAATAGCCGACAATGCTAATGACTGTAGCAATCACTGCATAAGTAATGATTCGTCTTCTTGACATTCCAAAACGCGATTGCTGTTGGGAATAGCGACGCTTCTTGTTCATATTGTCTAGATGGTAGATACATTCCATACAGACTATTTAGATGATGATTAACATTGTTAATCCTTCTTGCATACGTAAGTCATCATCCCTGCCATGACTGGTACCTCCGCTACTTGTGGGATGTTTGTCATGTCCTGTTGTTCGTAGGGTCATCTTTCAGGATCGACATCTTGTTGCACTCTACTTGGGGAATGGATGGCATATCTGGAACATGTCGCAACCTTGGGCGTATTAGGTGCCTTGACTATGTCTTATGGTCCTGTGCTATTCGCAGAATTCCAGTAGACCGCTCGTGCAATCCTTGTGCCCATGAGGATGATCGAACCTAATATTTGTAGGATGATTAACATGGGTAAGCTACTCTTTTTTATCCCACTTTGACTGGCTTGTAATACATTTCCATGGATTATTCTTGGATGATAGATGACGGTTTGTCATCGAATGAAGAACACAGGGGTGAGAAACTGACATATTAAATTGTAGAGGTCTATGTGAAAATTTCCGCGCAACGAATCGTCCGCGTGGCTTTCACTATCTTTCCGGTCAGAAAAGATGCCAATTTTGCGGTATCTTTATGGTGATAGAGGATAATGTTTGCCCTTGCTGTCACCGTCGGCTCAGGCTGAGTCCAAGAGCAACCAAGCACAAACATAGGTTTCTCAAAGTCAGAGGGCCCACCAGGGGTCGCTGACATGCCTGCTTGCTATGATCTGAATTACTATGCCATGAGATGTGTGAATCTGATTGGCTTCCGCCGGAGGGTTTCAGCTCAGCAAGGTTTTTCAGTGGTTGAAAGTGAACGGCCGTCTTTGCTGTCGACACAACAAATAGACTCTTGATCGGCAAAATTTTCTAAATAACTGATAACACTTGATCGGCATTTTCTTCTCCTTGTTGTATCAGCTCAGTCACGGCCCTGAGGGAAAAATCTGCATTCTTTAGAGGATACGGAGAGTCCATTTCGGTCCTTACGATTCTGTTTACGGATAGTATTTCTGCCCCTCCAGTTTCCACTAGCTCATGATAGTCTTTCTTTATATGATCAATTTCTTCGCGGTTCATATTGGACATGTTCGTGTGCTTTTCAAAAGCATCGTATATGTGCTCTACAAGCTCTATAATTCTGGTCATGCGCTTGGCCGTCTCAATGTCATAGGTAGTCTTGTCGCTGAAGGTTATGTCTCGCGCTCTATCTGACACTTCAACTCTGTTCTGTGGGAGCCTTCTTCTTACGCGGGGATAGTTTTCCACAATGTATACATGCTTGTCGTTTCTTGGTGATGCTTCGATCACCTCGCGTAGAGGCGTATTGTCTAACAAAGCACCATCCCATCCAAAGACATCTTGTTCTATCTCTACCCACGGAAATCCGTAGTTTGGATATGCGGTACTAGCCAAGATGTGCTTCGCTTCTATCCTTGTCTTGTAGCTATCGTAAACGAGGTGCTTTGACGTAAGCACGTCTACAGATGTAAGTATGAGCCTGGTCTGACCGTCAGCTTCAGGATGTTGTCGCTGCACCGACAACTTGTCAAAATCCACATATTTTTCAAGTGTTTTGCCGAGGGGTGTGTGGTCGTACAGATATGTCCATTCCTCCGGGGTCATGGCAAGTCCCTCGTCTACAGAGAACCCATTTGATGTTCCAAAGAATTGTGTCCAAGACCACATTCTCGGAATAAACATTTTGGGTACCCCAAATAATCCTGCATTGATAGCGGCTGCGCGGATCCTCCTCCAAGCAAACTGTCCTGTTGCAAAGTCATACTGAGGCAGGATGACATCGGGTATTACGTCATAACTGCTCTCTGCCAACTCCATCCAGAAATCTTCTAGGTCTCTTTCTGGATGATCGCTTCTGCTCCCTGCGATTATAGCGGCATTTACGGCACCTATTGAAGTTCCTGCAACAATATCGAATCTCTTTCCCTGTCTTGCCAGAGCCTTGTAGACTCCGCATCCAAATGCGCCAAGCGAACCTCCACCTTGCAGCACAAGCACATTTTCGACAATTCTTGAACGACGATGACGTGGGTGCACATCGCGCTCTAGATGGTAATTGTAGTGGTTGCTGTGTACCTCTTTCACAGAGAAGTTGTGAATGTCATCCCTACCTTGTTGCTCCGTTTTTTCTTTTGGCTTTGAGGGCGAGGAAAGGTCCATTTTCAGATTGCATCCTATTTATTGGAGACATCCGCTTTCTACTTTGTCTCAGTCTTCTTTTGCTATCCTGCAAATCAGATGTGAAGTATGGCAGGAAAGAAGGAAGTGGCGTCCGCCCAAAATCAGATGGTGCTTGGCATTAGCCTATACTTGCGGATGACTTTTTTCTCCTGTCTCTTCTCCTTGCCCAGCGCCTGCTCACGGGTCCTGAGCCGAATCATGCGAAGACGGGAAATCCTGTCCTCTGCTCTCACAAGATCTATCTTTAGTCTCGACGGTGTTTTGAATGTGAATACCAAGCCTTGGCCCGGGTTGATACTGATCCTGTCAGGCAGGATCTGATTCGTCGCGGTGCACTCGACTCTTACAGGTGAAGCATTTCTCTGTGCCTTTCCAGGCTCCGGATAGTTCACAACGAGCTCCGCCCTCGCGTTGTTCAGCGTGTTTGTGACCGTATAGGTGCCCGGCCTGATGACCGTGACCGACAAGATGTCAGCATCCTTGAGCTCGCGGCTATCAAATACGTTCTTCTGTGAACCATCCTTTCCGTGTTTGCTGACTTGAATAGCATATCCGCCAATCCCTGAGGAGACATAAAAGACGGCATACCCTCCTGCATTCAAGACAAATCGGTCGGGCATCGTACTCTTCAGATCGATTGTGACCTGGCCTGGTTGACTGAAAGGAGTTTGTGCTCTGGTAGCAACCTGTGTGGCAGGATCCTCTCCTACCACTGAGATCGTGAACTGGCGTGCTATCAATCCGCCGGCTCCTTTCATGACAACGCCTTCGTACTCGCCGGGCTCGGAAAACCTATGAACGATCGAAGACATCATAGAAAGCGAGCCACTGTCTGTGTTAACTTGACTGAACAACTCGCGATTAATCCTTAGTCTTCTTGTTGTCATGTTAGTTCCCCACATCTCCTTCTACTATCAACTCGTTACCGCTACTATTAACTCTGATACCAAGAAATTCTATCGGTATCTTTACCGGAATCAGAGGGGCCACTGGGTTGTCGACTGTTGGCACCGGATTGGCAGGAAGGATCTCGAGTGGATCTTCCAACTCAAAGAGCGTTATGGCGATGTATTCGCTAATCGCATCTATCAGTGCCTGAAATATCCCGAGGTTCCCGATTAGGTCAAGAAGGAATTCTCCAACATCGTCAGGGATATCGAGCACATCGCGAATTATGCCTTCAATACCTCCGAGGACGAAATCGATAAAGTCGATTGCCCAGTCGGGCAATCCGAGTGCATCGAGTACATTGAGTATGCTGTCTGCAATTAGGTTGCGGAATAGGTCTCCTGCCGTATCTGCAATGTCGATTATGTCAAGGTCTATTGGAAGCGTCGGCACCATGGCAATCTGCCACCTGTTGGGAACCCCTGAGCCGACACCGTAGAATACCTTTGGAATGGCACTGAAAGTGACCTCGGAGGTCAAGAGCCCGCTCAAGTCGATAGGTATGGAGACATCGGGGCTGGCACTGAACAAGTCGATCGAAGGTGCCCTCACTAGGCATCCTCCCAAGGGGTTTGGAATAATGCAAAATCCGCCTATTGTGATTGTCGGGATATCTATGCCTACGACTAGGCGCAGCTTGTCCCACTTGATATCCAGTTCGCTTACCAGTATTGAGCCATTAGTCCGCAGATCTATCGTTCCACCTTCCAAGTGTGCCTGCACTTCGTACGATGCTGTAAAGATGCCAAAACTGCCACTATCTGATATGGAAAACTTGAATCCTTTGAGGAGGGCGCCGTATATCTCTTTGAAGGCCTGTTCGGATATTGCAGCCGTCAAATCAAAAGTTCCCGTGCGTGTGCGAGGACGGATTGTCTTTGTGACGGTCCCGCTGCCTCCACCACCTCCACCTCCGCCGCCGGAACTACCTCCACTCGGCGAGACCAAGATGTCAAGCTCGACCTTGTCCAAGTTGACAAACATCTTGAGCTGGTTTTCTTCTATCGCAGGATTGTTCAAAACGGTTGTGGAAGCAGAGATCTGGACTTTGCCTGATACTGTGACATCCGGCGTGGTTGTGGTTGGTATTTCAAAAAGACCAAACGCCAGCTTTGAAGCAAACTCGGTTATCGGAGGAAAGAGACCGCGGTTGAGGACCAACTTTGCGTAGCACTCTATCGCGTTTTCAAGTCCTTCAGGCTTTAGATCGACTATTTCTATGCCGTCCACAAAGGCCTCTATCCTCTGGTTTCCGGTAGCACCAGTAATCCTACACCCCGCGGTGGCAAAGAGGTCCAGACAAAAGCATTCGAGCCTAGATGTCGGCAGAGTTGTTGTCACGCCACTGCCTCCCTGCGGATTCAAGACCGCCACATCTGGCCTACCGGTAGTGTCTGGGATGCTGGCAAGTTTGCTGCCGGGACTTGGCATTGCCGTTTGTGGTGTTGTTGTGTCCGCCATTAGTCGTGCCTTTGTCGCGGTGTTGGCACCAAGTGATCCTAGCCTGCTGGGCAGCTGCAAGTCTCTTGATGGACACCCGATTCCCGCGCAGACTCTAAAGTGAACTGCAAGACGCTGGTTTTGCAAAGGGGAAAGCTCTGGAGGAAGGGTGAAGACATTGCCTCCAAAAAAGTCGATTTCACCTTTGGAGAGTTGAGCTCCAAAGTTAAGCGCTAGTCCGGTAGGGCCAATCGAACCCGGCGGAAAGCCGCTTAAGCCAATGACTGGCAGGGGATCAAGAGTAGTAACGAGCGGGTTCTTGTTGCTGACCACTTCAGGAGCGGGGTCTATACGTTCGCAGAGCATCTCTGGATTGGACGCCACGAGCGCGCTACCGTAATTGAAGAGTGAAGGACGCTGCCGCATGAGATGCCTTATCACCCTGTTGATGCCCGCGTCGTGCACTGCTGCATAAATGTCACAGTTGGCTGTGAGGGACATTTCCGACAGTCGTGAGATATGCGATATTATTATCTCTTATGGAGAAAACGTACAGAATTATCCATTAATGGATACATTCATCGGCTGCACACTTTCTCATAGGGCAAGCACGTAGCTTCAGAATGTGTCAGAAATTCGCGACGACATTCCTCTTGTGTGTTGTGTAGGGTAGATTTCGGAACTTGAGCTGACATGGCTGTGAGGGTGAACGATTTCCTGTGATTGATCTCGACAACAGGCTAGAGATTTGAGGATGCATAGGAATTGGACTTGTTTCAGATACAAATGTAGCCAAGTGATCGTGGCGACAATAAACTATGCACTCAAAATTAGGATGCTAAAGTAATGCAATTTGCTTTATTCCGTACGCGAAAGGCCGAAAAGGTTTTCTTTAAGAACAGGAGCTGGGCCGCCCTCGAGCTATAAGGTGTGCATGAGGGTGCACTATAGCTATAGGATGGGCGTGGGTTCCTAAGATGGACACCTCATCCCGTGAGGATGACCCGCTCCCAAAGAGCAATAGTCTTCGTCCGTTATCTGGCTTTCGTGAGATTTGAATAGAAGTCCCTGTGTTGATTATGCGCATTTCTGCGCAGCTCTTGTGTATCTTGATCTCTTGTCACGTATGGCCACTCGTTTGGGCAAAGTGCTTACTGATCGCCGTAGAGCCCTGGATGGGATCAGATTCTGCGTTACGTCTCCAAGCCGACAATAGGGATTCAGGCCGTAAAGGGAGGAATGCATGAGAAGGTGCTACTGCTGATTCAACATGCCAATTCAGGATTTCGAGAAGTTGGCTTCAACGACTACATCTGCGATCGGAGATGCTGGACTTTCAGGCAGAGCGACGAGTATGCCGGGTGGAGGGTCTTCGCCAAAGTGGTGTCTATATTTCGCAACATTTCTTGGAAACATGACCCTCTGTGCTAGGTCGCACAGCTAAATTTTTGATATCACTCGGTTCTTGCAAGAGTAGCGTACTCCAGCATTATTGCCATGGATCATTTGTGACGGGCTAAAGTGGATGTTGCTGATTGATCAATTTAATTTCTATCCATTCACGCGGGAATGGCACCTAACCTAGCCCCATGCATTAATCCGTAAAAGAGAAGAACATTGACTCCTGCCGGCCCTGCCGGCAATACTTGCGTTTTCTGACAAGGAATTCTCTTGCTTGTTTGTATCAGCCCCAATTGTCAAATCCCCATTGTTCGCGTATGTAGGGTGTAAGCCGACCTGAAATCCCGCCCTGAGATGGATAGAGTACGATGAAGTGAAAGTGAATGACGAGGACGACCAAGGAAGTCCTTCTCTGACGAACGCTGTTAAACTGTCCCAGGCGCGATTGGCCCCAGGCACGCGATGGTTAAGTCCTATAGAAGATGATATAGTAAAGAATTATCCAATTTCATATTACGTCGAGTTTATAGGCAGAAGAATATCCAATATGGGATACTATATGCAATATGCTCTGAAACTAGACAAAGTATTTTGCTGCCGACAATGCACTTCTGTCTTTCTTTTCGAATCGGATGTTGAAGACCATGCTGAAATGTGCGGTCATCGGGACATTTTGGAAATAGATCTCTAGAGCCTGATAACATTTTTTGCCGCAAGCCTGATATCCTCTGGCTTTATCGTTTTTCTCCCCGCATGTACAGACAAATCAACTGCTTGCTTGGCGATCCTTTCAGCGACTTCTTCTAGTACTTTACGAAGCTCGTCTGCTGCATCGTCGCTCACCCTTTCTGCACCTGACTTTTTCATTACACGATACATTGCCGCCAAGCCAAACTCTGGACCAGAAGACATATACGGATAGTGCCAGACACCATGTTAAAAGTTTATTTTCTGTCCACAAGCACACTGTGATTGGAATTGCTTTTCGACGCCCACATTCATCTGACAGACCCCGAGTATTCTGGATACCTTCCGCACGTCTTATCCAGTCTGCGGGCAATGAAAATAGTGGCGTGCTCTGTAACGGTCGACTTGGCTACTACTGCAAGGAGCTTTACTCTTTTCGATCAGGCACGCGATGTGGTCAAGCAGTTTGTGGGCATCCATCCTGAAGCCGCGGCAAGGGAGGACCTTGACAAATTCAAAGAAGTATTCTATAACAACCTGCTTTCAATTGATGGTGTAGGTGAAATAGGGCTAGAT
Organism: Nitrosopumilales archaeon; assembly: GCA_044507735.1. Lineage (GTDB taxonomy): Archaea > Thermoproteota > Nitrososphaeria > Nitrososphaerales > Nitrososphaeraceae > Nitrososphaera. Next base: position 151,779 of record JBIQJB010000002.1, read on the forward strand.
GGCACATACGACGTACCGTACGAACGCCAAAAACAGGTCTTCAATGAGATGCTGGAACTTGCGGAGACCTATGAAAAGCCGGTATCCATCCATTCAAGGAAGGCTCTAGACGACGTGCTACAAATCCTGTCGTCGTATAATATCAAGAGTGTGCTCTTGCACTGGTTTGCAGGAAGTAAGAAACAGCTGGCGAGGTCTATGGAAATGGGGATGTATGTGTCGTATGGTCCTGCGTTAGTCTATTCTGAAGACAAGAAGGTCCTCCTGAAAAACACTGACAAAGAGAAGTTCCTCGTAGAGACGGATGGCCCGGTACGGTATTCTCGGTGTTTTGAGAACTTGCCTGCGGTCTCAAGTGCCACTCTTGTAAGCGTCGTTTGGTCAGCCTCGCGCACACTGGGCATCTCATACGAGGAGACGGTGCAGATGCTGGAAAAGAATTCCGTGCGCTACTTCGGAGGCGGCGCGTAACAAAGATGAAGTATCTTTTTTCGTATTATCTACCCGGTATTCTGCAAAAAAGAACAGAAATTACTTTTGCCTAACTTTCCAGAGGGCGAGGAATGAACCCACTGCTCCTGTAGACCCCACTCCAATAATTGCGTATATCCCCTCAGTTGTTGTGTACCATGGCGGTATGGATGGTTTTGCATAATAATCTCCAGACATGGGTGCATAGATGTACATGCTTGGATCTTGTTCTTTGGGCATAAAATATTGATTTGATTGAGGATCGATAACCATCAGTGGTGCCTGATTGTTTAATCTATAATAGAAGTAGACATTTCTGTTGGCATGACTATTGTCAGGAGCATACCTTATCCACTCTGTAAAAGTGCCATTTCTAATGGCCTGATCCATCTCTACCTTTTTTGATTGCATCCAATCTTGTCCCTTCAGCTCATAATATTTGTCCCATCTTTCTCTAAGTTCAGCATCTGATTCAGCTCCATATAACGGACAGGGCTTCGTTATATCAGGCCAATCTTTATCATCTGCACATTCGTAAGCATAAATGATTTGAAAATTGATAGGAGACGTAGCGGTAACAAATGCCAGGGTTACTATTGGCATTATTATGACACCGCGTAGTTTGATAAAATAGAAAGATGCCGTCTGATCAGACACAGCTTATTTTTGTAGTTATTCGAGAATAAGTATGTTTGCTGGTTCTATCATATGTTGCAATAGTCTTTTAGTAAATAGGATTGTTGCATGCACTATTAATCCCTGTGTGCCTATCCCTCGCTTTCAAACAAAATTACGATTTAATTCAACAATAGACACTACTAACTAACCAGCAGGGCGTGAGGTACATGTGATAATACTACCACAAGACGATGAATTAGTGCGGTAAACTAATCTAACTTGCAGTCAAATTACCATCTAGAGAATAAGAGACAGATTCATTTAGCCGTTTTTGATTAATCTGGTGATAAAATACGATTAAATATCCTTAAAATTGCCTTGATTGCTGGATGAATAGGATAAAGCGCATCTCCATCGAGCTCTTACAGAATCACCCAGACAAGTTTGGCCTCGAATTTGATGGTAACAAGAAGGCTCTTAACGAACTAGCAATCGTCAGGTCAAAGGTCTTGAGAAATGAACTGGCCGGCTACATCACGGCCCACCTTCGCAAGCGGGCTGCCCAAGAAAAGGCATCGATCGCGGCCGCTGCTGGGGAGACTGAGGAAGAAGAAGAGTCAGAAGAAACAGAAGAATGATCAAAATTAGGCTGCTAGGTGGTGCCAAAAAGGCAGTCGGGAAGCCACAAGTCAGCCTTGACATGCCTGCCGCTTCCATTGCAGAAATTTTGCAGTTTTTGACAGGCATTTCTAATGATGCGAGACTCTTGCAGCCAAGCAACTTGATCATTGCTGTAAATGGCGTGGATTCTGCCGCAATTCAGGGGCAGCAGACCGTGGCCAAGACTGGTGACATCGTCACAATTGTTACGGTAGTTCACGGTGGGTCTGACGTATTGCCCGATGGCTATCGTGCATCCGTGCTTGGCGTCCATAGCATCACAGAGGATCCGGGGAAATTATTAGATCGCCTCCGGACAGACAATGATGATGCAAGAATATCAATTCAGGGAGTGAACGCCGACTATGTCTATGGAATCGATCACGTCATGGGTGTTCTCTTGATGACTCTTGAAGCAGAAAAAAGAAAGATCATGATTGCAAAAAGACGTGAAACTGAACTGCTGCTAAGGATTGGCTTGACAGACCAGATCTCGGAGGCGATGATGAGGGCAGGCATGAAGAAAAGCGCTGCAAACTGCTTTGTCGCATTTTCGCAGGACGCCAAAGTGCTAAAACGGTTTTCAGATAGGATACTAAGTGAGTTTAGGGTGGATGCTTCTGTATTGGAACCGAGCGTTCAAAAAAAGAGCCGGCTTTCTGAATTACTTAAGATAAAGACAGAGTTTAACGACCACGAATTTTTGCAATACTTGTTGGAAAGAGCCGCAATACTGGTGAAACGCTGATGACCATTGTCTCATCGGCGCTTTTCAACAGTGGAACTGAAGATCTGGTCAGGCCTTAACACCGAAATGCCGGCGTGGCCCGCAAGTATCTCGACAAGGACGATCCAAGTCGGGTTTTCGAGGTCTACTTTTCGTTCTATTTCGCCCGCTATCGTCTTTATTACCTCCATCGATTCCAATGCGCTGTGTCTCTTCTCTACCGTTATCCTAAATGAGCCTTCTTCACTTCCCATCTTGGCTGAAGCCAAATCCTTGGCAGCCTCTTTGATGTGGTCAAGATCGGTGGGAACAACGATTTGAATAGGGATAACGCGAAGGACGTAGCGCACTCGCCACGGTTCCTCCGCCACGAGCTTTTTCAGGCCTTCGATTACTGCAAACGGATCGAGTGAGGTGTCGGCTACAAGCAGTCCTTTCACTTCCGTGATCTCGGCCACTGCTCCCTGATCACCAAAGATGTCCAGCAGATCAAGAATCTCATCTTGTGCCTCTTCCTCCCTGAACCGAGAAGTCGACACTATCAGGTTAAAGCTTCTCAAGAGCCTCCATCACCTCATGCGCCGATATTGCGCCTTCCCTGATGATCTTGGGCTTGCCAGTAACGTCCACTATTGTAGATTCTCTCCCTTTCTCTGCAGGGCCGCCGTCAAGAAGAGCGTCATATCCTTCTAAAGCTGAGTCGAGTACTTCCTGCATGCTCTTTGGCGACCTTTCGCCAGACCTGTTGGCACTCGTGCCCACGATGTAGTTGCAGTGACTTAAGAGCGACAATGTGCACCTGTTTGCAGGCACACGCACTCCGAGGCTGTCAGAGCTAGCACTCAAGGTGTGTGAGATCCTGCGATCCCTGATTGGAGCCACTATTGTGAGCGCGCCGGGCCAGTACTTTCTTGCAAGAGTCCTGCCAGAATCACCGAGGATAACTATCTTTTCGGCGTATTCAGTACTGTACGCAAGTACTGGCAATGCTTTTCTGGCGTCCCTGCCCTTTATTGCAAAAATGCGGCCAACTGCCTTGTCATTGAACGGGTCACAACCAATGCCATAGATCGTGTCAGTTGGAAACACAACTATGCCTCCACTTTTCACAACCGATGCACACCGCGCAACCTCCCCGGCGTCCGAACAACTGAAAAGGATTTGCCTAGCCATTCTACTATCGAAGCCTGACTATTGCAGCGACTTCATTTGTCGCCGCCTTTCCAAGTTCATCGCGCACTGCCTTTAGGACATGTTCTGGGGCGGTGAGGCTTGAAAAATCCATGAGCTTTACCCCATCTAGAATATGCACTTGAGGCGCCAGATCATTTCCATCGGATGCGTGCTTTTTGAGCAAGACCTCTATCTCTGCCGCCACCTTGTCTGGTGTCCCATTAAAAATTGCGGCGTTGTCCACCGAGAGGCGCACTCTGCCATACTTGTCGAGCACGAGCACTGGCTGCCTTTTTGACTTCAAAAATAGCTTCTTCTTGCTCAATTCGCAGGCAAAGATGTGGTAGTTCTTCATATCAAATATACGCTGCACGCCTTCGTTTATGCCGAAGAGCTCACAGGCGAGAACGTGGGCTTCTTCTTCGTTTATCTCCTGCGCATTGGTAGTGCCGATGTCAAGCGAGACGTTACCCATCGCGGTTACGCGCAGAATCGAACGGTCGCTGACGTATTCTGACTGGATGGTGATAGATTCCGGAAGTGCCCCGCGTTCCAAAGCAGCCTTTTTTACTTGCTCTGCAAGCTCTGAAATATCCTCAGGCTTTGGGTTGTTGATTGTCTTCTCCGCTTCCTCATGTATCATTGCTGCAGCTACACCTATCGATGATATGACCTCTGCATGCTCTGCTATCTTCCATTGCAACTGGAGTTTCTTTGCTACGTATGGGACTAGGACGGAAGCTCCGCCTCCACCTCCGATAAAGACGATCCGCTCCTTTTTCAGCTTGTACTCCTTTATCATAGGCTCAACTATTTCAAACACCTTCTTCGCAGAAATGTCCAGGATCATTGAAGCGGTCTGCTCCATTGAGGTTCCAAGCCTGTTGGCAAGGATAGTCAGTGCCAACTTGGCAGAAGTCTGATTTGCCCTAGCATAGTCACCTTCTGGCACAAGCCCAAGCGCGTTTGCTGCACACGTGTTTGTGATTGCAAAACGTTTTCCTCCTGATGATTCAATAGCTACATAGTCTATGGGGTCGCCCTGCTTTGGGCTGAACGTAATGATCTGACCGCCTTCCAGCTCTTCCGGAGTGGCAAAGCACGAGTATGGTAACCCTGCAATATGTGCAGACCTTGGACCGACATCCGTAATCTTTCGGCCAGACCATCTTACAAGCGAGCCTCCTGCAACGCCGGCAACCCTCACATCAAGCGAACGTATGCAGGTAGGGTGCTGCATTATGGTAACGTACCGGACCTCTGGCCGGCCGTCCTTTATGACGCAGACGTTAGTGGAAGTGCCGCCTACTTCGATGAATATTCCATCGATTACGCGCAGGTGCAACAGCGCTCCTGCCACACTTGCTGCAGGGCCAGATAATACTGTGATTATTGGTTTGCTCTGAAAAGTACTCATGTTGGTTACGCCGCCGTCCCCTTTCATGATGAGCACTGGTGCAGTGATACCTTCGTTTCGCACAGCAGACTCGACAAACTTTGCGGTGCTTGTGGCCTTGGGGAGGATACCTGCGTTTATGGCTGCTGTAAGCGTCCTGATTTCAAGTCCATAGATGCCAGTCAGTTCGTGCCCCGCAGTCGCAGGAATGTCTGACTTTTCCATCACGAATCTTTCATTGCTTGGATCGTCAACCCCGTACGCCTCACTCACGACCACAACCTCTGCCCCTTCCTCCTTGAGCGCGCCTATAGCCTGCTCAACTTCCTTGTCGTCAAGGTATTTTGAAGTGTCGAGGAACCTGTAGCATGTATGAAGATATTTGTTTGGTGCCAGCTCAACGTCCTTCACGTTTGTTCTCTTGATCACGTTTGACTTTTCAAGGCCAACTCCCATTCCCACAATGCCCACCTTTGCAGTGTCACCTTCTAGCAGAGCGTTGACCGCCTGCGTAGTGCTGTGCGAAATAAGCTCAATCTCGCCGTTCTGGATCTGATATCTTTCCATCAAGGTCTTCAACGCTTGGACAATTCCTGTTGAGACACCCTCGCTTGAAGAATGAGTCGTGGGGACTGTGACCTTTCCAATTATGGTGCCTTTGACCATATCGATGGCCACTGCCTTTGTGAATGTTCCTCCTACGTCGATGCCAACCCTGATTCTTCTCATTTGCAAAACCGTTAGGCAAACCTAACAGCTGGTGATTTCTAATTTAAACCATAGTCTCGCGGGTTCTGACTAGTTAGCGAATGACAGCCTGAAAAATTCTGCCTGTCAGGTGTCAGCTGATCGATGGTCACATTTACAGAGAGTTAAAGTGTTAAGTTTGGTATAATTTGTATCATCTTGGTTAAGCTATGTCCTGTATGCATGGGAACAGGGATACACAAATTTGAGGATGCTCTTCTAGTTTGTCAGACCCAAGCCTTATGCTGTATTCCAAAATGCCTAAGATGCAATGGCAAGGACCTGCTTCCAGAAAGTTGACTGATTCTAGTTTGCTTGTTTGCTGGCATTCTGGATGGAGGTCACCCCACTTATCTTGACGTTCTCTCCTTTTGCTTGCAACTTGCGCTGGTGTTTCTGCCGGCTTGCCTTTGATCTTTTACATACTATTTGTGATAGGGTTGGGCACTCTGTCAGGATTCTTGCAAATATCATCAAGACCAAATGAAAGCGCATCTAGATACTACTATCATGACGATTCTGCTGGGGAACTGAAAAGTTTGCCATACCCGAAAAACAATGTTCTATTCAATGCCATCATTTTTCTTATAAGCAAAAATGTCACGAATTATCTAACTATGGGCGGTAAAGAAGAAATCATATCCGCAATGGAGCAATTTGAGAGTGTTCAAGAAAAGTATTTGCCAAAAGTCGATCGTAGATTGGTGATCGACCTGTTCCTGAGATTGAGAGAAGAACCAAATGTCCAGCCAATGTATACTGTTGAAACCTTTATCGAAGAAGGTACCAATGTTGAGGAAATTCGAAATGAAGTAATGAGAATGACAGGTACCGCCCCCCAGTTCCATGACAGGGGCACGCACTTGGTAGCTCACCACAAGTTGGATTATGATTTGTTAAAACAAATCCAAGATCATCCGAGTGTCATAGAAGTGAAAGGAAATTACACAGGAAGTGATGCATCAATTGGTGCAACACATGAATTCTCGACGGCCGCCGGCAGAAAGGAAAGTCCGAGTAGGAGCTACTAATACTAGCTGTAAGTCCTGTCATAAATGGTATGTTTTTCGGAAATCGCGCGCTGGCTGATGTTCCGCGCCCATTCACAATGCACGCAGAGCTTGTGCCTCGACTCTCTGACCGCATCGCCTATGGGGAGTGAAACTGGTTGTCCTGCATACGGAGCCGACTCTATAGGCGATTGTTCAGCTTGCTCTGTACATGGTAGAGAACGTGCGGTCCCTCATTTCTTGTAAGCACGAATTTCACTTCAAAGCGAGATAACGTAATTGGTATGAGGACCCTCATTAGCGAAAATGGCGATGGCCAACTCAGTCCTTTGCAGAGTTGGTGCGTAGCCCGCCAAAGAGCTAGCTATTTCTCCTCCATTGATTCAGGAGGCAAATTGATCAGGTTATCGAGCTGCTCATAGATGCGAAGGAACTTTATCCCCTTATTCGTGGTCATGAATTGCGCCTCCTCTTTGTTGTAGTGCAGGAGATCATTTTCTTCAAGAATCAAAAGATATTCCTTGAGCTGGGCAAACGACAAGAGTGCCCTATACATTATCTTGGTTTTTGTGGCCCCACCCATTGCGGCCTGAAGGATATTGGCCACAACTTCTGTCCTGCTTCTATACTTCATCTGGCATGCATCTCATATTAGCAGTGCAACTATATACGAAGTGCGAACTACCAATTCATATTTCCGATATCCGCATAAACCCTGAAGGGCCTTTTCAGGTGCCCATCTGGTTATACTGTTCTCGTTCTTTGCGGAATGTTTCTCGTACAGGAACGAATGAATAGTGAAAATATCTGTGCTAGACAATCTTCGTTTCGGCACTGAGAAGAGACGTGCGGCCTTTTACTCAAAGTTCTTGCAAATTCATATTTTCAGTCCTTAATTGTGAAGCATAACAAGTATGCGAACCACATAACAAGGATAGTTGACAAGTGTATTCTGAGGCGTTTGTATGACGCCGAGTATGTCACAAGGCCTGAAAGCCGGGTATTAGTTCAACTCTGCATTCCATCCCGGTAAGTAAGGCTTTTTCCAATTCCTCATGGTTACGAGATTCGCTGGCTTCCACAGCTTCCTTGTCTGGACAGGAAGCTGAAGTATTCAATGACTTTTCGGAAAAAGCATCGCACATGTACACACATATACACATACACCACATGCGATTCTTGTGACGGTGACTGTGGTGGTTCGCCATGGTATTCTTTCTAAAGATGGATTGCTATCGCCAAAACCTGGTAGGACGGTGAGATACTCACAACAAGCGGCCTAAACTGCGGAATCTCCCTACTTCTAATTGTTGTCGGCCGCTGAGAATCCCTGGGTACCGCGATGACCTTCAGCGATAGGCTCTATTGCATCATACTTGATAGACTGGCTCTTTCTCTTTTTTCTTGACCTAATTGTGAACATCGCTGTCATGTTCATCGTTGATGCTGTCTAGTCAGAACAGGCATCACAAGCAGTTGGGTTGTTGATTAGGGCCAGCGCACTCAAGGAAGGCTAAAATGGCTTGTCACTTTAAATTCGATAGACCTCTGCGTTATAATGAATACATTATCTTGATCTATATTTGCAATTTCATATTTCTTGTTTCTAACTTTCAAATTTAAGAAAGCTGAGAACTACATAACTTTGTTGCAGGCGTAAGCGCTATCAAGGTTCAATGCCCTGTCTGCAAAAGCCTGAAAGCTGGGTTGTGCTCGTGTATTAGCTCCCACACACTCCCAGCGAGTAGGGCACAAGCAAATTCAAGAGAAAATAGTAGCCAGTGAGTCCTCGGCGTGCTCTCGGAATTCAGACACACAGCTTTCAAGAAAGTGCAATATCTTCGCCAAGAATATTCTGATCTCCATTTCGCTTGATGTACAACCAGGAATTGATCAAAGATGACATCGTTATTGATCTGAAATCGTGTCTATCATACATTGGGAACACTACTGGGTGCTGCTATTTGTTCTGGTCACATGTACCGTTGGGAGTAACGGCCATAGCTCAACTGCAAACAAATTTGTTTCAGCTTTTCTGGATCCTCTCCATTACTACATCAAAGTTGTTGAGCGGAACTATCTTTACGGTGTTGAAAGCAGAGATGCCTACATCAATGCACATTGTTTCTATCTCGTGAGCGCTGTCCGCTTCCACAATGATTACCCACTGGTGTTCAAGGACAGACATGTAAAACCCGACTACTTTTGCAACGTTGTGTTTTGACGTTGCCATCTTGAGCTTTTCGCCTATATTCATGAACGTATCTCTGTTCTCCTTGTTGTTCAGCGGACATGATTCCGGGCTGTGTGTTGCAAATACTCCAAATAGAGCCATGATTTGAAAAAATATCATATGATATTAGAACTTGACTACTGTCTGACCCATAGCTCAGGTGATCAAGAAAAAACCTATCGATCGTACCCGTGATTTTTTCCATAGCTTGTTGCTAAACAGTTCACTCGCGCCGAGAACCGGCAGAGATGCACATCCCTCCGGAGTTAACATTATTAGATAATGGGAAGCGCGTCCCTTTGACTACTACACTCAACTTCCAAAGGCATTTGCTCACCGGGCACACAGCACATTAGCATATGCGCTTGCGCACGGGCTCATTCGGCATACACTTTCAGACAACCGCAATGGCCTTGCATGATGGCGAGATCCTGATCTATACCAAAAGGAAGGGTCGGTCTTTCTCGCGGCAAATCGGCAATTGCTCGACTGTATCATTGAGGGCCTTCACGAAAATTCACACATCCAAATGATTGTTGTCCGGGATCTGACGCTTTTCATATTAATCCCCCGATCCTGGGGTGATCGCAATTTACTGCGATCTGGCCTTGAGCCATTGACCAACCTTGGGCAACACGTTGTTCTGTGAGTAGAGGCTTGCGATCAGACCAACATGCCCTGTGTGGAACCTCATAAGGCGTTTGTCAGTGCTTGACACGACGTCGTTGAGCGGCGCGCTGCACTGAGCAGACACGAGATGGTCCTCGTCTGCAACGATGTTGAGCAAGGGTACACTTATGGTTGAAAGATCTATTAGCTTGCCGCCTAGCTTCATCTCGTTCTTTACAAATAGGTTCTTTTGATAAATGTCACCGATCCATTGCTTGAACGTTGCGCCAGCTATAGGGGGTGTATCATACAGCCATTTTTCAATACGCAAAAAGTTTCCCACAAACTGATCGTTGTCTATGTTTTGCACTAGGTTAAAGTACTTGTTGACGCCCTGTTTGAATGGCTTGAGGGCAGAATAACATGCATACAGCTGCTCCACGGGCAAGTTTCCAATGACGCTTACCATCTTGTCTACATCCATGTTCTTGGCAAGGTTTCCAATTACCGTAGTGTCTTTCTCAGTATCTACCACTGGCGCGATCACTGCGAGATTGCGTACCCTCTCTTGGTGAAGCGACGTATACATTATGGACATTGTTGCGCCCATGCAGTAGCCATGGAGTGTCAACTTGTCTGCCTTGGTTTTTTTCAACACAATGTCAACACAATCGTCTATGTAGCAATTGACATAATCATCAAACGAAACGTACTTGTCTGCAGCAGTCGGAGTCTTCCAGTCGATCAGGTACACATCAAAACCCTGGCTCAGAAGACTTCTTACCCAGCTCTTATCCGGCTGAAGGTCAAGCACATATGACTTGTTTATTAGCGCATAGACGACAAGTATGGGCGTCCTAGCGGTCTTGTTGACCATCTGCTGGTAATGCAATAGCCTATATGCTCTTGTCTCTGCAAGTACTTCATGTGGCGTCTGCCCGACGCCGACTTTGTCTGCGCTATGCAGAATGGTCCTTGTCTTTTCGAGCTTGCGGATCGCTTCTTGCATTTCATCTGCCAGTGTAGGCTGCTGTCTTGCCTTAGCAGGCTCGGCCTGTTGCTTGACATCCTCTTGCTGTTGCTGGTCCGGTTTAGTCTCTTGCCTTGTCAATTGATTCAACACTCCTCTTCAAGTCGCGAACAGCCCTCTTCAGCTCAGCGACATCCCTGAGAATATCGTCAACCTCGCTCCTTGTAGGGAGATTCAACATCTTGGAATTCTTCTCGACAATTCCTTGGATACTTCTTGAAACGTCCAGCTGGCTGCTAAACAACTTTCCATATACGGCGGAGAACTCTGCTGATGCAAACAGACCTGTGAACGCGTCCTCAAACGCCTCTATTGCGGCACGTCTGTAATTCTCAAAATCCTCCTTTGTCATCAGCTGCTTGGGTGCTCGCTCCATTGTCTCCTTCATCGCTTTGGTATATGCAGAGCTTATGAGAGCCCAATAGTTGTCCGTGTTGGTCTTTAGCTCGGAAATGGTTTTTCCCAAGTTGACCAAGTCGGTTGCATAAGAGTTGATATCCTTAGAAAATGCGAACATCGGACCTATTGTCGGAAGTTTTGCGACACCGGCCCAGAAGTCAAGCATCTTGCTAATCTGCTCTTGGGTAGTAAATCCCTGAGCGTCTTTGTTGCTTCCATCTTCGACCATCAAACTTTCACTTTGATAACTGTTCTAAAATTCGTCGACTGGCTATTATAGTTTGTTCATGTAAATATTGCAATATGAGTTCGAGAATGGTGTGTAATTTGTATACATTTTTGCAATTTTAATACACCCTCTATCCAGATAGTGGCATCGAGGCAGGTATGCTCGACAATTGGCTTTTTCGAGATTCATAAAAACATTTTATAAAGGATCGCTTGCCTTTCCCAATTACCCATGCGAACTGCTGTCGAAAAGGAACGGCGGTTTCTGAGCGGGCTCGTAGCTCAGCATGGATAGAGCGCCTGCCTTCTAAATTCTATTGAAGAGAGCCGGAAGTCGTGGGATCGAAGCCCACCGGGCCCGC
>JBIQJB010000019.1:0-43857 GCA_044507735.1 Nitrosopumilales archaeon
TTACTGCGGCTCTATCGTCGCAGGCGGCTTGCTTGATACCGCATACGTGACCCAGGTCGCGCCTTCAACTTCGTTGGTTATCCTGTTGCTGATCCTCTCGACCAGCTCGTAGGGCAGTCGTGACCAGTCCGCAGTCATGGCATCGATCGACTCTACGACCCTTATCATGACGATGTGCCCGTAAACCCGCTCGTCTCCAAGCACTCCGACGGCCCTGTCGTCGCCAACGGCCGCATATGCCTGCCACACCTTGTCGTACCAGCCGGCTGCCTTCAGTTCGTCTTCCACTATCTTGCTTGCATGCTTGCAAATCCTGATCTTTTCCGGGGTAATTACGCCGATTATCCTGACTGCCAGGCCCGGCCCGGGGAACGGGTGCCTCTTGAGCAGCGCATCAGGCACTCCCAGCAGCTTTGCGACCTTCCTCACCTCGTCCTTGTACAGGTATCGCAGAGGTTCTATCACCTTGAGGTTGAGCCACTTGGGAAGCCCGCCCACGTTGTGGTGGGTCTTGATGACAGCGGCAGGTCCCTTTGATACGCCGCTTTCAATGACGTCAGGGTAGAGCGTGCCCTGGGCGAGCCAATGGAACGGGCCCTCCTTCTTTACGACGTCGACAAACACTTTGGCGAATTCTTCGCCGATAATCTTGCGCTTTTGCTCTGGATCGGAGACGCCCTCCAGCTTGGCCAGGAACTGCTTTTCAGCGTTGACATAGATGAGGTCAATCCCCAGGTGTTCCTTGAACAGCTTTACCACATCCTTCTCCTCGTCCTGGCGCAATAGCCCGTGGTTGATAAAGACGCACCGCAGCTGGTCGCCAATCGCCCTGTGCATCAGGGCGGCCACCACTGTCGAGTCGATGCCGCCGCTCACCGCCGCGAGCACCTTCTCCTTTCCCACCTGCTCCCGGATGTCCTTTATCGTGGATTCAATAAAGCTCTCCATGTCCCACTCCGGCTTGGCCCTGCTAATCTCCTGTGCAAAGTTCTTCAGGATCTGCGTGCCCCGCTCGGTGTGGACCACTTCGGGATGGAACTGGATGCCATAGAATTGCTTCTCCTTGTTGCCGATGGCAGCCGAGTGGGAGTTCTCTGTGTGCGCAAGCACCGTAAAGCCCTCTGGCAGTTTCTCGGCCGCATCGCCATGGCTCATCCAGCAGCTGATGCTCTCCCCCAGATCCTTGAAGAGATCGGCCTTGTCGTCAATCACCAGGCCGGCGCGGCCATATTCGCGGCTGTTTGCCCTCTTTACCCTGCCTCCAAAATTGTCGACCAGCACCTGGTGGCCGTAGCAGATTCCGAGGATCGGCTTGCCCAGCTGGAACAGCTGCTTGTCAGGCTTGGGGGCGTCCTTTGCATAGACGCTGGCCGGCCCGCCGGAGAAGATTATCCCCTTTGGATCGATCTCTTTGATCACTTTGGCCGGAGTGTTGTACGGCAGAAGTTCGCAGTACACGTTGGCCTCTCGAATGCGCCGGCAGATGAGGTGGCTGTACTGCGACCCAAAATCTAGAACAACTATTTTATCCAACGATTGATCATCCGCTCTTTTCCAGCATTCTGGTGAATACCCATGATGAAGTGTTGAATATCTCTTGAAGGCGATCCTTGTCGCGATAGTTGTTTATCACTATGCGCCTTATCGTGCCATTGTCGTCTTCAACTTTGTAATTCAGCGCGTCAGGCTCCTTGATCCCCTGGCCTGCGTCCTTGTTCTTCATGCCATCCAATATCCTGTTCAGAAAGAACGACTTGAAAGGTGGTGTATTAACATTGAGGTTCACACCGGGCGCAGGCACAATGACAACGGCGCCTGGCGACACCTCGGCGTTTGCAAGCACAAAGTCATCCTTTGCGCGTTTGAGCGGCCTGACATCTCTGTTGTCGGCAGACGACCTGAGGCCTGCGGCTGCAGCTGGGGGCGGTGATGATGGTGCCACCTGGTGCCTTGCACCCTGCCTCGTTTGCTGAACCTGCGCGGTGGCTGCTGCGGGTCCGGCGGTTGCAAAGCCAATACTGGCCGCCGCTTTAAAGCTTCCCTGCTTGAGCAGGCTGTCAACGATTGTCAAAACCGTGCGCAAACGATCCACCTCTTCCTGCTTGTCGGATATCTGCTTGATCAGCCACTCGCGTATATCTGCCGCGCGCCTGATGTCGTCCTCGGAATAGCCTGACATGAGCAAACCCTCTACTGCACAAAACCTATAATAGCTTTTAGCCTCGGCGCTTTCTCTTGTTCAGGCTGAACACTATGAAGACCGCGCCGCCCCAGAGGATCAGCGCTCCGATGTAAAATTGGTAGAACCATGCCACGGCTCCCAGAACTGCCATGGCCATGCCTATGATGCCCTTGGTCTGCCTCAGGCGACGGGGATTCATGCCTTTGCAGCAACAAACCCCTTGATGGGTTTGGTTGCCGTGTCTGCGAGCTCCGAGCGTGACTGCTTTGCAAGCATCTCAAGCAACTTCCTGCCTTCCCGCATCTTTCTCTGCTTGAGCTCGACGTCCTTGATCTTTTTCTTTGAATACTTGCCAACGCTGTCGCCAAAGTCCATGGCCACAAGCACTATTCTCTTGGCGCCAAACTCTTCTGCCAGGAAAACGCACCTGTCGCCGTCGGTAAAGCCTCCAAAGTTGTAGACGTTTTCAACAGGCATCACCTGAGTGGTGCCCACAAGCTTTTTGAATTTTGGAACTAATTTTTTGAGCATTTCAACGTTGTCGCCGTGAGCGTGCACGACCATTATTGCGCCGCCTTTCTCTGCCTTTTGCAGGGCAGAGGGGCTGCCGTCGAGGTCTGTCACGACTATATCTGGTTTGATATTATTTTCAAGCATAAATTCAGTTGCGCCGTCGGCCACAATCTTGACGGACGACTTGTTCTTTTTGATGAACCCGAGTGTCCGGCTGTCCTCGAGGCTTGGCCCTGCGCCAACAACAATGACGTTCTTGCCCTTGATCTTTTTCTCCAGGACTTTCGGGTCAAGCGCCTTCTTTTTTATCATTCCAGAGAGGATTCTTGCCGCTTCCTGATCCCGCTCTGTGCTGTATCCAAACTCTGCGCGGATCCCCTGATAGTACGGGAACCACTCGGCGAACTTCACAAGAAATGGAGCATGGGTGTTACTATTAATAGCTTCTGCCACGAGGCAGTGTGGACTAGCTTTAATTACAAGCTGAAGGAATGCAACTCATGGGGATGCCATGGGGGTTATGCATTGAAAAAGACCTCTAGGCGCCAGAAGATCGAGCTGCAGCACAAGGCTCTGGTCTTCATGGCAAGCATGATCGCCAAGGCATTTCTCATGGCAGTAGTTTCAAGCCATGTCTTTTGTGGAAGCATCGACCCGACCGTTGTTTTCATGCAATGCGGAGCCAGCGCGGCGTTTATGGGCGGCAGCGTGGCGGCGGTGGCGCTGATGGGCATCTTTTTTGGAAACTATATCGTCCGGCTCAAGTCGTTCGATGACATCTTTGCAAGGGTCATGAAGGTCGACTTTATCGTGACAGCTATGTACCTTGGCATTGCGTTTATCGCTCCAGATGCAGTCGCGTCCAGGGTAATGATCTGGCTCCTTGGGATGTGGATAATTGGCATGGTCCTCGCGCCGTTCAGCAAGGAAAGGACGCTGCTCAAACAGATAACAGAGTATGGATCGATTGTAGCACTCGGAGGGTTTCTTGCCATGCAGATCATCCCGCTCCCCGAGCTTGAAGTATATGATTCGTCATCAGGGATTGGCATGATACTCTCCAGCATCCTGGCAACGTTTGGCGGCGGAAGGTCATCCAGGTAGCAGCCTGCGGCCACAACAGCAGGTTTGACAGAGCAACGGCCAGCTTTTGCCATTTTGGCAATACACGGCAATAGCTGATTTTGCTGCTTGGGTCATCATAAGAGAAGTGAAATCCGTTTATGTATTGTTGTCCTAAATATATTGCAGCGAAGGCAACGGAGGAGAAGGGTTTGTTCAAGCCCGAAAGCCGGCTCTCTTGCGTCACCCACGGTGCTGGCGAGTAGGGCTTATGATTTATCATTACTTTGGTGGGGGATGAAGGCCTATTCTATTTTGAAGGAGGGGTTGAGCGAGAGAATACGAGATTGGCCGCTGCTATGTCCATATGCAGCCAACCAAAGGCGCCCGACATCCTGCCATCAACCAACCCATTGACGCAGGCAGGGAGCTTCAAGGCTTTTGAGACCGTAACAATAGCATAGCAAAACTTGCTCTGAATCATCAACATCAAGAAAAAAGAAAGATGATGCTGCGAAGACCCGTCGCCGGTCAGTTTCTGAACAGAAAGATCCCGTCGCCTGCTTGCTCGATAGACCCGCCATCTGTTGGCGACATCGGCAATGTAAAGGAAACCGTGGCCCCTTTTCTTCCCACATTGTTTTCTGCCCATATCTTGCCCCCGTGCGACTCGATGATGTTTTTTGACAGATACAGGCCAAGTCCGGTGCCGCTGTCGGATCTTGATACAAATTTTGAAAACAGCCTTGGCATTATTTCATTTTCAATGCCCCGGCCAGAATCAATGACGCTGACGACGGCGTGGCCGTTTCTCTCCCCGCACCTGACAACAATCTCCCCCTCATCTGTAAATTTTATCGCGTTTGCAATCAGATTGGACAGCACCTGGTATATCCTTTCCTTGTCGCAGTAGACGCGTACCGGCTTGTTTATCGGGGCTCCGCTCCGGTCCCTAATGATCCGGATCTTTTCCTTCTTCTGGTCATGCAAGGAGCTCCTTGCGTCAGATATAACGTCCATGATCTTTTGATCAAGGTCGAACCATTCCCTGTGTAGCTTGAGGGAATTGCTCTCTATCTTGGATACATCCAAGAGGTCTGAAGACAGGCGTTCAAGGCGCTTGGCGTTTCTCCTGATCAGGTTCAGATCGTCCCGAGAGATCTCTATCTTTTCAGCGCCTGCCTGCTCAAAGTCGTAGTCCAGAAGGTCTGCCATGCCAAGCAGAGGCTGCACAGGAGTCCTGAGTTCGTGCGCCGCTATGTTGATAAATTCTGACTGCATCTTGTCGTGCACTTCAAGTGCCTCGGTCCTTTTCCTTACTTCGCGCTGCAATGTTTCATTCCATCGGGCCAGAAAATAGATAATGACAGCTATCGACGCGGCTATGGCAGAAACCAGCGTGACGGTCTGGATTCTCTGTGCAAAGACAATGTCCTCGATCTTGGAGTAGATCCCCTCAGTTGGCGTCGAACCGACTATTACAAACACAGTCTCCTCTCTAAGATTGACAGGATATGCAACCAGAAGGCGCTCGCCCTCATAGAGCCCGTCGATAACAACGCTGCCGGGCCGGCCACCGAGGGCCATGCTAATGAGGCTCTGAAAGTCGTCCGGCTTGTTCACCCGCTGGAGTATCTCTTTGTCTTCAATTTTCTTTCCGATCAGGGCTTGATCGTCGGCCAGGACAAAACGGCCAGACTTGTCAGTTGCGATGACCCGCTCGCTTTCTGTGATGTACGGGCTGCCAAACCCGCCGAGAATCTGCTGTGGAGGGATTGAGGCGGCTACGAGCCCAAGGTACGTGCCTGTCTCTCTCTGGATTATGGGATAGGACATTACGACGTATGAGGCATTCTTGGAGTCGGTATAAGACCTCGAGAGAACTGGGAATAGCTTTTTCCTTGCGTCGGCCACATAGTCCTTGCCAAAATGCGACAGACCAACTTGGTTTTCCGAATCGTCGTCTGCACTGATTATTGATGCCACCCTGTCATTTCTGTCCAGGATGAAGATGCTTCCGACCGACTCTCTGACCGGGAGATAGTTCTCGGCAAGAAGCGACGATGTCCCGTTACCGGCCAGCTCGCCTCCCTGGATGTAATTTGAATTGGCGATTCCTTGCAGCCTCCCGGCGATGGACTCTAGCTCGGAGCTTATCTGCCTTGCCAGCCCTTCCATGTTCTGGGTCTGCCTGATGCTCTGTTCCTCAAAGAGTGCGGCCCTGATGTTCCGCTCGTTGACCGACTCGTAGTAAATCGACGAACCAAGGGCGAATCCGATGATAAGCGCGATGACCACTATTGCAAACCTTGTCGGGCTTGATTTTGCTGCCTCCCGGATGGCTGCTATCCTGTCTGTAGAACCCTTGATAACATCCAACTTGCAGTGACTACCATGCAGGCAGTAATCAGCATAAACCATTACGGAAGTCGATTCTAGAAAAAGATGTCAGGATTGCTACAGACTAGCGAAGGTAGCAGGCATCGCTGCAGTAGCAGCGCTGGCTCGTGCACCAGCCGTGGCGATCGCTGGCTGGCATCTTGTGGCCGCAGTTGTCACAATGGTCTTTTTTGCGGCAATGTGTGTCTATTATTAGGCTCATTGTGGCTTTCTTGCTACCCGGGCACCACTTAAATGAGATAATGCAATAATTGTTGACTCGCAGGATAACGGCAGACACACAATTAAAAATATTGTGACTGCGCCCTGCCTCTCATGCGCTTGTGGCTGCTGCCACTGTTATTATTCTATTTTGCAGTAAAAAGTGAAAAGAGAGAGAGAGAAGCGGCGTGCGAGTGAAGAGTTGCAGCAGCTATAGCAGCGCCCTTCTCACATAAAGTGAGAGAGGCTTTCTGCCTTCTTCATCTCCCTCTGCGTCCTGATTTTCTGGATTGCAAACTCGAAATCGGATGCGCTTATCTCTGCTTCAGAGGCGTGCTTTGCAGCCTCTTCTGGAGTAGGATACTTTGCAAGGTACCTGTGAAGCACGATTGACGCGGCGGTGTTTGCGATTGCTGCCATGTCTGCCCCGCTAAAGCCGTCTGTCAACTCGGCAATTCTCTTCAGGTCGACATCGTCTTTGAGCGGCTTTCCTACAGAGTGGATCTGGAGTATCTTCTCCCGCGTATCTTTGTCCGGGTTTGGCACGAGAATTATCCTGTCGAACCTTCCGGGGCGCACGAGTGCCGGGTCTATCATCTCGGGCCGGTTGGTCGCGCCAAGCACCACCACACCATGCAGCGCGCTTATGCCGTCCATCTCGGTCAGGAGCTGTGACACTATTCTCTCAGACGAGCCTCCCCCTGCCTCGCTCATCCCTCTCACAGGGGCTATCGAGTCCAGCTCGTCAAAGAATATCACGCACGGCGCAGCCTGCCTGGCTCTTCGAAAGATTTCCCTGATTCCTCGCTCTGATTCTCCGATCCATTTTGACAAGAGCTCCGGCCCCTTGACGCTGATAAAGTTGGCTTCCGACTCGGTCGCTACCGCCTTTGCAAGCAAGGTCTTGCCAGTGCCGGAGGGACCATGCAGCAATATGCCCTTTGGAACGGTGTGGCCCATCTGGGAATAGAGGTCTGGGTATTTGAGGGGCCACTCGACTGCTTCCTGCAGCTGCCTCTTGACGTCCTCGAGCCCGCCAATGTCACTCCACTTTACATCTGGAGACTCGAGAAATACTTCCCTCATGGCAGATGGCATGACTTCCTTTATCGCCTGGTCAAAGTCGCTCTGGGTGATCACAAGCTTGTCCAGAACATCCGGGGAGACCTTTTCCTCCTCCAGATTCATCTCGGGCAGCATTCTCCGGAGGCACCTCATTGCAGCTTCTTTGCAAAGATATTCCAGGTCGGCTCCGACGAACCCGTGTGTCACGGATGCGATCCGGGATTGGTCCACGTCCAGATCAAGCGGCATGTTGCGGGTGTGGATCTGGAGGATTTCAAGCCTGCCGTGCTTGTCCGGCACTCTGATCTCGATTTCCCTGTCAAACCTTCCGGGGCGCCTCAGCGCAGGGTCTATGGCATTGGGCCTGTTTGTCGCTGCGATTATCACAACCTTCCCCCTCGCCTCCAGGCCATCCAGGAGCGACAGCATCTGTGACACAACTCTCCTTTCCACTTCTCCCTGCACCTCTTCTCTCTTTGGCGCAATGGAATCGATCTCGTCGATAAACATCACAGTCGGCGCCTTCTCCTTTGCCTCCTTGAATATTTCTCTCAGCCTTGCCTCCGACTCGCCGTAGAACTTGCTCATTATCTCCGGACCGGAGATGCTGATAAAGTGGGCGTTGCTCTCGTTTGCCACTGCCTTTGCCAGCAGCGTCTTGCCAGTCCCAGGTGGACCGTAGAGCAGTACGCCTTTTGGAGCCTCGATGCCGAGCTTTTCAAATATCTCTGGGTGCCTGAGCGGGAGCTCTATCATCTCTCGTACTTTTTGGATCTCTTCTTTGAGCCCTCCAATGTCCTCGTATGTTACCTGAGGTACGCCGCGGGCTGCTTCGCTTGCCTCAACTATAGAGAATACTGTCTTGGATGTGATTATGGCTCCGCCATCCGGTCCGACAGAAGGCGTTATGCCGCTGATCTGAAAGGTCAGCCTGCCGCCAAAGTACGGAACCATCACGTTATCTCCTTTTAGGACCGGGACGCCCTCCAAGGCGTCGGCAAGATATCGCTCATCAATTGGCGGAATCTGCTCAAGCGGCGCGACCATGACCTTTGCGGCCTGGATCACCTTTACCCCTTTCACAGTGACGGCGTCGCCGATCGCGATGCCAGCGTTGTTCCTGACAAGGCCGTCAACCCGGATTATGCCCTTGCCCTCGTCTGACGGATAAAGTGGTAAAATCTTGGCAACCGTGCGGCGCTTGCCCTTTATCTCTATGATATCGCCTGTCTTGAGATTTAGCGAATCCATAGAGTCATAGTCAATTCTGGCCACACCCCTGCCGACATCTCTTGTATACGACTCTAGCACCTTCAGGGAAATTGATGACATGATATTATCAAGTAAGGTACTAGCCGGCTATCAATCATTCGGCTGTAGTGCTCCGGAATATGACGATTATCGCAAATGAAAATGGCACAGCGCAGCCATCATGACAAGCCTCTCCTGTCAGCTTGAACCCGGTTTTTGAAAATAATTGACACATGATGCCAGATCTTGTAATTTAGCAGACAAGAAGGCGCGGCTGCGGCAGTCCAGTGCTTATCTTACTTGATGCAGCGGTCGCGCGTGGGGCATACATACATACATACACATACGCGCTAGTGCAGTTGGGAAATTCTGTTAAATGACACCTCTTTTCTCAAGGCGTCTGCCAAAACGTCAAACAGAAGCTTTGCGATCGAATCTCCCATTATCTTTCTCAGTTTCTCTTCAAAAACATCTGGCTGAAAGATGATTGTCTGTTCAGGGTCTACCTTGTATACAAGCTGTAGAGTTTTGAATATCAGGTTTGCCGTCCCCTTGCCCAGAACCCTGTCCATGCCCTCCCTCACATGTGCAATGATGTCATGCGGCCGCCATTCCCGATAGAGCCAGCCGGTGTGGATGGTTGAATGGTGGGTATTGATAAGGTTGACCAGGTCGCTAAATGACATCTTGGCTACGAGCCCGGGGTTGTTGTACCAGCAGATCGCCTCTTCCAACGGCTTGACAAGCTCCTTGCATATCGCACTTTCGTACTGGGCCAGTTTGATATGACGGTGGCTACTATCGTCATTCTCAAAGAACGTCGAAGGATCGCCAATGGCAACGATCCCTCTTGGTTTGGATTGCTTGTGCACTTCTAGAACAAGCGAACGCCACAGGCCTGTCAGCTTGGGGATGTCCAGCTCGTTGGTCTTGGAAGGTTGATAAAACTCGTTTCTGTTAATTACTGTCAGGGCTCTCCTGGTTATGCAATTTTCAATCTCCCTCTCTTCGTCTGAGGCCAGCTCCGCTGCCACCTTTGACATTTGCTGTATCACTCTTGACGGGTCCGGCTCTGCAGCGTAAATGATGGCGTAATCATTTGACAGGTACTTCCAGACTTGTCTGTACACTGCGAGCCTTACACTGTCATGCTTCCCTTGAAATGCTGGCGCCATGATAATGGAATGGTGGCGCCTCCCGATGTCCCCCTGCATTTGATGTTGATGTATCTTTTTGACCGGCTTTGCTAATATGACTTGCTGTCTTGCAGTAGTGGCCTTTTGCAACTGCGCGCCATGCTAATTTTCATCTAGCAGATTGTCATTATCATCATACTTATGATGCTGCTTATAGTGTGCGAATAAAGCGGCATTGTCTCGCTATTATTTTCAATTTCTTCATGCAGAACCTGATACTTGAAGTTATAAATGTCACAAATTCACTAATCTTGAGTACTTGAACTATGGCAAGTTTTGCGAAGATATTTTGCATCTGAATGAATCCATAAGGCTAGTGCTGCTGTTCACCAAAGAGGGGGACATCGTTGGGGTTGAATCGAACGCGTCATCAGATAAGCTGCCATTGCCTCCGCAGCAGATGCCTGAGCTGATAATGAAGGCCCTCATCGGACTGAACGTTCTGGAGACGCTTGATAAGACCTTGGGAAAGGTGAAGTACCTGTTCACAGAGTTTGAGAAGGTAAAAGGAGTAGCAGTGGTTCTTGGAAGCTACATTCAGGATCCGACTCTGCGCGACTGTGTTCTGCTGGTGCTGTTTGGAACAGAGTCTGACCACTGCAAGATAATTGAAGAGCAGCTTTTTCCTTTTCTAAAGAATGTGCGATAGACCAAGTAAGAAGGTTATTACCGCAATCTTAAGATCAGGCAGAGAGAGTTCTTACCTGCTGCGAACAAAAGTGGATCCTGCCTGTTCGCCGTCAATTCAGCTTTTCAATTCGTACTCTTGGTTTCTAAATTTTGAATCTAACAATGAGGAGAACCCTGTAACAATGATTATTGATCTAGAGTCACACTGGGTAGCTGTGACCAGTATGCCCGAAAGCCGCGGCGTTCTTGTTTGCCAACTCGATTGCCTGGCGAGTAGGGCTTTTTGCTTCATTTCGCTGTATCTGATGACAGGTCTAACGCAGTAAAAAAGAAAGTAAGTGCGGACTCATGGCGCGGAGGCGGAAATGATGTGTTGTCCAACTTGTTCGCAAGATCCGGCCGTGGCTGCTACTTGAAAAAAAGTGCAGTCAGTCAAGAAACAGGATATCATTATTATGTTCTGCCCCCACCCTCCGCAGGTGGGGACCGATTGACATTGCCGTTTGGTTGTCATAGTTCCCTGTCAGCAACAACACAACCAAGGGATATGTCATGGTGACCCATGAATAAGCCACTTTTGGGCTGCTTTGACGGCTGTTGAAGAGATTATCGGCGACCATTAAAGACATTAAGCAGCAGAATTGCTGATTGCTCATAACAATTCTTGAGATGTAAAATGCAAGTCGTATCTAATTATTAATATCAAGATTAGACACGCCAATTTTGCAAATGGGTTTTCTCGACAGATTCAGAAGGAAAAAGGAAGCAAAGACGACAGCGACGACGACGACGGCGTCCAAAGCCACTACTACTACTACTGCTACCACTACTGCAGAACAGCCCACCACCAGCACAGAGAAAGCATCGACAGAAAAGAGGATCAGAGCATACACATCTGATGGCACGCCGATCTATGAATAATAGACGTTTGTGGTAGACCCACATCTTTTTCTAAGCTTCTGTTGTGGCCAGTGCATCGCAAACCTTGTGATATCTGATTTTCTCCGATAGGCGAGCATACCTGCCAAGTTGTTGCAAGCTTGGCCACACTTGAAATTCAAAGGGGCAAGAGGGGATTACAAGATGGAAACGTGTCAATCAATCTGGATCGCAAAAAAAGCGTCCACAAATCCCATCAAGGTCGAGAGAGATTTTTCCGGCCATGGCTTTGAAGCGCGACCTGTTAAATTGTATGTTTGGTATGCAAAATGCGTATAATGGCTTATCATGCGGCGGATCCACCTGCAATTCCTCCACCCAGGTCACGCTGGCCGCTTGGAGACCATTCCGGAGCAAAAAAGAAGACGCTGCTCATAGTCATTGGCGCCTTGGTCGCAGCTGCAATTGTGATTGCGGTCGTATTGGCGCTGACCTTTCAGCAGGTCCAGCGTACCATAAGCGACGAGTCTGCTCCAAGAGTAACTTTTGTGGAATTTGAGATTGAGAGGCAGGAGCTGCAAGTAGGTCAAAATACAAGCATTGTGTTCAACGTGGAAAGCTCTGAGGACAGAATAATTGACGATGCTACAGTCTCAATAGAAGTCAGTCCGGCGGTGGGCAGCAACTATCTCTCCATTAGCAACAACACAATAAACCTGCCAGTACTCTACACAAATGGAAGAAGCGGCGAGATAAAGGTCACCATAACTGCGACTGGGACGCCTGCAAGGGAAGCGGTTTACGATATCACGAGCACCCTGTCTGCAGGGGGAGCAAGAGCAGATGTCAGGCAATTTGAGATAACTATTCGTCAGTAACTCTCTATCCTTTTGAGAAAAAATGTGAGAATGCGCGATATATTCACTCTATTTGCAGTTGCTGGCGCCATTGATCAGCGCGGTAAATAATTTTGATTTACTCTAGAGAAAATAAGAGAGGGTTTCTTTGTTTACCGCAAGTTTTTTCAGACCAGGTGAAGCTGAGGTTCTGCCGGACCAAAGACTCTGGCAACACGGCCAAGATCTTGAATCTCTATTTGTGCGTCAATGAGATATTCTTGGTGGCTCCTCCTTGCATGGTACCTTACTCGTGCGACGAGAGAGTCCCTGTCACTGTCGGCTATCAACCTCTGGCACAAGGGGCATTTAGCGGAGCAGGTCTTGACCATTCTTCTCCTTCTTCTTCCGCTACTGGTTTTGTAATCGCATTAACCATCAAGTGGGCATCAATTAACCTTGTTGACAAGCGTCCTTCACCTACCAGAAATGCAGTAGTAAAAGCAGAGGGCCAAAGCCATCAATCGATTTCATAATATTTCGCTATAACAATTGTACATATACTTTGAATTTGCGCCCGCATGGACGAAAATCTACCAACAATCTTCAAGATATCAAAAATATGAGCGGGATTAGAGTTAATAAAAGCAGGTTGTGCTGCCCGATCATATAAGAAGGGGCATCGATGCAAGACCCGCTTGAGCGTCCGGCTACTGCATACATGCACAGAGAGTTTGTCATGCTGGACGAGAATGTCAATGTCGCGTATGCCGTGGGTGAGATGCAGGCCCGCCACGCTGAAACGATAATAGTAACAAGAAACGGCGTGCCGATAGGGATCGTCACAGACAGCGACATCCTCGACAAGGTTGTGATGAGAGGCGAAGATTCTGACAATGTATACCTCAAGTCGATAATGACCTCTCCCATAATCACGCTCTCTTCGAGAGGAAACGTCGAGCAGGCCCTGCAGCTCATGAGGATAAACCAGGTCAAGCGCATACCGATTACCGACAACGTCACAATCATAGGGATGGTTACGCAGAGGGCCCTTGCCGATGCCGTGAGAAATGCGGTCATTGAGACCACATTTCGAAGCTACCGCGCTGCCGTCCGGGAACACTACAAGCCGATTCTTGGAAACCTCGGATTCATACTCCAGTTTGCAGGCATATTGATGATCGCACCCACATATCTCGGGACCGCGCTTGGAGAGAACGTCAGTGCCACCGGGATATTTCTGGCTGCAGTCCATCTGCTTGGGGCCGGCTTTGTGCTGAACGCGTATGGCGAAAAGAGGCCTCTCAGCCTGAAGCAGGCCTCGATCCTGGTGATATCCAGCTTTTTGGCGTTGAGCCTGTTTGGGTCCATTCCATACATCTATGTCAACCCGTTCAGAGATGGTATTGACCCGCTGTCGCTATTTGTCAACAGCTTTTTTGAGAGCGCTTCTGGATTTACCACGACCGGCCTCTCAATGATAGCCAGGCCCGAAAACCTCACCGATACCATGGTGTTTTACCGTTCATACACTCAGTGGGTGGGAGGGCTCAGTTTCGTCTATCTCGTGATGATGCTCTTTTACCCGGAGCGAAAGCTCAGCGCCATGAAAAGCGTGCTTGGCGCCGGCATGCTCAGGTTCAAGCAGCTGCTGGTCACCGTGGGCGTGATATTTACAGCATACACTGTTGGTCTGGTGCTGTTCCTGGTCCTCGTGGGCCATACGCCTGACATCTATGCTGTTTCAATTATCTTCAGCTCAGTGACTGGCGGAGGCTTTGTCCCGGCGTCTGACATCCTAGCCACGGGTCAGGTGCAGGTCATGTCTGCGCTGATAGTGGGAATGGTGATCTCTGCCCTTCCCTTTGCATTTCACTACTCACTGTTCAGCAAGCAGGCCCGGACAAAGAGGCTCACCTCCGAGGTTATCACTTATGGCATCATCATGGCTGCATCAATCCCACTCTTTACTTTCCTTTCAGGGGCGAGTTGGACCACGGGCAGCGGCTGGTTCTCTTCAATCTTTCACATAGTGAGTGCATCAACAAATTCGGGCTATCAGTTTGTTGATGTCAGGAGCCTTGGACTTGACGCCAAGATCGTTCTAATAGTCCTCATGTTCGTGGGCGGAACCGCATTCTCTACTGCAGGCGGGATCAAGGTTGCCAGAATTCTCGTGCTATTCCAGCGCCTGTTCAAAAAGGAGGCCACCACTGACACGCCATCCTCGATCTCAATCCTTTCGAATCCTCAAAAGCAATCATCATCATTGGGCAGGGCCGGCTCGCGCAATAGAAAAGAGCAAGAGCAGCTGCGCAAGGAGAACGGCATGGTGGTGACTGACAAACAAGTCGAGGATCCATCCGCTGACCACATTGAAGGCGAATTGCCCAAAAGAATGTCGTTGTTCTCCGACAGGCTGATCAGGGAATCTGCAGTCGTCATATTGTCATTTGTCACAATCTCTATAGCAACGGGCCTCGTTCTTGCCTACCTGACAGCAAGCAGTATCGAAAACGGCATCTTTGAGGCAGTATCTACGCTAACAACAACAGGGTTGACCACTGGCATAACATCCGTGGACCTTGACATATTTTCAAAACTGCTGCTTGCCACAAACATGATCGTTGGCAGATTTGAAATAATTGCAGTGCTCTACATCTTTTTTGAGGCACTCAGAAGATGATAAGAAATCATCATCCGGTTTTTTGCCCGTGATCGATTGAAGAGAAGAGGAGTTGCTCAAAGAGATTTTTGCTGTTACAGCCAACTGCAGAAATGTTTGGAATCAAGAACCGATGAAACAAAAAAGAAAAGGTTAGGGGTCAATCTCCCTGACGCTGAACCACTTAAAGTCAACGTCATCTGCGTCGTCCCACCTGAAGGTCACAATTGGCCCGCCCCATGTAACTATTTGATCGTCGTCTCCGCCGCACTTGTTGTCAGAGTCAGCCTTCCATCCGCCGTCGTCCAGGTACTCGTTGACTTTCTTCCAGCCACGCCCATTGCCGTCATTGTCTATCCACAGCTCTTGCTTCACGGCGGTTGAACCGTCGGACTTTTCTACATTGTAGATTACACTCTTTATGCCGACCCACCTTCCCTCCAGGTCGTCAGTGGAGCCTTCCTTTCTGTTTGCTACTGCATACCCGTCATTGTGCCACAACTCCTTTACCGAGGCGGTGTTTCCGTTATAGTATATCCTTGGTTTGACGCCGGTTCCTTCGCATTCCTGATCCTCACCGTTAGGTGCCTCGTCGTGTGTGTGGCGACCACTCCTTGCATACCAACTAAAGTAGGCGTTTGAGTCGTAGTCATTCAGCTTGACATAGCCGGTGATTTCCACGTTCTTCCAGTCGTTTCGATCCTGCATGTATCCTCTGGAGGCAAGGACATCCTGATCATATGTCTCGATCTCTTCTGGATCATATCCGCTCTTTGTGAAGACGTTCATGCGGATTTGATCATCTTTTACCTTCCATGAACCATCCTTGTTTTTCTTGATCTTGTCCTTGGTAGTGAATCTGTCCTCATCGACGTTTGGGTCCTTCATATTCATGAACCATTCGTCGCCTCCTTTCTTGGTAGGATACAGCTCTACCACTCCGAATTTGTCTCTGTCAGCAGCAGCATCTGCGGTATAGGATGTTGGAGGAAACACCAACGAAGCCGCAGCAAGTACTGCCATCGCTGACAGTGCAAGGATTGTTGTTGTTTTCGCTTGCATTTCGCGCAAAGCCTTGCGGGTAGCATAAAGGCAATCCGGAACAATTTTTTACAGCTTAGAAAGAAGAGATCTAGATCTATATCAAGAAAGCAGTGTTTTTGATTTATGTCTTATACAGGATTAGCAATTTCCGTTTTAGTATCTTATATCATAACAAGCGTCAGATTTTCTAGATTTTTCGAGAATGCGCCTCATGCCGGCTAGGAAACCTTGCGCCATGTGATCGGCAGGTTAGAATTGCAAACAAAAAAAGGCCGCCAAAAATAGACAAATGTTGAAGAAATCAGACACGAAAAGCGATGCAACAAAGTACTGATAGTATAATATTGTAGAATCTCTCTTTATGCTTCTGGCTGCCGACATCAGGTCGGGGCAGGCCGGTGGCAGCTGCTAGGGCCTTCTAGCTAGAACATCATAAAATTTCCTAGCTTGCTTTTCAGCAGGAGCAAGGACAATCAACCTTGATGATCCGTTCCTTCATCTTGTCCAAAACATTCGCCAACACAGTATTGGCTATCCTCTTTCCTAGCAACCTCTCAAGAGTCTCTGCAAAGAGCGATGGCCGCCTGATAACTGTCTCTTCATCCATGCGATAGACAAGCTTCATAGTCTTGATTACCAGATTGCATGTACCCCTTCCCAAAATGTCGTCTATGGATTGTCTTAACAATTGCTGCATATGGCTAGAGTACAATGGTTGCATGACGAGCGGTTCTTCTTCTCCGCCTCCTCCTTCTTTCTCGGCGCTTCCAATCTTGTTATCGTGGCTAAACAGAATGGAGGTTAGCATGGGCATTGATGGTATCCGAGTGATGGCAGAAGCATTAAAGCAGCAAATGCATTCAACGGTAGTAGTTGTTGCGGAAGAAAATAAGGCAAATTCAGATGACTTTGCTGCTGACGCTGTCGATGGTGATGGGGATGGCGACGGTGACAGTGCATTCCTCTTAACACATTCGTAATCAACTAGACCATTATAGTTGCCTTTATCCGTAAATGGCTTGCAGGTATCGACAATCAACACCTGTCTGTATTTTTTCTTCTGCTTTTTCCTGACCTCTGACTGCCACCATTTGATCAGGTTTCTGCTATCCAGACCTTTGCTATCATTACCATTGTAAGGAGCGTCGTACTTCATGATTGTCAGCGCTCCGTTCTTTACAAAAGTTTCAACGTCGATGTTGGTTGCCCTTGAAAAATTGTTCAGAGTCTCTTCAGGCGGTAGGTCTTCTGCAGCGTATAGCACAGCACCGCCGGATGCCAGGTATCTTGCGACTGCCCGGTATGCTGCAGAGTAATTGGGTTTGCATCCTTCTTCTGCACCTACTACGCATAGAGAATGATTTAGAGACATTTTCCTGTTTTTCTCTTCATCTGAATATTTGGCGAGTTTATTACTCTTGTGTAGGGTAATTTCCGTCAAAACACCTATTGTATTTGAAATATTATACCGGTATGAGGTAAAATAACGTCATTGTCTCTTTTTCTGGCCACGTCAGGCTGTGGAAGCAATCGGGATTATTGCGCGGACATGGTGGCCAGCCGCATGCTCCATTATTCTACAGCTTTAGACTATATTATTTGGAGGTATGAATTATCCATCGATTTTTTTCATTATTTCCGTTTCGACAGGATGCCACGATTTGCGGGCGTTGTTTCATTTGATTGGAAAATACTTGCAGCTCTATGCAGAGCTAGCGCTTTGTCGTAGAGATTGCGACTACAATTTCTGATGCAGGAAAAGGCAGCCACATGTTATATTCCGACAACGATTCCAATTCCTCATAAAGTCTTCTTGCAGGCTTCGCATTCATTGCTATTTTCTACTACAATAGCCCTTGGGGGATTCTTTCTCTTGCCCTTACCTTCCCGCTGCCTGTATTTGATTGCGTGTTCAAAACATAGCTTTTTGACCTGGTTATTTTCAGAAGTCATAATGCGTTTCCCCCCACCCATCTCGTTAGACTTGAGGGTGCGTCAGCTTTTGCCAGCAATCTAGGCAATATTCTCCGCTTAGCTGGAATAGCTCCGCTGTCTCCTTGAGGCACATGTCGCAAATTTCATCCCCGGTACCGCTTCTGGGAACCTGTTCTTGTTGCTGAACACCGACAACCATGCTGCTGCTGGTAATATGACATCGACCGGGCTCTCACTATCTGGCCGGCAGCTAAAAACGTTGTGCCACTAGATCACAGCAGAGCCTATATCAACTTCAATTTCAAAATTGGCGGATAATTCGAGTATAGCGCTAACCAATTCTTGTTTCTTGAATATCCCGTAAAATATTTTGGTCAACAGAAGGCGAATGGTGCATACTGTCGATCGTGACGTGCGCCGGTGAAAAATGAGTCTTAAATTTCAAGAAGCGTTTTGAGCAATCAGCAAGAATCGTTCATAAAATCTTTAACACATGCCACCATAGGATTCCCGGACAGCCATCAGAACCACGTCTAGCGAGGCCAGGATTGACCAAGTTCATATCTCGGGGTTATCACCATGTCTTGGAAGACCCTTTGGTTGATCGTTGCTGACACACCTTCAACCTAGGCATGGTGGTGATCCCATTCCTTTTAATCAGCCCATAATGAAGACCTTGGAAGACAAAAAAAAGCTGCTCACTCGTCTTTTTGAGGTGGGATTCATTTGCGCGCCTTGTCATTACAGTCATGTGCGGAGACTGCATGTACATTATGATTGCCCGAAAATAGAAGGGACAGAAAAGGCCCTCCCGTCAGACGATAATAGCAAAGTTTCACTCGAGAGAACAGAAAGGATCTATTCTTAACGAGACGAAAATAAACAAAAAATCTGGAAATTAGATACTGATGTCCTTTCAGTCGGACTTTAGGGGCACCTTTACCCTATTCCATCTTGCATCTACTGCCAGTATGGCCCTTTCTCTGCGCCCGCTCAACTTGCTTCTTATTCCGTCAACCGCTATGGAGGCAATCAGGCCCAGAAGTATTACGCTTCCAGCAGTTATTGAAACAAGTTCTATCAAATCCACCATCTTTCCACGCACCACCGCACGTTCATTTTCGCACTAAGCTGCCTTGGGCGATGCTCCGCCAGCAACTGAGGCTGTTCTGGGACTGTCCCTTTTACCAAGCCTGTAAGCCATCCTCCATGACAGTTCAAGTGCTAGCAGTGTTGGTACAAATCCAAGGGCGATTAGTCCTGCTGAGTATAATGCATTAGTTATTTGGTCCATTGGTTCTTATCACCACTCTTGAGTTGTCAGGGAAAGAAGATTAACCGTACTAAGGTTGCGTTTTGATGTTTTCGTTTGATGCAAAAGGACTCAGCTACGATTACGTCTAGTATAAGATACCTTTGAAGAATCAAAAGCTAATTTTACTGCAAGAAGCGAATATTATTTTCATCGACCGCTGGATTGAAGCAGCAGCCTTGGAAAAAGTGCGGCTCCGTTGCGTGCACGGGTTTTCAATCTTGCCGAGCAAGGGTTGGTGTTAAGCAGGTCACCAATGTGTTTCCGAATTGATTTGATCCACCGAATCAAAATGCATACCCCGTATAAGCGATTTCGACCTTCTGTACACCATGCGAAGGTGGACACGGTGGAATGAAAACCGGAACCGAACAACGGGATTCTGATGACGACGAGTCTGTGGAAAGAATCGCCATCAACAGCAATAACAATAACTCCCTACTACCACCCGTCGCACTATCCTTTGTTGCAAAGCCTTCTCCGCCAGCAAGCTTGAACAATCTTGAGGAGGCAGGCAGAATCCGGTTAACCGTGCATTTTGAACAACAACATCAACAATATCAGCAAGATGAAGGGGCGGCTGAGATGCCAGTCAAGCGCGTGAGTGCAAAAATTACGAACAATACAAGGTCAAAGTCCGCCGCAATTTCCATGCCAGCGATGACGGAAACATCATCCCATGGTGCTAGCAGCAATGATGAAGAATCTGTCATGGCACACTCTTATTCTGCAGCAGAACTTGTACAAAAGGGACTGGACACATGGTATGGCGAAATCGCGATTCCCTGCAATTGGTTTGAAGGCGGCAGCAAGACCTATGAACGAACAGGCTCATTCACCCCCTACTATGACGACAATTTGTTCACAATGACCATAAGCTGGTTGGTGCCTTTTCCCAGGGACAACCGCACAGACGAAGAAGGCAAGAGATCTGTGGTGGAGCTGCATTCAACAGACGCTTTTCACTGGGAGCAGCAACAGGAGGCGTTGCTGCCATCATGATCCGCTGTCGACTGAATATTCCGTCTTCTTCCACGTTGGCCTACCAAAACCTCTGTGATAGTGAATGGCAATAATGGTGTGGCACTAATACCATGATTTGCTGAATCTTTTCTGATTTCTTGTAGCCAAACTCTGTTCTTTGCAGAAATTGATATGCATTTGATGGGAAAACAGTGCCAAAGTTATCCATATTGCCTTTAATATTGTTCGAGGCAATTGTGTTCTTGGCGGGTCCATGACCTGCCGCTGACGTCAGTCAAAAAAAGCCTGGACCCTCACTTTATTCTGTCTGAACCTGTGAGGAGGGTCTGGGCTTTCCTCACTAGACAACAGAAAAAAGCACCGTTCACATCCATGTTTGCCATTGCATCACGCCTTGCTGGTTCGCAAGTCAACCCTAGCTACTTCCAGAGTCTGATGATGACGCAAACAACAAACGCATTCTTGGTTTCAAAATTGTTATTTACCAAAATTGCGATATGGGGTTCGTGGAAGGTAGCTCCCTGGAAATGCCGATTCTTGAAGTACTCTCGCCTATGCTCTCCGAGCCAGCCTAACCCCATATCGCTTTCAATATATCGGAGGAGCTACCCCTGTGGCCAGACTCTTGGTGTAATAGATAAGACAAAAGCACAATAATCTTCTTCAACTCGGGTTTTGATTGTTCAGAAGCGCCGCTGATTAATACGAGACCAATTTTTCAAAATGCTTGATCGCAATCGAAATCCCCGCATACATCAACTATCATAGAGCCACCACAGTGCGCCCAATAGCCTCTCCTTGCTGCTACAATGCCTTTTTGGAATCTACATGTGCGTGCATATCGGCGTTCCACAGGTGGCAGCGTCGCCAGCGATTCTGACAATCCTCTCCGGGGAATATTGCGACCACTTACCTGCAGGACATGTCTGGTGGCGTTACCGCCGCTGTCGCCGCCCCACCACTTTTTTTCACAAACATCTTTGGCTTTGCAAGCGCTGCCGGCGCAGAGCAATTTCATGTCGAATCATGGCGATATCGCGTGCGTAAGCTGTATAGATTTCTGATACCAAGCTGATAGCAGTGGAAATTCTGTGTTTGCGATGTAGACGTATCAATTATTTACTTTCTCTGATAATCAGATTGCGGGTGTGTGTGAATCCCGCACAGCATGGGTCTCCGGCCTTGTTCATCCCATGCCGGCAGCCACTGCAATCGGCCCATGCTGTGCTACCAGCTACTATCTCTCGCTTGCCGGTGATTGCATTGTATACACAATGATTATTATCTGAAATATGCTCGATTGACGCGCCAAGGATGAAAGCGTGAAAGGCGACGTCCATAAAAAGGAAGGTAAGACCAGAGGTATGAAGATATCTACAGACAATGACCAGGTTCGAGGCCATAGAGACAACCCGTCAGTCGATGAGCCTCAGCAATCTGCTGCAGGAGAGCCCAACAAGGCGGTCCTGGTCAGGATCCCGCAGGACCTGCTGCAGTCACTGAGAGAGGAGTCACACTACAAGGGTACAAGCGTGAACTCGGTCATAGTCAGCATACTCAGAAAGTACTCCGGCTGGTGGAGATTCCAAGAAAGGCTCGGCTTCATGCCCCTTCACAAGAGCATGGTGGTCCAGATCATGGACAAGATTTCTGACGATGACGTGGAAGAGATTGGCCGGATTCAAAAGGACCAGACCATCAAGGACTTTATACTATTCTCCGAATCTGGCTACGACCTGGGCGCGTTCATTAACTGGTTAAGGCTCAGGTGCGAAGTGATGGGCTTTCAGCTGGTGGTCAGGCATGAGAAAGACGCCAGCATCTTCATCATGATCAACCATGGGATAAGCTCAAAGTGGTCCCGCTATTACAAGGGCATGTTTGAAGCGGTGCTGCAGGAACTGCTCAAACCTGGCGACTATGGCGAGATGAAGTTTAGCCTGACCAATTCTTCATTTAGCGTCACCATATCAGGCATCAAATATTCGTGGGAATAATAGTAGCAGCAAAAAATCTGCTCTGGAAAAAATGAGATGGTGATGAAAAAGATGGCCGGCCCGCAGCTGAAGCCAGAGATCAGTGCGGCGGCCAGCCATTCGCGACTACTACTGTGTGTCCTCTATCTCCTTCTACATTGGAGTTCCTGCATAGTACGGCGTGGTTTCCTGCCTTATGGTATCGATTCCGGGCGGAGGCACTGCATTTGACGGGTTGTTGCCCTTGTAGTTGAGCGGGTTTTCTCCGTTTGCATCGTCTACTACTACTATTGCAACCTGTCCCTTGAAGAGGGCTGAATAGTCGTGGTTCACTATTGCGTATACGCCCGGCTCGTCAAATATCACGTCAATTATCGCGTCGTTAGAGCCGCCCACAAGATACGTCTGCAGCCCCTGTCCCTGCACCCTGCCTCCATGGACTACTCTGTCCAGCTGTTCTCCTACTATATGGAAGTTGACTGGGATGTTGCCCGCGTTGAGGACAAAGAACCTGACATGGTCCCCTGCCTTCACGTGCAGAGGCATTGCTCCCGGCGTCTGGGTGATTGCGGGGTCATACCCAAATGGAATCCCGTTGATAGTTGTCCATGTTGGCTGGTACGCATACATCGCATCTGCATTGTACTCGCCTGACTCGGTCAGGTAGAGCTCTGAAAACTGCAGCGTAAACTCTTTTGCCTTGCCATCTTCGTGTGTTATCTGCCTCTGGGGCTTGCCGCTGCTATCGTACGTGTATTCTACATTCGCATATGGTCCGTATCCGTTGGCTGGATCAACAATAAAGCCGCCCACCATTCCGGAAAACACGTGCTCGTCCATTCCAAGCACGTCCTCACCTTCGCAGTGGTACTTGAAGAACCCCGGCTGCTTTGCCACAAATGTATATGTCCTGTTCTGGCCGATGTCGACTGCCCCAAAGTTAGGTACTGCGCTGATTGTGGCAGCATGATGGTCTACGCTGTGCAGCCTGATGTTATCTGGATGGTTTATTATTGTAATTTCAATGATCTCTCCTTGACGCGCTCTCAGGGTCGGAGCCGGGTCTGTGCCATTAAAGGTGAGCCGTGTTGTATTCTCGCCGGTTGGAAGGGCGATCTGTGTTTCATACGCGACAAGCGTGAACTTGCGCACAGGGGCGCCGTTTTCCTTCAACTGCTGTGCTGATTCTGTGCTGACCTGACCAAATGCTGCTGGCAAAACGAGGTTCAGGCCGCCGATAGGAGTGTTATTGTCGGTAGACGTGGAAGAAACGTCATCCTGAACCATTTGATGATCTTCATGGGTTGCGGTTGTTGCTGTTGTTGCCTTGTATTCCTCTCCCTGATTGTTGAACCCTGCCAGCGTTAGGGGCGATATGGCCAGTATTGCTGCCAAGGCAATTGCTGGCATCCAAAGTTGCCTTGCATTGTTTTTCATTTTGTCCGAGAAGAATTTTCTTAGTTTGTCCATCGCATTGCCGGCAATGCTTTCTGTTCTTTAACCGCTCAGTCCATACTGCAAGTATCAGGAATCATGGTGATATCGGACAATATGAGTTGAAATCCACGGTAACCTCTTCATTTGCACTATAAACGTCCTACATAAAACAACAAATTTGCAGCGTGCTCTTAGGATGGATCATAACAACAACAATAGGCGCTATAGAAAGACGGTAATAATCATAGCACCGGCAATTGCTGCAGTTCTTTTTGGAGCCGGAATTGTTGCCGCGCTTTCAGGCAACCAGCTAGCAACGACCATGTTTGCGAACAGCACCTTTGGCCTAGCTTCGGCCAACGCACAAGGCACATCGGAAGAGTACAAACCAAAGACGGTTGAATACACGCTCATTGCGGAGGAGACCACTCTTGAAATAGCACCCGACACACGAGTTCCTGCATGGACATATAACGGGACGATCCCCGGGCCAACGTTGCGGGCGACTGAAGGCGACCGCGTCATTATCCACTTCATAAACAAGACTCCCATGGCTCACACCATCCACCTCCATGGAGACCACGACGAGAAGGATGACGGCGTGTTCCAGGAAGTCCAGCCTAACGAGACATACACCTATGACTTTATTGCAGAGCCGGCAGGCGCGCTGATGTACCACTGCCATGTCATGCCAGTATCTCAGCATATCAGGATGGGACTGTATGGCGCGTTCATAGTTGATCCTCAAACCCCATTGGAGCCAGCAAGAGAGTATGTGATTGTCACAGGCGAATATGACACTGAGGACCAGCTGACTGAACTTCCAGAATATGTGATTTTCAATGGATATGCGGACCAGTACTGGGAGAACCCGCTTCCAGCACGGACAAACGAGCTTGTCCGCATCTACCTGATAAACCTGGGCAGTTCGCCGGCCTTTGGGTTCCACATACACGGGACGTTGTTTGACGCGTGGCCTTCAGGCGTATGGGAAAACCCCTCGCTCAGGGTTCAGACATGGGAAGTTTCTGCAGGCAACGCAGCGATATTTGAAGTGAAATGGCCATGGGAAGGCAGGTATCTGTTCCACCTTCACGGAACGCCAGAAGAGAAGGGAACTATGGCGTACTTTAACGTCACCGACGCGCCAGAGAATGCGGTGGATGGAGTAGATATAGCAAAGACAAAGTCTATCAGCATGATAGACTGGCAGGCCGACCTTGCAAGGAAGATCCAAAAGGCAGATCCAAATGGCAATGTAACAATTCCTTCAAACGAGTCTGAGAGCGAAGGAGGACATTCGATGCCAGTCTCTAGCACCGGCGGGGCAGGAACTGACCAGCAGCAACAGCAGCAGCAATCTGCAGACCAGGGCGGAGTAGTAGAGACCACTTCAGTGTCTATGCCCAAGGGCTCCAGCCAGAAATCCTCAAACAAGAGCTTTACTCCCGGGCACATATCAGTACATGTGGGCGACACCGTGACCTGGAAGAATGATGACTCGACTGCCCACACGGTAAAGAGCAAGGAGAGCGGGCTATTCACCAGCGGCTCAATCCTGCAAAAGCGAACCTTCCAGCACACCTTTGAAGAGCCAGGGACGTACGAATACTACTGTTCCCTGCACCCATGGATGACTGGAATAGTGGAGGTCAAGTGACTGACTCAGGCGAGAGCTGACTAGAGAGAACTCTACTCTTTTTCCCTTTTTTTATTTTCTATTGACATATGCGAGCAGAGACTGCAGTGTTTTGATTATTTTTGCTGCGCAGCCCGGGACGGCAAAATGAGAAGAAGAGGCACGATATTGTCAATTGCAAAATGCGGGAAGGAATACTCTACGAGTGGCGTGCATTAGGCAGATAGAGGGCAAGAATTTCTGTCCACAAGAGAAGTTATATCATCATTGTTCTCCAGATTTTCCCGGTAAGAAAAAAATGGAATGAGTGAATGAAAAAATAGCAGTACTTTTTATCGAATCCAGTAGTAGCGTATTGTTGTTATCGCTCCTTTGGATTCTACGAAGGCGCGACTTGGCGGCGTTTCATCGGTAGCTACAGCAGTTGCAAGAACAGCAACAATTCCATTTATCGCTTGAGAATGTTGTGGCGACTCATCCGTCCACCGGACTTGTCCGGTGGCGTTACCGCCACTTTTCAACAAAAAAATTTTCGGGCCCCGAAAAAAACCGCTTTAGAACCTGCTGTCAGGATGCCGCCAGGCTTTCGCTCTCGTAGATGTCACCTACCACGTACAACTTGCACGAGCTGGGACCATACGCTCCTGTCACCGGGTTTTCCTCCAAATCTCCAACATCCCCTACATGGCAGTAGCAGAACACCTTGAAGTTGTCCATTATTCTTGTTCCAATCCACGCCTCGTATGAGATCAGCTGGTCTATCCTCTCTATGAGCTGAAATGCCTCCAGATCGCCTATAATCACCACTCTGCGCTTTCCGCGATTTCGAGCATAGGCGGCAAATTCGCTAATCAGCTCGACGATATCGTCTTCCTTGTTGGAATATGCGTCCAGCGCGTCGATTATTAGAAGCCGCATGCTGCGCTGATATCCTGATACGTCCACCCCGGCGCTCTCAAGCCAGAACCTTGTATTTTCCACCTGTTCGTAGAACGGCCACAGTATCACAATTTCATTTCTTCTTAACAGTTCTATTGTGCACTTGGTGTAAGTCTCCCTAAATGAGCGAAGGTCCTTGTATACCAGAATGCAATGCGATGGCGCATCGGCAGCCACGATTTCCTCTATTAGCTCGGGTATCGCGCGTCTTATCTCCTCATTGCCACTCATATCAATAATCTCCCCCACCCCACACTCCCCACACACTCTTCACGAATTCACATACCGGGATCTGCTTCCGCATGCTGCGCTCTCAAGCCGGTATCTGCCATTGACATCGACAACAGCAAGAACTGAGCTCTTGAAGAAAATAAGAAAGGAGAGGGTTGTCGTTGTTGTTGTTGGTTATGTGACGGTGTACCATCTGGCCTTGTATCTGTCCGGCTTGTGTTGCGGTTGCTGACGATCCCAACGACTGGTGAGCCGCTCATGGGATCGCCCTGCTGTACAGCTTGCCTTCAAGCGCCAGCTTGTACATCTCTGCAACGTACGGGTTCTTTGCCGGCTTTTCTGCACCGAGCTCTACCAGGCGTGCGTACACCCTGACGACAAACGCCAGTGCTCCCATGAATGCCAAGACTATTCCCACGTTGAACAGCCAGTGGTTAGGTACGGCGAATATCTCCTCGACGAACCAGAAGTGCCACAGCTCGTTTATTCCGATCGTGAACATGGTTGCAAGGTACCCGGTTATGGTTATCTTTAGGCTGGTTGGCAGTGAATTTCCTGGCCCTCTAAGGATTGGAATCCTCCTGCTGTACATTGCTACCATTCCCCACCCAAGCGGCAGAGCCACAAAGTGGCTGTACAACCACCAGTGAGCTGGGGTGAATGCAGAATCTCGTATCGCAGTCTGGTGCAGCGAAGCGTCAATAAAGTTGTCCACTTCGACTGAGGCCGCGATTGAACCCAGCACTACTACGAAGATATAGACCTTCTTTAGTCGCTGGATTTCAACTTCTTTTGGTATCAACGAAGGCATCTGTGCCATTTTTGATCGTTATAATATGGCTTGTTTCATATTAATAACTTTCTTTTCGAAAGTACCTTGCATTTTTACAATGACTAGCGTGGAGAAAGTTATTAATAGCGTGAGTGAGAAATAGAATCGATCGCGTTGGAAGAACGACCAAAATATTCTTGCATCGTATGTGCCAAATCATTTCCAGGTCCACTTGATCTGGAAGAGCACACCAAATTGGACCGGTGTGGCAGCAGGCAGAGCGAACAGAGCGCCGCTTAACAACGAACGATCCTACGACCGTCAGATTTTTCACAGGGGAGCAATTGTCTATGACACTACTACAATTCGCTCAATTTCAGGAGCGCTGAGCGGTTTGAGGAGTTGCAGAAATATCTGCGTGCGCACCAGGTCCAGACCTGGTGGCTGTCGAGGTTCGTACATCAATGGCTTGCGCAAGTGCTCTATCTGCGATGCATTCTTTCAAGACAGCGCAAGCAAGTGCAGCTGCTGCGGGGCAAGATTGCGGAGCAAACCAAGGGGAAGAAAGCTGAGGACAAACCTGAGAAAGAGACATCTGGAGAAGCAGAGGATCGTATATGCAGAAAGCCTGCCAGTGGAGTGAATGGCTCACCTGCCATTCTTTAGTATTTGAGAAAGGGGTCTCTTTTTGCCATCCTGGACTTCTTTGCCAAAGTATGTCAGCGAGTATCCGGCCATCATGTCGAGGAGAGGCTTGAGGGCAAGACCCTTCTTGGTCGGATAGTATTCTATTTTCACAGGGTGTTCATTGAAAATTCTGCGCTCAATCAACCCGGCTTGCTCCATCTCCTTTAGCCTATTGGTCAGAGCCTTGGTATTGATATCTTCGATCGAATTTAGAAATTGATTGAAGCGGTTTTGTTTGAAATAAATCATGTTGCGTAAAATTAAAAGGGTAAATTTGTTGCCCACAACTTTCAGGGTGAAGTTGATGGGACACTGTTTTGCCCCATCATATATTTTGAAAAGTTCTAAATCAAATTTCACATTATCTGATGATAAAGCTGATTGCAATCTATGTTAGAATGGGTCTACTCACTTATAGAGTTATCTGGTTAACGTTTATCGAGCGTGCGAGAATTGGAGAAACACTCTCAAGCCATGTACGGGTTGGCAATTGATTCCCCCCTGAACGAATGATGGCACAGCTTACTTCAAAAATAGGTAGGGCGGATCTTGCTGCCCAGATCTTTTACCAACTCTCGAAAAAATTCAATTCTCTTCGGCCTGATCAGCCTTGGAGCGTCTTACTTTATCATCCATCAAGGCAGCAATATCCGCAATCACAGGGTTCGTGTCCGAACGATTCGCACCTTGTTACTTCTATTGCTGTCACAATTTATTTTTGCAAAAACGATATTAAAATCTTGGCTGCGCGCAACGTCGGCACAGCATTTCTACAGTGTCATCCAAGGTCGAGCTTTGCCGGAATTATTTTTCAATGTTGGCAACTCAAGTCTCAACAATACCGATCAATCAATTGGTTGAGTCTTGAGTACAATTCAGTAACACAGGTCTGTTCCTTTCCTTGTTTCCATGAAGGTAACAAGACTACTGCGTTATTTACAGCGACAGACTTTTCGCGGCAAAATGGCCATGATTTGCCATTGGAGATAATAGCCCAAGAGGTCTTTGATCTCTCGGTAATGTACGGATCAAAAGAAGCAGACGATGTAAGAGATTTTCCAGACAAAAGAATTGTTACTTATACAGCTCGCTAGGATCTTCTTTTTCCAGAGCGCGAACCAGCCTAGGATGCTGAGCTGTCAATCTCTCAAGCCGATCTACTATGGTTGATGATCTGCTCCCTTCGTCGCATACAGGCGCGGGTCTCTCCTTAGGAAGGGTCGTCATATGTATCCGTGCATCCGCAGTGTAAGCATATAAACGCACTATAATTCTATGGACTCGCACACAGATGTGTCTCCCTGTTTCCCATACCCTTCATAACTGCTAGATCCACCTGATCTTGTGAAAGTAGGCCAGCATAGCACCAGCAGCGGCGCCGGATCCAGTGACGATGATGATAAAAGTAGTATACCTTCCCAGAAACGCCTGATCGCTGCCATCACTCAAAATTGGTATGTCCACATTCATGCCATACAACGAGCTCATAATGGTAACAGGCATCGAAAGCGTGAATATTATTGTGAGCACAGCCAGTATCTTGTTTGATCTGTCAGTAGCATGCATGAAATCCGTGTCTTTGTATATCTCAATAGTCTCTTTTGACTCCTCGATCGTTTCGATTACCTTGTCCAGGTGATCGTTCACGTCGTCAAAGTAAGGAGTCAGATC
This sequence comes from Nitrosopumilales archaeon, assembly GCA_044507735.1. Taxonomy (GTDB): domain Archaea; phylum Thermoproteota; class Nitrososphaeria; order Nitrososphaerales; family Nitrososphaeraceae; genus Nitrososphaera. The sequence continues at coordinate 29,508 of JBIQJB010000019.1, forward strand.
CTGGTCGGAGAACCGTTTCATGTCCCTCATGGTAAGCTCTGCCAGAGTCCTGCGCAGCGGTATCACGATTCTCCTGAGCGTCGTTATCTCCCGCCGGATATACGAAATTTCATTTGCGGCATCAGACTGCTTGTCAAAAACAACCTCTTCGATGTCCTCTATATTCCCAACAATCTTTTTGACGATATTGAACAGATCGTCTGTCAGAATATCGACTATTCGGTGGAAAAGATGGCCCGTAGACTTGCCCATATATTCCTGGCGGGCCTTGTCGTTTTGCTTGCATTGCTCAAAAAGGTCCACAATGGGCCGCAACTCAGCCTGGTGCACAGTCACGATGTAGTTATGCCCAATGAAGGTCGCAAGCTGTGTCGACCTTGGAAACTTGTCTTCTCCCATTGTTGGAAAATGCAGAATGACAAAGATGTGATCTTCATATCTGTCGATCTTTGGGATCTGGATTTTTGACAGGCAGTCGTCAAGGTTTAGCTCATGAAAGTGGAATTCCTGCCCCAAGGCATTCATTTCCGCCTTTGTTGGCTTGATCACATCTATCCACCTGAGGCCATTGTTTGCAACTTCCTGCAGCATCTTGTTCTGATATCTCCCCGGATAGCGTAGAACGCAATTGGACTCTAATATACACTAGTACGCCGGCAGAAGCGAAGATAGGAAAAAAGCATTGTCGGTCAATGAACAAGGATCACGTGGTAGCGCAGCGCTTCAATGCATGTGTGTATAATGATGATCTTTGTCCATGCCTTGATTCGTCTGGACTTACTCCGCTGCCAGCCAACCGGCCGCCTGTTAATGCCAAGAGAACCGCCTGAGCGATGAGACGATGATATATGTTCTTAAAACCATTTCAAGATAGTAATAGCATGACAAAGACAATCCTTGTTCCGCATGATGGAAATGCGATGTCTGATACCGCTCTAAAGTATGCCATTGAAATTGCCAAGAGCATGAACATGAAGATCAAGCTGGTTAGAATTATTCCTGAAATTCTTGACTTTTCCGTCGTCTCCTTCTGGACAGAGGCTGAGAGAAGGAGGGTCAAGAGAGAGGTCAGGATGATGAAAAAGAAAGCGGTCGAGACAGAATATGGGAAGCTGAAAAAGCAGTTGTCGTTGATAAACTCAAGAGGGTTAGAGGGGTCGGCCTTTGTCAAAGAAGGCGTCGACGTGGTGGAAGAGGTTGTACGGCTGATCAAGAAGGAAAAGCCTTACCTTGTGGTGGTCGGCAGCAAGAAGTTGAAGCAGCGGAGCCGGTTATCAAAAATACAGCTCCTGGGCAGCGTGGCTAGAAGGTTGACGGAACAGTCGCCCCAGCCCGTCCTGGTAGTCAAATAGCGGCAATGTGAGGCATATCTGAGAACTAGGTGTACGTCATACATCTAATACTACACTATCTTTTTTTCAAATACCTTTTTAGTAATTAGAGTATAGCTTAAGGTGCGTAAAAGTTGGCGACAGAAATTGCAGCAACCCAGGTGATACAAGACTTTGCGATAATAATGGTTATCGCATCCTGCATGGCGCTTCTGTCATACAAGCTCAAGCAGCCAATGCTCATCGGATACATTGTGGCAGGGATGATAATTGGGCCGTTCACGCCGCCGTTTAGCCTCATCCTGCACCCCGAAATACTCAACCTCCTTGCAGAAATAGGGATCGTCCTGCTCCTGTTCGTTGTAGGGCTTGAATACCCGATCGCAAAGCTCCGGTCGGTCGGAAAGAAGGCTCTGGTAATTGCCTTTTCCGAGGCGTTTGGGACTTTTGCGCTCGGGTTTGTCGTAGGTCAGCTGATGGGCATGACGGTATTTGACAGCCTCTTTATCGCGCTGGCCATATCAGTCACAAGCACCGTGGTGCTTTCCCGCGTACTGGAAGAATTTGGAATTGCAAAGGCAGATGTTTCCACCCTTATCTTGGGCGTGACTGTAATCGAGGACATTATCATAGTCTCGACTCTTGCAGTATTGCAGTCAGTTGCCACAACCGGCAGCCTGGAAATTACCGAAGTCGCAATTTCGGTCGGGCTGGTCCTTGCGTTCATCGGCGGAGCGCTGTTCATAGGTTCAAAGACAGTGCCAAGATTTGTCGATTTTGTAAACAAGACAAACCACTTTGATGTCCTGGTTGTGGCAATCCTCGGCATCGCATTTGGACTGTCGTTCATTGCGAGCCAGCTTGGCATATCGGTTGCCGCCGGCGCGTTCTTTGCAGGAGTCCTGGTGGCAGAATCAAAGACCCACGCGACTGCAAGGGTCCTATCGACGCCGCTAAAAGACATGTTTGCAGCCCTCTTCTTTGTATCAGTAGGCGCCCTAATGGATATCTCGCAGCTGCCCCTGTTCATTGTTCCAGCACTGATCTTTGTCGCAACCTCGTTTGTGGCAAAATTCGCAACGGTCTACCTCTCCGCAAAATCCCAGGGCGTGAGCACAAAGAAATCTGTGCAGACAGCTTTTGGATCGTCGGCTTCAGGAGGCGAGCTTGCACTGGTCACCGCAAAGGGCGGAGCCGACGTAGGTGCAACCAGCCCGTTTGTCCTGCCGATGGTGGGGACAATGACCATCATTACATCTTTCTTGTCTCCCTACGTAGTCAAGTTTGGATGGATGATGGGAGAGAGGGTCAAGCAGGAAGAAGAACCAGAAGGGGGAGGAGAAGAGGAAGAGCAGCCTGAAAAGGAAGGAGAAGGAGGAGAAGGAGACGAGCAGCAGCAACATTAGCTGTCGCTGACCGGTCGCTTTCTTGCAATAGCTTGTGGGCAAATGCTTCGATGAGTGGTTCCTCAGGTCTCTTGTGTCTCTCCATCTAATTCTCTCGCTCTTTGTGAAGGAGATGTCGCCGGGATTTGACATGGCTCTCTGACTTTTGATGGGCGTCCTTCTCCGTCCGTCATGTGTGTACCCGGCAACCACACTCAGCTTGGAGGGGGCCGTAAAGACAACAACCTAGGCTTGTTGTTGCTCCCATGATGGCACTTTTTGTTGCAAAACGGGCAATTCTGCCTATCCGAATTTTCGCATTGACACGGATGTGCCAGAATGAAACTAGCTCCGGCTTTTGTGAACTCGCCTGTTCCGTTGCAAAATGGACATATTACGGCTCGCCATGTGTTCAATCTGCCTTCTCCCTTGCATACAGGGCAGCCCGTGTCTGCCGCCGGCTGCTTGACTTGGTTTATTCTGTTAAGCCAATTCATACCAGACTTTCTATCAGAACAATTAACTATGACTATTTACAAGTGTCGAAGAAAAATTCAGTAGAAACAATACATGAAGGGGAAGGAACCGGTTTCGCCCCTCTTTTTGTGTCTGGAATTGCATGAAAATGAACAAGGAAATTGCAAATAAAATGCCGAAAATTTCGGGACAGGCTCTAATAGGAATGCTCCTCGCTCAGATGATTCTTTAGGCTTTTCTTGCTGGCAAACGTCTTGTTGCACTTTTCGCATCGGATGTGTCCGACATCTCTGATTTCTCTTGACATTTTGCTCGCTTGGATGCGCGTGTTATGTTACCTCGATTGAATTAAGGATTTGGATTGCGAACGATTGCATTTGATATCTCATTTGCCATCACGCAATCGCTTCAAACGTATCCTTTCTGGCAAACGCTTCTCTGGCTATTGCTAGTGCTCCCTTCCGCAGAAGCATGGCCCGATGCACTCGCTGTTTGGCCATCTCCATGGCAACTTCCCTTGGTGTCTTGTCGTCATCGCCACCATTGTTGCCATTTTCATCTCCCTCCCTTGCATGTTCTTCCATGATCGACCGGGCTAGCACCCGCTTTACGTTCCTGGATATCTTGTATGCGATAAGATCAAATGCATCCTTTTCAGTGCCACCCTTGTACTCTACAAAAGACCCTATCACGCCGCCTGCATTCGCTATAAAGTCGGGCACAATGAGAACGCCATTTTCATAGAGATACCTGTCTGCAGAGGGGGAAGTTGGAATGTTTGCAGCTTCTACTATCACCCTTGTGCCATGCTCAAGAAGCTTTTTGGCAGTTCTGTCGTTTACAGAGTCGCTGACGGCTGCCGGTATGAAAATGTCTGAATCTATTTCAAATATCTCCTCTTTATTTCTGATGTTGTATTTTGATCCGCTTCTTCTTCCTCCTCTTCCTCCTTCTTCTTCCCTTTTCAGGTCAGCTATCGTGTCCTTGCCCCGCATGTCCATCATCAGCCTTGGAACATCGATGCCACCAGGGTCGTGTATCATTCCAGAGATGTCGCTGATGGCAACCACCCTGTACCCTCTCATGTGGAGGAATTTTGCGGTAAAAGACCCCACGTTGCCAAACCCTTGAATAGAAACCGTTGCAGACCTCTTGTCCAGTTTCGCGGGGCCTGCAGAAGACCTTGGCGGCCACGGCTGTGTATTGTCAAGTGCATCCATGGTTGAATCAAGTGCCACCGCCACTCCATAGCCTGTCGTTCCCAGCTCGTGGGGAATGCCTCCAAGCTCTTGCGGCTTGCCCGTGCAGGCTCGCATGTCGCCAATCTCATGGGCAAAGATTGCCATGTCAAGCTCAGTTGTGCCAATGTCAGTCGCCGCTATGTACTGAAGAGGACAGTAGGGGCGAATCATTTTGGCAAAAGACTTGACCCAGCCTACCCTGTCCACCGCCGCAGGGTTCCCGACAATTCCGGCTTTGGCCCCGCCAAACGGGAGGCCGGCGGCAGCGCACTTCCAGGTCATGGTCCGGGCGAGCCGGAATACCTCCTGCACATTGGTTTTCTCGCTAAATCTTATCCCACCTTTTCCGGGACCTGCTGCAGTGTTGTCGATGACAAGGACTCCTTTCATTCCGGTGTCCGGGTCGTAGACGCTCAGAACTTTCTCAGGTCCCCATTCATCGGCAGCAAAAATGCCGTCGTCTTGTTCCATGGAACCGGAGCGCTAACTTGATAATTATAGGCATCGCACAATATCCTTGCAAGGTTGCCAGGTTTTGGTCGGGCAGAGTATGTATCTATGCAGCCAAGTTCTGTATCATCGTGATAGGAATCTCGAAACTATCTAGTCACGTCAGATAATTGTCTGAAGCACGAGTTCTCTATCCGATAAATACCATAGTCCTACATCGATGCCATGGCACAAATCCAACAAGAAATAGAGATTAATGCACCAGTAGACAGAGTGTTCCAGTATTATACAGACCCTGACAAGATCAAAGAAGCATGGCCGCAGGATGTAGTAAAAGAATCTCAAGCCACCACTGCTACAAAGAATGAGCCGGGCTCTGAAATGCGCGTTGCGGGAGAGCAAATGGGGATGTGGCAGGAAATGCGACTGCAGGTTGCTGAAAAGGACCAAAACAGGAGATTAGTGACGAGGCAGGTGGAAGGACCATTCAAGAAATGGGAGAGTATTCAAGAGTTTGAGGGCGATAATAATAGAACGCATGTTCGCCACACAATCGACTACGAGATTCCGACAGAAGGAAAGGTTGCAGACTTTTTCTCAGGCGGCAAGGCTGATGAGAAAATAAAGCAGGGTCTGGAACAGGCTATCCAGACAGTCAAGGGAAAACTTGAAGGAACAACTTAGGAGACACGATACAACAAATGACAAGCCGCAACATAGTAGAGCATTTTGAGATACCTGCTGACAGCACGGACGAGCTGAAGGGCTTTTACTCGTCCCTGTTTGGATGGCAGTTTGAAAAGGGGCATACCCAAGACTATTGGATGATAAGAAATGCAGGGATAAGCGGCGGGCTGGCTCCAAGAGAAAATTCAGAGCAGATGCCGACCATGTTTGTAACAGTTGAGTCTATAGAGGATCATATCAGCAAGGCAGAGCAGCTAGGCGCAAGGGTGGTAAAGGACAAGCAGGAGATCGATGTAGGATACTATGCAGTACTGGAAGATCCCCAAAGGAACACATTTGGGATCTGGCAGGGAAAACTGTAGTAATGTCTCATCGCATACCGCCCCTTGCTATTTCTTGACTACAGAGGAATGATAGCAGAGAGATATGTCTTATCTTTCAGATGACAAGAACTATACGGACCCAGATAATTCGGGAATAGATGCGATTGACAGGGCAGGGGAGATTACGGGAGAGCCTTCGGATAATGAGGCGATCGACAGGGACAAGGCAGCTAAAATGGCTAACCTGCTTGAAGGGCTGGAATTTCCAGCAACAAAAGAGGACATAAAGAATCACATTAACAGAAAATCCCCTGCAATGGGCAACCGAATAAACGACATTTTCGAAGTGGTATTGAACAATCTGAGCGATGGTGTAAGGTTTGAGAGTGTTTATGAAGTGGAAAAGGCTGCGGGCCTGATAAGAGAAACCAAGGGAACGACATAGGAAAGTCCATCAGAGATTTCGTCGATGCTTCTTATTGCATTCCCGCGGTTACTAGCCGCATTCATCATTATGGTCTTGATGCTCTTCCTTTCCCTCTCTAATGTGTATGCGCATAAACCGCTTCAAGCTGAATCAGATAACAACAACAGGCTTTTGGATGCAGTACATATCCCAGACCACAAGGTTTCATACGCGATACACCAGGAGATTAACGATCCTGGCGAAGTAGATTACTATTCTTTTGATGCCAAAGAGGGCGATGAGCTGTATGTAGAGATGACAATTCCAAAGCTAGCAGGACTGGAATCATTTACGCCATCCATAGCTCTCATTGGTCATGGCATTAATTCAGAGCTGCTTGAACAACATGATAACAATAACAATAACAACATCAGCATTTCGAAAGTTGAAATCAACCCAGATCCACACGAGCACAGGAATTATGATGATAATGATGATGATGCCTTTTCCTCACAGGTTCCTGCCAATAAAGGCGCTATTATAGTTGTTAACTACAACGGAACTATCCCATCGACAGAATTTTTCGAACCCTTTACACAGACATCGTACTGGGAGAGGCAAAAGTTAATCGTAGACGAATTGCCGTCTAGCGGTAGATACTATCTTGCGGTTTTTGATGGGCAGCGCGATGTTCAAGGCGACAATAATAATAATAATGATGATACCGCTGCTACCGAAAAATACACCCTTGCCGTGGGAAAGATAGAGGATTTCACAACTACAGACTATGTAGTTACTCTGCCAGTGGCGTGGTTTGACACAAAATTGTTCTTCAACGATTATGTGACACCCTCGATCGCAATAGTCTTGCTGATAGCGATTCCTTCTTTAATCGTGACATTCCTCCATATCCACAGGTCTCGGCGCTGTTAACCTATCGCCACCTGTAGCGTTTTGTCCCATCCATCCCGCATTGTGCAGTGAATGTCAAGCCGACAGGCGGCTTGACGGTCTTGCATTATGGTTCTTCCTTTTCTACTACTACCATCATCACCTGCTTTTGTTCCTCTGCTACAGGAACAGATGATGATGATGCTGTTGTTGTTGCTTCTGTTGCTATTGTGCCCTTCTTATTCTGCATTTTTTCCCGCAGTTTGTTCTTGTATTTCAAATTGCGAGGCTTTGTTCTCAGCCTGTAGCCACAACACGGACACCAGAGATCATTCCAATTGATGAATATCTCGCATATCTGGCAGCGCTTCTGTCCTGTAGAATACCTGCCTGCGCCAGTTGGTTTCGGTGCTCTGTGACGAATGCAAATGCCTTTACATGTCAATCCTGGATCTTCACCCTAAAGAATTTGCACATTAACTATGGGGGATTTACCAATTATTATATTAACTTTTATGAAATTTTTGTCTCAAATTTCATGCCATAAATCAACAACGAGCGTTCTCTGAGCAAGAACGATGATAACAATAACGTGCTTTTCCAAATGCTAGATGTTAGCGATATGGGGTTGTTGAGGGCAAACTCCCTGGAAATGCCGATTCCCAAAGGAACACACTATGATATTCCCTCACATGCGACTGAGCTGACTAACCCCATATCGCTGGAACGAGGAGATGCCCTCTTTAGTCAGACTCTTCAAGAAGAAGAGTGGATTCACATTTCAATTTTAGTCAAAGCTGCTTTTGACTTTTCAAAACTGCCGCTTAGTACGGCTACTACAGGACCGCACCGGTTTCTCCACTGACTCGCAAAAAACTGCTACATAGTTGTGGAATCAACAACTACAACAGAGCTCCTCGGATGATAAGACATGCTAGTGCGATTGTTGCGATAGTTCTTCTCCATAGTTATGTTTGACTGGAGTCTTGATACTGCCTCTGCTCTGCTGTCATTTCGTCAATCCGCATTGCGTCAAGTGCGTACCTTGCCACTTGGCTGTCTAACTCGCTAGTGTTCTTGAAGGAACGCAAGTGTGTTTCTTAGATCCAGAATCACATTGTCGGCCTCGGGCAGATCCCTTACCAGATGGGCCAGACTGCTAGTCCAATGATCCTTTGCCTCAGCTATTCTGACTCTGTCAAAGAGGAGATCGGGCATGAATTTTATCCCCTTCAATTCACACTTTTCCACTACGAGTGTCTTGATCTCTTGTTCGTCGAACTCTTGTTCCTTCATCAGTCTCCATACGTCATAGTAATCGCGGGAATATCCCCTTTGCATGATGCTTCTTATCTTTTCAGCCAGTATTTCCTTAAGCGAATAAGATAGTATGGTGTATCTAGCAAGTCAGGATAGTCACTCTTCACGATTCTTGATTCAGGTGCAAGTGCCATCTCTCCGAAAGCGAGATGTCAAGTTTGATTCTGTTTGGATGGTTCAGCGGACCGCGGAACTGCACGCTTGATATTAGGTGGCCTTCATTTGGATGGAAAGAATAGATAGAATAAGTAATTCCGCTTTCTACAGCCAATATGCTCAAGACGCTCTGAATTGCTTCCTTTATCTTCCTTGGGTCCTTATCATCGGCATTGTAGCCAACAATAGTAAAGTCCAGATCTTCGGAGAAGCGCCATGTGCCTGGGAAGAAGGCTTTGCGAATAGCAGTGCCGCCCTTTAACGAAAAGATTTGTCCGAGCTTGCTATCTTGATGGTAGAAGCCTTTCAGCAACCATGTTAGGGCATAATCCTTCTCTGCAACTGCAGCTCCTATCTTTTTGTCTCTTGCAATGCTTCTAATCCGCTCATTATCAATCATTGCGATTCTTGCTTCCAGCTTACAAGAGAATCCTTTGGTACATTGACCAGCAAGTTCCACTTGGTGTTGTATTTTCCTTTGCTGTCTTGACGAGGGCGAATCGTCGGATCGAGTATGGACATGCCCGGCGAAATCATACCCATCATTCTCGGATACAGTTCTAGGTATCTGATATCGAGAATATCTAGCAGAAACCCGAGCCTCTTGATTATTGTAGAGTTGCCCATCCTTTGCGCATATTCGAGCACCTTTTCGATAGATATAGAATCTCTGGCATTCGAGATGCATTTTGCCACTTCTGCCATTCCACCGCAGTATTCCGGATGGTCAAGTGCATCTGCTATCGTCTTTTCTCTGTCAGATATGTTGACTCTGTCTGAGCCAAGCGATATGCTTGAAAAACCAAAGAACTTTTTCTTATCAAGTGTTATGAATCGATACCTTACGTCCATGATGGTTCTGCTCTTTGCCCTCTTTGTAGTGGCTATGAAAACTGTTAATGGTGTTTGCTCTGTCATGTTGTAAAAGTTCAGGGCACTCCAGTATCCTATGTAGTATGGAGATACAAGATGAGAGGCTATGATAAACTCGTGTTCTGTATATTTTGCATCAACCCCTGCACTTAGCGGGACTATGAGGTATGTGCCGCGCTTGAGATTTATCGTCCATTTCTTCTTGGCCAGCACTTTTGCAATATTCTTGGCATAGTCGTACGAGCAATCTAGCTCTGAAATTATGTCTCTCATGGTAAAGATGCTCTTTCCCTTGCTAGCGAGAGATGACAGCAGGAAGCTCTCTGTCTTCGACAGCCCTTGCCTTATATTTTGTGTGCTCTTGGAGGTTGATATGATCCCCAACGTTACATAACATATAATGCCGTCAGTTAATAAAAGTATTCCGTACGCAAGGGTTGTTGCACTTGCCATTCTTGCGCACTCCCATCACACACTCGGAGCACTTTTCAAAGATTGTTGTTGTGGAGTCAGGCCCGGGCATATCTCGTAATTCTGCTATCGACTGGATTGTGGATAAGCATCGGGAGTACACTGCATTGCTGCGCCATGCCCTGCCTTTTGCTGCAGGTCGCAGGAAAAAGGGACTGGCCTCATGTTCTTGTTGTTCTTGGCATTTGCCGCGCTTGGAAAAAAGAATTGACTCAAGACAAGAGGAGTAGCGTGCACAAATGTCGATGGTACCTTTCTTGGTTGTGCCGGGGTTCGTCTCTGCCAGGTTCACATTGTGCAGTCGTGTGCTTCTCAGGTTGGCTCATCGAAGCTTGGCCCCCACAAAAGCCAGCACTATCGGAGTTGCATCCATTCAGCTTTGCCTAGCGCAAATCGTTGCAGTCAAGTAGATAGAAGAATAACAACAATAGCCGCGCATTACCATCATTATTGACCCAAAAATCTCTTTGACAGCCACTTATGGCAGCTGCGCTGGCAACGTTATGATTCCATGCAAGGCAGCTAACAATTTCTGGACTGTATGCATGGATGTATGCAGCTGTGATGAGTCGCGTCACCGCTGGTGGTGGTAGTAATAGCAACATGGCGAACTTTTGCAGGACAAGTTGCGAAGGGTCAGACAAATTGTTTCAGACATGCCATGTGAATGGCAGTTGTCACTCTAACTCAACATCACTCCCTGGCAACTTACCTTACTTTTTCTTTGGTTTTGATTTCTTTGCCTTCTTTTTCTTTGCGGCCATCGCATTTTTGAATGGTGTCGATCTATAAAAATATCTCTAGGTTAACAAGGCGCCGGCAAGAAGAGCAGCTGCGAGAGCCGTGCCGCAGAAGGAGCGCCAGAGATCAGGAAGTGCAATTTGGTCGTGCGCAGGCGTGTCTCGATTTCTTCTGGATATTGGCCGTATTGCAACTCAAACCATCAGCCCGGTGGCATAGAGGTTGTTTACCTCTGCCAAGAACTTTTTGAGATTCTATCGAGCTTGCAGATGCTTGGCTTGATGCCCAGCTAGTGCCGCTATTACTGCTGCTGTTGCTGTCGTCGCTTCCTTTCCAGCTCTGACACGATCCTCCTGCGCAGTGGTATTGCTCCCGCTCCAAATATGCGGTCTAGCAACTCATCGAACCGCTCTATTTTGAAGGGTATCGCTTCACTGTCAAGCTTGTATACCAGCTCTAGCGTTCTGAAAACTAGCTTGGCAGAGCCTGGCCCAAACACATTTTCAATGGCATCAACCAGGGCTTCAAGGACTTGCCGTGGTTCAAGGCCTGCAACAGCCTCTTTCAGAGATGGAGAGTCGTTTTCTTCGCCCAATAGCTAGAGCACCACTGATTGCCGCAGATATATAATAATCCTCTAGAGTATTTTCTTGCTAGCATTAGTATCACAATTCGCGCAGATTATGATGATTCATTCTGGAAATTGTTGTAAGAGCACCCCTTCCATATAGAAGGAAAAAGCCGTTTTTGTGCATTGGCGTGTACACGCTGTTGTCCTGCAACAACAATAGTAGGGCTTGCGGCCGCGCCCAAAAAGGCCGTCGAGGATGCTGACGTCTGACGAACATCATGGCGAACTCTACAAAATTATGCACTCAACAAGAAAAATATCGTAAGCACAATCCCGCCTAGTCAAGCATGATTGCAAGCGATATGTCTCATGTCCCCAAACTCAAAGATACTGATGCAAGCGAGGCGGTTCAGAAATAGCTCTTTTACATAGTCACCGGCATGGTGCCGACGTAGTTGTAGGCAAGAGCGAGCTGCACAATTGGCGCTGAAGCGATTGTTATCAGCATCTTGGAATCGCCAAGTATTCGCTTTATTCTCTCAATGAGCAAAGGTGTCACATCTTTGCTGAAAAGTTCGTCAAGGCGCCTTGCAATGTCTCTCAACGCATAGTAATGCTTGTCGTCAAGCACAATTCCCTGCGCTTCAATGTCCTGAATCAAGAGTTCCTTCATGCTGGTACCGAGAGAATCAAACTGGCGCAGGGCATCCCCGAGAACATCGCCTCGAATTGGTTTGTCATCATATTCTTCAGACAATTTCTAAATCGCCAGCAATTGCTGCTATTAGGCAGCAATTACCAATATAAGACATATTCGGTCGTTGACGCTAAAGTCGTGGAAAAGTGAGATAATTTTGCCATTGTGAAAACGCCTCGAGGTTTTCTGTATCCCGTGGCTATTGCTTGTGCAGCATAGTTGAACAAGAAATGCTCTGGGTGTCACTCACATCGGACAGGGACGAGAGAAACGCCATCTTTTTGTCGGCTTGCACTTCATGCCATACCTTGGCTGCGCTGCTGTCTCAAAGACCGGGGCTGCCAGATTGCATCTCCGGACGGCCACGATAATCGAGTCTCAGCTGTCGATCAGAGGGACAGTCTTTAGAATGAAAAATCTCGCAAGCAGGCTGAAAAAACTGCGACCTAGCTTGCTTCGATGGTCATGACAGTAACTTCCGACAGTGGGCTCGCTGTAAGGCTGATTCCGTCCCAGACAAATATCGTGACCTTGTAAGTGCCTGGTGCCTGTGGAGTCCACGAGTTGGAAACGTCTGTGGTGCTGCCGGCGCCAAGCGTTCCTATCTGCCACATCAGGTCAGTCACAATGCCATCCTCGTCTGTTACCTGGATTATGAACGCATAGGTCTGAGACTTTTGCTGCTGGTTGCCGAACGAGCCTGAGATTGTTATCTGCTGGCCTGACTGGACCTGCGAGATTTTCACTCCGGCTGAGTTAAAGAACCCAGAGCTGGTTACCATGATCCTCTCCAGCGGGTGGTCTTCAAAGTAGCCGTCAGGCTTTGTCGCGATTGGCGGCCATGTCAGTACTGTAGAGCGTCCGCCTCCGCCTCCGCCTCCGCCGCCTCCACCAACACTACCTCCTCCGCCGCTGCTACCTCCTCCAGATCCGCCATTCGATGGTGGCGGGGTCGGTGTGGTCGCTGGGGCAAAGAAGGAGAAGTTGTCGGTGGTACCGTAGACAATGTTTGCAAGAACATTGACCTCTTCGCCTCCATTGACATCCATGTTGTCGTTCTCGAGAGCTTCCCATTCAGTGGCTCCATGCGGGAGGTGGAGCACGCGCATGTTCAGCTCTTCCTCTTCGTCGAGGCCGGTGTCGTCATAGTTAAGTGATATCGTGACTAGTGTACCCTCTGGCAGTCCAAGGCCGTCGATGTTTATGTTGACTATAGGGCCTGCTGGATGGTAGTTGGTGTCAGAGCCGCCTACAGAGAACGTGGGCTTGTCGCCATCCATCTCGATTCCATAATCCTCAAGATCGCCCAGGCTTTCCAGGAACTCGACAAACTGGTCGGCATCGTGCACGGTCACGGTGACCTGGCCGTCGCCTGTAGTAGCGGTGTCAAAGTTCAAGTCGACGACCAGCTCTTTGCCACCCACTGTGACTCCGGTGCTGATGGTTGCGTTGACAGAGTTCTCGGGTACTACGTCAACTACCACCTGCGACGATGGGTCGCCGACTACTTCTACTGACACCAGATCCGCAGAAGTGGAGTTCTGGCCTAGGTCGTCTGCAACTATCAGGCTGAACGTGTAGACTCCAAGGGCTGAGGGTATGAAGATTGGTGTGGCCGTATCGCTGCCTGCGAGCGTCACTGTGTCAGGGCCGCTCTGAAGTTCCCAGAAGTATTCCGAGATCTCGCCATCCACGTCGAAGCTACTGCTGCCGTTCAAGGTGACTGTCGAGCCAATGATCACTGTCTGGTTTTCGCCTGCATTGGCCACCGGTGGGTCGTTGACAGGAGTTACAGTTATCGAGATTGTGGCCGGTGCGCTGCCGATCGTCCCATCATTTGCCACGAAGGTAAAGCTGTCACTGCCGGTAAAGTTGCCGTTTGGAGTGTAGGTCAGGGTGGTGGTTGTGGTGGTGTTTCCGCTTGCAGGGGACAGCATGCCGTTCGTTGGTCCAGATTCAATCAGGAATGTCAGCGAGTCACCATCGACGTCTGTGCCGTTCAGAGTGATTGGCAGTGGGGTGTCTTCGTCGGTGCTCAGGGTCTGGTTGAAGGCTACTGGCGCGTCATTCACTGAATTTACGGTTATGGATATGGTGGCTGCGGTGCTGTTGACGGTTCCGTCGTATACTACAAATGTAAAGCTGTCACTGCCGAAGAAGTTCGGGTTGGGTGTGTAGGTCCGGGTGGCGTTCGTGCCAGTCAGGTTACCGTTCGCGGGCTGAGAGGTCACAATGAATGTCAGGGAGTCACCATCGACGTCTGTGCCGTTCAGAGTGATTAGCAGCGGGGTGTCTTCGTCGGTGCTCAGGGTCTGGTTGAAGGCTACTGG
>JBIQJB010000050.1:0-6627 GCA_044507735.1 Nitrosopumilales archaeon
CCACATTTTATTAGAAAATTAAAATACTATACATATCAACTTCTGCTAGAAGCTGACCGACATCAATGACTATTATCATTTCAAAAGGTGGCAAGAATGCAAAGAAGATTCAGAAGTCCCCCTTTGACAAGGAAGATTATCTTCAACAATATATCTATGATAATCCCGATTCGATTCCGCTTTATGAATTGAAGGAAAACGTTCAGCTCCTAATTCTTGCTAGAGAATTCCCAACACAAAGCGGACCGATCGATGCTCTCGGAATCGACAGAGAAGGAGACATCTACATCATAGAAACTAAGCTTTATCGGAATCCTGATAAGAGAACAGTTGTCGCGCAGATGCTGGACTACGGGGCATCTCTTTGGACTACTTATAGAGATTTTTCAGATTTTGTTGGCCTTCTAGACAGTGAAGCTAATGCCAAACATCAACGCAGTCTTAATCAGATTATCAAAGAATCCTTCAAGCTTGATGATGAAGGAATATCTGTGTTGTTGGAAAATGTTAAGCATAATCTGGCGTCGGCAGTCTTCAAATTTGTCGTCTTGATGGATGAGCTTGACGGTAGACTAAGAGATCTGATCGTATTCATTAACGAGAAGAGCCAATTCGACATCTACGCTGTTGAACTAGAGTATTACAAACACCAAGATTACGAGATAATGATACCCAAACTTTACGGTGCAGAAGTGAAGAAGTCGCCCGCGATAGCTTCCCCAAAGAGAAAGTGGGATGAAAAGACATTTTTTGATGAGGCGCGCTCAAAGTTGAGTCCGCAACAGTTTACAGCGATCGAAAAGCTCTATGCTTTTTTTAAGAATCGTGCAGAAACAATCGATTGGGGCTCGGGCAAGACCTATGGCTCATTCAATCCTAGGTTTTACAAGATTAGCAAGAGATCGCCTGCATCGATAACTTCAATTGGCGACATTTGGCTATTGCTTTCCTATCTAACTGATAGCAGTACAGCGCTAAAATTTAGAGATTCTCTTAAGGAAAACCTTGAAGGAATAAAGGGTTTGGATATACCGCCCAATCAAGGTATAATCAAAATTGAAGCGAACAAAGTCGCGGACCTTACAGACGCGATTATTGAGGCCTTTCGAAAATCACTTGACTCAGTCTAGTATAGATGAATATCAATATCCGGATCTGGGTTTTCACTATTGCTTATGCCTAGTATAATCGGATGACGAAAGACTCGTGATCCTTTGAAGGCTTGTCTAGGCAGATATGTAGCGCATATGTCCTACCTTGGACCATCAGCTGAATGCATTGCAGCAGGCTGGTCAAACTGCCGGTTGTGCTGCCTCGACCAGACTATCACAAGGTAGACCGCGAGTCCCTGCAGTGCAGAGCTTGCGGCATAGGCGAGCACCACAAAGGGCACCTGTTCCTCAGAATAGGGGAACCATTCATTCGCCGGGTTGAACGAACCGCTCTGTACCGCTCTTTCGGTAGAATCAATCAGATAGAGTGCAAGAGCCACCGATATGACAACAGACGGCGCGACAACGTACAGGAGGTACTTGCGCAGTCTTCTGATCCTGTAAAATGCCCACAGATTCAGGGGCGATATGAAACTGAAAACGATCTGCCAGCCGACGCTGACCTTGTGGTTTGCAGGCATTGGGGTCATGTATGTTATTATCAAGCAACTTAAACTTTGTTGCGTTCTTTTCTCTTCATTCGGGCATTGCATACTCCTAAATGAAACCTGGAAAAAATCGTAGATTCGGCAATAACCCAAGCAACAACCATGCCAGCTACATGGCTCTGCCCCCGTAACAACAAGGCATACTGCTGGACAGTTTATGGAGATCAGCCAAAGAGGCGCAAGCAGCAAAAAACTCTTGCAGTGCTGTGCCATTCATTGGATGGAATGGTGCCGGTGGGAATCACGATCGGTTGGCGCAAAACGGCAGTAAGAAGTACAGCTCATGTCGACGAACGCTCTGGATCGATAGAGAGAGGCTTTCTTGACGGCAGCAGCGACGAATGCCGCAGAATCGGATCCAGTCCGGAATCCGCCGTGCAGACCCTCTTGAGCCTTTCACTCCCTCTTCATGCTAGACGGTGGAGAATGGCATGGTTTATGGTTGCCGGCGCACAGCCAAAAGCGATTGTTAGCATGCCTGAGCACCGCTTATCATCTGCGTTTTGATTAGTTATATCCGTACATGATAAGAGAGCTGTAGGCAGTAACTATTGTACGTGCTGCTCAGCAGGGTTAATCATCACACCAACCCCTTGTTATCTTATGGAACTGATAGAATCGGCGATGTGGGTGGCGCTGGGCTTTGGGCCGACGATGGCCGCACTGTTGGGTGCTTCAAAGGCGAGGCTGTTGCTGCTGAGAACAACAACAAAGGCTGCAGGCGGCAGGGGAAAGGAGGACATTCTGCGTGTACGGTAGCGCGGCACAGGCACTCTCTGCACTCTTGAGTGGGAAGGTAGAGAAATCAAAGTGCAAGATAACAACCATGCCGCGACAGGTCAGGTATTTGGAGAATGGAATAGAGTATTTTGCGGTAGAGGTGACATGTGAGACAGGGTCGCAGTATGGGATATCTGCATATGGTGCAGAGGCAAGAGAACTCTACAGGGTGGCAAAGGCAGAGATGTCGAAAATGCACATGATCGTCCCTTAAGCACGGATCTCTGCTAGTGCTACTACACGTGGTGTTGTCATTGTTGTTGGACGCTGCTCTCGCCCGGATTCTACATCACGACGCTGCTCAGGAGTTTCTTGACAAACTCTTGTGTCTGTTTACCGATTTCTTGATGACATCTTTGCTTAGGATACCCCGGAGGAATCTTGCCGGTTGTCAGCCTATGAAGCCTCTCAATTCGTTTTACGTTTCTTGCCTATACGATTTTTGCTTGTTTGCGGCTGCAGTGGTAGCTATTGTCCGGTCAGCCGGCCCGCTCTCGCCGGAAGAGCTGGCAAGAAAAACTGGCACGCATCCCAGAATAATAAGAGAATGGCTCGCTGCCCAGGCTGCCGGCGGCATTGTTGCATACGATCCGCCTACCCAAAAATACACACATAATGCCTACCTGCAAAAACGCGTTTTGTCTCTGCACATAATAATTGCATAAAATAAATCAACCCCCGCCCTGTAAGGACATTATAGAGACTTGTTCTGTCAAAGTATTGCTGACTTTTTCTTGATATGCAGTAAATCCCATAAAAACGGCATCTTTTTATTTTCGTCCCCGTTTTAGGGTACGATGTCATCAAATCAAGCAGCGGAAAACCTCCAAAACCAATGGTACAACACCTTGAAGACGGCGGTAGGCGGTAACGGCAATTTTCAAATGATACAGCCAAACAATCCAATTCCTCCGCAGGCCACAAACGACCAGATCTGGCAGTACTTTAACAACCTCCCACCAGTTTCCCTGAACCACAACCTAACCCTATCCGGCGGAAACCAGTTCTACACGGACTATGCAGCGGTTCTGTCGCAGCTCCAGTCAAATGCCCTGACCAACTTCCAGAATGTTCTTGGCAGCTACTATCCCATGTGGCAGCAATATCTGGCAGGCCTGAACCCATTCCCGTCGCTACAGGATCTTCCAAACGTCTTTTACCAGTGGGCAGTCGTCAACGCTCCATCTGTAGCCGGTCCGGGCAGAAGTGCTTATTCTGCAGCTCTCTTGGATCCGATCTTTGCTGCCCAGACAGCCGCATTGAATACAAACAACTTTGTCAACTCGGTCCCCAACTTTACGCAAGGAGTGACGCAGCTATTCCAGCAGATCCCTGCAGGAGGTCCTGTAACCATAAACTTTGACTCCTCCACAGCAAGCTCCAACGTGACCAACACCTGGGCCAAGGGCAACACGGGGATATTCTTTGGGATCTTTGGTGAAAGCGACAAGAGCACATCAGAGCTCTCGCAGCAATTTGCATCCTCAAGGGTCGCAGGCACCATAAGCTTCCAGAAGCTGATCACCTTTGTTGCAGATCCGCCGGGCCTTCCAACGGGCTGGTACTCTTCAGCAGCTCTGCACCAGGCCTATGCAGCAAATACGGGCGGCGCACCATGGATGCAAGGAGCCAACCCGAACTGGGAGAGCACCTTTGGTCCAAACGGCAACATGCAGTGGTTCACAGCTTCCCTTGTAGTGGCAGACGGAGTAACGGTGCAGATGACATCCTATGCAAAGTACAGCTCTACCCAGCAGACGCAGATAAAGCAGAGCAGCAGCACCGGACTCTGGCCGTTCTACTGGAAGTCGGGCTCAAGCTCGTTCTCGCAGACCATAACCTTCAACAGCGACTCGACCATGACCTACACCCAGAGCTCAGCTCCAGGCAACCCACTCATCATCGGCGCGTTTGTCCTGCCAGCAAGCCAGTATCTGGGCGGCAACCAGCAAATGGCAGCATTTGTGATGCCACCGAGGAAGCGCTAGCTAGCCTCTACGTATAGACACGCCATCTCAATTTGCATTCACACACATGCATGCGCATGAGTGTGTATGTGTGTGGATGCATCTCCTCCTTCCTCTTTTCCACTATTTCTTGGAGCGGATGTGAATTGCTGGAGGGGGGGAAGAAGCAATAATGATATTTCTTTATCTGACCTTTTCTGACGAGCGTCAAGTTGCTTACGACGATGATTCTGCATGGAAAAATACTGTGTTGTCATTGGCATTTCACCGAATAAGAAATCACATATACATAACATTGCAGTTCTTTTGCATTGATTGCAAATGACGTCATTCAAGAACGCTCCCTCTGGATGGAAGGTCAAATCAAGCAAGAAAGTGTATGACAACTACTATCTCACTGTTTATGAAGACACGCTCGACCTAAACGGACAGGACCATCTGTATATCCGAGGGGTTCGCAGGAACTATTCAACCATAGTTCCATTTGTATCAGATGACAAAATTCTAGTTATCAAAAGCTACAGGCACCTGGTTGATTCGGTGCAAATTGAAGTCCCATCCGGATATATCGATGAGGGTGAGAATGCAGAGCAGGCTGCAATACGCGAGCTTGCAGAAGAGACTGGCTACAAAGCTGAAAGGATGGTGCCGGTTGGAAGCTACACGCTAGACTATTCCATGTTTATCCAGGAGGGGCATATCTTTGCTGCATATGGGCTGTCAAGAGAACAGGAACAACAGCTGGGCAAGATGGAAAAGATAACTTTGGAAATAATGCCTGTTTCTCAGATAAGGCAGCTTCTCTTTGAAGGCAAGATATTAAATGCAGCATCAATAGTTGCATTGTACAGGGCGCTAGATTATCATCATAGAGACAAGGTCACCAATATGCACAGTACCCAAAATTTGTGATGGCGATACATCCTCTGCCATAAATGACCAGGGCTTTCCCACCTAGGCGTCGGTAAAGGGGAAAGAAAATAATGCATAGAAGAATAATGAATTCGACGCCAATAGCGAAACCTGCAGGACGTGGTGTGCAGTATTGGCCCGCTTTTCCACTACGGCCGATATTTTTTTGTGAATATGCCATTCCGCAAAGATTTGATGTGGATTTTTTAATCTTGGAAATTTCTTATATACAAGATTCACAAATCTAGTTCAATATGGCATCGGCAGTAGACGAAACAAGGTTGCATGCATTTATCGAAAAGTCAGTAGGAGAGTGGGGCGCAGCATGTGGTGTGCTGCTTGGATTTGTAGGGGACAAGCTGGGTCTGTTCAAGGCTATGGCTGGGGCCGGCGCGCTCTCGCCAGAAGAGCTGGCAAGAAAAACTGGCATGCATCCCAGAGTAATAAGAGAATGGCTCGCTGCCCAGGCTGCCGGTGGCATTGTTGCATATGATCCATCTACCCAGAAATACACACTTCCCCAAGAGCACGCACTTGCCCTGACTGATGAGAACAGCCCTGCGTATATTGCAGGCGTATATCAGATTCTGGCCGGTCTCTTCAAGGACGAGGACAAGATAACTGAAGCGTTCAAGACAGGAAAGGGGCTTGGGTGGGGGGATCACCATCACTACCTTTTCCAGGGCACAGAGAGGTTCTTCAAGCCAAACTATGTTGCCAACCTGACTGCAAGCTGGATTCCTGCCCTGGATGGTGTTGAAGCAAGACTAAAGAACGGAGGCGCAAAAGTTGCAGATGTGGGCTGCGGCCATGGAGTGTCTACCATGCTTATGGCACGGGCGTATCCCAATTCATCATTTGTGGGCTTTGACTTTCACAAACCATCAATTGAATGGGCCAGAAAGGAGGCCGAAAAGGAGGGATTGAAGAACATAACGTTTGAGGTGGCAGGATCGACAGACTATCCCGGCGATGACTATGATTTAGTCGCGTTCTTTGATAGCTTCCACGATATGGGAAATCCAGCGGGTGCAGCAAAGCACGTTCTTGAGACCCTGAAAAAGAAGAATGGTACGTGGATGCTCGTAGAGCCTTTCGCCAATGACAAGGTAGAGGATAATCTAAATCCAATAGGCCGGGTGTACTATTCTGCCTCGACCTTGATATGTGTGCCATCATCTCTGAATGAAAATGGGCCAGCATTAGGGGCGCAGGCAGGAGAATCGCGAATAAGGGAGATGGTGATCTCGGCAGGGTTTTCAAAGTTCCGCCGGGCTACACAGACTCCCTTCAATCTCGTGTTTGAGG
>JBIQJB010000020.1:0-40490 GCA_044507735.1 Nitrosopumilales archaeon
TGAAAAAAGCTAGGACAGTCCTAGCTTTACGCATTACCCTAAGTTAACAGAGCCGAGTTTATACACAAAAAGGATAAATAGTAATGCAATTATAGCGACTTAGGTGTGCATGAGGGATAATGGACTATAAAGCATATGCACTAATGGCTATATTAATGGCATCTGTTGCATCCGTTGCACTCGTTGGCGCAGCGTATGCACAGTCAGCAGCACTGACAGTACAGACAGACAAGAACAGCTACACCTCCGGCGAAGACATTACTATTACCGGTCAGGTGGAATCAGCAGCCAGCCAGATAATTCTGATCCAAGTTCTTGACCCACAAGGGAACCGCGACAGGATTGATCAGGTTCAAGTGGCCGCAGATGGATCATTCACGTATACATTCCGCGCTGGTGGACTGATGAACACTGACGGCACATACAGGGTAGTGGTAGGCTCTGGAAGTAGAACTGCAGAGACAACATTCCAGTTTACTGCGGGCGAACAATGGAGAACAATCAACGTAAACATCGGTGGAGAAAACCACCAGATTCAATACATGATAACTGGCGCAGGCAACCGCCTCGACAGGATCACAGGCGATGTCACTACAAAATCGTTCCTTGCTGAGCTTACAGCACAGTCTGCAGGAACCCTGTCACTGAGATTCAACGAAAGCATCTTTGACGCAGATTCGGAGTTCACAGCATTCGTAGACGAAGTGGCGTTTGACAAGCCTCTGCCAGCAGGCCCAGGTGCAACGAACACGCTCCGCATTGACTTTGATGCAGGCACATCACAGATCGAGATCATTGGTGACCGCATCATCCCAGAGTTCGGCGCAATCGCTGCAATCGTACTGGCTGTGGCAATCGTCGGAATCATCGTGGCAACTGCAAGGTACGGCAAGTTCAACTTCACTCCAAGGCTATAAGAAAAAAGCAATAGCCTTTTTTCCTTCTTTTTATTGATTGATCAGAAGCTACCGAAAGGTATTGCAAAAATGGGGCCTTCGGAGGGATTTGAACCCTCCTCAAGCGGTTTCTGCCGAAAAGTTTCTTGAGAAACCGGCCACAGCCGCCTATACTGACCAGGCTATACTACGAAGGCCGCCAGAAAATTTGCATTCTCTACAGTATATAATCGTTCGATCATTTTCCAGGCAAGATGCCCAGTCGGATGGTTTCTACGCCCAAATCCTCCAGCCGGTCTGCCAGGCCATTCATCCCTATCGAGTCGCCTGCGAGATGCCCCATGACGATCAGATTGCGGTCACGGAGCTGGCTGTCTTCTCTAAGCTTTGTCAGCTCACCATGGTCAACGTGCAGATAGATGACCGTGGAGACGCCGTGTTGCATATAGGCCTTCGCGATGCCGTACCCGCCGTTGGTTCCTGCAGCTACCACCAACGCCCAGTGTCCGGCCTTGTTCTTTTCACTGCCCAGCTTTACTTCCACCCTTGTGGCGGCCTTCCTAAACTCAGGGATCTTCTCTATCGATTTGACAATGTCGGAAACATGTTCTGTCTTGCCAGACTTGATCGCCTTCAGTATTACCTGTCGCATGTACTCGTCACACGGCTGATGGACATTGACGAGCGGCATGCCAAGTACTCTTGCCGCCCCAACAATATCGCCATAAATTTCAGCGTGATTGCGAGTGGCGACCCGTTCCTTGAGCCTTGCAACTGCGTCTCTTGCAACTTTTTTGGGCACGCCATGTTCCACCATGAATTCCACGTGCCTGTCAAACACCTTGTAAAAGTTGACATGGGCAACCCCTATCGGATGGTGGGCGATCACCGCATCGCATTGAAGTTGTCTTGCGAGCATCAGCTCAGCAGTCCCCACGTCGATCGCGACGAGCACTTTGTTGATGTTCTTTCCCCTTACATGCACGGCGCTGTCCGCAGGAATTTTCTTCCAGCCCGCAAGCTCGAGCCCAATTTTCATGATCGTTTCGGTGTTAATGGCGGCCATGGCTTTCAGTCTGCTCAGTGCAAAATTTAAATCTGATGTGCAAGTCCTTGCAGGTGAAAAAGCATGAGCTGCTCAGACGAGCACGTGTCGCATTCAACCGATGACAACAACTTGATCCAGATCACACCCCAGCTCAAGGCAAGGCTGCAGAAAGCCAAATACGGTGTTTACAATCATTCTGCAGTCGAGCTATGCCACTGGACCAAAAAGTCGTTTGCAAACGAGGGCAGCTGCTACAAGCACAAATTCTATGGCATTTCGACCCATCAGTGCATGGAGATGACGCCGGCCGCCATGAACTGCGAGAACAGGTGCATTTACTGCTGGCGGCCAACCGAGTTTTACGACACTCTGGAGATGCCAGAGGAGCTGGTTGACGAGCCGGATGTCATTGTACAACGGCTCATGGCTGAGCGCAAGAAATTGATTAACGGCTTTTACGGTCATGCCAAGAACGACAAGAAGAAACTAGACGAGTCTCTCCTGCCAGCACACTATGCGATTTCTCTGTCCGGCGAGCCGACTATGTATCCCAAATTGCCCCAGCTGATAAAATACTTGAAGTCGCTCAAGGCTACAAAATCGATATTCCTTGTAACAAACGGACAGGAGCCGGAGATGCTAAAGAGGCTGGAAGCAGAGGATGCTCTGCCCACTCAGATCTACCTCTCTACCAACGCCTCAAACAAGAAGATGTTCCACCAGATCAACAGGCCTATGCACAAGGATGCATGGGAGAGGTGGTGGGAGAGTCTTCGTTTCCTTGCAACTGTCAATACAAGGACTGTGCTTAGGATGACGCTGATTAGAGGCTACAACGACAGCGCAGATTTTGTTGGCGAATTCGCTGAAATGATGGCACAGGGAAATCCTCACTTCATCGAGCTAAAGTCATACATGCATATAGGGATGTCAAACCGCCGGCTGGAACAAGACCAAATGCTAGAGATGTACGAGGTAAGGGATTTTGCAGCAAAGCTGTGCAAGAAAATGCCATCATTTAGCGTCATGGACGAGAGCGAGATTTCAAGGATAGTGGTTCTGCAGAATCAAGCGCGATATGTTGACAGGTGGATTAAGGAATATATCGCGCAAACCCACTAACTCGCTTCGCGCCAGGGCCGGTTGAGCTGATGGTTCTACAGCGCAGAGCCGCGGGTTGATTGATACCACAATGCGAACTTGTCAAGGGCAGCCCTTCTGTGAGAGTAATCGTTCTTCTTGTCTCCTAGCTCCGCAAACGTCAGTTCAACGCCAGCAGGAATAAAGATTGGGTCATATCCCCAGCCGCCTTCTGCTATTTTCTCAGCTATCCTGCCATCGACGCGGCCTTCTGAAATAGACAGGCGGGTGCCATCATAGAACGCAATGAGGGAGCGGAATGACGCGCTTCTGTCGGGCGAACCATCCAACAGCTTCATGATACCCCTGTTCCCAAGAGTCTTGAAAGCATGAGATGAATATTGGCCGGGAAAGCCCTTCAGTGCATCAATAAATAGGCCATCATCTTCCACTATGACAGGCCGGCCAACCTGCGAGAAGGCGCTCTTGGCTTTTTCTCTTGCAATCTCTTCAAGCGAGTCTGACTGTATCTCGACGAGGTTCACTTGAGCAAAGTCGACAGGTATGTTGTGCATTGCTAGTACTGACTGAACTTCAAAGAACTTGTTCTGGTTAGTGCTTGCAAAGGTCACCAAGCATTACTGGAAAAGGTGACTGGCTTTTTTATACTATGGTTTATGGCTCTTGTAGATCACAAACCCAAGTCCGGCCGCGATCACAGAAGATGCAATGATTGCACTCTGTATCTGCAGCATCTGCGCAGACGAGAATGCTTCATCGTATGGCTGCATGGAAAGCATAACCCAAGTGGCACCAGGCATCTGGACAGGGCTGTATGCGATGTACATTTGAACTCCATCATGCATTTCGATTCTTGATCCGCTGTTGCCCGCAAGCGCGTCTGCATAGCTCTGCAGGTCAGAGAGGTTTTCATCCGCAGATACCAGTGCACTGGAGGGTACAACCTCGTGCTCGTTCTGGTCGATGTAGATCACCCTCCCGCTGTATTCTGGTCCAAGCAATTCGTCCGCTCGGCTATTAAGCGCCTTAAGGTTCATGATTGCTATCGAGACGCCGGCCAGCGTTTTGTCATCGTGATAAACCGGCACGGCCAAAGCTGCCGCACTTGCTCCTGTTGCCGCCGAAATGTATACTTCGCCGAGGTATGGCTTGCCGCGGGCCACTGCGCCCTGAAAATAGTCGCGTGAGATAAAGTTCGTGCTGGTGAGGTTGAGCTGCCTCGAATATGGCTCCTCAAGGTACATGTCGCCGTTTGGTAGTATAAACCCGATACCGTCAATATCAGGATTGGAGGCAAGAATGTCTTTTGCTACCTGTCTTATTCCAATTGCCGCGTTTTCAGGCACACCTTTGTTTTCTGCGCTCACCAGATGCGCTTCTGACGTGTCCTTTAACTGCGGCAGCTTCGCCGTAACATCCATAATCGATGCAACGGCTGACATCCTGCTGCCAGTGTCGATTGCAACATGCCTAACATTGTCTTCGATATTCCTTGCTGTCTTATCCAAAGTCTGAATTTGGGCCATGCCGGCATACGACAAGGTCCCGATCGCAATCACTACAGCAACAGCATAACACGCCAGTGTCGTCGCCTTTCCCATGATAAGGTTGTCAGAACTGTCTTCTATAATAGTGTGTCACATTACGCGGGCGTACCTGCCGCGCTGCTCTATCTCTCTTACGTTTTCCAGTATCTGATCTGTCCTTCTTTTGCCTACCACACTGACGTAGCCCTCCACAAACCGCGGAAAAGCCTTTTTGACTGAAATGTGTGCGCTGGCTAAAACCTCCTTTATCAGCCGGATATCTGTCGCCATGTCTTCCGTGCGCTCTGAATAGTAAGAGAGACCAAAGTCAAGCAGTACAAGTTTATTGTTTGCAATAAAATTCGACGTGGTCAGGTCACCGTGGATGATGTTGTTTGCATGAAGCATTGCCGCATAGCGACCCATTTCATAACAGAGGTCAGGAGTTAGAACGTCCCGGGCGTTGTCACCCTGCACAAATTCCATTATTATTTCTGCGTTCACGGGGTCGACGAAATATACAAACGGAGACGTGACGCCGGCAGACTTGGCGGCTGACATAAAGCTGGCTTCATGAACAGTCCGCTGCTTTCTGATTGCCTGATCAAGCTCACGGTGCCTGTAGGGCTTGGGTGTCCTCACCTTGGAGACTGCAGGCCGGCAGCCCCATTCCACCAGGTAGATGTCTGCCTCCGCCCCCCTTTTCACCAGCCTTGGCTGCAATAGTAATATACCCTCTGGAATGGAGATAAAAACGTGGTGAGTTTCGAGCCGGCGGCAGATGAAAAAGTAATCCTTGACGAGGATTGCGCAGAGGACAAGCTCAGAAGTGGCATACTCGTGCTAACAGACAAGAGGCTTGTCTTCCAAAAGACTCAAGGAAGGATGGCCACCCTCTCAAAGAAAGAGGGAGAAGTCGTGCTCGACATCCCGCTTTCAAAGATATCGTCGGTCAGAGCAGAGGGCTTTTTGGTGAAAAAATTGGTCATCGTTTCTGACGGGCAGACCTACAAGTTTGGTGTGTTTAGCAATAGCAAGTGGGAGCGCCAGATAAAGCAGCTTACTGGCGCCAGCTGACATCGACTGTATCAAGACGCCAAGACTGGCGAACGGTGGAGTCCCTTATTTTGACTTGCTTTTTTGTGGCCTGGTAGTCCTGCAGGGCTGTCCATGCGATCTGCGCGCCGTTGTCCCCGGCAAATTTCAATGGGCATGTGAAGAGCTTGGCGCCGTGCCGGCTGCATGCAGATTCTAGCATTTCTGCTAGCCTCTTGTTTGCTGATACCCCTCCCACTATCATCATCTCTTTTTTGCCCGAGAATGACAGGGCACGCTCGACAACTTCCGCGAGCATCGCAAACGCCGTCTCTTGCAGAGAGTAGCACACATCAGAGGTGGCAGAAGGTGAAACTCCAGTAGCTTTTTCAACGAGCTTTGTCGCAGCCGTCAGCAGGCCTGAAAACGACACGTCGTTGCCTTTGACGACATATGGAAGCTGCATGTACTGTCGCGTGGATTGCGTTGCCAGCTGCTCGATTCTACCGCCGCAGGGGGAAGCAAAGCCAAGTGCCCTTCCAAACTGGTCAAGCAGTTGCCCTACGGTGATGTCCAGTGTCTCCCCAAAGACGCGCCACCTGCCGTGAGAGAAGGCGAGTATCATGGTGTGGCCTCCAGAAACCAGCAAGACAAGAGGATCGGAAGCACCTGTAAGCATTGATCCAAGTTCTAGGTGCCCGAGTGCGTGGTTGACAGGCACCAACGGCTTCTTGTAAAAGCCGGCTACCGTCCTAGCCACCACCGCTCCAACCCTCAGGCATGGTCCTAGTCCCGGTCCTGCAGAATAGCCCACGATGTCCACGTCCTTCATGGTGATGCCAGCAGACTGCAAAGATTTGTGAAAAATGTCAGAGCTGACCTCTGCATGATGGCGCGATGCTTCTCGAGGGTGTATGCCGCTTCCCTCTGGCGCCCTGTAGACGTCGCGCTCGTCAGAGAGGATCTTGCCCGCAGAATCCACTATAGAGCAACCAAAAGTATGAGCGGTGCTTTCCACCCCAAGACACAGCATTTTGCTACTATACTATCCCCTGCTTGTCGCTGACACTATTTTAATCACGTCTCCGCTCTTTAGTTTGTGGTCGGCCCCTATCCTCTGCTTTGTCCTTGCATCAACAGCATACAAGAAGCCTTTTGCAAGATCGGCGTGAACAGTCTGTGCCAGATCCCGGGCAGTAGATCCCTCAGGAAGCAGCTTGACATCAGGCAGGACATTGCCTTTCTTGTCGGCAAGCTTGAACTCGTCCTCAACAGGGTAGACCGCGATCATGCGTAACAGCTTGAAGCAGGCGATGTTTATCGCTTCCTGCACACCGGTCGATCCATATTTTTGTATCAGGGTCCTGACGATGTCTAGCGCCTTTTGCTGCTGTGCATTCAGCGTCACGTTTGGCTTGACGTCAAACGAACTATCTCCAGGCAGGTAGTGGAGAATCCCCTTTTTTGACGCCTTGCGAAGGAGCGCCTCAGCCTCGGACGCACAGGGAACCACTTCAAGGCCGGCTGCCTTTATTTTCTCAATGTTGGCTTCTGACGACGGCAGGTCTGCCTTGTTGGCAGCTATCACAAATGGCTTGGCCTTTGTCCGCAATATTTTGCAGAATGAGCGTATGTCTTCTTCAGTCCAGCTCACCGGTTTTTTCATCGCAAGTCCAGATGCGTGTATCGCGGCTGCTATCACAGGCTCACCTATCCCAAGGCCAGACAGGCGCTTGGCAAGCATCTGTTCCAGCTTTTGACCCAGCCCTTCGGCTTCCCTCGCATTCTTGCCCCAGTCCCGACTGACAAGGGCCGCAAGCCACAGGTCAAACTCTTCTTCGACGAATTCAATATCATACATCGGGTCGCCCGTGCCTGCAGGAACCGGCCTGCCTTGGCTGTCGGTAGAACCCGAAGCATCCACCACGTGTATAAGTACGTCAGCCTGCCTCGCATCGTCGAGAAACTTGTTGCCCAGCCCCTTGCCCGCATGGGCACCTGGAACCAGACCTGCCACATCAACCAGCTTGACGGGGATGAACCTGTTGCCGTCGATGCACATCGAATGCACAGGGTTATCCTGGACGCCAAATTCGCGGCAGACGCATTTTACCCTTGCAAAGGCCACTCCCACATTAGGCTCAACAGTAGTAAATGGGTAATTGGCTGCAGGAACGGCAAGCTCGGTTGCCGCATTGAAGAATGTGGACTTGCCCACGTTGGCCTTGCCAATCAACCCGATGATCAAATACTGTTACGTTCAGATATTCTCTTGTGCCCGCATTAATGTCTTTCAAGATTTAAAAGTTGAAGGTACGACATACCGCCTTGTTGAACACCGCTGCCACTAGGCTTGCAAGAAGGCTCGGGCTTGAAAAGCACCCCGAGGGGGGCTACTTTAGGCAAACATACAGATCAGACACAACAATAGACATTGAAGGATATGAAGGGTCGCGCAGCATCGCTACTGCAATCTACTACATGCTTGCAGGAAATGATTTTTCTGCGTTCCACAGGATCAAGTCCGATGAAATCTGGCACTACTACGCAGGAGGAACAGTCACACTGTACGCAATTGACAAAGACGGAAGATTGTCCAGAACGAAAATCGGCAGGAAGGGAGATTTCCAGGTGGTCATAAGAGCAGGCACATGGTTTGCCGCTTCACTTGACAGCAAACGATCGTATTGTTTGCTTGGCTGTACAGTGTCGCCGGGATTTGACTACCGCGACTGGGAGCTTGGCAAGAGAGACGACCTTGCAAAGATGTACCCTCAGCACAGAAAGGTCATTGAGAGATACACAAAATAGTCCCCACCTTTCAGCCATCGTTGTCTATGCCAAGGCCGGGGGCAGTCTGCATTGTAAGTGGAGGACTTGATTCTGTCTGCTATGCAGCAATGCTTGCCAGGGACCACGACATTTACATGATAACTTTTGCCTACGGCCAGCGTGCCAAGAGAGAGGTCGAGTGTGCCCGCCACTTTGCAAGGGTGCTCAAGGCAAAGGATCACAAGATCGTCGATATAGGGTTCATGAAGTCACTTTACGGCACAAGCAATGCGCTCACTGACAGAAGGCAGGAGCTGTTTGAGGATTTTTCGCAAAATTTGGTGGTGCCGGTGCGAAATGCTGTTTTCATTACGATAGCGACGGCATGGGCAATGAGCATCGATGCCAAGGTCGTCGCATACGGTGCACACACGGGAGACATTCCGCACTACCCCGACTGCAGGCCCGAATTCGTAAGGGCCATAAACGAAGCGCTCAACATCGCCGAGTCCGACGGCATAGCATCCGGAGCACGGCAGGCTGTAACTGTAATGTCACCGGCAGTCTCTGGCCTTGACAAGTCAACGCTTCTAAAAATCGGATACGAATTGCTGGGCGACAAGATATTCCGGACTTGGAGCTGCTACTCTGATGGGATGAGGACCAGCAGAGGGAGCTATCTACATTGCGGGCGTTGCGAATCGTGTATAAATAGGAAAGCCGCATTCACCACCGCACGGATAGAGGACAAAACAAAGTATGCAACAAAGGACAGCAGTCACGAGGGCCAAGCTCTCTGAGATATTCACCAGCATCGAAGGGGAGGGGATAATGCTTGGTACCAAGACAATGTTTGTCAGGCTGGCAGGTTGCCCTCTAAAGTGCCACTGGTGCGACACACCTTATGCTTTACCCCTTGACAGCGGCTCCGACTACTCTGTAGAAGAGGTAAAAGACCTCATTTCAAAAGACCTCCAACCAAACACTTACAAGGTCAACTTTACTGGCGGCGAACCCCTCGTCCAGCACGAAGCAGTCATCGAGCTTGCCAAGTTTGTGAGGGAAAAAGGAATCAAGACATACCTAGAATCGGCATGCTATGATTCGTCAAGGTTCGCCAAGGTCTTGCCGTACATCGACATTGTCAAGATAGAGTTCAAGCTGAAGGACTCAAAGGCTGTTGACGAGAAGCACTATAGCAGTCTTTTAAAGAGCGAGTTTGACTGCCTCAGGATGGCGATCGCAAGCGGAAAGACCACATACATCAAAGTAGTGGTAACAAACTCGTCAAGCCTGAAAGAATTCAAAGAACTGGTGCGCGAGGTGTTCAGAGTAGTGGATAAGCGAGAAGAGATAGCAGGATTTATAATACAGCCGAGCCATAAAGTGGATGAGCCAACATTGGATGTGCTTTTTGGCTTTTATGACGCTGTCTACCCGCTATATGATCAGGTTCGTATTGTCCCCCAGCTTCACAAGATTATAGGAATCAGGTAAAAACCAAGAAATGACAACAACATCAACGACGACAAAACCAACGCCAGAAAGGACGGCGATCAACAAGAGGAAGGTGGCCAAGCTCATAAGACAGCTGCTAATAGAATTAGGTGAAAATCCAGACAGAGAGGGACTTGCCAGCACTCCGAACAGGATAGCAGACATGTATGAAGAGATTTTTGGTGGCTACAGGATGGATGCGGAACTTGATGTCAGCTTTTCTGAAGAGACTGACGCCATAGTGGCAAAGGACATCCAGTTCTACAGTATGTGCGAGCACCACATGCTGCCATTCTTTGGCAAGATACACGTGGCATATGCGCCATCAGGCAAGGTATTTGGTGTCTCAAAGCTAGTGCGGCTGGTCGAGAAATACTCTCGCCGCTTGCAGATTCAGGAGAGGCTCACAAAGCAGATAGCAGACGAACTGGTACGCATGGGAGTAAAGGGCGCGCTGGTGATTGCGGAAGGTGAACACTTGTGCATGAAGATGCGCGGCGTGCGCAACAACAGCTCGATAACCACAATTGCTCACCGCGGCGTGATGGAGCAGAAAGAGATGCGTGAGCACGTGCTTGCACTCATTTACAACCCCAAGTCGGAAATGACCAGGGTGTAAGGACCGCCTTTTTGATCTCTTTTGTCTGTTGCAGAGCGAATTGCATTAGACGCAGTTCCACCCGTTGGAATTGCCGGTGTCAATAAGGACAGCACACGCTTAGCCATGCGATGTCGGCCTTCACTACAGTTTGCGCATCCAGACACTTGGTAATACGCGGGCTCCAGCGCTGCCTACGACGGCATGATATTGCGTGCAAAAGTTGTGGTACATTGCAGCAAAGTGTCGCAGTTTGAGCACACGCACACACACGCACAATTCTGCTATCGCTGGTCCAGGCAGCCCAAGATGCGCCCAGTAAACAATTTCACCTTCTCCTTTTCAAAGGCCTTTTCACGTAAAAGAAGCGAGATTTTTTTCCCTATAGATAAAATGCAGAACCTATTTGAAGATCTGAAGCGTGTTTATTATCACAAGAGTGCAGTCGATAATACTCTACCTTACGCTTGATAATGATTCAGCAGAGGGGAGATGACGAGCTAGGAGACATGGCTGATTCATGGGCAAACTGCCCGGTGTGTAATAGTCGATATGCAGCTTGGATGTCCTCCTGTCCGATGTGTGGCGTACCAAATAACTTTGTTCTGCCACCGCCAGCACGGAAGAGAATCGTTGCAGGCAAAGTGGTTGCCGGTATAGCGATCATTCTGGTAACTGCGGTGCTATTGGCTATGGTAGCTCCCTCACTGATAGAGGCAATTCGCCAACAGCAGCAGGAAGGCAGCCCTGTGATCAGGATTCTGCAGCCGCACATTCCAGCGTCAAGTACGACAGTCCCGCATGAAGAGCTGGTGCAGCACGCTCTAGACCTCATCAACAAGGACAGGGCAGACCACGACCTTCCGCCGGTGGAGCTTGCTGACAATCAGGCGGCACAGATGCATGCAGAAGATGTCTTTAACACCAAACAGATATCGCACTGGATGACAAACGGAGAGAAGCCCTACATGACATATACCCGATATGGAGGTCAAGGTAGCGTGCAGCAGAACGTGGCAATAGCGGGCTTTAGCGCGTCCCAGTACGAGGAATGCCGTACCAGCATACTGGTCAATTGTGAAAGGATAGACCCGCTGCCTACCATAGAGGAGCTAGAATACGAAATGATGTATAACGACGAGGAATGCTGCAGCGACGGACACAAGAACAACATCCTGGATCCGCACCACACCCACGTGAGTATCGGAATTGTATATGACGAATACTATTTGGTGCTGGTACAGAATTTCGAAAACAGCTACGGGCTTGACGTGGACATCGACAACGGCCAGGTAAGGATCAGTGGCGAGCTTGCTGAAGTAGAGCTTGAGCAGGTGAACATTTACTATGACAAGACGCCTGACAGCGAATCCTATGAGGAGAACAGACACAGGCTGTCATATTCCACGGGCGAGCTTGTGGCCATAGTGGTCAGACCACTGCCGCCGGGCTACTATTATGAAATGCGGACGGATGAGTATTCGCTTATCGAAGCGGACAGGTGGGAGGACGGAGATGGCGACTTTGTAGATATTACCTTCGATCTTGCCGAAGCGGTCGAGGACGATGGCGTCTACACGCTATTTGCGATCGTAAAGGACGGCGATGAAACTTTTGATGTAACTTCATATTCGGTTTTCGTAGACTCGGAAGATGATGGCAGCTAGCACAATGCAAAAAGTGCGATCGAAAGAACGACTGCTGTATGCCACTTGGGCGAATGAGCACATACAGTGAAGAGCAGTTGTCCACCCAATTCCAGGCATGCAGCCTAAGTATCTCGGAGCACATCAAGTATCCCAACTTCACCTGAGTGAAGGTGCAGGAGCAAATTGTTCACGGAGGAATTTCATTTGCTTTGGTTGCAAAAGCAGTCATGCTGCACATAGGGGCGATATCTGAGCTCTGAAACTTATATTCTAGAACGTGCAAATAATCATGTTAACAATATGAGCGAAACTCCAAACTCAACCCCACAACCTCCTACTGAGATACTGCTTGCCAGCTGGGGGGAGCGCTTTTTGGCATGGCTAATCGACTTTATCATAGTAAACACGGTGCTATGGGCGATATTTGCAGCGATTGCATTTCCATTCTGGGTCACTGGTGCACCCGATAGATGGTTTGACAGAGGAGAAGGACCAATAGGATGGGCTGCCACTAGCCTTGTCTTTTTTGCTTACTGGATATACTTTGAAACTACTACGGGCCAGTCGCTTGGCAAGATGGCGCTTAAGATAAAGACAACAGATTTGGCGGGAAACAAGATCGACGTCAGGAGCGCCGCGATAGAAAGTTTTGGTAAGGCTTTCCTCTTGCCAATTGACGTGATCCTCGGTTGGATATTCACAAACGACAAGAGGCAGAGAATATTCAGCAGGGCAGGAAACACGATCGTGATCAAGGCAAAGCCCGTGATCAACGAAGGGCAAATCAGATACACAAAGACGTGATCAGGACAACAAAAGTGGTACGACAGCACGGATAGGTAGGCATTATCATGCAACGCCACCATTGGCCAAATTGTGCCATGGTGCGCGCATATTGCTCGCCTACACCGTTATACCATGCTGAAACCCGCAAGATTGCGAGTGATCATAATTTAGATCAAGTCATATATTTAAGATCTGTGTTAGAATTCTCCACATATTGCGTCAACTCATTTATACCTAACATGACACTATAGAACATTCTCTGATGACAAGAATCCCTTTGAATCAAGGAGAAAAAAGCTCTGGCCCCTTTTGTCAAGTCAGCGGCTGCTTTGAACCAGCCGACTACTGCATCATTCTCAAAGGGTCAGAGGAGCCAGACTATTACGAAGTCAGCAAGGAGAGCAACTACGAAAAGATAGGTAAGTGCTTTGATGGTGGTGACTTCGAGGAGAAAGAGTTTGAGGGATTCAAGATGGCGATATACTTTTGCGGCAAGCATGACAGTGAATTCAAATGTCTCATCCGTGGAAGCGAGCTTCGGATTGCAAGGCGCCAAGACCTTCGCGCTCTAGAAATTCGACAGGGTCGATGAGCCGCCAGCTATCAAGCTCGTAAAACAATATGGAGAACTTGTCATTTGAAAAGCCAGGTGGAAACTGCTGGAATGTCGATACCACTGGCAGACCACTGTCTTTTTCTGAAAGATCCTTTAGCCTCTTTACCTCAAAACCCTTCAGGCGAGGTATGCCCAGACTCGCCTTGACCTGTATGAACCACTTGTGATCATTGCATGTAGCGACAATGTCAGCGGGTCCCCTGCTTCCGGGGGACAACCAGACATCCCAGCCAACAGCCTTCAGGTAGAGCGCTACCAGGTATTCAGCCTCGCGGCCAAACTTGCTCCAAGAGTAATTATGCAATCAAGCCGAAGGCGCTTCAATCTCATATAGCTGTTTCTGGTCGCGATCTTTTACCACCTGCTCAACAAGATACATATGTGACAGCTGGAGCGTACGTGCCTGTCTCCGTCTATGAGTACCACTACCCCTTTTTCAGCTTTGAAGGTTGGACGATGGGACCTTGCAGACCTTGTAAGGGACCCTTCGGGTGACGAATTCGCACAGCTTTTGAAGTCCATTGAAGCAGAGGTTGCACAGTTTGAAAGAAATAGACAGATCCTGCGGCCAGACATCACTTCGTCCGAATTTGAGGGATTGCTCCACAAGATCGAGGAGATATCCGAAAAGATCGCGGTGGCTAGCGGCTATGCTCACCTGCGTTACTACGCGGACACCTCTTCGAACGAGGCATCGGCTCTTGTTATCAGGATTGAGAAGTTGGCATCCGACATTGGTAACAGGACACTCTTCTTTGACCTTTGGTTCAAGAGGGAACTTGACGAAGCAAATGCAAACAGGCTGATCGGCTCTGTCCCGGAGGTATACAGAGAGTATCTCCGGCACAAGCGCCTGGTAGCCAGGCATTCGCTAAGCGAACCGGAAGAGAAGATCATCAATACTCTTGAAGTCACGGGCACGGGTGCGCTCGTAAAGATCTATGACAAGATGACAAGCGCCTTTGAATTTACCATGAAGCTAAAGCGGGGTAGAAGAATAATAGAGAAAAAGTTTGACAACAAGGAAAAGCTCGTATCGCTTGTCAGAAGCCCGGACGCAGCCACCAGAGAAGCGGCATACAAGTCGCTGCTAGAGGTCTATAGGAGGAACAGCGGCGTGCTGGGAGAGATATACCAGAACATTGCAATTCAGTGGCGCGATGAGGCTATCACGATGCGCGGCTACAAATCGCCCATCTCTGTCCGCAACACAGCAAACAACTTGGATGACACCACTGTAGAGGCCCTGCTTGCCTCCTGCAAGAAGAACACGGCCATCTTTCAGGACTACTTTAGAGAGAAGGCCAGGATGCTTGGAATGAAAAAGCTGCGCAGATACGACCTTTATGCGCCCATTTCTACCAGGGCCAAGGACAGCAGAAAGTTCACTTTTGGAAAGGCAGTCACAAGTGTGCTTGACACCTTTGGTGACTTTGACCCCCAGATCCGTGCTCTTGCCGAGCGCGTCTTTATTGAACGTCATGTTGACTCGGAGATCAGGAAGGCAAAGCGTGGTGGCGCATTCTGCTACACGGTCACTCCCAAGAGGACACCCTACGTGCTCCTGAACTTTGATGGCCAGACACGGGACGTTGCCACCCTTGCGCACGAATTTGGCCACGCCATCCACAGCATGCTTGCTTCAGAGATGCCGATAATGGTGTCTCATGCGCCGCTGCCACTTGCAGAGACTGCATCCGTATTTGCAGAGATGCTACTCAATGAAAAGCTGGCGGAGAAGATGAAAGACAGCGAGCGCAGGATCCTGCTAGCGGAAAAGATAGACGATATTTATGCCACCACCCTCAGGCAGGCATATTTCACGCTTTTTGAAATCGACGCGCACAGGGCAATAGCTGAAAACAACGCGACGATCGATGCCATCGCCAAGATCTACTTTGACAACCTAAATGACCAGTTTGGCAGTTCGATTGCATTGTCGTCCGACTTTCAGTGGGAGTGGGTATACATCCCGCACTTTTACCACACGCCATTCTACACATACGCCTACTCGTTTGGCAACCTTCTAGTACTCTCTCTCTACCGCCAGTACAAGCTCGAAGGCAAGTCATTTGTGCCGAAATATCTCAAGATACTATCCGCGGGTGGGTCGAGAAAGCCTGAAGAGCTCTTGATGGAGGCCGGAGTGGATATCTCTAGAGAGGAATTTTGGCAGCAAGGGTTCGACTATGCAAAAGAAATGATACAGCAGCTGAAATCACTTGCGCCATGACAATGCGATACTTGCAGTTTGCATAGTCGGATCAATGGCTGCCGGCGTGTTCCTGCCGGCTGCAGGCCTGCTGGTTGAGCCTTACATCCTTGTGTGGCTTGGCGCCCTCCTCTTCTTCAACCTCATCAGGCTAAACACTTCTGATCTGGTTGCGACCTTCACAAGGCCTCGGCAGCTTGTAGTACTCTCTGCCGTCAAGCTGATCGCACTGCCGCTAGGCATGTATGGCCTCACGTATTTCGTGTATCCGCCCTTCGCTCTCCCAGTCCTGCTCCTCTCTGGGATTTCGACAGGACTTGGTGCGCCATTCGTTGTCAACCTGATAGGCGGCAGGCTTGCCATCGTAGTGGGAATGATAATAACGACATCTCTAGCAGTGCCCTTTATCCTACCAGCTCTGGTCTATGCACTGGTAGGCTCGCAGCTGGAAATCCCCGTACTTGACATGGTAATCCTGCTTGCGGCTGCGCTTTTCACTCCCCTCGCAGCAGGGTGGTTAGCGAAAAGGCATTTCCCGACTGCATCAAGGTTTGCCGACAAAAACTCATTCCCGTTGTCACTGGTCTTTATCGTGCTGATCAACTTTGGCATGTTTGCCAAGTTCTCAAGTTATTTTTATGAGGAGCAAGTGTTTCTGTTGCAGACTGTTGCAACGGCATTCTTGTGTTATGCTGTCTATGGCATCATAGGATACGCAATTGCGGCGGGAGACCGGCACGAAAGGAACGCCGGCATGATATCTATGACTTATGTCAATAACGTGCTTGTGGCTGTGCTTGCCCTTCAGTTCTTCGGTCCGCAGGTCGCCGCTCTTGCGGCGATCTATAACATCCCATATTATGGCGGCATTGTGGCTATCAAGAAATTCGTCCCCAGGTAGCAGGTAGGTATATCTTTCTGAAATTCACATTTTGAAAATATGCCAGTGATTCAGGTAACCATGAGCCAAGGAAGGACTGTTGAGCAAAAGAGAGAGCTTGTTAGTGTCTTGACAAGAGAAGCGGCAAGAATTCTTAAAACAAGGGAGGAGAGCATCCGATTCCTCATTTACGAGGTGTCGAAAGAGAATTGGGGCGATGCGGGTGTGCTGGGGCTTGACATGAAATAGGCAGGGAGTCATTTTGCATATCGACCACAGGACAAGACTTTTTAGTTCTTTGTTGAGAAAAAGTGCCAGTGCTCAAAGCGAGCCTGAACTATGATAAAGGCACCATAGTCATCAAGGGTCTTGCACACATCCCTTTTGCAACGCTGGACCCCCGGAGCAATGTATTGCGAGCACAGGCTCACTATTACGCAAACATAATAGATTATCTGAAGCAAAGCGGAATAGAGTTTACCGACACTGTCTTCTCCAATGCCATAGCATCTCCAGATTTTCGATCTGGCAGTAGTAATGATGACGGAGGCAGTTCAACAAATGGCAAGGGGCCATATGCTGCTGCCTCAATTTCGCTGAGAGATTATCAGCAGAGAGCACTCGAGAGCTGGATCCGCGCAGGAATGAGGGGCTCCGTTGTTCTGCCTACGGGTTCAGGCAAAACAATTGTAGGTATCAAGGCAATAGAGAAAGTAAATGCCTCCTCGCTGATAGTTGTTCCAACTCTTGATTTGATGGATCAGTGGACTGGAATTCTTACAAAACATTTTCCGTTCACGAAAATAGGAAATCTTGGAGGCGGGATGGATGACATCCAGCCGATTACGGTATCAACATATGACTCTGCCTACTTGCGTGCCCCACTGCTTGGCAACAAATTTTCCCTAGTAATATTTGATGAAGTGCATCATCTAGCAGCTCCCGGATACAGGACTATTGCAGAGCAAATGGCGGCTCCTTACAGGCTAGGGCTTACTGCCACTATTGAAAGGGAAGACGAGCTTCACAGGGATCTGCCAAGGCTCATAGGAGATGTGGTATATCGGGCAAGCGTTGACACTCTGGCCAAGAAGAAGCATCTTGCTCCTTACGAGATCGAAAGGAGGAAGGTTCAGCTCCTGCCAGAGGAGCTGAGAGAGTACAATGAGAACATGTCTACTTACAGGCAGTGCCTGAGCAAGATCATGAAGACAGCCGGCAGAGGCTACTACAATATCACCTTTGAAAAATTGATAATGATGTCAGGCAAGAATCCAGTCGCAAGGGCAGCTCTTCTTGCAAGGAACAGGGCTACGAACATCGCGCTGAATAGCAGGGCCAAGATAGAAGAGCTCAAAGAGATCCTGGCAGAGAATCAGGGAAAAAAGACCATCATATTTACCCAGCACAATAGCTTGGTTTACCAAATATCAGACAAGTTCCTGATACCATTCATAACATACAAGACAAACAAGGAAGAGAGACAAGATGTCCTCAGAGGTTTCAAAGAAGGACGGTACATGGCCATCGCCACATCAAAAGTACTGGACGAAGGTGTTGACGTGCCTGATGCAGAACTTGGAATAATAGTAAGTGGAACAGGTAGCGGGAGGGAGTTCATCCAGAGACTCGGAAGATTGCTCAGGCCAAGGCCCGTAGTTGCCAATACTGCCTCCGGCTCGGCCAATCGGGCTGACTATGACAAGCAGGCCAGGCTGATTGAGATTGTTTCCTCAGAGACGAGAGAAGAAACCGTCACAAGTGCAAAAAGGAAGAGAGCCCTGAGATCAATTGGGCAGCATGGCAGGAGTGGTGTCGATGAAGGCGACGGCGATGTCATCGATGAAAGTGACTTGCGCGGAGATCGCGTGGAAAGATAGGACGTGCTAGCAGCTCCATTACTGCGGGCCACGGTTCGAAAGGGCAAGATCATGCCTCTGTTCTGTACTCAAGGTCAAGATCAAGAATTGGCGCAGCAGATTCTCAAGGAATTCCAGGAATCACACAAGGCGCGTGAGAAAAAATCCGAGCTGTATGACAGGATATCTGCAATAGAATCGAGTCATAAGGATTACAAACTAGTAAGGGGGCTCTGTGCTCTTCTTGAAAGGAGATGTACCTTCAATGCTGCTTCCCAAATCAGTGGCAGCATCCCGGACAATGGCGGCACAGCATTACCTGCAGGCGGCGGTACTCGTGCTACTGCAATGGCTGTAAACCCAATTGATGTCAGAAGGATGTTGTTCGAAGAGTCGTCCAGGAGAGGGTTTGCGTTGACTGATCTTGAAAGGGAGAGCATTATCAATTCGATATCGGAAAAGCTGCATGTTTCGTCAGGCGACATCAAGAAGATGATGTGGAGTGATCTGGATGATAATCTGATCTTTGAACGCTTTGATGATATCGATGCTAAGACTCTGGTTGGCTGGTACAACCTATCGCTCATACAAACCCTACTCTTCAACGCAACAAGAATGGAATTTCGCGTTTCAGGAGGGACAAACTGGAAGCGAATATTGAGGAATGTAAAGAGGCTCGGGTTGATGTATTATCTGGAAAGCCGCAGCGAACATAGTGACAACAAGACGAACACCACTTCCCTGGTTTGCACTCTAGAGGGACCTCTTAGCCTCTTCAAGCTAACTGATAGGTATGGGACGTCGCTTGCCAAGCTGCTTCCATCCATAGTGCTTCCAAAAGAAAGTGTCAACTGGCAGATAGATGCATGGGTAATCAGAAAGACAATGACGCAAGGAAGGAAGCTATATCAATTCAAAATTTCCAAAGACGAGCAGGCATCTCTGCATTTGGCAGAACCCTTCTACGCATCAAGAGGCGACGACAACAACAACTACAACAAAGACAGTCAAAAGGCATGGCCGGCAACTTTAGAGGATCAATATTCCTTTGATAGCCTGGTGGAGGAAAAGTTTGCGCGCAAATTCAATGAAGTAGTAGGAGAGGGAAGTGGGTGGAAGCTTGTAAGGGAGCCAGACCCTTTGATTGTTGCCGATGGCAAGGCATTCATTCCCGATTTCATGATTGAAAAGTATGGAAGCAGGGTATACCTAGAAATCGTTGGATTTTGGACACCCGAATATTTGGAAAGAAAACTCCAGAAGGTAAAGCAGTTTTTTGGAACCCGCAATAACAGCACTGACCGTTACGTAACGAAAAGCGATGCGACGGTGGCGACAACTGCAATCGATCTCTTTATAGCCATAAATGATGAGCTTGCCGGCTCCAAGATCTCCCCATCTTCTTCACAAGCTACAACTTTCACCTCTTTGATTCCTGCTGATAGGTTGATCTTTTACAAGAATGACTCTGTCCCCATACGCCCAATTCTTGATCATCTAAAGGATTTGGACAGAGAGATGATCGATAGGAAACTCAAAGACCCCAACCTGAGAATAGAAGTGGATCGCTCACTAGATATCGTTCCGCTCAGAGACCTCGCAGACAAGTATGACCTCCCTATCGACGTAGTGGTCAAGATTGCTGCAAGAGACCATGGTGACCGGTACATTACTGTCGGCAGCGGAGGAGGGCAGCAGCCACAATACTATTGCCTTGTTTCAAAAGCCAGGGTCAAGGAGCTTGAATCGCTCCTAAACGGAGTCAAAACTTTCAGCGACGCATGTGCGATTCTTTCAGATAACGGCATCCCGGAGACGTATCATGCAGAGCTTATTGAAAGACTGGGCTATGAAGTCATTTGGCAGAGCATCGACATCAGCACAGCAGTCATTGAAAAAAGAAAGACGGTGTCAACGTAATCGAACCCTTGTTAAGGCCCCCTGCGCATCCTGCACAGAGATCAGAAATCATAGGTCAACGCAGGCCTAGCCAGTGTGGGATGGTCCTTACATTTGATCACTCAGGCAAGAGAATTATGCAGCGTTAGGGTTCCGCTGGCTTGGAGACGTCCGGCGCTGCGATCCGCTTGTCGAATCGCAAACAAGGACGTTCGGTTTTCATGGCTGATACTAGGTGTGTGCCTTGATTCCAGGGTTGATGACTATGCCCGCACGCTTCTGTAGTAATCCACCATCCTGAGCACCAGTAGGCCGGAAATATCCAGACAGGCAGACGATTGTTTGCACTTGCAATTGAAAAGCAGATAACAAGACATTCTTCTGCATGCATCCCGTGATTCTCTGGATATGGGTCTCTCTGTCGGCATTGGTCAGGTCCTTCAGTCCAACGCAGAACAAACATCATCTGATGATATTTTGTGCGTCTGTTTAATCTCCCATTGTTGGCTGACAATAAGCGTAGCATGTTAGTCATTTTCCATACTTCCAACTAGTGGTTGTTGTCAATTGACACTTTCAAAACTCGTCAGCCTGCAGTTGACGGAAATCAACATCAATAACGATTATTAGTTACGTTCACAAATTCCGCCTCATATGCTCAAGGTAGCAGTCATTGGAGCCACCGGTGCTGTGGGGCAAGAATTCATTATCGCCCTCAACAAGCACAAGTGGTTTGAGCTGACACAGGTGGCCGCTTCTGAAAGATCGGCCGGCAAGAAATACATCGATGCCATACGCGATC
The DNA here is from genome assembly GCA_044507735.1 of Nitrosopumilales archaeon. Lineage (GTDB taxonomy): Archaea > Thermoproteota > Nitrososphaeria > Nitrososphaerales > Nitrososphaeraceae > Nitrososphaera. The sequence continues at coordinate 21,177 of JBIQJB010000020.1, forward strand.
CGAATTCCGGTATTCTGCGCTGGCACAACAGGGAAGAAGTACCCGAGTACGTGAAGGACATGGTTGTTAGCAAGGTTGACGACATAAAGCCGGAGAAATTTGATCTCATATTTACTGCGCTTGAATCTGATGATGCCAAAATAGTTGAACCGAAATTCGCCAAGACCACTCCCGTGATCAGCACTGCTGCCGCATTCCGCTATGAAACCGATGTCCCAATACTCATACCAGGAGTAAACGACAGTCATGCAGAGCTTTTGAATATTCAGAGGAAGAACCGAGGCTGGAAGGGGTTCGTTGCACCGCTGCCGAATTGCACTACGACAGGGATGGCCATTACACTAAAGCCAATCCTCGACAAGTTCGGGATTGAAAAAGTATTCATGACGTCAATGCAGGCCCTGTCAGGCGCAGGAAGGTCGCCGGGCGTAGTCGCACTCGACATACTGGACAATGTAATCCCATACATTCCAAAGGAGGAGGAAAAAGTGCAGATTGAGACGAAAAAGATCTTGGGCGGATTGAACAAGGACTCTATTGCATCTGCGCCCCTCAAGGTGAGCTGCACCTGCACCAGGGTCCCGGTCCTAGATGGTCATACCGAGAGCGTCTTTGTAGAGACAGAACAGACAGCCGAGGCAGAAGAGGTCAAGAAGGAGATGTTGAAATTCTCAAAGAACGTGTCTATAAAGAACCTGCCGACAGCTCCAAAAGACTATATCGTAGTGCACGACGATCCAACAAGGCCACAGCCGAGGATTGACAGAGAGCTCAACGACGGAATGACAACGGTGGTAGGAAGGCTACGCAAGGACACTGCCTTCGACAATGGAATAAAATATGTCCTCCTGTCGCACAACGAGAAGATGGGATCGGCCAAGGGTGCCATCCTACTTGCCGAACTCTTGAAGGATCGCAACATCCTCTAAATTTCTTTCTTTAATCTGATAAAGTTGCAATTAATATGGTTTATTAAGCTCCAAATTATTGATCTAACTGAATTCCTGCATGGGAAGAATCGATGATCTTGACGTGAAAATTTTGGCCGAGCTTGCCCGTGACGCAAGCATTTCCGTGCCAAAACTTTCGAAAAAGATCAATGTTAATTCTTCTGTGGTCTATAGTCGGATAAAGCGTCTGGTAAAACGGGGCCTTATCAAGAAATTCACGATCATAATAAACGACGAGGCACTCGGCTTTAGCGTAAGGGCGCTAACAGGCATCAACATGGACTCCAAGCTAAGGGACAACGTGCTGAACGAGCTCTTCAAGATTCCCGAAGTGAGGGAGGTAGCAGAGGTCACAGGAAGATTCGATGTATTGGTTACAATGAACGCCCATTCGCTTGACGAGATGCATCAGATTATTTCTGAAAAGATAGGTAGGATAGAGGGCGTGCAAAAGACAGAGACATTTATCGAGATGCGCAAGACCAGCCGCGAGCTGGCTTATCCTGCATCTATCGCCAAGTAATGATATAAATAACAATTAGTTCACTTTACCCTCGCGGTCATCAATTGACGACTCACCAGATAACGGCAGGCAACCGGCTCAAAAACTATTATGAGCTCACGAAACCCAAGATCTGGTACCTGCTCGTTTTTACGGCATTTGGAGCAGCTCTCACTGCGTCATTTCTGTTTGACGAACCAATCGCTCCGTTAACGTGGCTCCTGCTCATTGGCGGAGTGGCAGCCGGATCCGCGGCAGCCGATACGCTGACGGGATACAACGACAGAGACATTGACGCGATAATGGAGCGCACGAAAGGCAGGCCAATACCCTCTGGAAGAATATCACCGCGGAATGCGCTCGCCTTTGGCCTCATCCTCGCTGCGATTTCGCTTGTCTGTGCCTGGTTCATCAACATCTGGGCCTTCGGACTAATGGCGTTTGGACTATTTGACAACATTATCGTATACAGCAAGTGGCTGAAAAGAAGAAGCCAGTCAAATATCATACTTGGCGGCTTCTCCGGCGGAGCTCCGGCGCTGATAGGATATGTGGCTGTAACTACCATGAACATTGAGATCGGCCTGGTGATGGCCGGCCTGGTATTCCTCTGGATACCGACTCACATCTGGAGCCTTGCGCTGCACGTGAAGAAGGATTACACCATTGCACGGGTACCGATGCTTCCAGTAGTATCAACCGAAAAGACCTCTGTGCGCGTGATTGCCGGCACCACCTTGATGATGGTTGTGTTTAGCATCCTGCCGTTCTTTTTCAACCAGTTTGGACTGATCTATCTGATTACTGCAAGTGTGTTTGGAGTCGCGATGGTCGCAATGTCCATCTGGCTCCTTGTAAAGCCCAGCGAAAAGGCCTCATGGACCGTGTTCAAATTCTCAAGTCCCTACCTGACGGCTCTTTTCATCGCCTTCATGGTGGATGCCTTTTTCAAATAGCAGGATCCGCCTTTCACACTCGTACAGCACCCTTGCAACCACCACATGCGCCTCAAGCCCCAGATCACTGATAGAATAGTTCAGGTTCAATAGCGTCCGAGTGGCTTCGGAGAAATGTCCTCTCGGAAACCCGCCTATCACGAACGCGCAGTCATCTTTTCCAGAGGACAGATTGTCGGCCACTGCCCTTTCTGCTGTGCTTTGCACTCCTGTGACAGACAGGCCGATTACCCTGCCCGGCCTTATCGCGCCAATCAGGTCGGATAGCGTCCCAGCAGAGAGCTCCATTAGCACCGCTCCCTGGTCGCTCTTTATTACACCATCCCTGAACAGGTTCACCATCAGTCCTTCAAATCTAAAATACGACTTTGGAATTCGGAGATTATCTGCTATTGCGATCAGCTTGTCGTTTACCGTATGGACATAGACGCGTAGCATCCCTTTCATAAAGAGCGGCGTCCCAAGTGCTTCCATTAGCGCAAAATGAACAATGTCAGGCCTGCCACGTTTGTTTGCATTCTCAAGTTTCTTCATCGCCGCGTGGTGATAGCTCCTATCCAGCAAAGTCTCGGAGGGTTTCAGACCAAGCCTTTGCGCATGGTTCCTTACAGATGCATGCCCCAAGATCTCTTGTGGGACGGTCTCCAGCGCAGCTTCGGCGATGATAAGTGTTATCGTACTTCTCGATACCAAATGCCCCGTATATTAAGGAGCGTCGGCGGCGCGTTTGGACAAGATCTCAGATTTTTTAGCGTGCACAAGCTTCTTCAACTCTCCGACGCACCTCCCCAACTCTTTGCTAGCTTCTCTTCTGTCAGCATTGTTAACAATTATTTCACTGGGGCCGAACTTGGAACTCCCGACTTGGATTGGTATTTTCGAATGCAAGAGCTCGCCCAAAAAATCAAACAGCTCTGGATAGGTCGCGTTGTTTTCATAAACATAGGTTGTCGTCCCGTCACTGGATAGCGCTTCCTCCTTCAAGAGGAGCGAAAATGTGGGAAGCGAGATCGACTCAACGATGCGGGCTCCAAGCTGTCCAAGCTCGGAATCATTTCCACTCTTTTTCAGCTGCGAATATTTCCTTGCCATCCGCTCGATCTCGTCTACACTTGTCAATGAGGATAATGGTTTGCCAAATTAATTAACAGTTGCAGTGTACAGTTTATCTGGAAGATTGGCGTTGGCTGCCCACGTAGTGTCCGCCAAGGCGCAAGCGAAGGAGATAGCAAGGGAACGAATCAGCATCTTGATACAGAACGCTCTGCACGAAAAGGACCCCGATCTTGCGGCTCAGCAGGCATGGCTGGCCAAAAAGATAGCGATGCGCTATCGTGTCCGGCTCCCGTACGAGGCGAGGCAGCTCTTTTGCAAAAAGTGCAAGGCGTTTATCGTGCCAGGGAGAAGCGCACGCGTGAGGGTGGGCAGAGCAAAGACGAGAGCCATCCGCATAACCTGCCTGAGGTGTGGACACACTTACCGAAAGATAATGGCGACGGAATAAGGATTTATAAGGGCTCGAGCAAAAATCCGAGATACCAATATGGCAAAGGTTTACGATGTTCCGGCTGACGAGCTGATCGCCAAGCTGGCTGAACAATTGAAGAATGACAAGAAGATACAGGCCCCGGCTTGGTCGGCGTTTGTCAAGACAGGCTCGCACGCCATGCGCATACCACAGAACAAGGACTGGTGGTACACAAGGTGCGCTTCAATCTTGCGAAAAGTTTACCTTCACGGCCCTCTTGGAGTTGCAGACCTGAAAGTATCCTATGGTGGCAGGAAGAAGGTCGGATACAACCTGGCCCACCACAGAGACGCAGGTGGCGCGATCGTCAGGAAGGCCCTGCAGCAGCTAGAGGCTTCTGGTTATATCGTAAAGGTACAGGGCAAGGGCAGGCTGATTTCAAGCGAGGGCATGAAAAAGATGGACAGGCTTGCTACCGAGATCCACAAGGAGCTGATCAAGGCGGTACCCCAGCTTCAGCGCTATGCGTGATAACACATAGTGGCCATGTCAGTCCCGCTGCCAAATCAACCAAATGACGAAGAAGCTAGAAGGCGCGAAGCTGAAGCTGCAGCGATGCGCCAGCGTGTGTTGATGGTAGTGCTCGATCCACAGGCCCGGCAAAGGCTCATGAACATCAGGATGGTCAAGCCCGACCTCGCGACGGCCGTTGAGAACTATCTTATTAGCGCGGCTTCTTCTGGCAGGATAAACAGGCCGCTGAGCGACGAGGAGCTGAAGCAGCTCTTGCTCCGCATCCAGCAGCCAAGAAAAGATTTCAAGATTGAAAGGCGCTGAACGGCAGCAGCGTATATGTGTGTGTATTTTGCAGGCCGGGAATGAGTTAACTATTTAAGGTCTGGTACGAGCTTTTGGCATAATGAAGGCAGCAGTATTCCGAGAATACAATAAAGACCCGACAAAGGTCGTCAAGATTGAAGATATTGACGTTCCTAAGATCAAGCCAAATGAAGTTTTGATAAAAGTTGAAAGTGCGGCATATAACTACAATGATCTCTGGGCCATTTGGGGTGAGCCAATCAAGACCCCGCTTCCACACATTTCCGGAAGCGACGCGGCAGGGACAATTGTTGAGGTCGGCTCTGACGTCCAGAAGCTCAAGGTCGGCGACAGGGTAGTATCGCACTCCAACATGAGCTGCAGGGTCTGTGAGGCATGCACCTCTGGCAGGGAGTACGACTGCAACGACCGTACCATCTGGGGATTCCAAACAGGTCCGCTCTGGGGCGGCTTTGCTCAATACACACATCTTCCAGAAGTCAACGTGGTCAAGATCGCGGACAATGTTTCATTTGACCAGGCTGCCGCAGTCTCTATGGTAGGAATGACCTCGTGGCACATGCTTGTCGGCCGCGCCAAAATAAAACCGGGACAGCTTGTCCTCATAATGGGTGGCGGTTCTGGTGTAGGCATGGTAGGCATCCAGATTGCCAAGCTTTACAATTGCACGGTTATTGCAACTGCAGGTAACAAGGACAAGATGGACAAATGCCTCCAGCTTGGCGCAGACTATGTGGTCAACCACAGAGAAGCAGACTGGTACAAGAAGGTGCGAGAAATCAACAAGAAGCTCGGGCAATCCGGCGTTGACGTAGTCTTTGAGCACATCGGCAAGTCAGTCTTCCCGCAGGAAGTTAGCCTTCTCAAGATGGGCGGAACGCTTGTCGCCACTGGCGCTACGACAGGATATGACTCTACGATCGACCTCAGATACCTGTTCTTCAAGGGCACTAACCTGCTTGGCTCGACACAGGGCACCAAGGCAGAGCTTGAAGAAGTAATGTACTGGGTCAGCAAGGGCAAGATCAACCCGGTGATCGACACAGTCCTGCCATTCTCCGATATGGTGAAGGGCCACGTCATGATGGCAGAGGCCCAGCAGTTCGGCAAGATACTGACGACTCCACAGAAACTCTAAACTATCCCTTCTTTCTTCCCCTTTTTGTCTTCATATGACGCTATTAAGAAGCCTGATATTTGTACCCGGCAACAGCACTCGCTTTGTGGAAAAGGCCAAGATGCTTGCAGCCGACATAATTTGCTTTGACCTCGAAGACTCTGTCCCTGTCAATGAAAAAGATGCTGCAAGAAAGATAATAACCGACGCTATTACGCACCGGCAGGAATACACCAGACCGGTGTACGTGAGGGTAAACTCGCCAGAATCAGGACTGATAGCAGACGACCTCAAGGCTGCTGTGCGCAAGGGAATCGACGGAATCGTGATCCCCAAAGTCAACCACGCGCAGGAAATGACGAGGATAAAAAAGCAGGTAGCTGTCCTTGAGAAGAAAAACCGGACCGGCAAGATATCGTTGTTGCCTTCGATCGAAACCGCAAGCGGAGTAGTTAATGCCTACCAGATAGCGAGTGCAGATGACAGGGTGAACGCGCTTGTCTTTGGTGTGTTTGACTTTTTGTATGATATGGGGCTCGATTACGACGAAAACGATCCGACCGGTTATGCATTCGCCAGAGCAAAAATTCCCGTTGATGCGAAGGCTGCCGGCGTACAGGCGATAGACGCAATATGGCAAAAGATTGACGACACCGAGGGTCTTGTCAGAGATGCAACTGCTGCAAAGCGCCTCGGGTATTCAGGCAAGAGCATAATCCATCCAAGCCAAATAGAGCCCGTGCACAATGTGTTTCAGCCAAGCAAGAACGAAGTTGAATGGGCTAAAAAGGTGGTGCAGGCCCTGGGAGAGGCGATGGAGAAGGGGCGCGGCAGGGGTGCCGTGCGGCTGGAGGGCAGGATGATCGATGCCGTGCATTACAAACAGGCCAGGGCCATTCTTGACGCAGCCCAAGGTTGAATGCTGACTAGTTTTCCATCAGGTATCATCAGCCAGTCAGCAGCAGTAGACGCTTCCGGACTGGAAACGCGGGAGAGGCGCATATGCGCAGGGCATGTACAAACATTCTAAATATAGCTGGCGCCAACACTGCCTTGGGATGGGGCAAGAGACTGTCAGCGAGCGTATGGGCTCGTGTTCTCATGGCGGCATTTACTCGGTCAACCCCGCGCTGGTCAGAGTCGACTGCAGCTCAAGCGTCAACCCGCTTGGAACCCCCAGAAAGGCAATAGATGCCATTCAAAGAAACGCCAAGTCCCTTGCACCAATGTACCCTGATCCAGAATGCAGAGAGCTAAAGGATGCCCTGTCATCCTATTTGCACGTTGACAGGGATTGGATTAGCGTCGGCAATGGCGCGGTGGAGATCATTTACTGGTTTGCTCAAGCGTTTGCAAAGGGCAAGGTGGTGATACCTGCGCCGACATTCTGCGAGTACGAACTTGCATCGCAAAAGGCAGGCGCAAGAGTAACGTTCGTTACCCTTCAGGATTGTTTCAAGCTTGATGCCGATGAAATTATTGAAAAAGCGAAAGGCGCGGATGCGATCTTTTTGTGCAATCCAAACAATCCGACGGGCACGCTTGCCACTAGCGAAATAAAAAGGATAATTGAAAACGTTGACAGCTCTGCAAAGATCCTTCTTGATGAGTGCTTTATCGAGCTCGTAGATGATCCTGATGCCAACAGCATGGTCGGGAGAGTGCAAGAGTTTGACAATCTTGTAATCCTTCGATCATTGACCAAGTCATTTGGCCTTGCTGGCTTGAGAGTGGGCTATAGCGTCTGCAACCCTTCACTCGCAGGCAAGCTTTCCATGAACAAGATCCCCTGGAACGTAAACGGTCTGGCGCAGGCTGCGGCAGTTGCTGCGCTTTCGGACAGAAAAAAATATCTTCAGAGAACGAGGGCAGTTATCAAGAGGGAACGCAAATTTCTGCGTGACCACATAGCCAGGTTAGAATCATTCAATCCGCTGGAATCAGATGTTAACTATTTTCTTATCGACCTCAAGGACAGGAATTCTGCGCAGTTCCGAGATGCACTCTTGAAAAAGTCAGGTGTGCTTGTCAGGGACTGTAGCACATTTACAGGCATGGGCTCGCACCATGTCAGGGTCGCAGTCAAGACGCATGCCGAGAACCTTCGCCTGGTGAAGGCATTGGAGAGATTTGCTGATGGCTAGGAAGGCCAGGCTCTTGATGGTGCAGGGCACTTCTTCTGGTGCTGGCAAGAGCACCACGGTGATCGGCCTGTGTAGACTGCTTTCAGACAGGGGCTACAAGGTCGCGCCGTTCAAGGCACAAAACATGTCGTCCAATTTTTATTCGGCTCAGGGCGGGCTCAAGATGGCATCGGTGCAAGCGATTCAGGCAGTTGCGTCTAGGAAAGAGCCGGATCCAAGGATGAACCCAATCCTGCTCAAGCCTCTTGGGGAATACAGGAGCATGGTGTTTCTGAACGGCCGGCTGTACTCTGAGATGCACGCAAAGGAGTACTATGAGAAATTTGTCATGCAGCACGGCTTCTCCATTGCGCTCAAGGCTCTTGACAGCCTGCGGAGCGAAAACGACGTTGTGGTGATTGAAGGTGCAGGCTCGCCGTCAGAGATCAACATTGCAAAATACGATATTGCCAACATGCTCCTTGCGGAACAGGTCGGAGCTCCAGTGCTTATTGTGGCAGACATTGAACGCGGCGGATGTTTTGCCAGCATCGTTGGTACGATGCAGTTGCTAAAGCCGGCCCACCGGAGCCTTGTCAAGGGATTTCTGATAAACCAGTTCAGGGGCGACATCACCCTCCTCGCACCAGCGATAAAGGAAGTGCAAAAGATGACGAAAAAGAGGATTCTTGGGGTGATACCAAAGATCGAGTTCAACTTGCCAGAGGAGGATTCGCTTGTAGGCGGCATGGCAGGAAAGGCGGATGATGTCCCCCGCGAAGCTTGGGACTGGCAGATAGACCTCGTTGCAAAGGCGATAAGAGAGAGTGCAGATATGGAAAAAATAACGGAGGTCATCGGGCTATAGAAGCACTGGCTACTCTACTTGTGGCGCTTCTTGCAGGGATAAGCGCTGACTTGCTATTTGGCGACCCTCCAAATAGGTATCATCCGGTGGCATGGCTTGGCCGGCTAATCGGCCATTTTGTGCCCCGTCTAAAGGGAGGAGCAGAGAGGGCAAAGGGTACGATATTTGCAATCTCCCTAGTAGCGGCAGTTGGCCTCGCAATCCACTTTGCAGTATTTGCAAGCATGGTGTATCTCGGAGGCATAATTGCACTGATCATAGCTTCTGCAATAGTGCTGAAAATAGCCATCGCAGTCACAGGCATGGAAAGGCACGCAAAGGCGATCATGTCATGCCTGGAAGCTGGCGACCTGGTTGGCGCCCGTCAGAACCTGTCTATGATAGTGAGAAGAAAGACCGACGATCTTGACGAGCAGCACATCATGTCAGCAACAATCGAATGTGTAAGCGAAAGCACGGTTGACGGAATAACTGCGCCCATCTTTTACTACTCCCTATTGGGGCCGGCGGGAGCGTTTGCGTACAGGACGATAAACACGCTTGACTCGATGGTGGGATACAAGGATGAATATTTCAAAGACATTGGCTGGATGTCGGCCAGGCTTGACACGGCTGCAAACTATGTTCCGGCGAGAATAACCGCTTTTCTAATGGTAGTGTCGGCAAGGATGCTTGGAGCCGACTGGAAAAATTCGCTCAGCATGCTCCAGCGCGACCATGCAAAGACATTCAGCCCAAACGCAGGCTACCCGATGGCCACAATGGCTGGCGCGCTGCGCGTCAGGCTCGAAAAGGTTGGCCACTATGCGCTGGGCGATGACCAAGAGCCGGCAACGCTTGAGAAGTGCAAGGAGGCCATTTCGATAATGAAGCTTACCACGCTGTTGTTCTGCCTCGGCGTTTCTGCGCCCATAATTTCGGCCATGTATCTTGCAGGTGGATGGAGGATTATTCTTGGCATCCCTTAAGCCGGTTCAGTCCGTTCTTGCATTCCTGACAATACTGCCGGCAGGCAAACAAAGCCATGACATACACTATGTCGCCAAGAACATGCATCTGTTCCCCGTCGCAGGTCTCGTAATAGGTGCAATAATCGGCGGGATGGCCTTTGGAATCTCGCCCTTCCTGCACCCGCTGCTGGTAGGGTTGCTCGTCACTGGCGCACTCGTGATCATAACGGGCGTTCACCACACTGATGCGCTGGCAGATTTTGCAGACGGCCTGATGGCAAAGGGTGGCAAAGAGGTAAAACGCAAAGCCATGCTCGACCCCGCCGTCGGCTCCGCAGGTGTGGCAGCACTTGTCATGTATTTCGCAGGCATGATAATCGTGTTCCAGACAGGATTTCCGTCTGGCTTGTCCATTCTCGCTAGCATCGTGACTGCAGAGGTGATTGCAAAGTATGTCATGGTGTACCTTGCAAACAGGGGACTTTCGGCATGGGAAGGATTCAGTTCGCCTTTTACCGCAGCGATGAAAGACAAGCGCAAGATAGCAGCAGCGACAGGCATCGTGCTAGCAATAGTATGGCTTGCAAGCAATTATGCCGGCATGATTGCTCTTGGGGTTTCGCTTGCCATCGCAACGATTATGAAATACGCCTCAGGCAAGAGCTTTGGGGGGATATCGGGAGACGTCCTTGGCGCATCGAATGAGATTACCCGGCTGTCGTCGCTTATCGTATTGTCGTCAGTTCCCCCGCTCCCGCTGACGACGGCAGTGGTGAGTGTGGGTGGGGTGCCTTTCCTTTGATAGCGGCCATAATGTGTGGCGGCAAGGCGACAAGGATGAAGGCGCAGACTGAAAAGCCGCTGCTCAAGGTCGGCAACATTTCAATGATAGAACGGGTAGTATCAGCTCTTGCCGGTTCTCACAAGTTTGAAAAAATTGTCACTATAACTTCGCCCAATTCTCCAAACACAAAGCAGCGTATGTTAACAATGGGAATTGAGGTAATTGAAACAGCAGGGGAGGGCTACCCTCAGGACCTTTCTCTCGTCCTTGCCAGACTAAAACCAGAAAGGGTCATGGTGGTGCCGGCGGACATACCACTGCTAGACTCGCAGACCATAAGTGACATTGTCGACACTGCCTGCAGCAAGCAGGAGCCGGCCGTCTCAATTGTGCTTGAGAAGGAGTTTGTGGAAAACACAGGCGTCAAGCCGAGTGTGGTTTTTGGCCGGTACTGCCACTCCGGCATCACTGTTTTCGACACGGCGAGAGTTGCAAGAGAAGTGGCGGTGCAGGAGCGCTATATAGTGATGAACAGGAAGAGGCTGGCGCTCAACGTAAATACAAAAGAAGAGTTGGAGCTGGCGGAGAAATTACTGGTCCAGTGCGCCTAGCACCTTGCCGTTGATTATGGCAAGGCTTCCAGACTTTTGTGCCAGCAGCTCCCCGCATGACTTGCAGTTGATGTCAGTTGTCGTGTGCGAAAAGACCACGGCTTTTTCGCCGCATTTTTCACACTGGACTGACAGGAATGCGCTCCTCGGCTTTGGAATCATGATGCTTTCTCGCTTCATATCAGATCACCTCATATCTCCAGCTTGCGGATCCTCATGCCCTGTTTCATTGTCTTGTACTGGCACGTCTTACAGGTATAGCGCAAAGTCATTTTCTTGGTGGTCTTGGCAGTCCTCTTGAGTTCGGGGAATTTCTGGCCGCCATAGCCTTTCTTGTCCTCGGCGTGCCTGCGGGCGCCCTCTGCCACCTTGCGATCCTTGCCCTTCTTATATAAGGCAACTGACTGGACCGTATGGGTCTTACACTTGGGGCAGAACTTGCGCATCTCCTTCTGCATCTTCATATGGCTACCAGATGCTCCGAAAGGGTAATTTAATGTATATCTGCATCTCCAGAAGCCACTCCCAGAGGCAGCATTAACAGCAAATCTAATATACCAAGACTACCAACCCCTCCGGTAGTATGTTCGAATCCCTGTTACAGCAATCAATAGACCCGGCTGCTTTCCCTGTATGGATCCCACTGGCTTTCGGACTGATTGTAGGCCTGGCCTACGTGGTTGCGTCAGCAGCAAGGCGCAGTCGCTAACGGCGCCTAACTCTTTTCTTTTTATATGATACAGCTTTATAATCAGCGATAGCTTTACCCATACCATGGGCCTTTTCCACCGAGAGAAGACTGAATGTAGCGAATGTGGCGCGAGATTTGCAAGCTATGATGAGCTCGTCCAGCATGCCAGAGAAGCCCACAAGATCCGCCCTGTCAGATGCAGTAGCTGCGGCAGGTTTTTCCTGCACGAGAAAGACAGGTTGCACCACGTAAAGGAAGAGAAGGAGAAAAAGTTGGACGCCCGCAGGCACAGGTTTTAATGAATCTGCAAGGATGATCGCTATAGAATGGATTTTGCGGTGAGGATAGGGGCAACGAAGGAGCGCACAATAACCGTCGACTCGAATCAGACGACAAGCTTTCTCTGGGAAGGTGAAAACGTCCTCTCTACCCCCTCGATGATATTGGAGATGGAGGAGACGTGCAGGCTCTTGCTCAAAGAACAATTTTTGCGCGACCCCGACTGGGACTCGGTCGGTACGATCGTAGATATCAAGCACCTTGCAGCCACACCTGTGGGAGCAGAGGTATACCTCAAGGCCAAGGTGGTCTCGGTCGATGGGAGACGTGTCATGTTCGAGGTGGAAGCGAGGGACAAGCTTGAGAAGGTGGGCGAAGGCAAACACGAGAGGTTCATAATAAACATCCCCCGTTTCAGGGCAAAATTCAACGAGAAGCAAAAGCAATTGGGGACGCAATGAGTCAAAATCTATAAAAGACGCATGGGGAATCGTGTAATTATTCTAATAGGTGATATGCAAGTATGGCATCAATTCAAACAACTGCTGGCGGAATGCCAGTTTTGATTTTGAAGGAAGGAACCAAGGAATCAAAGGGCAGAGAAGCCCAGAAGAACAACATCACTGCTGCAAAGCTTATCGCGGAAATTGTAAAGACCAGCCTAGGTCCAAGGGGCATGGACAAGATGCTTGTGGACTCGCTGGGAGATGTGACAATAACAAACGACGGCGCCACCATTTTGAAGGAAATTGACGTGCAGCACCCAGCTGCGAAAATGATGGTAGAAGTCGCAAAATCTGTCGACAACGAAGTTGGTGACGGCACCACGTCGTCGGTTGTATTTGCCGGCGCCCTGCTCGAAAAGGCTGAAGAGCTGGTGAACAAGGACGTGCACCCGTCTGTCATTGTGGATGGCTACAACGCAGCCGCCGAGCAAGCACTGAAGATATTGGAAAGGATTGCAGTCAAGGTCGACATCTCTGACAAGGACATGCTGATGAAAATCACAAGAACCAGCATGGATTCAAAACTGGTATCAGAAGACAGTCCGACGCTGGCACAGATCGTCGTTGACGCGGCAAAGCAGGTCGCAGAAAAGACAGACGCAGGTGGCTACAGAGTAGACCTTGACGACATTAAAGTTGAGAAGAAGGCAGGAGGCTCGATGCGCGACACAAAGCTGATCAGGGGAGTTGCCCTTGACAAGGAAGTCGTGCACGCAGGCATGCCAAAGAGGATTGAAAATGCCAAGATCGCATTGATCAACTCTGCTCTGGAAATCGAAAAGACGGAAATGAGCGCAGAGATCAGGATTTCGGACCCGCAGCAGATGAAGATGTTCCTCGAAGAGGAAAACCGCATGCTCAAGTCCATGGTCGACAAGATAGTACAGAGCGGCGCAAACGTCCTCCTGTGCCAGAAGGGCATCGACGACATTGCGCAGCACTACCTTGCAAAGGCCAACATTCTGGCAGTAAGGCGCGTAAAGGAATCAGACATGACCAAGATGTCCCGCGCAACTGGTGCCAGGATTGTCAACAACCTTGACGACCTCACAGCAGACGATCTTGGAAGCGCAGACCTAGTCGAAGAGCGCAAGATAGAGACTGACAAATGGGTATTTGTCGAAGGGTGCAAGAACCCGAAATCTGTCACAATCCTGATCAGGGGCGGCTCTCAGAGGGTTGTCGACGAGGCTGACAGGTCATTGCATGACGCACTAATGGTCATGAAGGATGTGTTTGAGCATCCGGCCATAGTCGCAGGCGGAGGGGCACCAGAGGCGTACATCGCAAACGAACTGAGACAGTGGGCCAGCAGCCAAGAAGGCCGCGCCCAGCTGGCGGTGCAAAAGTTTGCCGATGCTCTGGACGTAATCCCGCTCAGCCTCGCAGAGAATGCAGGCATGGACCCGATAGACACCATGACAGAGCTTCGCGCAAGCCAGAGCAAGGGATCCAAATGGACAGGTGTCGATTGCAGGAACACAAAGGTGACTGACATGTACAAGCAGAACGTGCTGGAGCCTGTTGTGATCAAGCAGCAGATAATCAAATCTGCTACAGAGGTCGTGTCGATGATCCTCAGGATCGACGACGTGATTGCGGCAAGCAAGTCCAAGATGCCGTCAGGTCCTCCAGGCGGAGGAGGCATGGGCGGCATGGACATGGAGTAAGAAAGAAGGAATCCCTCTTCTTTCTCCTTTTTACCTTTTTTCGATCTTTTTCAAACTACATATACAACCTAGCCATTTTGAGCATACGTGACATTAATCGAAAAGCTGCGGCACCTTGTCGTCGGGGGCTCGATAGTTGTAATGCCCGACTTTTTCGTCGACCGCATAATACGGCTAGAATCAAAAGAGAAATTCTTTGACGCGCTGACAGAAAAAGCAAAGCGAGGCGGCGGAAGCGTCAGAGGGGTGCCAACAGTCGACGTCAAGGGGGGCAATGCAGTCAATGTGGCTTATTGCCTTTCAAAGCTTGGAGTCAAGGTCTCATTGTTCACGGTGGCAGACGAAATAGGCGCTGCCATGATACGGCAGGCATTCTCTCAATTTGGCGAGAGGGTGACGCTGAGGATAAGCACGGGCAAGAGCGGCCTCACCACCTCGTTTGAATTCCCGCATGGAGAAACAAGAGTAAACGTCATGGTTAGTGACATTGGCGACAACGACAGCTTTGGCCCAGAGAAGATAGGATCAGAAGCCGACAGAGCCATTCTGAAAAATGCCGACGGAGTCGTGATAACCAACTGGGCAAGCAACAAGAAGGGCACCGAGCTTGCCGAGTTTGCCTTCAGGAATTCACCAAGCGCCTTCCACTTTATCGATCCTGCAGACATTGAAAATAGAAAGCAAGACTTTTGCAACTCACTGGCCAAGCTTGCAGACATAACCGACTGTCTGAGCATAAATGAAAATGAATGCAACTCGCTTGCAGACGCACTGGGGATTGCGCATCCGCTTGGAGCCAGCTTTGATGCAAATGAAATCAAGGCAGCTGCCAAGATGGTTGCGCAAAGAGTAGGGATCAGCACCGATCTGCACACAAGAATTGGCTCTGCGTGGTCGAACGGAAAGGAAAGTGAATTTGTGCATGCGATAAGAGTAGAGGCAAGGACTCTCACAGGTGCTGGCGACTCGTGGGATGCAGCAGACATTGTAGGATACCTTGCAGGCCTTGACGCTCGCGAGAGGCTCTTGTTTGCAAACTGCTGCGCGTCGCTCTATGTAAGAGACCCGCAGGGCGAGCCTCCTGTCATGAACAAGGTCTTCGAGTTATTGGAAAGGGTGCAGTAGTGCTAGTAGCGACAATCAGGCAAGCTTGCTGGCATCAAACGGTTCCCTGATCGATCGCAGCATGTAGAGCATCTTGCGGATGTAGCGCTGCTTTGACGGGACCTCGACCAGCTTGCGCTGGTAAAAGTCGATCAAATGATCGATAATGCAGGTGCCGTCCTGTGATTCTGACAGATTACTCAATATCTGCGAGTACCAATACTCCACCAGGGCATCCTCGCCGTGTTTTTCCTCGAGCTCGACCAGAAATGCAAAGTTCGAATGGCATCGGCGACACAACCCATAGTGAGCCTTGGCATACGATCTACTTTCAAAATGGCCGCACTTTGCCCTCATTCGTCATGGCATACTATGCAGAAACCCTATTTGAACCCCGACGGGTATTTTAAATGACAAGAGTGCCCTAGACTTTGCCATGATAGAGGCAGAGGATGCGGTCAGGATCGTCGATACAGTCGCCAAGAACCTGATTGGGGTATCAAGAAATAGTTCCAATTTTGAAAGGCTGCCAGACACATTTTGGGGGTATTTCGCAAGAGGGCATGACGCAAAAGGCAGGTTTGGAGTGATCGTCACCTATTCTGAAAACGGCAGCGACGTTGACGAGCTGATAAGGATGTACGAACAGTGGGTCGCAAAGAACAAGTCTAGATGACCTGCTCTATGACCCATTCTCGGAATTTTGCAATTCCAAAATCCTCCGACTGCTTGACGAACGCCGGATCCTTGGTTCTCCACTGGTCCTGTGGGATGCCGTCAAAGAATTCCTGCATGCACAAGATGAACCGGAATCGCAGGTTACGAGGGTTTTCCGAGATCCCGTATCGGTAGAGAATGGCCGCTATTTTTCCAAAGGCTTCGTCGTAGTTCCGCTTGAACCCCTCGATCTTGAAGGTTTCTTCCAGAATCCGGGTTATCGCGTCCAGGTCGTCGCGGAGTGTGATGATCATGGCTTGGACTTGAGCATCTCCAACTTTCTACCATATACGGCGCTCATGTTGGAATCGAGGTCAAGATTGTATTTCGTGGCCAAGTAATACATAAGCGCGGCTGATTCGGTTATCTCCATCTTGGCGTGCTCGACATTATTCTTTTCCATTGCAAAAGCGATCTCGCCGATTTCTCTTACCAGGTGGATAAATGCTGCAGACTTGTCGTCGCCAAATTTCTTGTTGTAGTAATCAACTGCTATAGAGCTCATGTGCAGGACAATTAGGGATCAGGTGGTTATAAGAATTAGAGGCGCGGTATTTGCTTGTGCCAGCTTATGGCAAGACTGCAGCCTGTACGGTGATTGGCAGTTGGCCCAAGTGTATCTCGTGTCTTGCGCAGTTCATCCCTTGAGATCCAATTTTCCAACTGCAAGCTGACGACAGACAACACACCCTCCAAGAATACATCGGCCTATTGCTCTGCGTTGGCAGAGACACTGTAGCATCCCCGTCTATTCCAGAAGCTTCTGGAGCTGCCTTCTTGCCGTTTCTGATGTGTCCTTACGTCAAATCTTACCGCTGTCCGACCTGTGCGATGGTACTGGGGTTTCGACTCTTGCCGTTCTTTTTTTGGTATCTTCTATCCCCCTCCTCCAGATCCATTCACTTCTCATTTCGTTCTTGAGACACACGCTATCAGGGGTTGGCTCCAAGCCGATTATGACGGATGACGAAAGGGTGCCATACTATGTTATAGATATCTAAGGTGAGAATGATGCTTCCCAGAGACTGTCAGAAGAAGTCAATGGCTGATAACCATACTGCTCAGAGGTTAGATTCGGCAGGTTATCGGTGCCCTTATAAAGTACGACCTTAAATCCATTCCCATGGACGTACTCTCAGAAGACAAATGCAATTGCCAGCAATGCATGGATGAACAGGCAGAGATGTGCCTGGCTAACCACTGCGAGTGTTGCAAGCACTAAGGACGGCCACATCCATGCGGCAATTTTTTCCCAAGCAAGTCCTGCCACTCTCAGGCAGCGCTTCTTGAACCTCTTGCCGCTGCTGCATGGGCAGGGGTCATACCCTCCAACTTTTTCTTATCTAAATTTGCAGAAGTTGACGCCCGCAGGATAGGTACCTAACAGCAAGATCAAGCATTCTGGCAGCCAAAAGGGGTATTAAGGGATTCACGATATAACACACGGCTTGTCCGGATCAGCAGAATTTGTGATCAGAACTATGAGGCAGTCTGACCTAGACGTCGCTATTCAGTGGGCCTCCTCCGAAGGATGGAACCCTGGCCTGAACGATGCAGAGACATTCTACCATGCAGATCCGTCTGGGTTCTTTGCAGGCTTTGTTTCAGGGGTTCCGGTTGCAAGCATTTCATCAGTCGCGTATGACAGCTCATTTGGATTCTTGGGGCTGTACATAGTGAAGCCCGAGTACAGGGGACGCGGTTTTGGAATAAAGATCTGGGAAAGAGCGCTTGATTATCTTGGTGATAGGAATATTGGGCTTGACGGCGTAATCGCAAGACAGAAAGACTATGAGAAATACGGCTTCAAATTCGCTTACCGGAACTTACGGTTTGCAGGTAGCTTCACATGTCCGACGAGGTCGAAAAATCTAGTCGACTTGAAGAATCTTGAAACAAGCAAGATTGCAGAGTACGACGTCCAGATGTTTCCTACAAGGCGCGACAATTTCATTTCAAGATGGGTCAAGCAGAAGGGAAGTAAGGCTCTGGGCCATCTGGCAAACGGCAAGCTTGTGGGATACGGAGTCCTGCGCCCGTGCCGGATAGGCTTTAAAGTAGGGCCGCTTTTCGCAGACAGCAGAGAAATCGCACAGGAATTGCTGTCTGGCCTGGCAAGCCATGCTGGAAAGGACAGAATTTTCATCGATGTTCCAGAGCCAAACAAGCAGGCCCTTGATCTTGTGAAAGGAAATATGATGATGGAAAAGATCTTTGAAACAGCGCGTATGTACAACAAGTCCATTCCAGATCTGCCGCTAGATCGGATCTATGGTGTGACCACGCTGGAGCTCGGATGATCTGAGCGAATTGTAGAGTTCGGCCGCTTTGGCGCCAACATCTTTGGCCTCCATTATGATGGTGTCCGCAAAAAACGCGTCTGCGCCGGCCTTTCTCAGGTACTGCACGTCTGCAGGCTTTGAAATGCCACTTTCGCTTGTCTGCGAGCCTGTCTATGCTTCCCCCCCTGCCAAGTTTTTGTCAAAGATAGTCTTGACGAGTAGGATGCAATCTGCGCCTGCCTTTTCCCCGGCGTCAATTTTGAAAAAATTCTAAATTCTTGGGCTTTAGATATCCAAGGTAAAAGAGTGCGGGATTATAGTTTAGCACTCTTGTTCACACCTATGAGATAATCAATTATGTTATTATTAAAAATTCTTCGATCATTACTTTGACTCAGAAAAATCGTCATTTCTGAATGTTTTCAGCACCAAGAACGAGTGCCAAATTTACGAATTACAGCCTTTATTGATGCATGTTTTCGAACATCATTTGCTTATTTCAGATTTTTGCAACAAAGCAGTTAATGAGTATCCGAATTAACTAACCC
Organism: Nitrosopumilales archaeon; assembly: GCA_044507735.1. Lineage (GTDB taxonomy): Archaea > Thermoproteota > Nitrososphaeria > Nitrososphaerales > Nitrososphaeraceae > Nitrososphaera. Next base: position 40,143 of record JBIQJB010000020.1, read on the forward strand.
AGAACTTTCTCTAGCTCGTCAAGTCTCTTCATCCCTTTTTCTGTTATTGTTAATTTTTTGAATCTTCCATCAACATATAGATCGACAAACTGCTTGCTATGGAGATATTGGACGTACTTCTGAAGTGTCTTTGGGTTAACATTAGCCTTCTGCTGAAGATGACTTATGCTTATTTTGCCTTCCTTTAGGATTCTGAGGAATCTCATCTCCATGTATGGATTGATTCTTTTCTGCTCCAAAGATTCCCGTGCGACGATCACAAACGCTACTATTTTACTTTTTTTTCAGATCACGAGGCTCTGTTAACTTAGGGTAATGCGTAAAGCTAGGACTGTCCTAGCTTTTTTC
>JBIQJB010000021.1:0-40193 GCA_044507735.1 Nitrosopumilales archaeon
CAGTCAAAACTGCAGAAAGCTTATAGACCGGGACACTAGCCTCTGCGCAACCTACGCTGCAGAGGCCTTTTGGACTCACATCGATGTGCTGTCACTGCTTTCTTCGGCGGAATTGAATCCGCTGTTATTAGTCTCTACCTCTGACGAGCTTGTCTCTAACTCCCCAGATGTTTCTGGAACGGATGATGACGTCACCATAGTTTCCTCCGTCGTTTCGGTGACTGCTGAAATTGGTTCCGCTGCTGCTGTACGTGTTCTTTTTGGCCGCGGTGCAGCTTTACGCTTGGCCGCCGCCTTTTTCTTGGTACCTTTCTTCTTAGCCGCTACTGTCTTTTTCTTTGCTACTGCCTTCTTTTTCCCCTTTGAGAGTTTGGCTTGTTTTCCCTTCTTTCCCTTGTTCTTGGCTTTGGCTTTTGCCATACGTCTACCATTGATAAGCACTTGTTCTTAAGCTTGTTCTTTTTGAGCGAATGTTAGCTAAATTTATCCAGAATTTCACAGGGTTATCGCTAGTGATATGATAATGCGATGGGCAGCACTAAAGTTTCGTACCACCTGATCCTACAACGGCTCTCTCTCCATACTCTGCAAGGTTCGAGACTAGAATCTCATCAGAGCGTGGACGTGGAGAAATCAAGGTCAGTTACTCCCGAGCGTACCAAGAGAATCAGACGATGGCTACTAGATACGCAGCTTGTGCAGCAAGTTGTAACGCTTACCGTTATGGATGCACTCACGCAGCCTTGCAGTCACATGCGTTTCGCTTCTCTCTTGAGCAGGAGGCAGAACTTGTGGTTGAGCGTCATGATGATGATTGTGTGGTAGTAACGATATAGCGCGTCGCCATTTTTTCGCAGTTGTGCCAGTCAGAGAATTGGGACAGTGATTCATTTATCCGCTGGGCTAACCCTCCCGCCACTTTTCTCGATGATGCTTGTTTTCTGCACCGCATCAGCAACTAGCAGCTACCCTCCCTCTTTGTAGCGAGCCGTTTCTGAAAAATGCTAGCTTGGCACTAAATACAATAGTGGTCGTATGGCTTCATGGGAAGCGCTGTCACGCTTCAGAACTCGAAATGGCAAAGCTGTATAGACGCGTGCATGAGATGTGCCGAAGCCTGCGAATTTTGTGCTACTTCTGATCTCAGAGAACAAGATGTAACAATGATGGCAAGCTGTGTCCAAATCAACCGTGAGTGTGCTGCTGTCTGCTGGACTTCAGCAGCACTGATGTCAATGGACAGCCAGTTCGCAAAGCAATTCTGTACCATGTGTGCCGATGTTTGTGATGCCTGCGCGAAGGAATGCGATAGACACGATGTTGAACACTGCAAGAGATGTGCCCAGTCATGCCGCAGCTGTGCCGAAGAATGCAGAAAGATGGCTAAACAATAACAACAATAGCAGGCAACCATCAAGAGGCGCTGGCTCGTTGCTTGAATCGACTTTACAGTGGTAAGCTGCCGTTGCCACATCTCCAGCATGCCATAGTCCGATCCATGATGCAAAGACACGAATATCATATGTCGACATCCTGTCTGACGAGTGTAAAGCACGCTCTCAAATGCTCGATATTTTTCCTTTTGCTACGATATTTGGAAGGTCCCGGTTGCTCGGCAGGTGAGATATGATGTGGCGCTTACCTATCGAATCGCAATAAGCAGCTTGATCTTCTCCCTGCCACCTGGCTGTAATGTCATGGAACAGGGTAGATCTATAGCCCCTCGGATCAGGTTAACTGCCCCATTGAATTTGTGTTGCACGAGCAGCCACGGGCATGACAAGCAAGAAGCCCTGTTGATGCAGTCTATTGTATTGTGCCCGCCACACTCTCTCTCCTCATAATATCTTGCCCCACAGGGAAGAACCCTCGAGTTATGCCTGCTTTCTTTTTTTCTTGTTAGCTGAAAACTAGACAACAACAGGGTCATCGTATTCTGTACTTCCAGTCATTGCTCGTCTGCGATTGGACAACTTCCAACCCAGCCAGCTGCCAAGTCAACCGGACGGCAGGGAATAAGACATAATAGTTGATTTACCCCAGATTTCACAGTTGACCGACAGCAAGGGCTATTATTTGGTGCTCGGCGTCTCAGAAAAGGCCACATACAAAGAGATCCGGCATGCCTACAGGCAGCTTGCTCGCAAGTATCACCCTGATAGGAATAGCTCTCCCTTTGCAGAGGAAATGATCAAGAAGATAAACGCCGCTTTTGAAGTGCTGTCTGATCAAACAAAGAGATCCCAGTACGACAGGATGGAGCTTGACAATCCTCCAGAACCTGAGCCTTCTTCATACGAGCCAGAGCCTGTACAGACTGGAAGCAACTCCGAAGATCAGTGGAAGGTAGCCAGGGACGGAGTCGACGGCAGCAACAATCCGGTCGCAGATTTTTTCAACGGCCCTTATCACCTTGACACTCCCAAGAGCAGGTTCCACATCATTGTCGAGCCAACACTCTGCATGGCTTTTGGCAGCTGCGAGACTCTGGCGCCAAAAGTCTTTGTCGTCGAAAAGCACAAGAGGCTCAACCCAAAAGCCGTTGTAGAATGCGAGACATGCGCCGACTATGAAAAGATACATGCGGCGGCGGCGACCTGCCCTACAAAAGCGATCAAGATTATCGATCGCTATACTGGCGAGCAACTCTACCCATAACTTAAATTGCAGTGAGAGAGTTCAGCACCCATGAAGCTTTTCTGCGTCGGTTGCGGCCCCGGCGATCCTGAACTGCTGACTGTGCGGGCTGCGAATATAATAATGAATGCAGAAGTAATATTTGCACCCACCGCTAGGGAGGGCAAACCCAGCATAGCACTTTCCGTCGTTCAAAAATATATCGACAAGAATGCCAGGACTGCAAACCTTGTCTTTCCAATGGTCAAGGACAAAGAGTCGCTCAAGGACTACTGGAAGCGAAACGCCGACGAAATTGCGGCAGCGGTTAGGTCGGGCAAGAGAGTTGTATATCTCACAGTTGGCGACCCAGCGCTGTACAGCACTTGGATCTATACTCACCGCGAGCTCAAGAGGAACCACAAGGACATCGAAGTCGAGATCGTGCCGGGCATCGCGTCGATGTTTGCGATCGCTGCAAAGGCCGGAATAAGCTTGGCAGAGGGCGAAGAAACAATCGCCATCGTGCCGGCGTGCTACGACATGGATAGGGTCAGGCGCACCGCAAACGCCTGCGACACTGTCATTTTCCTCAAAGACGGACGCTACTTTGACAGCGTAATAGAGACGTTGAGCGAGGCCGGCTTTCCAGACACTGCGACCATTGCTATAGCGCAGGATATATCGGCAGACAAAGGAGAGATACTGGAAGTGAAGAAACTGTCAGAGCTGCGCGGAAGAAAGGGGCCGACTGAGAAGTACTTTTCAATAATGGTGGCAAAAAAGAATGCCAGAGACTAATACTGTGTATTTTGTCGGCTCTGGCCCAGGGGACCCAGAGCTTATCACGCTCAAGGCCAAAAGGCTGGTCGAGAGTGCAGACGTGATAATCTATTCCGGATCGCTCTTTAACCCGAAAAATTTAGAATATGCGAAGAAAGGCGCGCAGTTGTATGACGCGGCATTGATCGACAGAGAAAAGATCTACCAGATACTGCGCGACTCTGCAAAAGAGGGCAAGCTTGCAATCAGGTTCCACGACGGCGACCCTGCACTCTTCAGCACAATAAGAGAGCAGATAGACAAGCTAGAGAGGGACGGCATCAAATGCAAGGTAGTGCCCGGGGTTACAGCGATACTTGGCGCCGCTGCCGACTTGAACCTTGAGCTCACGCTACCCGGTGTAACGCAGACCCTGATAATCACGAGGGCAGAGTTTCGGACGCCGGTGCCCAAGCGTGAGTCGATAGCAGAGCTTGCCAAGCACGGGGCGACCATGGCATTCTATTTGAGCGTCCACTTGATAGGCGACGTTGTCAAGGAGTTGCTAAAGGGCGGTGTCTATACTGAAAAGACTCCTGTCGCGGTGGTCTATCGTGCAACGTGGGATGATGAGAAGATAATAAAGGGCACGCTTGGCGACATAGCGAAAAAGACAAGAGATGCCAAGATTATCAAGACTGCGCTGATAATCGTGGGTGATGTGATCGCGCCTGCAAAATACGAATATTCCAAAGTATATGACGCAGGATTTACGCACGGATACAGAAAAGGGGTAAAAAAAGAAGAACAAGAAAAGAAGGGAAGGTAAAGGGTTTTACGGCCTTTTTGCCCACACGCTCACCACTGTAGTGCTGATTGCAGCACCGGCCGCACCGCTTATCAATGCAAACGCTAATGCCTGATCGATTACTATCGACGGCAACCAGTTTGCAACAAGTGGCGCTGCCAGGTACGACAGGGACCCTATTGCAAACCCTATCGCACCAAAGATTGCTAGTGCTAGTGCTCTGCCCATAGCTTACACTCACTGTTGACTTTCTGCGTCGGAAATCCTAAAGCTGCCCGACGGAATTGATGGGAACTTGCTGTTCACATCCTGTTCCGCGATAGCTGAGGCTTCCATCATGATCTGGTCGATATCGGCCCCACTTCCAGTATTCACTTCGATTCCGAGGCCGTTGCTCTGGAGCGACTCTGTCATGAGGCCACCCAGCAGGTTCTGCATGTTGCTAATCTCGCTGTCGGCACCTGGTACGAACCTTCCAAGGCTCGGTCTCAGACCCCTTATCGAAGCCATTGCCGGGCCAAGTGCAACCATCGCGTCTCCCATGTCGTGGATAGTAGATAGCCTCATTGAAACCTGTTCAAGAGCCATCTTGGCCTGTCCCAGTGTTCTTGAGATTTTGCGTACCTCTGCAAGCTCATTTGAGAGCACCTTTGCGCTGTCAGCATCGTGCCTTTGCATGGCATCGACAACCCTTCGGAACAGCGAGGCGTCTCTCTCGTTCAGCTTTGTAATCATAGCGTCTAACTTTGAATTCTGTAACTGCAGCTTGTTAACGGCAGTCTCGATCCTTGGCTTGAGGGGACCCTGTGGCCTAAGCGACTCCTTCAACTTATCGCTGGCGCTCATCCTGTTTTGACTACTCCAGTTCTTATCGAAACCAGTCATTGCGAATCCCTGATTGGATTCGCTATTAATTGCGGGTGTATAATCCAATAAACTATAAGCTTAGCTAATTACTCCGCGGGACCCCGGGAGTGATGTTAGCTTATAGAGGCATCCTAAAGACTTCTTTCTGCTGGACAGAGGCCCACGCACCCATGCCCCTGCCAGAGGAGGAGTCACCCTTGCCAGTAATTTGGCTGATGACGACCTCTGTCGACGCCATCGGGGGCCACACCATCGCAACGTATTCGCCTACCTCGCCGGCGCTGTCAAGAGACGCTGGCACCATGTTCTCGCGTTTGAACTTGGTTGAAAGCTTATCCTTTATTGGTTCTAAGAGCTGACGCTGGCCGTGCACAATAATGTAGATCTTTTTCGTGGCATCGATTTGGGACATGCGAGATGCATAGGGCTATAAAGATGATAAATGTTTTGTCATTTCTGTCGGCACATAAACACATGATAGTCACAGACTCGCACATGGCAATGCTGCTCCCAGACGACATCGCGTCGCGCATTTCGGAGTTTGTCTCAGGCAAGCGCACATTTCCCTTTGTGGAGCGGGACGAACTGATGTGCATCATGTACCTTTACGGTAAGAGCGGCAAGGTTGCCGAGAATGAAATTGAAGAAGTTAACGATCTTGCACAGCGCACGGCTTCGCAGCTGGGACAGGAGATCGACATTTACCTCAATAGCTCGGCTGGCAAGCTGGACCCGGAGTACATCAGAAGCAAGTATATCAACAGACAATTACAATTGGCAGTTGAAAACAAATCAGCAGCTGGAAGAATAGGCGGCGACCCGGCCATAATATCAGACTGCTTTGCTCAGCACGTCGCGTATTACAAACAGGAATATTTCTTAGAATTATACGGCCCACTAAGAGATGCAGAGCTGACATCAGACATCAGGCCGTTGCTTGCAGGCAGGATGGTCATGACCTGTTACAACAGAAAGGGCGCGAATGAAATAGGGCTTGCACACCCTCTGATTCCGGTCTATGTGTGGTTTCGAGATCAGGCCGGCGCAAAGCCGTGATAATAGGGGATCTGCGAGAGCTCTTCTTGAGGCATCTGGACTATTGAGATCAGGTGACCATCAGGGTCCTGGACTATTGCATGTTTGCCAAACGGCTCGTCTTTTGGCTTTTTGAAGAACTTGACTTTTTTCTTTTTCAGGGCGTTCATCACGTCGTCAAAGTCACTGACAGAAAAGCCAACCAGCATGCTCTTGTTAATTTTTATCTTTTTCTTTTTGCTTGCAGGATGCAGCGCAAGCACAGTACCTCCCTCCGAAAACTCAGTCCAATCTTTTGACTGCTTTTTCAGCTTCATCCCAAGGGTGTCGCGGTAAAACTTTGTCGATCGTTTCATGTCCGACACAAGGAGTATGACTGCGCCTATCTTATGAAACATCATTGCAAGATTATTGTTGCATCCTCAAAGATATAACATTGCCGTAGCATTATAATACCGATGCCGCCCCCAATGCGGCAGGTTGCAGGATTCTGCCCCTCTAGTAAAGTTCTCAGACTTTCTTGGCATTGGCTACTTTGGGGACAGCCAGCAGCACGTCATTGCTCCAATATTTGATACTCGCCAGAGTGCCGAGCGTGCATGGGCAAGAGTGATGGGAGCAAGCCATCTCCCGTTCCATGCCATCCTTTTGGAACATACGTCCAAGTACGAGTTTATCGCATACCCTGTCAAACTTGACCCTGACCAGATCAACCATGCCCTTTACAGGTCCTTTTCCAGTCTGGACAGCATGCGCAAGTTCAAGGAAACCTACGGCGGTAAGACATTCATCAAGTTCGGGTGGCACGATATTACAAAACCACAGAAATTTGATGTGCTCCCGCAGTATGCTCCAATCGATTCTGTAGAATTCAAGAAGGCGGAAGAGGTTCTTCCGGGCGATCTGATAGACCAGATAAGGAAAAGTTAGACAGTTATCAGCAGTTTTGGCCTGCCCGGCGCGAATCCAACCGGGCAGGCAGGTGTTTTGATGACTTGTCGGTAGATGCCACGCCAGACTTCCTTATTAGGTGAGCCTAATTAGGCTAGCCTAATATTTAAACGCTGTTGAACAATCCAATCGATCTGTCATGCCAAGGTTCACGACGCGAATTAACCAAGTGCTACATGCTACAAGTGAGGAAAAGAGGCACACGCACACACAAACACAAACACTCTCTCTCGGAGGGCAAAGACCAGATGACGTATTGGTCAACACGGTGTGCAGGGTTAGGCATCGGCCACCACTGTGACGTTGCCATAGGTTAAGACGACGCGGCTCGCAAATTATGAGAATCAGTTACCATTAACTAACAATCATGCAAAAATTTCTACAAGCGCGGCTACAAAAGCTATACTAATTGCAACTATTATTGCTCCCTTGATACTCAAGTTGTAGACTCGTTGTTCTAGGGGTGCTTTAAACGTAGCACGGTAATTCTCGGCAAGTTATGGGTCGTGTTATTGCAAATATTACTCTGAACGTACATTTATTTTACATAATCGTCTGATGATGGCAGTTGACGAATAACCCTGTCGCCGTGTTTGACTCTGGGATAGGCTCTCTATCCATAATAAGAGAGCTCAAGCGCGAGGTTCCAAACGAGAACCTGCTCTACTTTGCAGACAGAGCGCACTTTCCCTATGGGGTCAAGTCACATTCCCAGCTGCTTGAGATTATTGTCAACACCATAGCCTACCTAAAGCGCTACAAACCAAAGCTGGTCGTGGTCGCCTCAAATACCCCCTCGGTGCAAGTGCTTGACGAGGTGAGGAGGAGGGTAACAGACATCCCGATCATTGGTGTAAGGCCTCCCCTAAAGGAGGCAGCACGGCTGACCAAGAAAAAACACATCGGGATCATGGCTACGGAAGGCACCATCAGAAGCAAGGAGCTGGAGATCCAGATCCGACGCGAAGTGCCGCAGAATATCCTCGTGACAAAATTCAATTGCTCGCCCATAATAGAGCTGATAGAGCATGGCATTCATCTTGAAAATGAGCGGCGCACATTTGACGTCATATCAAGGGTGATTGGCGACAACGTCGACCAAAAGATAGACGTCATTACGCTCTCCAGCACCCACCTGCCGTTTGTAAAGACGTACCTCAATGCACTGCTGCCTACAGTCAAGTTCGTCGACCCCGCGCAGATAGTGGCCAAGGACGTAAGAAAGTTCCTCAAGTTCTATAGAATGGCCAAGAAGAGCGGCGCGGGTAAGCTGCAGATCTTGGTGTCCGATGGCAAACGCGAGTTTGAGAAGTCGGTTCGGGCGATGGGAGTCAGAGAGCCAGTCGAGGAAGTCTTTCTGACCTTTTAACTTAGATTTGTGACGCATTACATATATTGAATTGCCTGCAACTACACACGGGCAAGAGCTGAAACGAAATGGGATTCCAGACAGGCATAGACATTGGAGGCAGGGCTCTTGCAGCAACTTTCCTGCAAGCAAGCGGCATCTATTCCATCTATGAAAGGCGCCTAGAATCCGAGATACTCAAGTCACCCCTGCCAAACCATATTGCGATTGTGCTTGATGGAAACAGAAGGTGGGCCAAGCTACATCTGCTTGATCCTGCCATCGGTCACAACCACGGGGCGGACAAGGCCGAAGAGCTGCTAAACTGGATACACGATATTGGCATCAAGATAACCACGCTCTACATCCTTTCAACGGAGAACCTAGAGAGGAAAGACGAGGAGCTTGAAAACATCTACAAGCTATTGGAAATAAAGCTCCAGAGGCTCTACGACGACGAGCGCGTCCACAAGCGCCGGATGAAAATAAAGGCCATAGGCGACAAGAAGCTTCTGCCACGCAAACTGCAGGAGATTTTAACGATGCTGGAGGAATCGACTGCAGAGTATAACGAAATGTTCCTAAATATTGCGATAGCATACGGCGGCCAGAAAGAGCTTATCGAAGCAATAAGAAAGATAGCACAGATGGCAAAGGAAGGTAAGATAAATGTGGATGAGATAAATGAAAAGACGATTGAATCGTGCTTGTATACGTCCCACCTGCCTCAACCGTCTCCAGATCTGATACTCAGGACATCCGGAGAAAAGAGGCTGAGCGGATTTTTGATTTGGCAGAGCGCATACTCTGAGCTGATGTTCATGGATGTATTCTGGCCAGAGTTCCGCAAGATAGATCTAATGAGGGCCATTCGCACGTACCAGCGCAGAGTGCGCAGGTACGGCAAGTAGCTTGTTTGCCAGTTTTGACTCGACTGCTTCCATCGCTAAAAGGTAGATCAAAAAATTTCGCCGACGATGGTGGGATATTGTTATTCTCCCAGGGCTTTCCCGATCCAGGTACAACACACAGCTCAAAAACCACCAATGATCTGCGCTTGCAGTGAGAGAAAAGCATGACGAGTTATTGAACAGCTGCAAACAATGCTGGAACCTTCTCGCCAGAATACGATATGGGAGTTTGGTTCTAGGAAGGTTTTTCTGCACTACGACAACGATATCGATTCGAAAAATATTGTTATGATGAAAAGAGAAAAAGAGGTTTGGTACCGCAGTTTGCGGTTACCAGTCTTTTCTGACGAAGCTGCCGAGTTTGCCTGTTCTCGCAGTTGCCACAATTATTCCGACGATTGCTACAGCCAGTACGATTGCAGCGATTGCGCCGAACTCTGGAATGATGTGGTCACCTACGATCTCGATTTCGGTCGTGCCTGCTTCAAAGTCGATGTGGAGTACGTCCTCTGTTGCGCTATATGCTTCGTAGTCGTATTCTGTAAATATTCCGTCTGCAAATACAACATATTCTTCATTGTTTGCATGGAATATTTCTTCGTCGAACCTGAGCGACAGAGTTCCTGCCGAGTTCGCAGTTAGCGAAGCAAGCAGTGAGATAGTGTCTACGTCACCAGTTACGCTATCCAGTCTGTTACCGGCGCCAGTGATCATGTAGTAGATCGTATGCGACTGACCACCAATCATGGCTTGGATCGGTCTCCATTGGGACTGACCTGTTGATGTGAATTGGAACGTTGTCTCTTCCGAGAGTGAGTTGTATGTTACCAGTACTCTGTACTCGCCGTTAGTGTTCATCAGGCCACCGGCAGTAAATGAATAGCTGTATGATCCATCCGCCGCAGGTTGAATCTGATCGATTCTGTCGCGGTTGCCCTGCGGGTCAAGAATCTGTATCAATATCGGTTGATTGATCGTTCCCGCCGTCAGTCGACCTGTGATCGTGATCGTGTCGCCTGTTTGATAGCTGTCTGCGTCTGTCTCTACAGTCAGCGCCGTTTGTGCATATACTGCACTCATCCCGCTTCCGAGAATCAGCGTGGAAGCAATGATTGCAAGTAATATGCCCCTAGAGTGTTTGGCCGTTTCTTTTAGCATTTCTTCTATAAAAAAGATAACCGTAATTTAAAAGGTTAACTGAAATAATGTCCATTTCTTGAGGGTGCAAACAAACCTTTTAAGCATGTTCCAGCATTATGAGAAATTAATTCACCCTCATGTGCGCTTGGGCTGCTGGATATGACTCGTATCCAGCGGCTCAACGTGTATTGCCATTATCACTCTTCCATCTCCTTCTCAACTTTGCCTTGAGGTGGGGTTATGCGGTCGCGTCCGCAGTATTTGCCTGCGGCATGGGCATTTTGCCCCAGTCCATTTCAAAAACAGCTCGCATGCATTGCAGCGCTTGTATCCGCTGCTATAGTAGCTGCTGCTCTCCTGCCTCCCAGCCTTGTATGAAAGGCGGATGTTTCTGTAGGGCACAAATAACTATTAGCAGATCATATTTCCCCGTTTCTGGTAGAAAATTGTAAAAGATAAAAGAATGAGAAAGAGATGTGCCGCACCAGACACGGTCGGAAAAGGACAGCGTCATGCTGAGCGTGGCCGCGTAGGCCATTTTTTGTTCACAGCCACCCACTGAAATTTTTAAAGTTCCACTGCTTCCTTCGAAGGTGAGTTCAATCTAGTTTTGTTCTCTGTCTGGAATTCGCCTTTACTGCAACAAGCTGTGCTCTCCCCCGCCTCTATAGCTTATAGATGTAGAGCCGTCATCGTCGAATGCAAGACGGTGGACGTTCCAAACAATCATGCCTTGTCAGATCCAGAGCACATCCCAGAATAGCTGGGCAGAGATAGTTTTCGACTTCAATATGCTGCCGACCAGGCAAAATTGCATTGTGCAAGTCGACACTCAAGAGACACTCGACCGGGACTTCAACCTGCGTTAGGTGCGTGTCAGCGATTCTCCCTCTATCAATATCAGAACAATCGCAAGCAACTATAACGCCACAAGTTCTATCGTAGTGATCAACGTCGTCTATTCCCAGAACAAGCTATTGAGGTCAGCGCTACAATATCATCTATCAAGTACCTCAAACTATCCCTATAGCAGAAAATAGGAAATCGTTATTGAGAATTCGACCAAAGTGTGTCTCTATAGGCGGGATGTTTTAGAATGCCATGCAATTATTACATCATTTTTTAGTAGTAGACAAGATTTTGGTAATATCATCGAGTGAAATTGGATGACTCTTGCATCATACTCCATAAAAGATACATAAAAACCAATAGACCATGAGAACTACTCTCTTGGCGGTTCTAGCCATCACGGTATCCGTGGGCCTTGCCGCAGGGGTTTTTGCAGTCCCCCTAGTGCTGGGCGCCCGTGCGACCGCGACAGATTCGAAGATCAGGGCATTTGATACAATACCTCTTGAAGGAAAGTCACTCAGATCTGGAGAATTCCTCCTGTTGGTAGATTCTACGCCGGCTTTGATTGAGTCAAGTCACGTAGCATTGAACATACCGTGTGAAGTCGATGGCGATGATGCAGAATCAGATATTGCAGTTGTGGCTGGAGTTGCGCCGGACTTGTCCGAGGTTGAGCTAGAATATGTTACAGAGTTGTCAGATCCGGACAACGACAGGTGCGTCTTCCACGTGGATATCCCTGAGGATGACGAGGACGTGACAGACATTGCCATGATCAATACCGGCGACAATGACATCAGATTTGAGAGCGGCATGTTTGTATCGACATCAGTGAGCACTTCTGACGATTAATATGCCCAACCCCTTCTTTCTTTTCACCATCAAGTGATTGCTACAGTAGAACGTGCGACATCGGAAAGGACCTACAGATTGACAAGGTCTCGTGATGTGAATGTCCCTTAACTCGTGATCATCTGAACTGAGCGGGGTCCACAAGATTCCTACCTGTGTATAACCAAGTGATTCCAATTTACACCAGCGACGGCAGTGACACCGCACGCAATTTTGATCTCTTTCGACAAGAGCCATGAACGATCGGGACTCGATACCTGCGCAGGACACGGATAAGGCCGGTTGTTGTCATGCTGGTGAGTCCGAGCAAAATCAGTTCAAATGAGAGGTTAAAGATATTTGAAAAAACATGTACACTCAGCAATTGAGAAATTTGATTACTAGAGTAATGCAAACATAATAGCGATGTTGTTGTAAATTAACTCAAATTCACATATGTCATCATATGCCAGAAAGAGATTTCCATTAAGGCCGGTAAACATCACGTCAGCAGTTTCGACCTTTATCTTTGCAATGATCTACGGCTTGATAGAACACATGCTTCTTGCAAGTCCTATGGGTCTGGACGTGTTGACCTACCCCATGAACATACATCTTGCAGGACAGCTTTACTTTTACCACGTCGTAATGCTGGTGATGGCGATTCTAGTTTGCTTCAATCCGTTCTTTGACAGGCTGATTTTTAGGACGAGTAGGAGCCTAAGAATGCAGGGGTTGCTATGGGGAACCGGCAACATCCTGAATTTCATATGGCTCGAAGACATGTTTTACTGGGTCCTGTTCGGCGAGTGGCCCAAAGATGTCATGACCCCATTTCAGGTCTCGTTTTACGGGGTTGTATGGTGGTATCCAGTTGCATTTGGCGGAGCTCTGTTCTTATATTTCCTCACTTCACAGAACATAAAGAAAGCGCCTCTCCAAGCAGAGGTGGACAGTTCTTAATAATTTTGCATGCGATCAATATATCGTACTGATCAAGAGAAAAGGCGCTATCATAGGCATTGTAGTAGTAGTTGCTGCGGTTGCCATCGGCATAGCAACAGCTTTAGTGCTGCAGAGCAGACCTGCCGAGGAGCCGCCTGATGAGGATGGCGGACCTACCAATGTTGCTGACGGCACGCAGCCTGAAATCGTTAACGTCGAGTCTGCAAGGTCCGCATTTCCGTTTGTTCAGCGATGGGTAGCTCAATACAATAACGAGGCAACCTCTGGAAGGATCGAGGTCGGATATTACTTGGACGAGCCCCGACTGACTGGCGATTTGATAATTGTTGGAAAAATGCACGATTCTACCGAATCGCGCTATATACCTGTAAGCGCCCAAGCTGCAGCCATCGTGTACAATGTGCCCAGCTTCCCAGACATTCCGTCAGGTCTGAAGCTCAACGCAACATTGCTCAACCAGATATTCAATGGCACAGTGACACGGTGGAACGACCCGGCCATCAGGGATTTGAATAAAGGACTGAATCTCCCTTCAGAGAGAATAGTAGTGGTGCGTGAAAGCAGCAACAGCAGCACCCTTGCCCTGATAGAGAATTACATTTCTGAGAATGTCACGTGGCGAGCAGATAGCGTTAGAGTTATGGGGCCAGACGAGCTTGCAACCACGGTGAGGACTACACCATACTCAATAGGATACGTCGATTTTTCATATGCGGTTCAGACTAGAATGACGTTTGCAGCTTTGGAGAATTCGGATGGTGAATTTGTTCTGCCGTCAATGGACTCCATTGACCAAGCAGTAAACAGCTCACTGACAGTTCAAAACTTTACAAGAACCAACAACCATTCTGATGTGATTTATGCGAACGCCAGCATGATTGGGAACAGTTCGTATCCCATCACAGGACTTTACTACGCCAGATTACCTAGCAGCGCATCAAATGCTACAATCGATTTTGTGGAATGGATAGTGGACCGGGACGGCGGGCAGCAGGTCCTCTCACAGGTGCAATACCCTTCAATCTATGAGAACAACAAGCCCCTGACGACCTATGCAAGGTCAGTTATCAATCGCACTGATCTGCAAGAGACCAAAGGTTGATCAAGGAATTTCATGCGGCCTTTTTGGCTTGGAACTTGTGCGTGTTGTGTCCATCGCAGCTAATGCTGAAGAATCTACAGCGTTATAATTTGACGTGCTTGTTTGGCTGTTCCAGCAGACAGTTGTTGTGACGGTGTGGAGGAGAAGGGGGCCGCCACAGTCAGGACATCACAAGACTCTGGGAATTAGAGGTCGTTACACGGGTGGACTCATTTTGCACACAGGCAAAGCTGTTTGCTATTGCATCAATGAAAAGGAGGAGGTAATGGAGATAGTGCGGTAACGCTATTGCGTTTCTGATGTAAAAGATTTGGTCTTTCCTTCTTCTTCACCCAGTTTTTGCACAATGATCCGCACGGGAACATTCTTGTCCGTCTCTTGAACCGTTACCACAACATTGCCGATTGTTACCTTGTCGCCTTGCTTTGGTATCCTCTTAAGCTTTTCATGCAAGAGGCCGCTTATTGTGGAGTAGTCCGTCCCCTTTGGCAGACTGACGTTCAGAGCTTCATTTACATCATCGATTTCAACGTCTCCGTTCAGGACCACAGTCTGTTTGTCAGTTTTCCTAAACAGCCGCTGCTCGTCCTCTACATCCGTCTCATCCGATATTTCGCCGACAAGCTCTTCAATGACATCCTCCAGAGTGACTAGTCCCTCTGTGCTTCCAAATTCGTCGACCACTATTGCCATCTGGATGTGCCTTCCTTGGAACTCCTTCAAGAGCTTGCTTATCGGCATGTCCTTTGATACAAAGAGGGGTTTTCTCGCCACATCCTTTAGCATCATATAGCTGGTTTTGGTTTCGACCGCCTTTAGCAGGTCCCGCGTATGGACGATGCCGACAATGTTGTCCTTTGAATCTCCAGTAATCGGGATGCGGGAAAACCCGCTGTTGTTTATTTGGACAAGCGCATCCCAGATCAAGAGCCTTGCGCTCAGCGTGAACATCCTGTTTCTTGGAGTCATTATGGCCCTTACGCTGGTGTCGTGGAATTCGAGCACGTCCTTCATCATTTCCCTTTCTTCCTTCATCAGAACCTTCTCCTCGACCCCTATGTCCAATATCGCCCGCACCTCTGCCTCGCTCAGCTTTTTTGGTTTGTCCTCAACTTTGACTGCCATGAACATACCCTTTGTCACAAGTTCGAGGAAGATTACAAGCGGGTACAAGATGTATTGTATTGCCAAAAGCACCCGCGCAAACCTAAGCGATATCGTTTCAGAGTGTGCGTAGCAGTAAGCCTTTGGGGTAATGTCGCCAAACACAAGCAGGATAAAGGTCATCACGCCTGTCGCTATCCCAAGGCCAAGGCTGCCAAATACTCCGGTGGCAACATCTGTTGCGATAGCCGCCGCGCCAATGTTAACCAGATTGACCCCTAGCAGGATAGTGACTAGCATTCTCCTGGGGTTTGACTTGAGCTTTGCAAGTGAGGCAGATCCTGACCTCTTTTCGTTGACCAGCCGCCTCAGCTGGCCCCTCTCAAGAGAGATGAGTGCAACTTCAAGCCCGCTGAAAAATGCGGACAGCCCAACTAGCGCTGCCAGTGCGGGAAGCGCAATCTGTGGCTCTACCATGGTTTAGCCTTAATCAACAATAATACGCATTACTGCGTAAAAAAGGTCTGTCTACATACACAATGCCACACTAGTAGATGCCTGCGGGCATCCTACGCTTGTGTTCGCTCTTGTTTATCATTTCTTTGATCCGAACTACCTTTTCTTCAGAGATTCCAAGCTTTCTTGCCACAGTTTTTGGATTTTTCTTCATCATCCTTTTGTCTACCAAGAGACGCAATATGGGATCGATGGTTTCATAGTCCATGCCCAGCTCCGTCTCAGCAAGGTGATTGGCCCATAGCCGGGGGCTGCTCTTTTTCTCCGCTATTGCTTCTGGAATCATCAGGTGCTTTGCGAGTGCGCGCACTTCCGTCTTGTAAAGGCCGGCGATAGGAAGCAGGTCTGCCGCGCCGTCTCCGAACTTCGTGAAATAGCCGAGACAGAGTTCACTCTTATCAGAAGTGCCCGCAACAAGGTAGTCATTCAACCCTGCATGGTGATAGAGGATGTTCATACGGATCCTCGCCATCAGATTCCCCTTTGCCTTCTTGTCAGACCAAGGAAGGATCTCTGCATACTTGTGCAAGAGGGAGGTAATGTCTATTAGCAGGTATCTTGCTCCAAGCGACCTGGCCTGCTCTATCGCATCCAGTGTATCTCGCTCCGGCGTCACATCGCTTGGCATCACAATGCCAAGCACTCGTCTTGGCCCTAGTGCGTTTACCGCCAGCTTTAGCACGACTGCAGAGTCAAGGCCGCCGCTCAGCCCTATGACCAAGCCTTTGGCAGAGCTCTTAGAAACATAATCTGAAATAAAGCGCTCTATCCTCTTTGAAGTGCGGGCGAGGCTGATAGTTGCCGGCGTGCTTCTCACTCTGCATAGAATCACAATCGGGGTCATATTAAATGCTGCACGCGAGATTGCCTTGCAGGCACAAGTCATCCAAATGTTTGCAGCGCAAATGAAATGCCGTCATCATCGTCGTCGTCAGGTATTCCGGGTTCTATGGACAACAATCCCAATATCCATCCAGCGAGGCTGCTTCTGCTGCTGCTGCCGCAGTGGGGATGAACCAGATTGCAGGACGCTTCTCAGGGTATCGTGCGGTGCAATGCAGAGAGGACAGTCGGTCGCCAGGATGAATAGCTTGAGGTACACACTCATACCGCCGTCTGTATCATGGGTTGCAGCTAAAACGGTCCGGGGCCTCCGTATGATGGCAGTAGACGGAAAACCAGGCGGTGATCGGGCATGAGCCTCAGGAACTCTCAGAGGTTGAAAGGATGCCATACAGGACACGTGACAGGATAGGCTAAGCATTATTAACGGTAACAAGTCAAGACGAAATCGTAAGTAACGATGGAGCCAAAAATCCAGTCAACATCGTGGAATCCCGAGATAGAGAAGGCCATTCTCAATAAATGGGAAGAGGAGGACATTTACCACTTTACAATTAATGATAATGATAAACCAGTATTTGTAATTGATACCCCGCCACCATATCCTTCAGGTCGCCCATGGCACATCGGGGCTGCTGGGCACTATGCACAGATCGACATGATTGCCCGAACAGCCAGAATGAATGGCAAGAATGTGCTGTTTCCAATAGGCATCGACAGGAATGGCCTGCCCGTGGAGATCTACACAGAGAAAAAACACAAGGTACGGATGCGCCAGATGGATCGGGAGAAATTCCTGGAGCTCTGCAAGGTGGCACTTGACGATCTTGAGAAAGAGATGATCCAGATAATGAAGAGCATGGGCCTCTCTGGAAATTTCAGAGAATATTACAGGACCGACTCTGAGGATTACAGGGCGCTAACGCAATCAACCTTCATCGAGCTTTGGAAGCGAGGTCTAGTATATCTTGCAAACAGACCAAATAACTACTGCCCAGACTGCGGGACCACGATAGCCGACGCCGAGATAGTCTATGACGAGATACCGACAAAGCTCGTCTACATGAAGTTCAAGATAAAGGAAACCGGCGATACTATGATAATCGCGTCAACCAGGCCAGAATTGCTGTTTGCCTGCCAGGCAGTGATTGTAAATCCAGAGGACGAGCGATACAAGAAGCTACAGGGATCACACGCCATTTTGCCTTTGTTCAACCGCGAAGTGGAGATCAGGCCACATCATTCTGCCAAGCCGGAGTTTGGCTCTGGTGCGGTAATGGTCTGCAGTTACGGCGACCAGAATGACGTGCAGGTCTTCAGGGAGCTGGGACTGCAAGAGATCGTTGCTCTCAATGAACACGGGATTACAACTGCGGCTGCAGGTCCGTATGCCAACCTAAGAATAAATCAGGCGAGGGCAAAGATCATTGAAGACCTGAAGAATTCGGGGCTCATGGAAAAAGAAGAGAGCATAATGCACCGGACTCCTCTATGCGAGCGAAGCAAGACTCCTATTGAGATTATACCATTGCATGACTATTATGTAAAGCAGATCGAGTTCGTACCTCAGCTGCGCGAGCTTGCCTACAAGCTGAAATTCCACCCCGACATGCATCGACAGATACTTCTCAACTGGCTAGATTCTATCGCAATAGACTGGCCAGTCTCTAGGCGCAGGTTCTATGGAACTGAGATCCCAATATGGTACTGCAATACCTGCAAGGCGCCGAACCTGCCGCCGGCCGGCAAATATTATAGGCCATGGAAGGAAAAGCCGCCGTTTGACAGATGCGAAAAGTGCGGTGGGACTGAATTTACAGGCGAGGACCGCACGTTTGACACATGGATGGATTCAAGCATCAGCCCGCTTTATGTGACGAAATATTGCAGAGACCAGAAACTGTTTGATCATGCTTACCCGGCAGCAATTAGGCCACAGGCCAAAGATATCATCCGCACTTGGCTCCACTACACAATGCTCCGGTGTGTCCAGCTGACAGGCAAGATGCCATGGAGCGATGCATGGATAATGGGCTATGGGGTCGACGAAAAGGGACAAAAGATGAGCAAGAGCAAGGGAAATGTCATCGATCCGTTCCCGGTTATCCAGAAATATGGAGCGGACACGTTCAGGTTCTGGTCCGCAAGCGAGGCAAGTTTGGGCTATGACTTTAGATGCTCCGAACAAAGGATAGCCGGCGCCCAAAAATTCCTCTCAAAACTGTGGAATCTGGGAAGATTCCTTTCATCCTTTGAAGTAATAGAGGGAGAGAGACCGGAGCTGGAAGCTTCTGACAAATGGATGCTGGCAGAGCTTGCCAAGCTAGTGCAGGAGTGTAAGAAAGGGTATGATGAATACAACTTTTTCATCCCTGCAAATGCCATTCGCGAATTTACATGGAACCTTTTTGCGGCCCACTATGTAGAGATGGTCAAGGGGCGAGCATATGCAGCTGAGGATAGCCCCGCCAAACGGTCTGCGCTTTATACGTTGCACAGATGCTTTTCCACAATCCTACTCCTGATAGCCCCCATCACGCCTTTCATTTCCGAAGAGCTCTGGACAAAGATTTACTCGCAGCAAAGCATACATCTTCAGCCCATGTTCAGGGAAGAAGAGGCGGATCAAGAGATGGCAAAATACACGAAGCAAATTACCGAGTTCAACTCGATGGTCTGGAACAAGAAGAAGGAAACCATGAAGGAAGACGGCAAGCCCCTATCGCTCAAGGACCCGATAAGCATCCCTGTGCCGGCAGAGCTTGCGCCGTTTGCCAAGGACTTGAAGGATATGCACAATTTGATATGAAGGCCGTTGCTTTTTCCGAACACGGATCTGTAGACGTCTTGCATTATCAAGACTTTCCGGATCCTGTAGCAGGTAGGAACGAGGTAGTGATTGACGTGGAATATTGCGGTATGAACCATCTCGACATCTGGACCCGGATGGGCATAGCCGGCAAAAAGATCAGGCTTCCACATGTTTGTGGCTGCGATATAGTGGGAACAATCGGCGACAAGCGCGAGCGCGTCATGGTTTATCCGGGCTATTCATGTGGCAAATGCCCATATTGTAAGAGCGGAAATGAGACGCTATGCAGTGAGTTTGCGATCATTGGTGGCATGAGCGATTGGAATGGAGGTTATGCGGAAAAGGCGGTGGTGCCTTCAAGGAACATAATCAAGCTGCCATCTGCGTTAAAGAGCGAAACCGCTGCAACACTGGCAGTATCGTATCTTGTAGCATGGAACATGCTCAAGACAAATGGGGCAGGAAGGGGCAAGACAATCCTGGTATATGGTGCTACGAGCGGAGTTGGGATGGCTACTATTCAGCTAGCAAGAGGACTGGGCGCCAGAGTAATAACTACAGTATCTGGCGAGGAAAAGCGCAAGTTTGCAGAAAGACTTGGGGCCCATCATGTGATTGATAGGTCGAGTCAGAACATTCTGGAAGAAGTGAAGAGAATAGCAGCATCGGCTGGAGGAGTTGACATAGTAGTCGACCACGTTGGTGCGGCGACTTGGCCCACAAGCGTTGCAGCTCTCAGGCAGGGAGGCAGGATGGCCGTCTGTGGCATGACCTCGGGTAATGATGCGAGCATACCTGTACGGATGTTCTATACCAAGCAGATAGTGATGACAGGAGCGCTAATGGGTACAAAGGCACACCTGCTTGAACTGATAAGGTTTGTAATCAGGAAGGAGATCAGGCCCGTAATAGATTCTGTCTTTGAGCTAGAAGATGCAAAAGAGGCGCAAAGGAAGATGGAAACTAACATCCACATGGGCAAGATACTCCTTCAATGCCGAAGATGATCGATGGTTTTGGATGGTTTGCAAGGTACATCAACTTGTACTGCCAAAGAAGAGGCTAGGTTGCGGCTGCGCAGAAATTGATGCCCACCAAGATAATGACTGGCGCACAAATCTTGGGATGAAATTTGATGTACGCTGCGTACATGATCTGTTTCTACACTATGCCTCATAGCCGCGTGACTGGTTACAAGACCCTGTCCGGCTGTCATAGCCTTGTTCACATCTTGGCAGCCAGGCATTTTGAGGGCCCAAAGGGCCCATAACGTGGTCAGAGCTGGCAATGGCTCGAATAGTCGCACCATCTGAAAGACTGCATAAAGCGCATGCACATTGGAACTTTGTGATCCAATCCTTAAGAGATCTAGCTGCGTATAGTATGTGACTATGACAAAAGACACAGACAGGAGAGAATATGATCAGCTGGACTCGCTCAATTCTAGCCCAAATACTGAGATCAGCAGGTTGAGTGGAATAGTCAAGAACCTAAAAGAACGCGTGGAATCGCTTGAGCGAAATCAGACAGAGCTGATGGATAAGATTAATGCCATGAAGAAAAGAGAATAAAAGATGCCACCAATTGGACTCCGAATCTATCCGAGGTGTGATAATGCCATTGGTTCCTGGATTTGATGCTCCCTGTCTTTTTGTCTTCCTGACGGGACGACCCTCAGATTGACACGCATCATCACTTGCGCTTTAATGGCATGCTTTGTAGATCCCTCCGAAGTCTAGTATTTTGCAAGATATTCAGAGACAGGACAAATGATACTGCGGTGTTCGCGATCGCGGGAACATCCAGTTCCCGGGTTATGGCGCAATGCTGATGATGGCAATTCACCATCCGCCGGACATGTCAGGCGGTCGGTTGGTCCTCTCCCCACCATTATATGAAAGGACAGTGTCGTGTCTACAACATTCTATTCTTCAGGTGCCAACACAAGATTCTGAAAATGCAGATTAGTTATGTTAATTTGTCCCGAACGCATTACTAGTTTGAAAACATGGTAAAAATATCAGTTGGCAAGAATTCCATAACAATAAGTCTCAGCGGACCCAAGAAAGTTCTCGCAATAAAAAGCAAGATTGTCATCCCACTTGAAAACATCACAAAGGTCTCAACCGAGCAGGTAAAACCGGTGTGGTTGCCGAAAGGCAGGCTTGGAACGTACGTGCCGGGCATCTTTATGGCAGGAACATTCTGGTTGAGAAAGGGAGGCAAGACATTCTACTATGTTTACAATTTCTCAAATTGCATTACTCTTACTCTAAAGAACCATGATTATACAAAGATCATCGTAGATGTGGGTAAAGAGAAAGAGGCTCTGGCTGCTCGTATTAGAGAGGCAATGCGGCAATAATCGTAATGCTCCACAGGCTCTATCGTAAATTCAGGAAAGACCGGATCCAACATAAGATCTCCGGTTCTAATCCAGGATAGAATGATGATGATTCATGACAGTGTAGGCAACCGCAATTCACACATTTCTTGCGGATACCAGATTTTTTGCTATCAAATTTTTGCTGTAGAAATAGACCAGATTTTGGCTCAGAAATTCCTTTATCCGCGGATTGTTATTACCTATTTTGAAGAACAAGAGGAGGAGGGGCCGTTCAAAGCTCATGGGTCTATTCACATTGATAATATTGGCTGTGATAGTGCTGGCCATCATTGGACTTGGATGGCAAACTTTCTTTACAGGCGTTTCACGAGGAGGAGAGAAGATCGCCAGCAGCCCCATAGTATCAAACATAACTAGCGAGGTCGAAGAATTTGTTACAAACGCGACCAATAATGCAGCTGACAAGATCACTGACCAGATTATTTGATCGGGTAGGTCAAGGGCTCACAGCTGTGCAATTTTAAGATCTTGACTTGCCACACGCCTCAGAAGAATCATCATCTCTGAATGTTACGAACCACAGACGCGCGACAAACATTGATTGGAACAAGATTATTGATAATTGATGCAGATCCTGCTACCTTCAGTCAATATAATGAGCCGATAAAGTCAGTAACTTTTCCAACAGATGATCAACATAATTTACTGTTCTTATGGTCGTAACGCAGCTACCAATCCATGGTAATCCGACTTCATCCTCTTGAAATATAAAATCCAATCCTAATTGCTAAAAGCAAAATAACTACATGATGCGTGTGTGGTATCAGATGCCTTTCTCCTTGTAATTGCATGTATAGGCACGGCGGGCCTAATCCTGACAGTCAGCAGCAACGTCTTGCCATCAGATCCGAACAAAGTCTTTGAATCACTGCCCCAGTCTACCGCATTTGGGGGGACAGACGTTGCCAGTTCAGAAGCCAGCGAAAACAATCCAACCGTCCCTACGGTAGCCCCAAGGGAGGATTGTATAATGTACGAGGCGACAGGGTTACGATACATCAAATCAAAGTGGCAATGTAGTGCATATTTTGCAGAAGTAACTGGGGATGGGAAATGGTGTTTTGCAGGAATCTTTAATGCTTTTGCGACAGATATGTTCAACCAGTCGTCACTGAGAAGCTATGCGACCGTTGCCAAGTATGTCCATTGCTAAGAGCCAGATCATTGCCTTGAGTTTTCACAGGAGGGTTTAAACCTCATCAGAAGTCCTTTTCGATCTCATGTGTATGAGACAAATTCCAAGGACCCCCATTATTCCACCAGCCACTGCCAGTGCAATATTTGCAGGCAATATTACGTCGACATCCAGCCAAAGCAGTGCCATTTGAAATGCTATCGTCAAGAGAATGGAAAACGCTGCGATAACAGAAGTTAGAGATGCGCCTATCCTTGACAGCCCAACTATGTATGTCAGGGCCGCAGTCAGCGGAAGAAGAGAAAATAGCAGCAATACCGCCCAATCCTGCGCACTTATGTCAGGGGATTGCTGGCTGGTCCAAAACACTGCGGCAAGTACCAGCCCAGAGATCAAAAGAGATGACGCAGTAACCGTATGTGCAGGATGGATCTCGGTCACCTTTGTAATGAGAATGATGCCAGAACCAAATGCGGCTGCTGACAGCATGGCTTCGAGATCGCCAACGGTGATTAGAACGTCAAGGCCGCTACTCAGGACAGTTGCAAAGAATCCTGCAAGTGCAATTGTCACGCCAACGAGCTGAAGCTTGGTTAGTCTCTCCGCCAAGAAAGCACGAGCAAGAAAGAGTATTACTATTGTCTCTAATGGCCCTGAGAGGAGACCTTCTTTGGATGCTCCCACCCTGCCGACCGCATCGTACCATGTATACACTCCCACTGCCATCAGTATCGATCCCGGTAACAGATATTTCCATGATTGGAAAACCTTGACGCTCTTTTTCTTCTCGATTCCAAATACTATCAAAAGCATCACTGCTCCTGCAAGGGGGATGCTGTTTGCCGTAATGACAAGAGGATCGAGCTCTAGGCGAACGGTCATGATTTCAACAGCTATCGACTCTATTGAGAGCAGTGCAGCATGGACAAAGACGACCCAGGAGCGGCGAATCAAGTGGGGAGGATCTTTTCAAATTTGTTTATTTTTCTTTATATCATCATGTACCAGTCAGTTTTTCACTGATCTCCCAGAGCTTGACAGCCGCTTCTTTAGATTCTGCGTCATCTGATGGCTTTACCGGCTTGCGTTTTACAAAATATTTTCCAGTTACTCCTTCTACATCAGGTGATGAAGCAAGATAGATGGCTGTATCTGCTCCTTTCTCTGGGCTGATGAAGAATAACCCAGCAGCGCTCCAAGCTAGTCTGTAATACCAGGGGTTGTTACCCTGTGCGAGGTTTGTTCGAACTCCTCCCGGATGAAAGCAGTTTGCAGTAACACCTGTGCCTCCCAACCTATTTGCCAGTTCCCTGGTGAATAGAATATTTGCAAGCTTTGACTGGCTGTAAGCCTTAATGCCACTGTACGATCTTTTTTCAAACTGGATATCATCAAAGTCGGCAATCCGCGCCCCTCTGTGGGCAACAGAGCTGGTAGTAATGATCCTTGATGGTGCGCTTGTCTTGAGAAGGTCCAGAAGAAGGTTGGTCAGGAGAAAGGGTGCGAGATGGTTGACTGCAAGCGTGTATTCAATGCCATCGACTGTGGTTATACGGCTGGCATGAAAAACTCCGGCGTTGTTTACCAGAACATCCAATCTGCGGTGGCTATCTGCATATTGCTTTGCAAGCTGTCGGATTGATGCTTGGGAAGAAAGATCGGCCACAAGATAGGAAATCTTGCCGTCATTTCTGATTCTTGTCTTTATATCATTTATTGCCAGTTCACATTTCTCTTCTGTGCGGCCCACCAGAACCACTGTTGCACCCATCTGGGCAAGGCCGCGCGCGATCTCCTTGCCAATTCCTGAAGTTGAGCCAGTCACAAGGCAGGTTTTTCCCTCAAGGGTTGTCAGCATTGATGGGCTGTATACGAGCATTGGCGAATAACTAGATTTCTGCTATCGTGCTGTGAATACGCGCTCCTCACTGTCGATACATTTTATTTCGGCAAGATGCATAAATGACAGGATGGTGACCGAAGTTGCTACTCTTGCCAATGGTTGCTTTTGGTGTTCTGAAGCAGTGTTCACAAGGCTAAAGGGCGTGAAATCAGTTGTGCCCGGATACTCCGGCGGACGGATAGAGAATCCAACCTACGATGAAGTGTGCAGTGGGACCACAGGTCATGCAGAGTCTGCACAGATAGAGTTTGATCCAAATGTCATTTCATTTGAGGAACTGCTAGACGTTTTCTGGCACACCCACGATCCAACCACCCTCAACAGACAAGGAAACGATATTGGCACTCAGTATCGGTCGGCAATATTTTATCATGACGAGAAGCAAAAAGAGATTGCAGAGAAGTCAAAAATAGAACTTGGAAAGAGCGGCATTTACAAGAACCCGATTGTAACTGAAATAACTCCTTTTCGAAAATTCTACCCTGCAGAGGATTATCACAGGAAATACTATGATCAGCACCGGGACGCCCCATATTGCAGGTTTGTAATTGACCCCAAGATCCACAAGCTGCTGTCTAATTACGGAGAGTATGTGAGAAGCGAGTTTAGCTGATGATAACCATATGTGCGTCTGAAAAGTTGCGCCTTCCAAGCAATACCATAAAATAAAGCTATCTTAGTGCAGCATCTATTTCGCATGCCCTCAGATAAACTACTGATCAAAGCGGGCCCTCTGGAGAGATTGTTTGGAGAGGAAAGCAGCGCAGCGCCTGTGCTTGATTTTTTGATGTTAGCGGCTCAAAAAGATCAACCATATTCGGAGGCTGAAATTGCTCGATATTCTGGAGTTTCACTCAAGAAAACCAAGAAGGTAATTTCCAGGCTACAAGGGATGAGGCTTGTAATAGAAGCAGTCGAGGATGACGATGGTCGAGCTAAAAGGGCCAAGAAAAGGAGAAGCAAATACCTGCTAAATCGCAACAGCGCAATCATGGTGCCACTAGAAAGGCTTGTAATTTCACTGACAGACACAGAGATACACAAGTCCTCAGCTCCGGGGCAAATGGCATTTCATGATGCACAAAAGCGGCCCGGAGTAGGCGAAGTAGCGGCAGAGCTTTTTGAAAAAGGATTGGTTAAGTTAGACGATAGCAATATTCACCGTCAACTTGAACAAGATTGATTGCCGTATGGGTCCAGAACTCAGATTTGCTTGGCATAAATGCGCAAATTAGAAAATTGTGTCCTCTCCGGGCTATGAAGAAAAAGGCATACAACCTCGCAGGGCGAGTATCAAGTGTAAAATAAAAGTCGTGCGGGATTGCTAGATACTACCGTCTTCTCTTAGTCTTGTTGTTCTTCTTTCTTTTACCCGCAGTGCTTTTCTTTGCCTTTCCGGCTGGAGCTGTTTTTTGCTTGGCTATCTTTTGAAAGCCCTTTGCCTGTGTCCTCTCCAGTGCCGCAAGCTGGCGTTGTGTCTGCGCAATCTGTCTTTGAGTTTCTTTTACGGCTGATTGCAGCTGTTTCACCTGATCTGTTGCCTTGCCTATGCTCTTCTCAATGCCGGCCAGCGCCTTTAGGCTCTTTTGTACCTGTGCGATAAGCTCTTGCTGGCGCTTTGACCGCCTGAGCACTTGAAGCAGCAAAGTGTGTTCAGGAGACATTGTTGGCTGGGTAGTAGTAGCCTCTGCTTCCGGCTGCTGCTGTTCTTCTTCATTGTCAACCACGGTGGTTGTTGCCTGCAACGAGTCCTGTGCTTCTTCAGTTTCTGCTTCATTCATTTCTCCCGTAACAAGACTCTCTGCTTCTTCATTTTCTCCTTGGGGTAAACGTTCTTCTGATGACACGATAGATTTGCAAAATGGATAGATAAAATACTTTTGCTATCCATTCATAATATCACGAGCTGCTACAATATCAGTCGCATTAAGGGGCAAAAACTTTACATCTTTCCCTTGCTATAATAGAAAATTGCATCTTTTCGGTCGCACAACGCGGAGCAGCAGATCAAGACTCCATCAATGTGCAGTGTGTCAAAGACTCTGAACTTCTGTGCGCATTTTGGATATGACTCTCTCTCATGGGTTGACAACAAATTCGTGAAAGGGGCGAGGCGAGGCAGCCAGAGGACGAGACTGCCGCTATACTTTTTTCAGGCTCCGCAAGTGTATCTTTGACGCTCCTTTTCATGGAGTGTATGCCTATACATGGACAGCGGAAAGCAGCGAAAGAATCGTCCACACGCCACCAGAAAAGATTTTTTGACCTGCTGTAAAGTGCTTGAATTTCCTTGCGCCACCCACATGAAAGCGGTTAGCAGGAATATGGATAATAACGGACTTTGTGCAGTCGTCCTCAAGACCTTATCTGTTATAACCGATGGCTGCAATATTATCACAGTGTATGAGAGAGATGGATGATTCTGCTGGAAAATCAGGTCATCACCATCGTCTTCATCTCCCATCCAACATGCAATCGGCGGCGCCAGTAGCGCTAGAGTTGGAAAATGTAAGCAAAGTGTTTGATTCACGTTCAGCAAGAAAGGTGGTTGCTCTCAACGGGATCAACATGAAAGTAATGAAGGGCGAGTTTGTCTCCATAGTTGGCCCTTCTGGCAGTGGCAAATCAACCCTTCTAAACATCATAGGTGCTCTTGACCGTCCCACTTCCGGAAGGGTGTTGATAAATGGCCAAGATATTTTCCAGTTTGATGACACAAAACTATCAGACATTCGGAACCGGCTGATCGGGTTCATTTTTCAGTCATACAATTTAATCAACAGAATGTCCGTTCAGGAGAATGTCAAGTTTCCGGCAGTATTTTCTCGTTACAGACATTCTTATCCCAAGGACAACAAAAGCGGGCGGGCGCTAGAACTGCTCCAGATCCTTGGGATAGCAGACAAGGCGAAGCAGAGACCGGTAGATCTGAGCGGGGGTGAACAGCAAAGAGTCGCAATAGCAAGAGCACTCATAAACGACCCAGCACTCGTTCTGGCAGATGAGCCGACCGGCAACCTCGACACCAAGGCCGGAATGGAAGTGTTTGACCTCCTCAAAATGCTATGCGATAGATTTGGGACCACAGTTGTAATGGTCACTCACAACTTGGAGCTGGCAGGGATGACTGACAGGTCCATCTATATCCGAGACGGCAAAATTGAAAAGGAAATACCTCACGACTCTGGCGCTCGCAAAGATGCTACGCGTTCCGGAGAAGCCAGCTGACAAATGAACATCTCTGAAACCTTCAGAATATCTTTCAAGGCACTTGGAGACAGAAGAGTCAGGACGTCTCTGACAATCCTGATGGTGATTGTAGGCAGCAGCCTGATGGTAACGCTTAATGGCATTGTCGGAGGGCTCGGCCAATTTGCCACAGACGTTTTCAACAAACTTGCTCCGAACATACTATTTGTCACAAGCATCCCTATTGGCAGTCAGGATGACGGAGAGCAGTCTCGTCAAGGAGAAGGTGGCGGTCCGCCTTCGTTCCTTGGTCAAGGTCTGGTACCTGTACCAACAATAGTTCTTGACCAGGCTGTTGTAGACAGGATAGAGTCCCTGCCTCATGTCAGCGCAGTTATTCCCTCTTTTCAAGGAAGAATAGTGCTTGCTGT
This sequence comes from Nitrosopumilales archaeon, assembly GCA_044507735.1. GTDB lineage: Archaea > Thermoproteota > Nitrososphaeria > Nitrososphaerales > Nitrososphaeraceae > Nitrososphaera. Next base: position 28,530 of record JBIQJB010000021.1, read on the forward strand.
TGAGAATAGGACGCAGAGCGCAGCTGTGCTATCGGTTCAACCAGACAGCCTCAGGATAATCGCGCCGGCTCTCCAATTTACAGATGAATCTACTGTAAATGCAGAAGACGATTCTGCGATATATCTCCCAGCCTCAATTATCAACAGACTATGGAACCTGCCTGACGATGAAGAAGATAACAATCATGAAGGAATAATAGGCCAGAAGGTAAATGCTACCTATACTTACATAGATCTCGACACAGCATCATTGCAATCCCGATCAAAGACATTCACAGTCGCAGGCATAATGCAGCCAGTGGGAAACCCCACAATTGATAGAGCAGTTGTGTTTAACCTGAAAGCAGGTAACGAGTTTTTGCAAAAATCCGGCAGATACGATTCGCTTTTTGTGGCGGCAGAGAACACCGACACTGTCGACGATGTCGAGGCAGGAATACGAAACCTCTATGGATCCAACATTGGCATTACGACTTCAGAGGCAATAATTCAATCCATCCAGGAGTTTGCGGAAGGGTTTGGCAGCGTCATTTCAAGCATTGGTCTGGTGGCACTCTTGGTGGGCTCTGTCGGTATTGTTACGACAATGTATACGGCAGTTACTGAAAGAACGCGAGAGATTGGCGTAATGAAAGCCATTGGTGCAAGAGACAGAGATGTGCTTGCCCTGTTCCTCGCCGAAGCTGTAATAATCGGGATCATTGGTGCAAGCATTGGCCTTATAGTAGGCATACTTGGAGGCTATGGTGTCCTCTCCCTCTTTGCTTCGGGTCTCTTCGAGTCTTCGGAAATCACCCCACTCTATGTCTGGAGTGATCTTGGGCAAGTCTGGGGAATATCGCTTGGGCTGAGCGTTGCCGCTGGACTGTATCCGGCTTGGAAAGCATCGAGACTATCACCAATAGTTGCGCTGAGAAGGGACTGAGGATCGCGAACTTTTCTCTAACATGGAGGACGAATCGTTAAAAGAAAAGTGTGTGCGCATATCCCATGTATGCAGCCTACAGAGGCATCTTGACGGCTGTAGTCACGATCTTTGCGTTTGGTTTTGCATCCTATCTTCTTATCAATACGGGACTAGCATTTGCACAACAAAGTACGACAGCCAGTCTGAACAACAACACCATATCCTACAGCTACAACATCTACAGCAGCAATAACACCCAACTGCAGCTAAACGGCAGTTCTGTCAGCTATTATGACAATGCTACTGGATACCTAGTCTATCCAGAAAATACGCAAGAGAAATTACCTGCAGTAATTATGATTCACGAATGGTGGGGCCTAAATGAGCATATCAGAAATCAAGCCGATGTTCTAGCAAGGGAGGGATATGTCGTATTGGCAGTTGACCTCTTTGGCGGCGAAGTTGCAACGGATCCTGACAGGGCTGGAGAATTGGCGTCTTCTGTAAGAAACGATCCTGATACTGCACTGGGGAATTTACAGGCTGCGGTAAGCTATGTTAGATCGCTTGAACTAGTCAACGCAAGCAAGGTCGCCTCGCTTGGATGGTGCTTTGGCGGCGACTGGTCAATTCAGCTTGCAACAAACAGCACCGAGAACCCACTTGCAGCCACAGTCCTCTATTACGGGCGTCCGATTACGGAACCAGATTCTCTCTCCAACATCAGATGGCCTGTAATGGGCATTTTCGGAAACCAAGATCAGGCGATTCCAGTCGAATCCGTAGAGCAGTTTGCGTCTGCCCTCAATGCATCAGGCGTGACAAACGAGATTTACCTGTATGAAGGCGTGGGACACGCATTTGCAAATCCATCCGGCGACAACTATGCCCCAAATGAGACGGCTGATGCTTGGCAAAAGACTTTGGCGTTTCTAGGAAACCACCTAAAATGATCAGGATTCCAGTCGAGACTCTTTAATACGATAGATTCGCTCAATTTCCATGAGTCTCGATCCACAGAAGTTCAAAGCAGCGCAGCGCAAGGGATGGGATAGTGTTGCAGAAGGGTGGAAGAAGTGGTGGAAGATCATCGAAGTGGGTGGCCAAGTTGTCTCTAACAGGCTAATTGAGCTTGCTGAGATTCGGCCGGGAAATCGGGTATTGGATGTGGCAACTGGAATAGGAGAGCCGGCGGTAACTGCTGCACGAAAAGTTGGCCCATCTGGTAAGGTTACTGCAATCGACCTCTCGCCAGCAATGCTTTCAATAGCAAGGGAAAGAGCAAAGCAAAGTGGTCTTTCAGATATCATTGAATTTCAGGAAGCTGATGCAGAATCGCTTGGGCTACCTCCTTCAAGTTTCGATGCAATTGTCTGCAGGTTTGGACTGATGTTTATGCCAGACCTTGTAAGTGCCCTGAAAACCATGAGAGGTTTGCTTGCCCCCAACGGCAGGATTGCTGCGGCGGTATGGTCATCGATGGATAGGGTTCCAGCGTTTCTCATACCATTTGAAATTGTGTCGAGGGAAACGGGAACCCCGCCGCCTCCGCCCGGGTCACCCGGACCCTTTAGCTTGGCAGACACCAGCCTGCTGAGGAAAAAGTTTGAACAGGCAGGCTTTAATGACATCAAGATTGAAAGCAGCAAAATGGATTTCAAGTTGCCCTCTCCAGAAGAATACGTTGACTTTGTGCGCAGCACTGCAGCTCCGCTCGGAGCCATGATGGCAGGCCTGCCTGCCGCAAGGCAAGAAGAGATTTGGAACAAAGTCGTAGAAACGGCTAGAAGGGATGCAGTTGATTCTAGCACCGGAGCTGTCAGGTTCACAAATGAAGTAATATTCGTATCAGCAAGAAGCTGACGTGTAGGCAACAATCACCATTCTAGCAATAACTAATACACATGGGACAGTGTCCCTTATTGCTATCGACTTGGCTCTGCTACAGAGAAAAATCAGAGTCCGCAAACCTTGCAGGATTCCATGCCTTTGACCATTCCCACCGCAGTAGCATCCGGAACTCCTCAAAGATCGTCTTGTTACCGCGTTTGCGACAACCAGAGGTTTTGCGGGATAGTCAAAATACACTCTCCCAGCTTCTCTTGAAAACGCCTATTTATGGGGTTCTCTAAGGTACCCGGAACAGATGATGTCATTGAGATTGGCGTTGCAGAACCCTTTTTACCAACTGCCATGACGAAAACTAACAAGAACCCATGGAACACATCATCTACCACCATCAAGGCAAAGAATACACCATTTACGAGACTCTGACGGTAGAGGAAATCAGGGCGATAATGTCCATGGAAAAGGAAAGGAACAGGAAACTGGACGCGCTGAACAAGAAATCGGTAAAGAGGTATTTTGAAGACACAGACAGGATGGTCGTTACAATACTTAGAAAGTGCTTTCACATGACTGACAATCAGATAAAGGAAATTGACGAGATAAGCCGACGGAAATTGGTACACTCCTTTATCCAGTTTACCATAACTGCAAACAATCTTTCAAGCTCATAAAAGATAGATACAGCCCTTGCCCAGATACACAAGTTGTTTCTAGAAGCGCATCAAGCAATCAAATAATATTCAGTACTCAGTCTGCTCTTGGCAAAAGGCATGGCTGATTCTCATGATGGTCGCCTACCTCTTGCACTGGAAGCGACCTTATCAATATCCAATATGACAGCACTGTAGCCACACTGTCGCTTGACCAGAAAACCAGTAGCCATGTCGGTTTGTTCTACCTAGATCATTTTTATTTCGTTCGTCGTCTCCATTTTAGATGGAGAGAGTTTTTGTCTTCTTCCCCCTCGCTGCCAAATTCCAATTCATCTCCGGGTACTGGTGGACGCGACGACAGAGGCGACTATAAGGTATCAAGAAGATTAGCGTCCTGGATCTTGGCAGGACTGGTCTTTGTTTCTGGTTTTGTAGCAATGGCGCTAGAATTCGCCGCCAGCAGGCTGCTGACTCCCATTTTTGGAAGTTCAATTAGCACTTGGGGCGTTCTTATCGGCATAATTCTGGCTTCACTGACCGCGGGTTACCACATCGGAGGAAGGCTCGCAGATAGCAAAGAGAGGCCTGCAACCATACAGAAGCTGTGTTCAGTTATGTTCTCGTCAGGTCTGTATATTCTATTTATTCCACTTGTTGTCTGGCCCGCAATACAAGAATCTCTTACGTCGTCGCCTTCTATTTCCATGCTAGTTGCTTCTACTCTTCTCCTAATTGCCCTGCCAACTGTGCTCATGGGGATCGTCTCGCCATATGCGATCAAGCTTGCTGCGACAACTTTGTCAACACTTGGAAAAAAGGCCGGAAACCTTTATTCTATTGCCACTGCGGGGAGCATCGCCGGCACATTTGTGACAGTGTTTGCGCTCATCCCTTCGCTTGAAATAACAGCGATAACATTTGCATTGGGTCTTGCTCTCATAATTCCGGCAGCTGCATTTTTGCGCAGGCTACCCAAGTTTCTGGCCGGCTCACTGGTCGTATTGGTGTTTGTTGCGAGCATTGCACCTATTGATGCTGGAAGGAATTTTCTAGCATCACTAGCCGACTTTGATTCTTCTCTTAACGTTGCCAGCTTGCTTGGCACCACCATTCACAGGGAAGAGACACCGTACAGCCACCTTCAAGTAGTTGATTCTGCCACATTTTCTGCTTCAGGAGCTGCCAACAGCCATTCACAATCCAAGACCCGCTCTCTGTTTCTAAATGGAGATCTCCACAGCCAGATGTACATTGACTATCCAAATGATCTGGCTCTGTTGTATACCCAATTCTTTCCACTAGGTCTTGTATTCAATCCTGATGCCAAGAGCATATTGTTTGTGGGAGGAGGCGGGTTCTCTGGTCCCAAATATTTTCTTGATGCATACCCCAGCATTGAAAGGGTCGATGTTGTGGAAATTGACCCGGTTGTCGTAGACGTGGCAAAGCAATATTTTGGTGTTGACGACAGCAACCCGAAATTAAATATCTATAATGATGATGGCCGGCGTTTTCTGCTGGCAGATGATGGTGGTGTTGACCGAGAATACGACATAATTGTGTTGGACGCGTATTCAAAGAACTATGTGCCTTTTCACTTGATGACTGAGGAGTACTTTCAGCTGTTAAATGACCATCTGACAGAAGATGGCGTCATTGTATCAAACCATATCGGGCCAATTGGTCAGGGCATTACAAGCGCAGATTGGGGGTATGCAGCCTACGAGAAGTCAAAGCTCTGGAGAGCAGAGTACAAGACGATGGCAGAGGTTTTCCCGTCAATGTATGTTTTTCCAACCCGGCTGAACGCAGATGGTAGCATGCAGAATATCATGCTGGTAGCCAGTAAGGACGGGACTACCTATGATGGGAACAGCATAAGAGAAAAGCAAGAGATGATGGTAGCCGGAAGCAACAGCATCTACAATGAAGACAGCCAAGGAACTACAAACTTTTTGCAAGCAATCGATTATGCCATCTATTTATACAATTCAACAAACATCAGGACGGACGATGTGCCCATATTTACTGACGAATACGCTCCAGCAGAAGCGTTTCTTAGTCCACTTACTAATGCACAGTTTGATGTCACAGATGAGGGAGAATTGGAGGAGACAGCCACCAAAAACACAGACGCAAACATCGATTCTGAGGGGCAGGCAGGAGCTATCCCTATAGCCACTCTTGTAATCGCTGCAATATGGGTTTTTCATGCGCGCAGAATATGGAAGAAATCCTAGAAGAAACTGCAGTTGAGTTGCAATAAGGCGCATTGATAAAAACACTTTCAGCAATAGGCACGATGGCCAGGCTCAGTTTTGGCCCTACCGATGTCGGGCATCAGGTGATAGAGCATGAAATACGGAAACCCGCCGACAGGTATTTCTCTATTGTCTCACACGGACTACCCCTACACTCAAGGCATTCGAGATCCCCCCTCACTCACGTGTCTGCAATCACCAGAGGTTTGCAGGCGTGTTAGTCAACATAACCTCCACCTTGGAAAGTATGCCCAAGGACAGTTGCACGATATTCACGCTACCGTTATCGTCGGCGCTTTCTTCCTGTTTCCCATCCGTTTTCTTCTCGCATCAAGCTCCCGAGTCCTCCTTTCATTCTCCTTTTCCCGCCTTTTTCATGGCAGTTGTTGCGACAGTCTGTGATGTCCAAGCCTGGATTTTGTATCCATTACCTTTGTGTCGCCACCGCCAGTAAGCCACATCCTGATTTGTAATACAGTGCCATATCAAACCGCAGAGTATGTAAAAAGCTGTTTACCAGTCGCATCCCGGCAGCTGCTACTCGTGACTGCCCTCGTCCTCTTGTTCCCGGCCCCCTAGCTCGCCGATAACAATAGGAATGGCTGCGCACACTGCCTTCTTGGCTTGTTCCACATTTGCGATTCATATTCCACGCGCCTGAAAGCTGCCGCGGACTTTATCGCCAGAATATGCAGTTAATAGCCTAAACGCATTTACAATTCCAAAAGCCAGAAACCTAGAATACATGAAAGAAAAACAGGGGCGCCGCCGGCTGGTGGCACCTCTGAATGAACAAGAGATGTCGCAGCTATTGGCAGAGTTTTTTGCCGCTCTTACGACTTGCTGCCACGTTATCTACAAGTGACTTGACTTTGTAGCTGCAGTACAGGTTCACCTTGATTCCCGCATAGTTCCACGCAAATGCAATGGGAATGCTTACCAGCGCTCCTCTCAGAAACTGCTCAGGCGTAAAATTCATCACAAACAAGTTCCACGGTAGAAAGACTGCCTGCCCCACAGCATGACTGACTAGTGTAACGATCATGTACTCTTTGACCTTGTCTTTTGATATTACTTTCTTAAAAGACATTGTTATAGTATTTCGTTAGTGAAATCATAATAAAACGTATTGACAAGCTCTCGATCTGCATTTGGGATAACATGTCGCCTCAAGATGCACTCGAATCCTAGGTTATGCATCAATTTTTCGTAGCGTTCTAATGATGCGCCTATTTTGAATCTCTCTCGTCTGAAAAACTACTAGAACATTATTTTGCCAATCGCGAGCTCCCTGATCCTTGCAACATATTTTTACTCTCGTTGCCGCCCAGTAGTATATGGTGAAACAGACATCCGGCGCAGCGCCTGCAAAGCGAACACCGCCGCCATCCATTTCAAATGATCCCAAGCTGGTGCCGGATGATAAGGGCGTAATGATGTACAACTATGGAGGCAAGATAGGCAAAGTCTACAATCCCAAAGTCGTGGCCGTGGAGGGGCTGAGGTACTATCACAACTGGCGATACGCCCACAGCGGGGACAAAGCAAGAGAATCCTTTCTCAATTCTGCTGACTGGCTAGTCGACAATGCAATGCTTAAACGGAACGGAAAATGCATAATGTGGGAATATGATTTCCCGTGGATGTTCTATGGAGGAATCAGGCCACCATATGCTTCTGCGTTGGCACAGGCAGAGGGCGCTGAACTGCTCGCAAGAGCCTACTTGGTTACAAATGATGAAAAATATCTGAGCGCAGCGCACAAGGCTGTGGCAGCCCTCTTAATCGACTATGACGATGGCGGAGTGGTCAGTCTTGAAGATGGCGGAGATTCTCTTTTTCTCCACGTAATTGCAAAACCAGGATTCAAGAAGGTCTATGTGTTAAATGGGCATACTGGGGCCCTGCTGCATCTGTGGAAATACTACAAGATAACAAATGACGCGATTGCCAAGGAAATATTTGATAAGGGCATGAACTATCTGAGAAATCACCTGGCAGAATTTGATTCTGGCAATTGGTCCTATTATGATAAGGTTGGCACAAAGGCTATGGAAAGTTACCATAAAGGACAGATCAAACAGCTAGGCTACCTGCACGAAATTACAAAAGACCCAGTTGTCGAGAAATTTCGACAAAGGTTCTTGGACCATTACGCGCAAGCGAAGTAATATCAGCGACGATGAGAATGATGCCGATGCGCTCCAGCGCGAGTAAATTAAATCAATCAGGTCAGAGACGGGGATGAACAATCCATTTGAATGTCTTGCAAAGCTACATCATCTCAAGAGTAGCAATAATCTTGCTTCCACACCTTGTTATGTTTGACACACATATTCGATACATTACTAAATTCGAGCAAGATTTGTGTCTCCGAATCCATAAATCTAGAGTATCGACTCTACCAGCATGAATGGAAGGCATGGTCCCCTATCCAGAGTCGAGCATGCCTCATCTAGGAAAATTGTAATCATTTCAGCGATGGCAATAATAGCTGTCATAATAGTGGACACACTGGCTACCCGGCAGCTGCTTCCATATGATGTATCATCCGGTGCCACGATATTTGCGCTGAACATAATCATTGCTTATGGAATTGGCTCGTACATTATCATGAGATATGTTGGTAGGGTGAGTCGTGACGTCAGGAGGGGCTCCGCGTTCCTTGACGCTATTTTCAAAATAGTGGTAATAGTCCAGATTGCACTCCTGACGATTTTGGCTGTGATGTTTGTGGAATTCTATTATTACAATATCAGTGTCAGATATCTGACATACTCCGTCTTTGCCATCAGCACCATAGCAGCCACAGTCATAATGGGCATGGCCAGCTTCAAGTTCTTCTCTTGGTATAGATTGTCCGGCCATAGCAAGGGTCAGCGCAGGAACCGACTGATTCTTGTTTGTGGGCTTGCAGCGATGTCGATTGCGACTGCAATGATATTTGATGCGACTGCAAAGCTAGGTCTGGTAAGGGCCGTGGAAGAGGAGTCTCCACCCGGCACAGTCCTGCAAGAATCCTTCATCTACAGAACCGATGAAAGGTACCAGGGAGAGGTTCAATACAAGGTGGCCACCCCGGATACCACGACACTCTACATAGTGCCATCGTCTATCAGACTGCTTTACCATTATGTGAATGGCTGGATTCCTATAACTGTCTCATTTGGATTTACGTGGGCCATCACGGGTATACTCTTGCGTCAATATCACCAGAAAAAGGGCGGGCTACCAATATTGTCCATAGCGTTGATCGTACTTCCGCTGGTGCTCTACATGGTAGGCAGGACGGTCGATCTATATACCGCGGTAACTGGCAGGATATGGCACTGGGAGGACTTTGCAAACCCGTTCCTCCTCAAGAGCATCTTCAGGGCTGGCGTGATTGGCGGGAGCATCATGTTTGGCGTTGCGTTTTTTGTAATTGCAAGGGCCGCGGCTTCAGATAACATGATCAAGGATTTTCTGATAATTGCCGCAATAGGCGCCGCAATGATAGGGCTCACGCTCTCTCCTTCTGCACAACAGCAAACCTTCGGGGTGGCCGGCCGGTCCCTCATGATGTTTGCTTCATTCATGCTAGTCTTTGGATTCTACCTCGCAGCGGTGACAATCTCCCAAGATAGAAGCCTCAGGCGATCGATCAAGGCAGTAACAGGATCCCAGGTGATAAGCAGTATCGCAGCAGCTCAGCTTGAATATGAAGTTGAAAAAAACGTCCTAAATGTCATAAAGAAGGAGAGGAGCTTGATAGAGAAGCAGACCGGTGTACAGCCGCCACTGGAAGAAGACATCAAACTGTACATGAATAAGGTCGTACAAGAGCTAAAGCAGCGCGAAGGTGGAAGGATGAGCGATAATGCAGCAGCTTAGCGCCAGTGAACAGCAAGGGAATACACATTTTGGCGATCAAGGACGCCACTATTATTATTGCCGTTGTCGCTGCTGATGCATTTCTTGCTATCCTCCTCTCACACTCCCTCGCCACTATTTCTGCAGCTGTGTTACTGCTACTGCTACAACATCAGCCAAATGATTCCCCACAAGATCTTCATGGAGAGCAGGCCGGTTCGTGCTTCCTCTGCAAGCTTTTCCTTCAGCGCCATGCGCACGTGTGACGGCAGCCGGCTTTTCCTGCGTGCCAAGATCTTTCTCTTCGCTGGCTTGTCATAGACGATGTTGTTCTTTTTTCCCATTGTATTTGACCCGGAAGCAAGGAGTATCGCTCTTGCCTGTCCAAGCATCCTGTAGAACCTCTGGTCCCGCGTAATGAGCACCTCGTCTGCATACATCATCATGGCGATCTCATGGTCCTTCAGTGCGGAGTTGATGTCTGCCACATGCCTTACCATCAGTCCAGCGTTTCGCAGACCATTGGCCAAGTCCCTTGATACGCAGGCGTCTATGATCACTCTCCTGCCGTTGATCCTCTCAAGCAGGTTCGAATCTATCATCAGCTATTCCCATAGTGCATGAACATACTTAAGTGAGCTATTGCAATTCTTGGGCAGAAGAACATTCAAAAAAGATTATTACTATTCAGACAGCTGACAATTGTCAGTGGAAGTACTTGGGGAGCTACTGCAAGACCACCCATATCTCTGGGTCTTGCTGATAATATTTGGGCTAAGTGCTGCGCCCATACTCACGCCTCCAACTTGGATGGTGATAGCGTCGGCACATGCACTTAGTGGCAGTTCCCTCGATCCATTCTTGCTCTCTTCTATAGGAGCTACTGCTGCCACTGGCGGTCGGCTGCTGCTCATGAAATACAGCTCCATCGGGCGCAGAAAGCTGGACGAAAAGAGAAAATCCAGCCTAGAGAGGCTGCAAAAATATTTGCAGAAAAGACGCTTTGGGTATTTTGCCGGCACCTTCATTTTCGCATTAACCCCCCTTCCAAGTAACATGCTCTTCATATCATATGGTCTAATGAGCGCACACTCCATGGGCATAATCTTGGGATTCTGGACTGGCAGGTTCATAGTATATCTGACAATGATACATGTATCTGGCTATGTGTTTCAGCCACTGTCTCAGATTCTCGGAGACAACCTTACCGCAGTGATAATCACGGATATAATCGGAGTCTGCATGACTGCTGCCATATTATTGGTTGATTGGGATAGGGCGATAACCGAGCACAAAATTGCGATCATAAGGCCAAGATTCCTCCAGCGCGCTGGCTCATGATATATATTATTTCAAGGCAAGAAGACGAAAACGCAGAAAAAGATGCAGGAGTGGCATATATGCATCGTGTTACATGCCACTATTATTGCTAGTCGGCCGCATGAGCTATCATTGTTTTTGAGCCGCTGCTGATGCGTCTAGCCCTGTATACTCCGCAGATCGCGGCCAGAAAAATGAGGGCCCCTGCGGTCGCAATTGCCGTCACCAAGCCTACTTCTGCCATACCTCAGGGCTAAAAAATCTGCAAATGTTAATTAACATTTTTAACATAAACTTTCAAAATTATGATAGACTCACAGCTTTTCGACTGTGTTCGTCAACGGACTCAAAAGACTCTTCGAGTTACATCAATAGCCAATGTCCAAGGGCGACTACTTACCCTGTCAATGTGTGTATGTTTTTCCCTCTATTGTTTGCTGCCCACCGACGGCACAGCGTCTTGATGCATCCTACGCCGGTGCTCCTCCATCGTTTCCAGTTCTTTGAACTTTTCGTTACAGATATCGCACTGGAAGGATTTCGCACGGCGTATGCTAAAGAATCCCCGCACACTTCATAGTAGGCGTACTAGTTTTAAAAAGTTGTGGATAAAGGAGCGTTATTCTATTCGTATATTGGCTTACCATCAGACGTGTATTTTTTGACTCGCCTGCCGGTTGCAGATGATGGCTGTTGACGACCCGATTCTTCTTGCTGTGGCCCGGCGTCCTTCTGAGTCTCGGCCTTTTTTCTGAATCTGTCCAAAAATCCCATTGCCTATCTTTAGACACGTGTCGTATTTAACTATGTGTTAGGTGTGTCG
>JBIQJB010000051.1:0-6077 GCA_044507735.1 Nitrosopumilales archaeon
TTTCTACAACCATTGCAGAACCTTGATGGTACAGTAAGTTTATAAGCAAATTTCTGTCAGTGTAGTGTGAACTTCAGTGTCAAGCTATAGCGGTCCACCTCTTTTCACAATCTTCTGTTAGGTTCTCTGTATGCGTTATTGTACCAAAAGGCGCCTTCTTCTATCTTCTGTGCACCTGACAGCTTGTCTTCCAATTCTTGCAACCGCGCGATTGCTTCAGGATTTCTCCTCAGGTCCGAGTATTTTTCGTCCAGCCGGATTTTACGCAGAATTTCCATGACTTCGCTCCGGTCAACACCATGCTTCATGTCATATTCGATCTGCTTTATGCAATGAGAGATGCTCCCATATTTCTTGAAATTCCTCTTTTCAAACGAAGATGCATCAGGAGACAATCCTTTTGAAAAACGGACTATAGTTGTTTCAACGTGTTCAAGATGCCAGTCTTTCATGGCAAAATTATTTGGCTTCATGACTATCACAGAATGTTATCTAACAATAGACATTTAATTCATGTAGCTCAATCTGTATGCTCTTTCCTTGTTTGATGCCACAATTGCAGAACCGGAGTTGATCAGTTGTCAGATCCCAAATTTCAGCGTGCTCAGAAAATTTTATAAATTATTCTATTCTCTTATTGTTCTATCACATCCGATTAGCCATTATCTCAATCTCTTGGCTAATAATTGCATGTGTATCATGATGCATCGCCATGAAATTCAAAACTAGAATGGGGGAGGAACGCTAAACGAACATGCTGACCGTACAGGCCATGTTTGGCATTCCTAGTACAGTAAACATCCTTGGCACAGAAGTTGAACTGCTCAGGATATTGATCACAGTCGTAGTGATAGCAGCAGGCTTTGGGTTTGCTCGTTTTTTTAGAATCCTTACCACCAGATATGTTGGCAGCAAGCTCCCCCCACAAACACGCACTAATCTTGGAAAGATGTCCTATTACGTCATTATAGCAATAGCTCTCCTCTCAGCGCTCGGCGTCTCGGGTCTTGACCTGTCGGGTATCTTTCTGGGAGCAGGAATAGCTGGTATCGTGATTGGTTTTGCCACTCAGTCCCTCTTCTCCAACCTGATCTCAGGAATATTCCTCTACATTGACAAGCCAATGAAAATAGGAGATCCAGTTTTCATAACTGGCAAGTTGCCAGACATCGCCGCAGTTGTAGTCGAGATTAACACGCTCTCCACCAGATTCAGAATGTTTGATGGGACGTATGTCAGGCTGCCTAACACAGAGGTATTCTCTTCAGAGATCCGCAACTTTTCCGGAACTGCCGCAAGAAGGGTAGAGATTCAAGTAAGGATCGCGCTTCACGAGGATACGGCAAAGGCTATCGAGATAATCAAGAAAAGCCTGAGGGAAACGCCACTTGTCCTGGTTGAGCCCGCACCGGATGTATATGTAAATGACATAGGAGAGTCCGGCGTGAACATCAACGTCTGGTTTTGGGTGCCCTTCTCGCAATGGTTCCCCATGAAGAAGCAGTTAGTAGAACAGGTAAAGTCAGAACTTGATAGGAATGGCATCGAGATCCCATTGCCTCAGAGGAGAATCCAATTGCACAAAAGTCATGATGGCAAGAACAACAAGAGTGACGAGGGTGGAGCAGGAGAAACTGATTACGATAAACTCCAAAGACAGCTATAGCAGCTATTCGAATGGAAAGTATAGAGAGATCGCTTTCCCAACATTGATAATGTGGAATTCCGGAATTGGCAGCGGGTAGGTCCCTGTCGCTTACGGAGGGGACGAATACCGCCATGTATTTTTGTGGTAGGGATAGCACCGCAACATTTCCATCCGTCCACCCACTGTAGAGATGGCAATGGTTGCAATCTGAAAGCAAGAGGGTCTTCTTCCAGGAGACCAGCGCGGTGCAATTCAAAGTTGACAACCGGTCACCAAGAGAATACACGCCAACGGAGAGCGAGTGAACAAGAAGATGAGGAAAGAAACAGGTCTAGACATAAGCCCAAGGATCAAATCTATCAGGGTACCAGCTAACACGGCCCAGAACCGCCGTCATGATGGTACTAGAGGGGAACCAAGGGTACAGCTAGGATCTTCAAAGACCCTTCAGAATTAGGAGGATATCAGTATCGACTCGTCAATATCATTCTCGGTACGCCTGACAAGGGCGGAAATTTGTTTTGGAATATGGGCTTGGATGCTTCAGGAGCGATCGAAGTGCCTCAATAACCATGAGAGGAAAGTGATGTCATCTGCAAGTAGGTTACACTTTCTCTTGTAGTTGGACCATTTTAGTGAAATTGTTCCATGTCATTTAAGAATTTTCTCGAGCGCCAATGGAATTATATAATAAGCATATCGTCAAATCAAGATGTTTGCTAGTTTTTCAATCTGACAGAATTCTGATTGCGAGAGTAGACAAATACGTCAATAGCCGAGCTTCTACCTAATAAGGCGTGAACAGATATGGAGTGTAGAGAATCCATTCCAATTCTGTTAGAATGGGCCTTCTCTTAATACAAATATTGAGTGTACACGCACATCCCAGCACAAGGATGTTATTTCATCCTATTTAAATCAGCGAATTTACGAGAAGGGGTACATTAATTACCAATTCTGCCGCTATGTAGCAAGAGGTTAGATTAATCTCACACCATGCTTGACATTAAAAGCGGTCAAGTTAACTCCGGGAATGTTTGGCAGGAGAAAGGGAGCCGGCGTAAGCTATCAGTTCCTTGCCTACCTGACAAGAAAGGAGTTGGAACCTGACGGCATGACTTACAAGAATAACGGCAGTCTTGACGACGGGATTGTCGCCTTTGGAGTCTGGCTAAACGCACAAGATAAAGAGCCACAGGATAATAGCATTCCAATGAGCTTAAGCAGGTTCATCAAGGACAAGCTCGTCACAATATACGACCGTATCCTTGGAAAGACTGTGAAAGTCAATATCATAGACGGCATTCCCTCGTGCGAGGAATGCAATTCTACAGACTGTTCACATGTGGGCTTTGCCATCTGCGTGGAGCAAATGAACAAGCGCTCAAGGATAGAATAAGGTCTCTCAAGTCCTCGCGGATGTCAGAATAGCTTTATTTTTGCTCAGTAGTAGTGGTGTCGGCTGCAGCACCCTCTTCTCCTGCTTCCTTGGTTTTCCATCTATCTGCAAACTTGAATCCAAACTTTATCACATAGGGGGACATGAACGTGGTGATGATCGTCATTGCGCCCACCATTGGAAGCAGGAAAGCGCTAGTCACGCCTGCAGCGGCTCCGACCTGAGCCGCTACCAGAGCAAGCTCCCCTCCTGACGAGGACAGCCCAAATCCAGCTCTTGCAGAAGTGAGCTTCGTAAAGCCCTGAGCCCTCGCCGAGCCCCAGACGCTGAGGAACTTGCCCGCATATGAAACTCCTATGAGAACAAGTGCCGGGACTATAAACAACGGAAGAAGAGTGATGTCCATCAGCGCTCCAACAGAAATGAAGAACAGCGCGGCAAACATGTCTTTGAGCGGAGTTGCCAACACAGCGGAAACAGAATGCATCTTTGACTCTGCAACCAGTACACCCGCAAAAAATGCCCCAGCGGCAACTGATATACCGAGCTCAAAAGCAATAAAGGACATCCCAAACGCTATGCCTAGCAGTGCAATTACCAGTACGTCATAGTTGTTCATCTTTCCCACAAGATCAACAAACTTTGGAACAGTCCTTGCGCCCAGGAATATGGAACCTCCTATGAACGCCAAGACAAGACCCACGGATATCGCAATCTCAGTGATGGACAAGGTTCCTGTTGTGGCGACCGACTGCATAACTGCCAACATAGAGATTATGATGATGTCCTCGATTATTGCAACGCTTAAAATCAGAGTGGCTGCGCTATCCTTTATCAGCTTCATTTCTTCAAGAACGCGCATCACAATGACAGTACTTGTGACAGATATCGCGAGAGCCACAAACATGCTATCATAGAATGAGAATCCCAAAAGCTGGCCTGCTCCAAGTCCGGCCATAAACGTACCTCCAGCCTCAGCCGCTGCAATGATAGAAGCCTTGCCTCCGACCTGTCTTAATTTTGCGATTGGGAACTCCATTCCAATGACAAACAAGAGCAGAATGACTCCGATCTCTGCAAAGAGCCTCAGAGTATCTATTTCTGAGATAAAGCTGAAGGGTGGTGTGTAGGGCCCAATTATCATGCCTGCAACAATGTATGCGATGACCATAGGTTGCTTTAGCCTATGAGAAATCAGCGCCATGATAGTCGCAGCTATCATAATAATTGCAAGGTCGCGGACGACTAGCTCAAAAACCTCTACCACGGCTTGATATCAAAGAGAACGCTATATATAGTTGAAACGATGCTAATTCGACAATATTACATAAAAAAAGAGATCTCTTTCTTGTGAAATCTTGATTATTTTATGGCGGCGGTAATGATGACGACCTACTACCCTCGTCTGGGACCCCTACCCCATTCGCTAGGTGCGCCAAGTTCTGGAAGCCCATTATGATAATCTCGGCAAACAGGCCCAGCTCCCAGGTTCCTAACGCCCATGTTTTGTCTCATCTAATAGGAAATTCAAGATGACCAGAGTGTAAATGCATCTTGAGAAGTTGATAACGTGTAGACTCGCGACAAACGAGCGCGCCAGAGCAACACCAATAGTCATGTGAGTGCAGATAAGGGAAAGAGGGCAAAGCACGCAATGGTCAAGGAGTCGAACATCTGGGAGACAGAGCCGCAATCTCAAGCGAGGGCTTGTCTGTGGTGGGGTGGGAAAGATGACGTGAATTCCAGGAGAAGAAAGAAAGACTAGGCATAGATATTTGCAAGAAACCTGCTCATGCAGGCAAAATCCCATACAAGGTTTGATTAGGAAGAACCCCCAGTGATGCTGTTAAAAGATTCGTGATGATTTCAGGTCCCCCATTCAATAGAGTTTGAGATATTTTGTGAGGAGGGAAGAGCGTTGCAAGAAGCCACATATCAGCACATGATGACAGAACGTTCAAATATGGTGTTGGTAGGATGCATCCTACCATGGAATACGTATACGCCGCATTACTGCTTCACAAGTTAAAGCAGAATATCACAGAGGATAGCGTTAAGAATGTTGTAAAAGCCGCGGGCGTTGCCCCAGACGATGTAAGGGTAAAGGCGCTTGTAGCGGCACTGAGCGAAGTCAACATCGAGGAAGCCTTGAAGGCGGCCCCGGTTGCAGTCGCAGCAGCGGCTCCGGCAGGTGGAGCAGCAGCTCCAGCAGAATCAGGCGGAGGAGCAGCTCCGGCGAAGGTAGAAGAGAAGAAAGAGGAAGAAGCACTCGAAGGTCTCTCCTCGCTTTTCGGCTGATCGGTTCGCTAGCATAGCAAACCCGGCCTCTTTTTACCCTTTTTCAATTGTTTATTATTCCCGCGTCGACGTAATTCCATTCCAGATCTTCAAGTCAAGAATCGACTTGATGCATTTGCCTGAGATTCAGGTGAAAGAAGCCATTTCGCTTCAGAAATCGATGAATCGCCATTTCATGTTCATGCAGTTTGCTGAGACCGTGTGATCAAGCAGGAACCTTATCACCCTTCAGAGTTTGAAAGGGTTTCACAGTTGTCTGTGATATTGGGATATAATAGCTGGAGGAAGTGGATCTCAAGCAAGCCTTGGATACGAGAAACATTGGCGAAAGAGGAATCGAGAATCTTTTTTCTCTCAATCGTTTTGCATAAATCATAAATAATATTTCTCGTACCTGCAAACCACCCAACATGGCTAAAACAGAAAGATACACAAACCTAGATGTTGATTTAGAAAGGCTCGCCACAAGAATTGAGACATATTTGCAGGAGAACAAGTTCGAGGTTGCTTTCTCAAAAGATTCGACAGAGCCGGCATCTTGGTTCTTCATTCAGGCAAGAAAGGCCGGTGCCCTCAGGACTGCCGCAGGTGCAAGAAGGAGCACGGACATCACTATCCGCGGTCAGCCAGATAACTTTGAAGTTACCATAGGCACGGGTGAATGGGGCAAGAACATCATCACATCTGCGCCTCTCTTTATCGTCCCAATTGTAGGAATCTCTGCAACCCTCG
>JBIQJB010000022.1:0-20033 GCA_044507735.1 Nitrosopumilales archaeon
TTTACAAGCACATAGTGGGGGATGTTTGCTATCGTCGCGGGATAGGACGTCTTGTATTCCCATCCAAGCGCAAGCAGCCTTCTTGCCTCTGCAGCATCTGCCACAGTCGCAATGTCCACAATGCGCTTGCGTCGCAACTCTTGCGTTCCCTTGTGCACGTGTTCTTTGCCGCTTTCATCCACCAGCTTCCACCTGATCTTGCCTGTGGTCGGGTCCTCGCCGATCTTCTCAAAGGCAATCAGCTGGTTTGGAAAGCCTGCTGCCTTGCAGCGATTGCATTCTTGCATCTTTCTTTGCGGTTTGGATGCTTCCGCCTGAACTGATGTTGTTGACATATCTGTGTGGATACTGTCGCAAAATTTGCTAATAACGACTGGAGTACGATTGGGGGAGGGAGGGGGCGGAAGGTAGGTAGGGGGCTGTCTTACCTCAGCTGTAAATTCTTTGACCTCTGCCCACCTGTTCCTGCTCTTGCTGCCTTACTGAATTTATCAGCTCTTGCATCTGGCGTTTCAGCTCGGCAGCCTCGCTTCTCAGCTCGTGCACATCTATTTCAAATGGGGCGTTGGCAAGCTCGTTTGCCGTTTCTATCAGTATCGCCGCGCCTTCCGGGTCGGGGATGCCTCTTGATGAGGGCACCAAGATTCCTGTACAGGGGATTCCATTTGACAGACATGCAGCCAAAAGTCCGCCCGAGGTTCCTGCGATGAACGCCGGTACTGGCTCCTTTTGATTCTTGATGTTGCTCAAATAGCTGTGGTCATCTGATCGCCCGTCGCTTGACAGCACGATGGGCTTTCTTCCAGCCTCGGGGATGCCGGGAGAAGCAATCCCCTCAAGGACAATAACTTCTCTAATGTTGTTATCCTTTGCCCACCTGACCACGTCATTGAACAGGGAATGGACCCCGGACAGCAGCATGGGCGCATCGCAGACGAGCACGCAGGCAGTGCCTTTATCGTTAGCATAGATCCGGAAGGGGTGCCTCAGCCTGCCAGCTATGTAGATGACGCCGGGAGTAATGAAATCAGAGTCAACGTAGGCGATCTGGTGCATCTTTTGCTGCTCGATGATGTAGCTTGCGCTCATTGCGCCTACGATCCCCGGGCCGGGAAAGCCCGCTATCAATATCGCGTCGTTTAGCTTTATTCCCTGGTTTCTCTCAACGAGCTTGATGACTGTTCTTCCAAAATTATTGTCGTTGGGGACAGCAGCTGTCATTTATTCTCCTCCGCCTCCTTCTCTTTCTCTGGGATAGCAGCAACAGTACCATGTGATATTGTTGTTGTTATTTCATTCGTGTCCTTCTCTCTGAAGTCGCTCACAACAAAAGAGCCCTGCGAGCTTTTGATCTCTGTATGAAAAGTATTCATGTTGCTGCTGACATTGGCATAAGATTGCATTAATGGATTATACAAAAAGGTTCCACACACTTGTTCGATGCATGCGAAGGCACTAACGCAATAGACTGATGGCAATTCCGCCAGGCAGAATTGCAGTTGGCGGCAAAATCGAAAAGAAGGTGGCCTTTCCAACCTTGCTCAAGTCGTATGCTTGGATGTCTCTGTCTGCGCTCCGTCAACATGCTCGTTTCTCAAGTGCTCAGCGACCTGCTCTGCAGTCGGAAAAGAGTAGTCACATTTTGGACACGTAAATCCTGTGTCAGACATTATTTGTACCATTGTCTGCACGACATAGAATAAAAAAAGAAGTGATCAAGAAACTTGCTAGCGGTTGGAGGCTGAGCGCTGCTTGGCGCTGTCCCTCTGCTTGCTGACTGCTCCAAATATCACCAGCACAAGACCTGCAACAAGGACAAAGAGGAACGCATATTCACCATAAAAGAACGAGTCTCCCACTTCGGGATTGCGGAAGGAATCCTGTGTTGTCAGGATGTTCAATGCTCCCGATCCTATTGTAATCATTCCGGCGATTCCTATCGCTATAAGCGCCCCTCCGACAATGATGATAATCTTTCTGTTCTTGGCGCTTGATAGCAGACCGATTTTTAGCCCTCCTAGCATATGATAAGAGTCTGCTGCACACAAAGAGAGTTAAGCGTTATACGGATTCATTGCTGCAGATTTCCGACAGGTCGTCAACGAGTCTCCCCAGTGCCTTGACTACCTTCCTTTGATCGTCAAGAATTATGTTGATGGATGTTCTCTCACGCGGGCCTTTTGCCCAGTGCAAAATAGATTTGATTTTCTCGATACTGCTCTCTGCCTCCTCCAGCTGGCGCGTGCTGGACTCTAGAATGCTGCTCAATACTTCGTCCTTCACTCTTGCAGGGTCCTTCAATACATGTCTGACTTGGACAGCAGTTGTTATGAACTTTTTTTTGTTTGCTTTACAACGATTCGGGATGGTCCTGCCGATAGTGCTTTGTAAGGTCATCCATCACTTCAAACGATGCCCCACATTCGTCGCAGGTATAGTTGTAACCCGCTACTGATGGTTCTGACATGGGGAACTACGCACACAATACGTGATAAGGGTTTGTTCAAGCCGTCGAGGGTGCAGCTGCTGCATGGTCTATCTTGACGTGCTCTTCCAGATCAAGCATGCCGGGGAAATCTCTGTCGCACTTGTGGCAGTGATACCTTGGTCTCTCTGGAGTTTCCATTGTCCCGACCTTTCAATTAGTTTGCATTTCAAACTATAATATGGTATCATGATCCGGTCATCGCAGACCAACAAGCAACAACCGATAATAGAGATGATGGGCAAGCAGTCTTGAATGTCGGAGACCAGAGAGCTCAGGAGAAATTTTGAAACAAAGAGTGGAAGCGGTCCAGCGACGAATGTGTATTTCAACCCCGAGCGTGGCTATGGGACTAGCGAGCAAAAGGAAAGGATCAAACAGGCAAGCCAATAGTGATCAAGATGCTCTGATACAAAACTAGTCTCTATTGCACGCTTTGAACATCATTGCAGAACGTGGTTTTGATGCCGTCTGACCAGACAATAACAAAGAATGCCCTATTCTTGTGGCAGTATGCCTGTGAGTGAGTTATTGGTATAGGATTGCTTCTTTCTCATCTGACGCCTGATGGCCCTTTACTTTCTCTGTGTTCTAATTTCATGTGCTGTTCTCTATCTTGCTCGGTTGTAAAGGTGATGCCGCATTGCTCGCACTTGAGTCCGTTGCCACCACCTGATGTTCCAGAAGACGACATTGATGCTAGAGGTAGCTTTCATGGGATAAGTAGGTTTTAGCAGATTTTGCCATCTTGAGTGCTCTTACTTTTATTTGATTTTGCTCCTCTTTATCTTCTCCTGCAAGAGCATGACCCCCTGAATCAATGTCTCTGGCCTTGGAGGGCATCCTGGGATGTACGCGTCTACGGGAACTATGCTGTCAACACCCGGCAGGACGTTGTACGAATCAAAATAGAGGCCACCTGTTATGGAGCAAGCGCCCATCGCTATCACGTACTTTGGCTCCGGCATCTGATCATATACGAGCCTTAACCTTGGTGCCATCTTTCTGTTTACGGTGCCAAGCACCAGCAGCAAATCACATTGCCTCAGCGAGCCAAACGCCTCGAGCATGCCAAACCTCTCGACGTCATACCTTGGGCTTGATGCGGCGCCAAGCTCTACGCTGCAACAACCTGTTTCCAGGTGGACTGGCCAGAGAGAATAAAGCCTGCCCCAGTTGACCGCATAGCCAAGCGGTTTGTCCAAAGCCCTTACCAGCGCGTCACCCAACTTGCCTACAAACGCATTGAATTCGGCACTGGTCTCAACCATCGGGGGGAATTTCATCTGGCTCGCTGATCTTTGCATTCTAAATGATAAAAGGCATTGTAAAAATCCGGCAAAATGATCGACAACTGGAATTATCAATTGGACGAAGGTCTGTAACCCCACGAATTTTTGAAAGCCACCTGAATGTCGCGTGCCTCTGTTGAAGAAATAAAGCGACGTTCGTGGCGCTAGCTGCCATTACACAGGAACCAAGCGGGGTATAGCGGCGGCGGATGCCATCGATAAATTGGCGGGCCAAACAACATAGACGCATATGCATCTCAACCGGGTGCTAGGCGACAGTTTACGTGTGTCACGGATGGGAGGATATCGAGCAGCAAGATGAGGGGGCTATGGAACTTGCGCCGGTTTGCGCACCGTTACGTGATTACCTCTCTATTTCAATTGGCCAGATATTCAGGCTCCAGTATATCACTGGCAGGTCTGCAAGTTTGGCTCCCTCAAGCAGATGGGGCAGTGCAAGCAGATTCCTCAGAGAAGGCGGACTTATCTTGTGCCTGTATGCCCTTGTGCTCCCGTCGCTTACAATATAGTGCCCAAGGGCGCCTCTCCCAGATTCGACCCTGCGATATGCCTCTCCTGGAGGTCCTCTGGGGCTTGGCTGGAGCTTGGTCCGGATGCTGCCTTGTTTTGGCATCTCGTGCAGACACTGCCTGATTATGCTCAGGCTCTGCTGGATGTCGTACATGGGCAGAATGCTCCTTGCAAATGAGTCGCCGGCCTTTGCTGTTGGCACTTCAAAGTCAACGTTGCCGTAAATCTCGTAAGGTTCTCTTTTCCTCACGTCATGATTAACACCTGATGCTCTGAGCACTGATCCTGTCACACCGATGTCGATTGCTTCCTGAGTGCTGAGCACACCCACGCCCTCGCTTCTCTGGCGGTAAAGGGGGTTGTTGTAGAATATTTTCTCATACTCTGGCAACCTCTTTTTTTCAAAATAATCCATAAACTTGATTGCCTTATCTTCAAATCCATAGGGCAGATCATTTCTGACACCCCCTGGCACAAGCCAGGCATGAGTTATCCTGTTGCCTGACGCCATGTCTGCCAGCTCTACAAAGAGCTCTCTGTCGCCTGTCGGCCACATGAACATCGTCGAGTGGCCGGTAAAAATCCCGAGGATTGCAAGCCAGTATAGGGTGTAATGGATCCTGTCGATCTCTGCCATTATCGCCCGGAGGTACTTGGCCCTTTCAGGCACTTGAATTCCTAACAGGTCCTCGACTGCCAGGCAGTACGAGTACAATATGTTGCTCGAGTCATGTATGACAGGCCGTTCGATGTGGGGGACGTTCTGGACATAAGTCCTGTACTCTGACATCTTTTCTTCACCGCGATGGACATAGCCGACATCCGGGTCAGCGTGGACTATGATGTCGCCGTCAACAACCACTATTATCCTCATGTGACCTGCACCGGGATGCTGCGGACCGATGCTCAGAGTCATGTACCTGTCGGTGTCCTGCAGCCTTTCTATTTTCAAACCCGGTGGAATGCTGCTGCTACTACCTCCAATGTCCTGAAGGTTGTCCGGACTTGCAGCCATGAAGAACCCTTTGCAACATAGGATAAATTGATTGCAAAGGAACTTTTCTGCAACTCATAATAGATATTTTTGCCGAGCCTTGTCGATGGCTTCATCATCATCATCAGCAACAGTAGGAGTAAGGTTTGGCATCCAGGCCGCACAGGAGCAGCTCAGCCCGTCTGACCTCTTGAATGACGTCATAACGATGGAAAAATACGGCATCGAAAGATGCTGGTCAAGCGACCACTATATGCCTTGGTGGCACACAGGCGCTGCTGGAGGAGCGGCATGGCCATGGCTTGGAGCAGCGCTTGCAAGAACGAACATGATATCGATTGGCACAGGCGTTACTGCGCCCATTTTGCGCTACAATCCTGCGATCGTCGCCCAGGTATTTGCGACACTTGGACAGATGTTTCCGGGCAGGGTGTTCTTGGGACTTGGGACTGGCGAATCCCTGAACGAGGTGCCTTCAGGCAATGACTGGCCGCCCACTCAGGAGAGGCTGGAGCGCCTGGAAGAAGCGATCAAACTGATCAAGCTGCTCTGGACAGAGGAATGGGTGACATTTCGGGGAAAGTACTATCGAGTCAAGGATTCGAACCTTTACACCAAGCCAGCACAACCGATTCCAATCTATGTAGCGGGCCTTGGCAGAAACGCTGCCATGCTGGCCGGACAAGAGGCAGACGGCTTTGTCACAAACGAGGCCAATCCCGAGCTCATACAAGACAGACTGCTGCCTGCATTCAGAAAAGGCGCAAGAAAGTCTGGCAGGGATCCAGAATCTCTAGTTCGAGCGTTATTCTTGCCCGCGTCGTATGACCCTGACAAACAAAGGGCGCTGGAATCTATCGGCTATTGGAGGGGGGCAATGATAAAGGCGTTCTTTGAAGCAAACTATCCTGATCCGCGCAAGATAGAAGAAAGCGCACAGGTCGTGGGGATGGACACCATGGAAAAGATGACACTTGTCGTATCTAGCGCAGAAGAAGCAATAAAAAAGCTGGACAAATACGTCCGGCTGGGCTTTACTGACATCGTCTTGATAAATTCTAGCCCTGACAGGGAAAGCTTTGTAAGAATGCTATCAAAGGAGGTGGCGCCTGCATTTCAGGCTTCAAAGGAAGCGAGCGCTATCTAGAAGGAAGCCAATCCTTTGCAGCGCTGCGTCGCAGCAACTGCGATTCCTTCCTGCAAGCACCGCGCCCGTTCTCTCCCTGAAAGTATATCTCAGTCTGCAAGGGCTTGCCGGTTCTGCAAAAGCGGCATCGGCAGATCCTATCTTATTCACATCGTGAACATGAACTCGTTTTCATCCACCGCGTGGAAACTAGCGCTGTTCTCACTGCTTGTTACGCCATCGGTACAGATTTGATCTCTTGGAGTGACGCTGGGCATATGCACCTGCAGTCATCATTATCGTCATTATCACCACGATTTTGTTTTAGCAGACACACACGCGCGCACGCGTGCATATGCCCTTACTTCTTTTCCTCCAGCAGCAAATGATTCAAGATGAGGAAGAAGAAGGAGAAGACACGCGCCCGCCCTTTACTATCGTTCTGTAAAACAGGTCTGCAATAACCGGCAGCTCAAGATAGTCTATCAATATCGCTATCCAGGCGGCGTAGTAGGGGATCTCGACTGCGCTTGAGGATCCAAAGAATGTGTCATAAACGACCTCGTCTGTAATCCAGAATATGTGGAACACCTGTACAACCAGCATGACAAAGAACAGCGCGCTCCTGGTGGTCTTTTCGCGGTTGTATATGCTCAGCCCGTAATAGGCCAGGCCCGCAACCAGCGCTGGCACCTCTATGTAATCTATGATTACAAAAAATACAAGCAGCGGGCCGGTAACAGTCAGTCCCATGGCACTGTCGCCAGTTATGCGCTTTATGACGACGTCTGCAGTTAGCCAGTAAAGGTGCACCAGCTGGAGCGAGATCAGTATAAAGGCTATCCTCAGGTTGAGGTTCTCGTACCTCCTCCAAAACCCTACAAGCTTCTGTACAGTACCTGACATGATAATTCTCTTCTTGCCCCTATATTCATTAACAACGCATGCATGTAAAAAGATCGGTGCTTCTGTTCTATCTGGAAACAGATGCCAGAATGGATCGCGCTAACCATTATGTGGAATAGACGCCCTAAGCTCTCATGGCATCTAGAAAAGAAGAGAGAAAGGAGGAAGCAGGTACCGCTACTACTGCCACAGCACAGCGTCAAGCCGACCAACAAGAAGTCGTGAACAGGACATTTGATGAAGCGAAGGATAGCACAAGGAAGGCAATGGATGAGGCAAGACGAGACATTTCTGCACGCACCGCTTCGTTTAACGAATACCAGGAACAGACGATCAACGCTGCCAGGGATGTCGCGGAAAACTATCTGGAATCTCAAAAGGAAGTGATCAATTCAATGCAATCATCCTGGGTACCATTTATCGAGAGGATGTATAGTATGTACTGGTCTGGATGGACATCGCCAAGAAGGATGACTGAAATCTATGCAAGGATGGCAAGGAACTATTCAGATAACGCTATTGCGTCAGTTCGGATAGCAAACAACATGATGTTTGCAAACATGGAAGCGTCCAAGGCATTGGTACAGTATGCAAGGGACAACATGAAGGAGCTCAACCGGATTGGGGTCAACTCCGTCAGGACTCTTGAAGACGCGTCACGGACTTATCAGGAAACGGCGAGGGTAGGAGCAGAAGAAGAGAGGCGCCGCTCCTAGGCGGAATACGCCTCAGTCGGGGCCATCGTGGCCGATCCTGTGACAAACTCGATGTCCGGATCTTCGCTCAGTAGCCTGTCCAGGTCATCAATGTACATGTGTATGACCTTGACCCGAATCATCCTGTCGCTTTCGATGGAACCCATTCGCTCAAACTTTTGGTAAATCCACTCCTTTTTCTTCTCCATATCGGTGCCTGATGGATAAACGATCTTTAGCATCACACTGCCCTCCCAGTCACTGTAAGATGTTTGATACTGCAGTATAGTCAGGAGCAGCTTCTGGTCAACCTTTGGAAACAGCATGGACGCGTTGCGCAGAAATGTTGTGTAATCCTGTCTGATGGCTGAAGCATTGGCGGTTGATCCTTTTTCCATGACCGATGACTGGAAACCATTTCTATTAAGAATTGCATAGAGCAGCAGAGACAGGCTGTGTTCAAGATCCGAATCAACCACGTAGACTTCCGCTCTTTGCAAATCCGGATGATACTAGATAAATCCACTAACAAGAAGTGAAAAGACCCGTTTAGGACTAAGTGCCTTGGTTCTGCATGCCAAGGTGGGCATGGCGCAGTATTGGCATGATCCCGTCAAGAAAAATCGTCCACTTCCAATGTTTCAAAGTCTATCCAGATATTGCCGCCTGTAAATACAAAGACCTGAAAATGCAGGTGAGGAGCGTAGGTAAAACCGGTAGTTCCCACCGAGGCTATGACCTGGCCCGTCTTTACGTGTTGGCCCGGCATCACTCTGGCGCTCTTGTGTGCTAGATGGTCGTACCGCGTATACTCGCCCCTATCATGTTGGATTACTATAAAGTTGCTGCCATGCCAGTATTCTATGCTTGGGCCACCAGTATACGAGTCGTCTCTCACAAACGTGACAACACCCTCCGCTGCAGCGAGCACGGGTGTCCCGACATCGACTACAAGATCTATGGCGTTTTTCAACTTTCCAATGTGGACCGGTGATGTAGTCCTGTCTATTTTCGGTTGAGCCTCTTTCGGAACAGGCATGATGTATTGATTGACCGCTTTCATATCGTTTCTTGTTATGACAGACTGATAAAGGCGTACTATGGAAAATTTCGGACACAGACATTATACAAAAGACTGGAAATAATTGACTTGCATTCTTTCCCTGCAAGAATAATGAGTAGATGCTAGGGCGCTATCTTTTATGCAATAGTGGCCCTGCCCACAGAAATTGAGGAACTGGTAGGTACTGACAGTCCTGTGGGCAGGACGGACTGTGAAGCACACGCCAACAAAAGGCAGTGAAGTTCATGCAGAAATAATATTAAAGCATGGTTTAACATGGTTAAGCCAAAGGTGCGCGCTAGGCTGTAGCACTTGCAGTCGTCATTTTATACCAAACTATTCTGCTAGTCGACTTGCAAAAGGGATGGAGGAGCCCTAGCACTCATCACTCATCTAGAGCTCTTTGGGCTTCCCTGTTATTTCGCATCATTACAAGGATTTGCTATAGGTTGGCACTTCCAGTATTCTCAGTTCTTTCTCTTGCTTCCCCTGCACGTTCCTCGGTATGAGCCTTGATATTATGCTCCCTGAGTTCCTCTCGGGTACCAAAAGACTGACCGCACGATTCACATCCGAATTGTGTTTGCGACATGGTTTGTGACGTGGATTCAATAGAATTTACCGATTTGGGGATAGTGTTAGCCTGTCAATGTTCTACAAAATGTTACAACTCTTGCATCCTGCTTTCAGCTCTTACTTATCAAGTATTCGTCTCAATCTCCTTAAGTTAACCTCTTTGATTGCATGGCCGCCGCAGTGAGTACAGAAGCCACGGGCATCATTGCGATATGTCTCTGGGTCCTAGACGCGGCAAGTTGTTATCTGCACCAGGTATGACAGAGCTCGCGCATTGTCAAAGGCCCTTTTGCATTAGGATGGACGATACCTGCAATACGGTATAATTCATAGTAAATGCTTTAGTAATTTTTCAACCCATCCTGTTAAATGAGAAGCTGCGCAATCTTTTTGCACAATGAGCCAAGATGAAAGTGGGATTCAGCAAAGTAGCATGCAATGGGCTGAGATAATCGGCCATCTCTTCGACAGACTGACAGGAAAGGGCGCTTCCGTTACCTACACGTTTGACAACCTGGTCATTGATATGCCAAAGGCACAAGGCCCAGGTGGGCGGGAAATGGGCAGCGCAAAGTGGACCGTCAACGGCAAGGTAATCATTACAGCCGAAGCGCACAAGACTGCCGAGGATATTGAACAGCGGACATCTGTGTCGACCGCAGCATGAGAACAATGACAACAGGCAAACATCACCTCCACATAGACCAGGACGATCACATGATAGACTGGTTAAGCAAGACGATGCGCTCCGCAACGAATGGCAGGCTTGAAATTGACTTTGAAAGCCAACCGGCTGCAAGAATCGACATAGAAGGCGGGGGCAGGATCAATATCGATCTGTTAGAGCCCGATGTCTTCAAGATTTCTGAAGATGATACTGGTATATTCGACAAGCTGAAAACGGCATCAGAATTTGCACGCAAGTTGTCAGAGAACGGAATCACAATATCGTTCTTGCGGAAAGGAAAGGAAGTCGTCCGGCTTGGAAAAGATGCACATCCGACCTTCTCGAAAATCATCACAAGGAGCGATGACATACAACTGTCAAGCGTAGGGGAATTTTCCAAATTAAAGGGCGATCTGAAGACAGACTAATGGGCAGTATGTCGTAGTGCGTCAGCCCTACTCGTACTTGTAGTTGCGCTCTACCTCTTCTCCTGTTTCGCTAAGGTAGACGACTCCCTTCTCTATGTTTGTGATAGACGACTTTGGTATCAGAAACTTGTCGGGAGTTATGGGACCATAGGTTACAACGAGCTTTTCAGGCTGGATTTGCGAAACAACTCCTACATCTCTTCCGTCGCTTGCAAAAACGGGCTTGTTGACGAGCGATTGCCAGTCCTCTACTACTACCATGATCTGGTAGGAGGATCATGAAATTTAATAATTTCATTATGCAGGGATGGTTTGCTTCTGTCCTGTTGTCTTGCAGAAATAGGAACAGTGGCTCAATTCTGAATAAGATGATTTTTTCCTTGTAGGAACGGCGTGATTTCCGTGTCCACGGGAGCAGGCACGGGCCTCACACCTGTGTCCCACGAGGTCTTTCCACGCGTTGCCAGCAACATTTCGCAGGTCTTACCCTGCTCAATGCATTTTTTCACACGCGGATGTCTCTCCAATTGAACAACATGATATTTCAGTGCCGCCGAAGATGATTCGAACCTCAGATTCTACGCCTCAGATCTTTTTGTCGGGGCTCCTTCTGAGCCCTACCTGCGCGTTCGCGCACCGATCTGTTGCTTACCCCAAAGCCGTGTAGCACTCTCTACCTGCTCGACCTTAAATGAGATCCAGAACGCGTCTGTGATTTTGCCGTCTACTCCAAAACACACAGGACCGAATAATTGGAAGGCGCATGACAAAAACGGCATAGAGTGCGAAGGTTGCTACTTTACTATCATGACAGAGCAGCTGGCATGTGTGGTCAAACCCGATGCAACGCTACCAAGGATCATCTTCTTGAAGCCTGATCTGCCCCTTGTTCCAGTTACTATGAGGTCTATCTTGTTCTCCTCTGCAAAGTGCACTATTGCCGGCACAACTGAACTCGCGCTTTCAATTATCTCTGACATGAAATTCACACCCTGAGCAGCGGCCCTGTTCTCGGTCTCGTCAAGCCATTTTCTTGCTTCCCTTCTTGCTGACTCTGCTACCTCTGTCATTGTGCTTGGAGATGCGCCGAAGCCAAATGGTCCTGGCGAATATGCATGTCCTAGCGGTGACGCAACCACGCTGAGCGCAGTCAGCTGGGCATCGTGTTTTTTGGCCATCTCGATTGCATAGTCCGCGGCTTTCATTGAAGCTTCTGAGCCATCGATACAGACCAGTATCTTTGCAATTGCCATTGGGGTGGCTTATCTCCTGAGTGATATAAGGATTGAAAGAAAGTATCGTTAACCTTTAATGAAATGGAGACCATACTTTGTTGATGTGGGGCTTTGGCATCTACTTGATGAGACTTGCCGACCATCTTTACGGCAGGCGCACTCGAAAAAAGTGCGACGTCTGTGGCAAGAAGTTTGATAATATTGATGAAATGGAGGTTCACCGGCGTGATCTGCATCCTGACGCAGTCACAACCTAGCAGAGACAGGAAACCCTGGAAACTGCGAGAATTAAAGCCTATTCTCAAGCCTGTTTGACGGTGCCCTATTCGCGTCGCATCTGCCACTCGCTGGTCTAGTGGTGCTTTTCATGCGTGAATATGGTCAGAAGAGCTGCATTTTTGGCTGCCAGCTCGGCCGTCTTTTTCCTCTCTGCGCTCCCTATTATTATCACGTCACCTTCTTCCGGTCTCAAGTTTCCTGACAGCATCTTGCGTACTGCGGGTTCCTTCTTGAGAGAATCTTGAGAGCTCGCCGGCATGGTGAATCTGCCGTCCTTGAATATGAGGGTTGTTGCGCCAGTGGCACCCATCTTTATGGCTGCATCGCGCTGCTCTATGCCCGACTTGACGGCAAAGCCAAACTGCTTCACAAGAACGGCATGGTTGAACGCTCCAAGAGCTATAGAGCATTTTGGCAGCGGCATCTCTGCAGGCATTGCTTCCAATATCCCCTTGCAGATCCCCTCGCCCCTGGTAGTCATTTTCGTCCCGCCGTTTGATGTCCGCACCAGGCCGTTCATCTTCAGGTGCTTTACCAGGGTCTTGACGGCCCCTTCACCTAGTCCAAGACCGTCGCACAGCGCCTGCCTGCTGGTCCTGCCGCTCTTTTCTATGAGCTGGAGGGCAACAAACACATGCACGACATCAAAGGAAAGTACCCTGCTTGGGGCATACCTGCTGGCAACCCTTTCAAGCACCTTGATGTATGTGTGCATTTGCCACCTGAAGCATGGTGCGAAGATTTATTCATTCTGCGCCAGTTGGATAAACCATCCGATTCTTTATATAACACCCGCCTGCATCTGAAATGGAATGTCTGAGGTTCATAATCAGATTACGAGAACATCTCCAGGCGTACCCAAGGTGGCAGTCGGCATTCTTCTTGGGGTGCTAGCGTTTGGAATCTTTATGGTAGGGTTTGACCAGGGCGAAGTCTTTGGCTTCACCGTGCCGGCGGACGGCAGCGGAGGCGAGCCGGGAACGAACTGGGCGCATGAATTCTACCATGACATGAGGCATGCCGCAGGATTTCCGTGCCACTAACTTTTTCTGATCTTTCATGAAGACCGCCGCTTTTATTGCTATCACCCTCATTTCAGGCGCCATTGCCGGCACAATCCTCGGCGCCGTCAATCAGGTCGTGGTGGAGCCGTACATCGAGCGGGCGATACAGCTTGAGATGGACGGTGCCGTGCAAAGCGGCGAAATCATAAACCCGATCGAGTTTGCCGCCTACAGATTCTGGCAGAGAGGTGGAGAAATCGTTGCCGGCACAATCCTCGGGCTTTCTTTGGGATCGTTGTTTGGCATCGTCTTTGCATACGGCAGGGGTTTGGCGCCCGGCTCTACTAACTTGAAGAAGGCTCTCTTTATCGCCGGCATCATGTGGCTTGCCCTGTTCTTGATACCTGCTCTAAAGTATCCTGCAAATCCTCCCGCAGTGGGCGACCCTGAGACGATATATCAGAGGCAGGGATTGTATCTTGCGTTCCTTGCTATATCCGGCTTGAGCGCGCTTGGTCTTGCGCTAATTTACAACAGGGCGAATATCGCCGCTCCTGCAAAGAGGGTTGTAATACCTGCAATCTATGTCGCAATAGTGGCCGGTGCCTATTTTGCAATGCCTGCAAACCCTGACGAGATCAGCGCGCCGATGGACCTTGTCGTCAGCTTTAGAATTGTCAGCGCGCTCACCATTACAATGTTCTGGGCGCTGCTTGGAATCATATTTGGAGCATTCTGGGACAAGCTGAAACCACACGAAACCGCAAGAATAAGCATGCGCTAGGTGCGCATGTGTGGCACAGTTTTTCCGTGCCAAAGACTACAACAATTCAAGACTCGCTTGAGTATCTTTCGCACTCATGCGTAGACAAAACGAGCTGTCAAAGCCGGGCACAGCCTTCTCCATCAGGCCATGCGATTGGAGGATTCCTTAAAGGAAAAGCATGCATGTGGGCCGTTCCCAAGCTGGACCGAGTGGTGGATCGTCCTTCAATTGCAGCCCAAACCTTGGTGACTCGAGAGTGTCACGCAATGGGTTTTGCACTGGGCATTCGCATACCATCTTGAGGTTCTTCTCCTCAAGATGGAGCATGGTCTGTTATCTGACAGCCTGTCAGCAAGAATGCGTTAAAGTCGGTTATGGACCAAAGCAGTTATTATTATCTGCCAGAATCAAGGTCGGGCAAAAATCAAAATCAGCTGGAAAAAAGGAAGAAAAGGAAAAAAGGTTAGAAGAACGAAAGTCCTCCTTCCCTTCTTCTGTTGTAGTACGTCCCTGCCAAGATCGTCGCAGCTACCGTTGCTATGACTATCCCTGCAGTCAACGGGAACTCTGGTGTGACCACTGCCCTTGCTGTTTCAAGGTCTGTCTTTATCTGGTCTACGTGGGCCCTGATCTCGTCAACTGGCCGCCTGTCGTCTATCATCTTGACCAGCTGCTCGCGTATTGCGATCTCGATCTTTTCCATCAGTTCTGGGTTTTCTTCTGCAATGTCCGGCTCTATGAATTCATAGTTGTTCAGGTACGCTTCGTTTCTTGTCAGACTTCTTGCCTGCTCATAATTGCCTGCTTCATATTCTGCGACTACTTGGTCCAGCAAGGCCTTGATCGTGTCTATGTAGTACCACCCGTCCTTTTGCTGAACCGATCCGCCTATTGCGCCCATGATCTCTTCAAGCTCGTGCTGTGCGTGCGCAACAGTGTCTGCAACCTTTGACGGGTCTTCAAAGGCTTCTACCATAGTCTTGAGGCTCGCCAGATCTTCTCCAACTTCATTGGTTTCCGCCTCCTTAATTGCTGCAAGTTCTGCCTTGTTCTGGTTGAAGGTGTCTGTGGCTTGCGAGAGGAAAAGGATGGTCTCGTCATACTCTTCCTGATCAATGATCTGGCCGTTGCTGACCGCCGCCGAGTACTCGATTGTAACTAGTTGCAGCAGATCGATCATCCTTGATATGGCCGCCCCTACGCCCGTCGTCTCTTTGCCTTCATATGCAAGAAGCAGCGCATTGATCTCCTCAGCCTCTGCCTTCATTCCCTCAAGGTCGCCGTTCACAATGTCCTCAAAGAACTCCTCAAGCTCGTGGAACAGGGTCTGTTCCTGCTCCGCGCCCAGCTTCTTTCTGACGTCAGGCTGGATTGTAAGGTAGTAGGAAATACCTTCTGTCGCAAACTTTTGTGCACTGACATTGTCAGGCGGCTGCTTGCTCTGGGCTTCCAGCGCTTCCACAATCTCTTCCTTTACCTTCAGCAGGAATGTGGCACGAAGGTCGTCCAGGATCTTTGGTGACAGTTCGTTTATCCTGGAGTGGTTCGCTTCAAGTTCCGCCATCGCCTGGGAAGCTACGCTTGGCTTCTCTGCATAGTTGAATTTCTTGCTCATTACGGTGAACCATTCAGATGCCTCGTCAACCTTTCCTTCGAGGAGTTCTTCTTCGATCTTTACAAAGGCAATCTTGTAGATGAGCTTGTCAACTTTCTGCTTGTTCAGTGTTACATCCAGCACGTTGCCAGACTGGACACCTGACTTGATGCTGTCAAATGCTGATGTGATGATCTGTGCTGTCTCTGGAGTGTGCTCCTCAGCTTCGTGGCCGAAGACCTGGTCATACTTGGCCCTCGCTTCCTCGAGCTTTGCAAGAGCAGTTTGAGTGGCGGTTGCGTTCTTGCCGGTCAGCTTTTCGACTTCTCCAAGCAAGCTGTTGATCGCAAACCATGCATCTCCTCTGTTCTCTGCCTGAGCGCTCGTCACAAAGGCTCTTGCCTTCTCCAGGTCTGCCTTTATGCCGTCAACATGTGCCTGCAGTTGTGACAGAGGGGCCTTTGCATCGATCATGCCCACCAGTTCCTCTCTGATGTCGACCTCGATCTTTTCCATCAGATCCCGATCTTCTTCTGCAATGTCAGACTCGATGAATTCATAGTTATCCAGGTATGCTTCTATGACAAGCGCCCTGGCTTGCTGGGTGTTGTTGGCCTGGTATGCGGCTAGTGCTTGATCCAATAGCTCGATAATCCTGTCAATGTAAGCCTGGCCATCGTATGTCGATTCAGAATGTTCGATTCCAAATACTTCTTCAAATTCATGGGTTATTCCGCCGATGACAGTCGCTACCTCGTTGAAACTTGCGTTTGATCCGGTAAGTGAATCAAGCTGTTCAAAGAGTTCTGCAACCTCCTCAGCCTCTTCAGCCGGCATTCCTGACTTTATGGCGGAATTGAAGAGTGCATCTGCCCTTGCAATGAACGCAGTAGCATCCTGGTATTCTATCATTTCAACTATAGCTCCGTTCTCTATAGCCTCCTCGTATTCGTGCGTGGCGGTTTCAAGCACTACTATCGCCACGTGCGCATTGAATTTCGGATCGTTTCTTTCAGTCTGGCTTAAGACAGATGTCCTTGCACCGTCAAGCAATGAGTTGATGTGTGCAACTGCTGTCTGGGCCTGACCTGCAGACATGCTGTTTATCTTATTCGCAAGGTCTACGAGGGCCGCTTCGAGTTCGTTGTCCAGAGCTGCGTTGTGCTCGGTTAACTCGGCCTCTATCAGGGAATATACTTCATGAACTGGGTGACCTGCATGTGCAATAGCAAGCTCTGAATTGCCTGCCTGCTTGTTGGCAATCGCCTGTGCAAGATGACCTCTGATGTATTCTAGGTTGGCAGCAAATTCCACGTGTTCGTCGCTTTCCTGGGAAAATGCTGCTCTTGTAGTCAACAAAGAGGTCATCAGTACCGTAGCTATGAGAATTGAAGCTAGGCTGAGTGTCCTCATAATTAGGTCTGCCTAATTAGGTTGACCTAATATAAACTAACAGACAATGGGAGAGAAAATATACCACCCGGAGGTGAATACAGGAAAATGGTAACCATCAATTCAAGCCGCGAGGTGTCGGCGTCACTGGACCGTGTGTGGGAAATCGTGGCCGATGTAGACAACGAGCCCAAGTACTGGCACGGAACCAAGACTGTAACGAACATCAGCAAGACCGGCAACACGATAGAGCGCGAAGTAACAATCGCATTCAAGGACTCCAAGTGTCGGCAGACTGTGGTGCTCAACCCGAAAAAATCGGTGGACATTTCAATAACCGACGGGCCGCTCAGGGGAACCAAGGTCGTCACGCTAAGCCCATCTGGAGAAAAAACCAGGATCGACGTGGTCTGGGACATCAAGCTGACCGGTTTTCTTGGCATGTTCACGGGGATGGTGAAAAAGCACATTGCTGAAGGAACAGAGGAAGCACTGGAGAGGATCGCAAAAGCAGTCGAATAAACATGAAGCATGCCATCGGTGCCCCTGCCTTGGGTTATAAATGAAAACAGCTGTGCTCTGAATTCTCTCCTCCATATACACGTGCACAGAAAAATTACCGCGCTGGTGCCTTGCAGTTAACAAGATCTGCGTGTTTCTAGTGCGCGTCCAATTATCATGGGTGATGTTTACCCGCCGCCGGTTTTCAAACTAGAAAATCGTATTATCAAATTAAATACCGTAATTAGGCTAGACTAATTCGTGCTTGAATAGAACCTGCTTGCAAAACCGGCGTCTAGAATCAGGCACGAGTACGTCACACAAACAAGGCGAAGTTCATTCTAGCGCTCGGCCGCCTACCTTCTAAGGCGGGCGGCCCTGCGCAGACCTGTCAGCCAGAATAGAAGAAAATGCGCTCGTTCTTGTAAATTTGAAAAATGAATGGCACCTGTTTCAAGTTTGGCGACCTTTCTTCAAGAATCCAAAGTCAAACTGATACTGAGAAGCGCAAAAATTGTACCTTGGGTCATACATTTTTAACACCTATTTCTTGCTAGGTTACGCGATGGAGCTTGCCTTCACTGTAGCCAACCTTGTGATCGCCGCAATAATGACTGGCGTCTTTGGCGTATGGATATACTTTGTTTCCTACATGACAAAATCCTTCAGGCAGGCTCCAACGCTAGAGTCGTCGTCACTTGATGGCAGCAACAATTCGACCCGTTTTCCAAAGGTGAGCGTCATCCTTCCGGCAAGAAACGAGGAGCGCTACATCTCGCGCTGCCTGGATAGCCTGCTTGCCCAGGATTATTCCAACTTTGAAATAATTGCCATCAACGATTCGTCTACGGATAGGACCGGCGAAATAATGAAAGAATACGCTGCCCGGGACCCAAGGGTTGTGCACATCGATGCACCGTCTAAGCCAGAAGGATGGGCAGGCAAGAACTGGGCCTGTCACCAAGGGTACAAACACGCCAAGGGGGAGGTTCTGCTATTTACTGACGCCGACACCGAGCATTCCAAGTCTGCAATGTCTATGGCAGTCAGGCAGCTAGTTTCCCAGAACCTGGACGCGCTCACCGCGATGCCGAGGCTCATTTGCAACGACTTTTGGACAAAGATAACGCTGCCTGCTCTGGCAATTTTTCTCCATACGCGCTTTTCCCCGTTGCGCGTCAACGATCCTAATACAAAAACCGGATACTTTTTTGGAAGCTTTTTTGCAATCACGCGTAGCACCTATGAAGCCGTTGGAACCCATGAAGGGGTGAGGGAAGAGCTGGTTGAGGACGGCGCGCTTGGAAGCAAGGTAAAGGAAGGCAAGTTTCGAATGAAGATGGTGCGAGGAGAGAAACAGATCGAAGCTGTCTGGGCCCGAGACCTGCAGACGCTCTGGCACGGTCTGCGTAGGCTCATGATTCCCATCTATCACCAGAACAGGTCGGGGGCGTACATGATGGTGATTGCTGTATTTTTTATCCTGTTTGCGCCCTTTGCGCTATTGCCATACCTGCCAGTTGCTTCCCTTGCAAACGACCTGTCATTTCAAATCCTGCTTGGCGTCCAGCTTGCAACCGTGGCCCTCATAGTTATCGCAACGGCCGTCCAGTGCCGGCTTGGAGTATTCGAAAGTCCTGCTTATGCCATTGGTTCGCCACTGAGCGGTGCCATCGTTTCGTTTGGCTTTATTTCAGCAATAGCCGATGCGCGCAAGAAAGGAGCGGTGAACTGGCGCGACAGGACGTATACTGTAGGAACAAGTCAGCATCCGATGAGCTAAGATTTTCAGGTACAAATCGGTGGAACGGCCGTTCCAAGCGCTTGAAACGCCATGCACCTAATTTTTATGTTCATTCTGTTAGTGAGGTAGAAATGATGTCCGAACGTAAGAGCAACAGAGGCAAAATTCAGATCATGGGAGATGTGTTGGGTCTTGCGACGTCAGGGATCAAAAAGACTCACATCATGTATAAAGCGAACCTGAGCTACGAACAGGTCCACCTTTACCTGGGCGAGCTGATGAGCAAGAAGCTGATTACACAGGACGTTTCCCCGGACGGGGTCATATACAGGACGACTGACAAGGGACGCGAGTTCTTGCTTTACTACAATCGCATAGCAGAGTTCCTAGAAGAAGACCAACCTCCAAGGAAGGTCGCACTGAGCGCGCAATATGCCAGCTACAGATAAGAAAGTGCGTGTGCGGGCTACGGCCTCCGCATCAATTTTTCATCTAGGCAAACAATTATTAGATAATTGCGTGATCTTTTAAATGACCTTGAACAAGGCTATTCTGGCCGCGTCGGTCATTATCGGCGCAATTGCAATCTATTTTGCATATTCGCAGTTTAACGATTTTAATTTTGACTTTGATGGTGTTCCGATTGTCGACGACTTTGTTCAGACAAGCGGGAGGAACAACAATAATAACAATCTTGACAGGGGCAGTCTGAACGAGTCTGCCTTTCAGATCGGACAAATAAGCACGGTCGAAGC
>JBIQJB010000022.1:20133-38787 GCA_044507735.1 Nitrosopumilales archaeon
GGGGCAGTCTGAACGAGTCTGCCTTTCAGATCGGACAAATAAGCACGGTCGAAGCTTCAGACACCGAACTCACGCTGCCCGACCTGTTCGCAAGAGTGGAAAAATCCGTCGTGCAGATTACCGATAGTCATGAGACAGACCCGCTGGATTCGCGGCTGGGATCGGGTTTTGTGTATGACACCAACGGCCACATCATCACCAACTACCACGTGGTAAATGGCGGAGGTAGGCTTGACGTGACCTTTCTCGACGGCACCGTCTACCGCGCGTCGCTGATAGGCTCAGATCCATATACAGACCTCGCAGTTCTCTATGTGGAAAATGTGCCGCAGGATAAGCTGGTTCCTCTGCCACTTGCCGATTCCTCGTCGGCCCGGGTTGGCCAGCAGGTTGCAGCGATTGGCAACCCGTTTGGGCTCTCCGGCTCTATGAGCGCAGGCATCATCAGCGGAATCGGAAGGCTGCTGCCTTCGCAGGAAGCCGGCGCCTTTTCGATACCTGATGTCATTCAGACAGACGCCCCCATCAACCCCGGAAACTCGGGCGGCCCGCTGCTCAACATGAGGGGCGAAGTTATTGGCATCAATTCCGCAATCTTTTCGACAACCGGCCAGTTTGTAGGCGTAGGCTTTGCAATCCCGTCAAATACTATTGCCAAGGTAGTGCCTTCACTTATAACCACAGGATCGTTCCAGCACCCGTGGCTTGGGGTGTCAGGAATGGACATGACGCCTGGCATCGCCGAACGGCTGGGACTTCAAGAGCCCCGGGGATTTCTGGTGATGGAAGTAGTGCCTGGTAGCCCTGCAGCGCAGGCAGGCATCAGGGCGGGCACCCAGGACACCACCGTTGACGGCCGTCGCGTAAGCCTGGGCGGTGACGTGATTGTTGCCATCGACAACCACACCGTGAGAAAGATAGACGACATCCTCGTTTATCTGCAGAGGGAAAAGTCCGTTGGAGATGAACTGCTCCTGACAATTCTCCGCGACGGGCAGGAGATGCAGATATCGGCGACTCTTGGGGCGAGGCCAAACCAGCAACTTTCGCCCTAGCAATATCATTTATTAGTAATGGACAGCAGTAGTCTTTTGGTACTGGAA
Organism: Nitrosopumilales archaeon; assembly: GCA_044507735.1. Taxonomy (GTDB): domain Archaea; phylum Thermoproteota; class Nitrososphaeria; order Nitrososphaerales; family Nitrososphaeraceae; genus Nitrososphaera. The sequence goes on from JBIQJB010000022.1 coordinate 21,237, forward strand.
TTGCTAGCAAATCTTCCTGCCATTACCGAGATTCTGGGCCGGCCGGAGATTGGCCGGGAAGAAGCGAACCAGCTGATGCAAGAATGCCCAACTAGCATGCTTGTGGAAGCGGCCGGCAGGATCAGGGACAGGACGAAACCGGGCGCCATCACTTATTCAAGAAAGGTGTTCATCAACCTCGTAAACCTCTGCAGGGACACCTGCACCTACTGCACGTACAAGAAGGAACCGGGAGACCCTCTTCTCTCTTTGCTAGGGCCCCGTCAGGTGCTAGCGATTGCAGAGGCCGGAAAGAGATATCGATGCACCGAGGCGCTCTTTGTGACCGGCGAGAGGCCGGAACAAAGGTATCCAGAAGCGATTAACTGGCTCAAGTCTCTTGGACATTCATCGACGGTTGAATACATACGGGAAATGAGCGAGCTTGTTCTTGAAAAGACGGGGCTTCTCCCGCACACAAATGCGGGCAGCATGACAAAAAAGGAAATGGCGATGCTAAAGGATACAAACGTGAGCCTTGGGGTGATGCTGGAAACTTCAAGCGAGCGCCTGATGGGAAAGGGCATGCCCCACGAAGGAGCACCAAGCAAGAACCCAAAAGTCAGGATAAAGACGCTGCAAAGTGCGGGCGAGCTGAAATTTCCTATGACGACTGGCCTTCTGGTAGGAATAGGTGAGACTCCTGAAGAGCTGGTGGATTCTCTCTTTGTGATAAAGCAGCTGCATGAAAGATACGGTCACATACAGGAAGTGATATTGCAGAATTTTGCGCCAAAGCCGGAAACCCAAATGGCCGACTTTCCTCCGGCGCCGACAGAATACTTTATCCGTGCAGTTGCGATTGCGCGCATGATCATGCCAGAGATGAACTTGCAGGTTCCTCCAAACCTCAACCCCGATATCTTTGGTACCTACATCGATGCAGGGATCAACGACTGGGGAGGAATATCGCCCGTGACCATTGACCATGTCAATCCGGAATTCCCGTGGCCCTCAATTGCATCTGTGAAGAGCGTGACAGAATCAAAGGGATACGGGTTCAGGGCAAGGCTTCCTGTATATCCTGAATTCATCAAAGGTGGATTTATTACATCGGAGCAGCTTTTGCATCGCATAGATTTGATTGCCGACAGCTCTGGGCTGGTAAGGGAGGATTACTTCGCCGATGTCAATTGACTCGCTGCTAAAGAGCGCTGACCCTGTAGTGGCAACTGCGCTTGATAAAGCCCTTTCAGGCAAGGACATCTCTACCGACGAAGCCGTTGCGCTGTTTGACTCTACCGGCCTTGAGATGAACCTTGTGGTGACTGTGGCCGACGAGCTCCGGCGCAGGACGGTCGGTGACAATGTAACTTATGTTGTGAACAGAAACATCAACTTTACAAACGTCTGCATAAAGCAATGCGGCTTTTGCGCTTTCAGCAGGGACTTTAGGGAAGAGGAAGGATACTTTTTGCCAACAGAAGAGATTGTGAGAAGGGCACAGGAAGCAGCGGCGCTTGGCGCGACTGAAGTGTGCATCCAGGCGGGGCTGCCGCCCAAGATGGATGGCAACCTCTACCCTGACATCTGCAGGGCGGTCAAGAAACACCTTCCAGACATTCACATCCATGCCTTTTCGCCAGAAGAGGTCTTGTATGGAGCGGTAAGATCTGAGACGCCGGTTCCAGAATACCTCAAAATGCTGAAGGAGGCCGGAGTTGGAAGCCTGCCGGGGACGGCGGCCGAAATTCTGGACCAGTCCCTCCGTGATGTCATCTCCCCGGGGAGGATTTCTGTCAAGGACTGGGTCTCTACCATAAAGGAGGCACATGCACTTGGAATACCGACCACCTCAACCATAATGTACGGACACATCGAAACATCGCGCCACAAAGCAGAACACATCGCCTTCCTGCGTGAGATCCAGAAGGAGACACACGGCTTTACAGAATTTGTGCCACTCAGCTTTGTTCACACCGAGGCGCCGATGTTTGGCCGAGGCATGGTGCCCAACATCAGACCTGGCCCCGATGGGAATGAAGTGATCAAGATGCACGCAGTCTCCCGGATAATGCTGAACAACCACATTCCAAATATCCAAGTCTCGTGGGTCAAGGAAGGCCCGAGGATGTCTCAGCTGCTCCTTGGGGCAGGCGTCAACGATTTTGGCGGCACGCTGATCAACGAGAGCATCTCCACTGCCGCCGGCGCCCAGAACGGGCAGCTGATGAGGCCAAAGGAAATACGGCAGCTGATAAGATCTGCCGGCAGGATACCTGTTCAGCGCTCCACAACTTACAAGGCGCTCAAAGTATTTTCAGATGAAGATGATTCTGCCGCAGATTCCGCGCTTGACAGGGCTGATGCTTCGCAGTTTGGATCCTACCACCAGCTGATCAAACTGGACAAGTTCAGGTACAAGAAGCAATAGCTGCGGTGGACGCATTTAAGGCGACTAGATAAGTAAAACGATACAATATTCTAAAACCACGAATGGGTGGCGTCTAACTATAATATGATATGTGTTATATTTCTAAAATAACCATGCACAGTCCTTTAAAGGGACTTATCGCTGTCTGTCCCCGTGTTATCTAGTCGAGAGCCAACAGGCGCCAGCAATAACAATGGTGGCAGCGGCCTGCAGCTCTGCACAGTTTGCAGTGGACAATTGATCTGCGACGCCGACAGCGGCGAAGAAGTTTGTGTCAGCTGCGGTGTAGTTGCACGCGACAACTCGGAGCTGTCCGCCGAGCGGCGCGCGTTGACTTTGGACGAGATGGGCAAGAGATACAGAGCCGGCGAACCTACATCGCTCATGATGTATGACATGGGTCTTGCAAGCCTTATTGACAACAAGAACATTGACGCAAATGGCAAGCATATCCGGGCAAGTCCGGAGATCGAGAGGCTGCGGAGACTGAACAGGATGGCAATGTCCAACAGTTCCAAGACCAAGAACCTCAACAAGGCCATGCGCGAGATCCGCCGGATAACCGAGATCCTTGGACTCGGGGCGCCTATTGCAAAGCGGTCCGCATACATCTACAGAAAAGCCCTAGACAGAGACCTGATAAGGGGCAGGTCGATCACCGGCATCGTAGCAGCAACCATATACATCGCCTGCAAAGACACTGGCACACCGCGCTCAATAGGCGAAATCCAAGAGGTGATCGGCAAGAGTGACAGAAAAAACATTGCCTACTATTACAAGTTCCTGATGCGCAAGATGAAGATCCACTTGCCGCTGCCCGTCCCTTCAAACAGCATGTCTCGGATAGCTGACAGGGCCAGGTTGTCTGAGAGGACAGTCAGGAAGGCCCTGGAAATATTGTCTCAGGTAGGAGATGATGCCCTCCTGTCCGGCAAGAACCCTGTTTCGCTTGCCGCTGCTGCCCTCTACCTCGCGGCAGTGGAGACAGGCGAATACACAACGCAGCTCAAGATTGCCATAGCGGCCGGTGTCAGCACCGTGACTGTAAGAAAAAGATGCATTGAGATAGTCGGCCTCGTCAGGCAAGTAAATTCGCAAATATTGGTCAAGTCAATCCAGCAGGGCCGCGATCAACCAACAGAAGGAAGAAGAAAAGCCGGAGAGCAAGGCCCACAGGTGCAGGGAGCGGAAGAGGGAGAAGAGGGAGAAGATGGAGCCTCTGAAAAAAAGAACATCAAGCACCTTTTCCTTGCAAGCAGGGGACTACTACAACAACAGCAGCACTGATCTTCGGTTGCTGCTCTTATCTGATCTGCCAGTGCACTGAATATGAGGATCGCAGGGCATCCATTGAATTATCGAACGGCTGCGATGGCGCCGCCCCTATAAGCTCTGGGCTTGAAAACACAATCACGCCCGCAAGCACTATCCCGAGGGCAAGTGCGGACAAGACCGTGCCCTTGTATCCAATGGCAGGATATGAATGCCTGCCAAACACCAGGAAGGAAGCCAAGAGTGCGGCCGCTATTCCAAGCGATGCCACGATCCCGGTATTTGCGGCTGAGAATGCTGCCAGGATCTGCCAATTTGCGATCCCACCTGCAAGTATGATTGCGGCAGCAGCCGAAGCTGTCAATATGCCTGCAAACATCAGCCGGCGCCCTTCAAAATGATGTGCCTGCCTTACTGGCTCCTCAGGTCTGTCCTGCGTCGCAGTCTTTGTAGGTTGCGGCTGTTGTTGCGGCTGTTGTTGCTGTTGCTCTTCCTTTGGTTGATGAGGGGAAATTCCTCCCGCATATTTGGGGTCTGCTTCCCGCAGGAACTGCAGCCCCTCTTCAGTTATCATGTAGTGCTTTGAGTCTTTGGTAACGTAGTTGCTCATCCTCTCCAGGTGGTAGTAGATCGAACCAGTCGAGAGGCCCGTTGAAGACTTGATGTCGGAAAACCCTGCAAGGCCGTTCTTTTCTGCTATGGCCCTCAGGATCTTTATCCTCGTCCTTCTAGCGCGTAGCTGGGTCTCTCCCTTCAAACTGCCCATCATAGTCATTGAAATTTTTTATCACTTTCGAAATGAGCTCGTAGAACAATTATCGAGAAGATAGATCAAAATAAGCGTTAAATGCAATCTCTGTTCTTACTAGATCACTGAACGTTTTGGTCCGTCATGCATGGATAGCTTGTACACTACTGGTGTTTATTATCAGCCCATCCTACGCGCAGCAGGGATCATTTGAAGAAGGGCCAAGGTTTGAAGCTGCACAGGTTGGAGAGAAAACTGTGGTGCTCCTTCCAGCAAACTGGACCGCCAGTGCATCAGATGCCGAGTTAACACTAACCTCTTCAGCCAAGGTGGAAGAGGTACTTGGCTCGGACGAGTGGAACGTGACTGCGCATGACAATAATGCAGTGACATTTGTTATGGTGGGAAAGGCTGGTAACAACACCTCGTCAAAGTTCATTATCCGCACAAACTCCACCAATCCCAGCTACAGCTACAAGCTGGTGTTGAATGGAACGGAATATGAGGGCAACATACAGCCCAGAGCTCTTGTGAAAACAAGCCGCCACTTTGCAATGTGGACCGATCAGAAAGAAGGGGCCGCAACAGCCTTTATCCCGGAAGGATGGAGTGCCGACCTGCAGATAATCCGGCCTTATGGATCAATGACGGGCTTTTTGTTCTTCGCCAGAGGAAGCGAGAACACGCTTGTCTATGTCTTTCAGCCGTTCATGCCGTTGCACCTCATTCCAAACGACTCGCTCTGCGACGTTGCGGGGCTGTGCCCGGGCATGATTTCGGCAGAAAGGGTGAGGGAAATGTCGCTTGGAAACGCTCCAATTATCGTGTCCAGCCCAAAGACCCCTGAACAGTATTTTGAAACCGAGGTGTTGCCTGTGCTGAGGAAGAATCTGGGCGGATATAGTGTGACGTCAGAGCAGGCCGGTCATGCGCTCGAATACAGGCGGGGCAACAGTACTAGCGCTGGCGACACCAATTCTACGGAAATGGTCCCTGTGTATGATGTGAATTACAGCTTTGAAGTGGAAGGCAAAAAGATAGCTGGCAGGGCGATGATTATTACTAACAATCATACTGCCGGCGACATAGGCATATGGAATGGATATATCGTGGGCATCGAGTCGTATGAAAAAAACTTTGACAAAGCGATCCAGCAAGCTTCCGTCACGCTCTTGACTCTGCAGTTTGACAGAGAATGGTTGGCGGCTGAAGAGGATGTATTGCTTGACAATGTGAACTCAACCAGTATACTTGGCACAGTGCAGGGACTGATGGCAAAGAGCACGTCGGATGACTTTAATCTGATTGTCCACACCGCCGCTCACAAGATGGTAAGGACTTATAACAACACCCTGATAGGAGGCTATCTTGACTTGGAGACGGGGCGGGAGCTGCACCTGCCACTATTTCCTGATTCGCAGTATTGGTACCTCAATGATGCCAAGCTTGTCGGCACGAATATCAACTGGAACCCGATGAACTCGACATCGCTCGCTCAACTTTTCTAAATGACGAAATAATCTCGCAAGACTTATACGGACATGCTAATGCTACCCATAACACGATGCCAAATCGTCGGTGGGGTCGTAGCGAAGCCAGGCATCGCAACGGGCTCCAGATCTAACAAACAAAAGGGCTAGGTTAGAAGAAGAAACCCGTGGGTCAAGGGTTCAAATGATTGCGGTGGATCGCCGCGTCAGAATAGATCCCTTCGGCCCCATTCTTGGATCTGCGCTGTTGGACAGGTCCGGCGGTTCCGGGGCTGGCGATCAGCCCCCGACCCCGCTCTTCTTCAGCTAGATGTTGTTGCCGTCGTTACCAAAATCCAGATTCTGAACATCTGCAGGAATCGGCTCGAATGATTCCGAACCTTTTTCTTGTCCTGTGGAAATATTGTGCACCGACCTGTCAAGCACCGTCTATCCGGGTGCAAGACCCAATAGGGTGTTGCATTGATGCATACTTGTTACATGAAAATCCTCGGTTTGTTGTTATAGAACGTCGCTGCCCAATTCTTAATATCTCTTGTCAAGGGAAAGTCGTAATGTTATATCCGCACTCGGCCATATTGAGAGCTACAAAAGCAATAACATTGAGCAGCATGCTGTTGCCGCTGCTATTGATTCCGGCTTTGTCGATATCCTCTGCGCATTTTTCAACAGCTGGTGCTACAGGAGGGGACGATGATGATAAGGCCGATGACACTGGCGTTGTAGTCTATTCAGTATGGGTAGAGAACGCAACAGGTGGCAATCCCGACGTGTTCTTTGCCAGAAGTGATGATGGAGGCCAGAATTTTGGTGACCCGATCAACCTGAGCCATAACGATGATTGGTCAACACTACCAAAAATCGCCGTCGCTGGCAATCACATACATGTGGTGTGGCTGGATTCTCACCGCGAACTTGAAGAAGAGGAACGCGGTGTGGTCACGGTCAGGAGCAGCGACGATGGCGGCGAGACATTTGACGATGCCGTAATAGTGAGTGAGCGCGAGGTAGGACAGCCGTACAGTAGGCTCAACATTCTGCAGATACATGCAACAACAAGCGACGACGACGAGGATGATAGCAACGTGTACATCAGCTGGGTCGCATCTCCTGGTGGACAGTATGCCGGACGCCTCAACTTCGCAAGAAGTGATGATTCCGGTGAGAGTTTTGATCTGATGACCGGGCTTGTGCGGGGTGTAGACAATATAGAGATGGAGGTGGTAGCTTCCGGTAACGACGATTCCGACAATATCTATATCGCAGGACAAGCATCATCGGAGAACGACATTACGCTCACACACCAGGTCTTTTTCCTAAAGAGCACAGATGGTGGTAAGACATTCGATGACCCCATAATACTGGAAGATGTTGACCCGGATGAAGGAGAATCCGTCCGCTTTGAATCAATGGAATTAGACGATGACCAGATCCAGGCGACGTGGTTGAGCGGAGATGAGAATCAACAGACACACTTTGCAGTGAGCACCGATGGAGGGGAGACGTGGGGCTAAGGAAAGAAGAAACGCCCTTATGAAAATGCGATTTAGGCCAACTCGCTACTCTTCATTTTTCTCCTCTCCTCTTCCTCAATACCGAAGAGTGTGTGAACATTGGTTGCTAGCCATGGTCAACGTTAGGGAAAAACGATAAACACAAGATCAATGCAGTCAGGACTCGTGGCTGGCGAGCGCAGACAATATTGGATAGCACGCTACGGGGGTAGCACCCATTCCGCAAAGATTTGACTAGTTTCTTGCGAATCGTGAGAAATAAGATTCCGGAAAAGCTGATCAAGTAAATTGATGATCCTCTATAATAGGTTCGCAGAAATTCAGAGAGTCGGCAAGTCGCCCAAATTGTCGCCTCTGGTTTTTTCACCGTCTGCCCTCATGAAATCTCCCTCTGGGAAGGAATACTTGGCGATCTTGTTTTTCAGCACAAACCTGCCGTTGTTGAAGATGGCAGTGTAGTAGATCATACCAACTCCCAAGTTAGAGATAACCTGCTGGCGCGATACAACCTCGCCCTGCCCGACAATGCTGTTGCCATAAAGGCGGTGTTGCTTCACAGAATCCACTATTATTGCGGTCGCCTTCCTGTTCCCTCTGCGATACCGTGCAGCCGAGATCACGAAATCGATCTTCGTTTCCATGCTTGGCACTCGAGGTCATATCTTCTACATATGAGTATATGACATTGACTGAGAAATGAGCACATTTTATGGAGGTTGGTGACGTAAGACAGACTACTTTTGGAAAAGTTGATCACATTTGCTCCTCGCACTGTCTTGCATGCTCAAAATAATGCGATCTCACAATTAATAGTCGACCTAGGACGCAGCTGGGGTCATACGTATGCGTCGCCCGGGGTTCAGGTTACAGCATCGAGACAAAATTGATAGGATGTGCACGCAATGTATTGTATTGCACTGCATTGCGCGAAGGTTCTCTCTAAAAAATTCTTAAATACATCTTTAGTTGGTGATGGATTGATGGTTTGGTTAAGACGTACAACACACTATCTGTTCCTAGTTGTGGTTGCAGTTAACGGCACGCTGCTAACCATCAACACAGGCGACTACCTGTTCTACACAGACTGGATGTGGACCTCCTTCGTAGTATTCTCGATCGGGCAATCGACCATGCTCGTTGTGGGTGCGATATACTACATGCTCTTCACAGGAGTACCAGGAACTGCCACATACTATGCGACCATAATAACAATCTATACCTGGGTTGCAAAGGGTGCATGGTTCGCACTGGGCTATCCATACGACTTCATCGCGACGCCTATATGGATACCTTCAGCAATGCTGCTGGACCTCGCATACTGGTCAACAAGGAGGAACAAACACGCGGCGATACTCATAGGCGGCTCACTGGTTGGGCTATCGCTCCCGCTGTTCAACATGGTCAACCTGCTGCTCGTCAGGGATCCACTCGAAGTGGCCTTCAAGTATCCAAGGCCGACCCTTCCTGCATACATGACTCCAATCGAGCCTCAGGTAGGCAAGTTCTACAACAGTCCTGTAGCCTTGGGTTCGGGAGCAGGAGCAGTGCTGTGTGTTCCAATGGCAGCATTAGGAGCAAAACTGAACACCTGGACATACAGATGGATGGCCGCATGGAGCAAGTGGGATTAGACCTCCACTCCTTTTCCCCTTTTTCCTTTTTTCTCTTTCACTCTTATGTTCTGCAAAGAATTCTTGTTGAATAGAATGTCTGATCTGCCCTCCAAAAGACGACAATTGCAATATCAATTGACAGCAAAGGAGGTTTTGAAGGGTGAAAATAATACGCTGCCATGTCTAATGCAAGCTGGAAAGAAACCTGTTGTTGTGATGGCGGGAATATCTTCTTTAAAACCTAGTCAAAGTGCCATTACTTGTCATGCAATGCATACAAACCAAATAAATATCACTGCAGAATTTTTTGTGATAGCCTAAGCCAGGCCGTTGGAACCCTGAACTGAATTAGTGATGGTTTGGCTAAGACAGAACGGGGTTCCAACAAACCAAGGCTGAGGATGGAAAGAGAGAAACTGGTATATAAGAATATGCGAAAAATTTGGGGGGATTTGTCAACATGATATTGAGTGGTGCAAGGGGTGTACTTCAGAAAATCGACGCGGCAGAAAAGACCATTACTCTGGTCAAGCATACGGGAACTGAGAATTATCAATGCGCAGATGTAGAGTTTGAACCAGGCAAGTGGGATTCGCTCATAGGAAAGACGGTGGATGTCCAGCTGTGTGACTTTCTTGTTGTGGATGTATCCGAGCATTCAGAACAACAGGGTGGATCGGATAACCCGGGAGAAGAATAGAAGAATGCTGGTTTCTTATTCGGAGCTGTGCGAGCAGGTGGTTGCTCTGGACGCCAGCATACGATTTGCAGGCGTAGCAAACAAGATGGGGAAAATCACTGCCTCTGCGTACAGGAGCGGCCTAGTTCCCCTTCTTTCCAAGGAAGAGACTGAGCGGACCATCCCGCAGTATCTACTCCGGCTCAGCCCGTCACCAGACCTGGAGAGCAAACTCGGCAGGCCAGTCTACTCTGTTACAGCCTACGAAAAGATAAGGAGGGCAATTATTCCATTATATGATCCGTATGGAAACACCCGCTCGCTTCTGCTGGTGTCATTTGACATTGAAGCATCCAATCACGATTCGCTCATTCAAGACAGGATCCTGCCACTGGTAAGAGGGAACGACGACAGCCATATGCCCGACCGCAGAAATTATCAGGATTGGAAGTGATCCTGCTCGTTCAAGTGTGACTGCTCCTGCACATGATATCTGCTGTGGGAACTTTCTGTGTTCGTATGGGTTCTTTGTGCAATCGCCAATGGTTCAGACAATGTCAGAGTTTCACCCTCTACTACTTGAACTGCGTGCCTGAAGCTTATCGCGCGACCCCCCATATGATGACATTGTTTGCGGCGGTTCTGTTCACTAGCTCTTTCTGCACCTCAAATGTTTCCGCGCCGATTTTCTCCTATCCGATCTTCCTTTTTTAGCCAACGGCAAACTATGTTAGAATGGGGCTTGTCAGTGGGGACCCAATCCTCCGATTGTCTGCAGCATTTTTGCAGTTACAGCAGAATCGAGTATTCCAAGGTCAGCAGCATTGATCTCTGATACATGTCCTATCAGCTTCGCTTCTGTTCCTCTTTCCTTTTGCAGGCGCGAATTGGCGAATCCGCATTTTGCACCTAGATGCTATGCAGTGCAGACTCACTTCCTAAATAGATGTGAATTGCTGGCTGTCTTGCTATAGCAGGAGAAAAGAAATGTCAAGCTTGAATGGGGAAAATGTTGCCGGCGCAGCCTTTCTGTTCTTCTCTGCTCTTTTGATGGCAGCAGGACAGGTAGATGCTGTCTTTGGCTCGCTGTACCCTGCATATTACATTTTGGCAGCCACGGGAGTCGCCCTAGTTTTGTTGGGCTACCGGACCTGGCGCATCGAGACAGCACGAGAAAGTGAAACAAGACCTACGAGGGAGCTGCACAGCACCTCGCCAGACAGGACCTGACATGGGAGAATGACATTCCCATGGCATGGTTGGATCCCAGCTTCATTACAGTGCAGCAAGGGAAGTTCTGCAGGCGAGGATGCATGACATCGGCCGGAATGACTGCAGACTATGCGAAATCTTCATCAAATGGGATTGTAGTAATTATCCTTGGTGCAACTGCGCGAGCCAAATACACTCACAGAGCTGATGGTGCATAGGAATGCGTGAAGAAAAGTCAGATGCAAATGCCGGTAATGTGGAGGACAAGCAAGCGTACCTTGGAATCCGGTCAGTGATGTCATACGAAGATTTGTGTCAGCAGGTCGTGTCTCTGGATGGCGGTGTGCGCTTTGCTGGGATCGCTGACTACCAGGGGAACATCCTTGCCACAAAGTACAGAAAAGACGTAGAAAAATCCCCATTGTTAACAGAGGATGAGCTCAGGCTGTCAATGTCTCAATCACTCCTTAGGATGGGCACTCGAAAGGCCTCTGAAGGAAGTCTTGGAAGACCTCTATACTCTATAACGACATATGAAAAAGTAAAACGTGCAACCATACCCATTGTGTACGATGGCAATGACTACTTGCTAATGATTTCGCTCGATTTGGCGGCACGCCCCGGACCACTGATAACCAAGAAGATACTACCACTTGTAAAATCGATATCGTCTCCTCCAGCTTCAATCTAGATACAGAAGCGCTTCAATGATTCAAGCGTACTGTGATGTCCTGGCAAGAAGACACGCATCCATTCGGCATATGGGTGAACAGCAACAACATCATTCACTTTGTCTACCATGTGCTACGTCACCGGCCTTGCAAATATGCTGCGATGACGGCGAGTCTGAAGACCATCTTCTCATGGAATCATTGCGGTAAAAGGAAGGTCAGCTTGTCGCCAAAGCAATTCTGCCATAGAGCGCATGCAAAGAAAAAAGGTGGGAAAATAGATTCACTGGGGTGCAGGCTTGCTGTCACTGCAGCCTAGAGGGGCACGTTGACTATTCGCATACCTCAAGTGTTTGCGGACACGATTGATTTGATCGCAGGGGAATCCTGGATGCATCCGCATTGGGAATAGTCAGACATGCATGCTCATGGAAGTAGCGACACTTGCGGCATTCAAGCCATGCTACTGCTACTGCTACTACTCTGCCTGATCCTGCCGTTCATCCTTTCCTTTTCCATCTTTTGCCTCTTGTAGCACTCGAAACAGAGGTCGTTATAAGCAGTATCTATCTTGGTCTTGCAAATCACACAGAGCATATAATCAAAACAGAACAGATTTGCCGTGCTTATATTCAGATTGGAACCTTTTTCTACTAAAAGTTACTTCAAATTGTGGGCTCTGGTTATTGCCGGGTCCAGCACCTTGCCATCCTTGATACCAACAGCCCTGACAAGCTCGGGCCGCATCGACTTGCTTGCAACTTGCTGTACATAGTCCAGAATTATGGATGACAGTTCCATCGAGGCATACCTTGGAACTATCGACGGAATGTTTGGCACGCGGATAAAGATATTGCCGAAATAGTCTGCCTGAGCTGGATTCAATATTGTGCCTGTGCTTGATGGCGAATATTCTCCTGCAGGGTCAAAGTATGGAAAGTTGCCACCCTGGTCTACTGCAACGTCGATGATTATCTTTTTCCTCATCTCGGAGATTTCTTTGAGCAAGTTCTCATCAACAACCCTGTCTGACTTTTCTTTGTCATAGGTAGAGCCGATCATGACATAGGCGCTGCGCAAGATGTCTCTCTCGGCCGCAGTGACTACCGTGCATTTTGGGAGGTTGAGCTCTTGCAGGTATTTCCTGCGACCCTCGCGCTTTTCAACAATGGTGATCTTGGCTCCAAGCGCCGAGCACACCTTCGCAGCGGTCTCACCCACTGTCCCGCCACCAAATATTATCACCATCCTGTCCTGCAGCGACAGCATGCGCTTTAGCTCGTTGTCGATGTTGTTGTTACTGGCGTTAATGATCTGTTCAAAGCCGTTGACAAACTTGCTCTTGACCTGATCGGCGCCCGTCTTGAGCCTGATGGACTTGTCATGTCTGAATGCATAGTTGTGGAAAAAGCCTGCCCAGATACCTGACATCGCCCCTGCAATCCTGCTCATCGGCATCAGGATTGGGGTTTGGCCATTTTCATCCACTACCTTTTCAAACGATATGAATGTCGCGCGTGACTTCACCGCCGCGTCAGTCAGCTCCTTGCTTGATTCAAAGTGGTTAAAGCCAAAGACCGTGTGATGTGGCTTGAGATAGGTGTGTTCACCCTTCGGCACCTGCAACTCCTTCACCTTGACTATCAGGTCACACTCGGAATAAAGCTCTGCTTGCGAGCTCGCGATCGATGCTCCAGAAGAGCTGTACTCGTCATCGGAAAAGCCGCTCTTTGAGCCCGCCTGAGACTCGACATAAACCTTGTTGCCTGATCTGACGAGCGACGAAACAGAGCGCGGAGTCAGGGCCACCCTGTTCTCGTGGTCCTTTATCTCCTTTGGAATACCGATTATCAAACACTTCTCCTAGTAGCAAATCACTTATTATATTTACGTCCAAGAGAACGACCACGTGTGTTCATTTCCTTCCATTCCAAAGCGACATTACATGAAGGGCGGAGCAGCCAAGCAGTCGATGCTGCTAACTCTAATAGGGCAATCGACACTTCAAACTTTTTCGCTTCAAAGATTCTGTTGCATGAATCGGAACTAAAGAAATGATGTTCTGAAACACATGTCAACGAAGCCGGAATTTGCGAGTTTATAATGCGTTTCTGTTGTCGGAAAAATTCAGAAATGGCGACTCTTCCAAGTCGTACAACAAATCATCATGTAGGAAACTGTCCACTTCGCCCTTCTCAATCCGTGGAAATCATGTCCTTTCTTCTCTCTTCACAATCCTGGCGACATGCTTGCCATTCTCAACTAGCAGAGCTATCTCCAAGACGGAACCCTCCTCAATACCCAGAAATGCTTTCATGCTTGCTGGTATCTGCATTCTCAGGGAGTTGCTCCTGGGCTGGTTCTTTGTAGCCTTGCTCGATATTGAGAAGACTGGAATTCCTACGCCATCGCTCTGATCTTGCATCCTCGTTCCTACTCTAGTATAAGTCTAGCCTAGGATTAGTATAATAGATTTTCTAGTGACTGACCAATAACCTAATATTAGTGTATAAGGTTCCATAGTATAATTCTAGATATGTCAAACAAGTCTATAGGACTCGTGGGCGCACTTGCGATAGCCATATTTTTTGTAACTGGAAGCGCGCTTGTGCCAATACTGCCTGTGGTATATGCAGAAAGTGAAGGACCGATCAATGCGGGTTCATTCCGTAGTTCAAGTGCCAGCGTATCCGGCGTTGCCTGGAGCAATTGGTCGGATGCTAAGACGTCTGATGATCAGCGAGCTACGGTGAGTTTGAATGATGGTCAAAATAGCCAAACCCTCAATGCAGTAAATTTTGATTTTAATATACCGAGCGATGCAATAATAACAGGTGTTCTCGTAGAAATTGAAAAGAGTGCAGCAACCGCAGATAGAATAAAGGACAATACTGTTAGATTGATAACCAGTTCCGGTTCTACAGGTGATAACAAGGCTCTCGATGAATTTTGGGGTACAACTGACGAATATTCTAGCTATGGCGGAGAGGACGATACATGGGGAGTTAACCTGACACCATCTATAGTAAATTCAAATACTTTTGGTGTAGGGATCTCGGCAATCAAACCGGGGGACGAAGATGCGGGTGTTCAGGCGAGAGTTGATCATATTCGCATGACGGTCTACTACTTCATTGCAGAACATCAAGGACCGAACGCTCCAGCTAATGCGGCTACCGCAGCTCGTGCAGGTGCAGATGCAAATTGGGCAAATGTTGACAACATAAAAGCATCAGACAATAGCCGCGCAACAGTGACAGTTGATCACGATGGCGATACAAGTAATTACCTGCAAGGCACTGGCTTTAACTTCGATATTCCTGCAGGAGCAACAATACACGGAATTGAATTAAGGATTGAAAGAAGTGAAGCACAAGGTACTGCTGAGATACGAGACGATGTAGTACGGTTAGTTAAGGGTGGTACGATTGTTGGAAACAACAAAGCTCGTAACGGGGAGTGGCCAACCAGTGATGCGACTGCTACATATGGAGGCCCCGGAGAACTCTGGGGAACAACATGGACAGCAAGCGACATCAATGATTCACAATTCGGTTTCGTGTTGTCTGTGGAAAGAGATGGTCGAAATATGGGCTCGGGTCTAGCAAGGGTTGACTTTGCTTCCATAACCGTATACTACTTCATACCAAACAGCCCACCAGAAGCAGAAAGCGCTGTGGTCACCACTTACAAAGACACTCCTGTTCAGTTCAAGCTTAATGCAACCGATGCCGAGGGCGATCCATTCACTTTCTCCATCGTAGATGAACCTTCAAACGGAGAGGTAGAAATTCTTGATGAAAATACCGGCGAAGCGCAATACACCCCTGACGCCGGCTTTGAAGGCACCGACTCGTTCACGTTCAAGGCAGGCGACAGCAGCCCAGCGACTATAACGATCCAGGTGGTGGAAAACACCGACATTGATGGCGACGGTGTTCCAAACAACGAAGACAATTGCCCAACTATTCCGAATACACTCCAAGATGACAATGACCATGATGGAATCGGGAATCTGTGTGACGAAACACCAAACGGCGACGGCGGTAGCGTCAATCAGGTAGTAGCTCAGGAGTATGCGGACAAGATTTCGGACAAGATTCAGGAGATTATAGACAATCTACCGATAGATGACCCGAAAAAGACCGCGACAGTTGACCCGAACGACCTGATACCTGAACTTAACCTGTCGGGAACTCTCCTGCCCAATGGCGAGACTCTACAATATGAGACACTCTCCGACCTGCAGCCCTATATTTCACCGACACTGGCTTGGGCATTCCACATGGCGGGAATCGACTGGAACTCGCTGTCGCCAGAACAGCAGGCTTGGCTATACGTACAAGTAGTGCTGTTGTAACATCCCCCCCTTCTTTTCCTTTTTTCCTTCTTTCAACCTACCCTAGTCCTCTACAAATAGCACCACAGAGCAACAACGAATCAGGAAGATATTGCTGCGTATGTAGTTTGACGCCGGGAAATAGCATCGAATCAGAACAATTTTTCCTGTACGTTCGTCCTCAATTGTTGTGCCAAGATTGGCTGGTGGACATAACCTTAAAGTTCTCCTCACTAGTGCCAGATATCGACAGCAATCAGCTCTTTCGAGCTATGGGGTGCGGCATATAGCTTCTCACAGGAGGGCAGAGCGGGCTCGCATGTACGAGTACAGCTGGTCGCGGAGACAAGATAGGATCCCTGCTGCTTCAACTACTGCCCTTGTCGGTAATGAAGCCGTAGAAGGCAGAGGTATGGGGAGCAACGTCTCTACCGCACCACCTGTCGTAAATTTGCTTTAGATTATGGGAATGTAGCGTACCCTGGACAGGATTGCAAAGTGCCTGAGGGGTAGCAAATGCTGGTCCCAAAAATCCGAGCAGTAAAGTTCGAGGCCGCCCAAGCTGTTATCAGAGTTAAATCATCAAGACAATAAGAAGAGACGAGGTAGAAAAAAACGGGCCGGACTGCAAACTAGGCGCGCATGAGTCGACAGCAAGGGACGGTGGCATGGAATATTGCGTGAACTACATCAGGAAATTGCTGCATCTGTGGTGTCCCTCATTTGAGGGACAAATTTCAATCTTGCATCGGATGAAGATGTGGACTGCCATCAAGACAAAATCCTTTGAAATCGTTTACTCTGCATAGATAGCACTAGAGTCCTCTTCTGGTGACAAGGGCTTGCCTGACATCGTCCTGTACTTTACGATAACGACTGATTGGCCCTGATAGGTGTCGTGATCCTTGGCCGACCTGGGCACCAACTCCTGATCAAATACCACGTCTATCACTTCAACATCTGATCTTGACATGAACCTGTTTGCCGCTTGTTCTAATTCGGCTTCGTGACCTATTGCGCTTGAAAAAATTTTGATTTGCATGACTATTTTGGGGTTTGTTCTGCTATAAGAATAGCTATCTTCATTTCCTACTCTACACCTCTTTTCGTGGCCGAACTCAGAATAATCCTGCCCAATTTTCAACATCGATCTCTATGCCGCAATTCCTTTTAGCAAGGACACCTGATAACCGTGCTATCGTGGAAGCCTTGCCGAGTTAAAATGTTCACATTTCTTCACATTTCTTCACATCAATTACTTTCCTCAGGAAATGGTGCTTTCTATATTTACGACCCTTCAGACGTGCTCAAGTCTTGTACGTGCAAGTCGATGCGTTTTATTGGCAATGATGATTCTGGCTGGGATATGAAATTCAAGAATTTCTGTGACGACAACAAATCTGAACCCGTTACCGGGAATGGGGATTGACGCGCACGTGGCTCAGAGTCAGTCAGCCAAGTCAACCACGGATGCATCTTGCGATCTCGTCGTATGAACCAAAGGTCTTGCTTGCCTCTGGAAAGTGCATCTTTATCGCTCTTGCCGCAGACTTTGCGAACAGCTCAGAGGCGTCATATCTCTTTACCAGCTTTGCGAACT
>JBIQJB010000003.1:0-121257 GCA_044507735.1 Nitrosopumilales archaeon
ACGGTGATTCGGCAGACCTGTTGAAGCTAAGAGCAGTCTTCCCGACACAGGATGGAAGTGCACCGCGACTACCAGACACAGCTTCAGGCAGCCTCCCGCTGGAATCCCACGTAAAGATTGGGTCTGAATGGTCCTCCATGATGGCAGGGCAAGTCACCCTTTCTTGATCTTTTTCTCTTCTTTTTTTTCTATCTTGTACGACGCTTCTTTCTGTTACCGTATTCACTAGTGTGCCATCACATGTTGATGCGTTGTTGTTGCGCCTTCCTCCGGCGCGACGACCAGCCCGTAAATTTGTATCAGCATAGGGTGTATGCCAAGATGTGCGGGCACCATCACGTCATGAGGACTCGCCTTGTTGTTCACCAAATCCCTCAGCTGTATCAGACTCGTCTCCAGCCTGTCAAGGTTGGTAGCAGTTGCGTTATCGCTGGTGCCGTTGGTTGACGTTGTCAGTGGCTTGAGATTGTCATTGAATATCATTATCGTGGCATTTGCAAGATACTGAGCGCTCTGGTATGCAGCCATATCTACGATGGTTGTTGCATTGGCCGAAGTCGCATTTGACATCCCCATTGTCGTTTCGTTTGACATCGACATGTCATGATCCATTGTCATACCGGTGCTGCTTTGATTGCCGGATAGGTTGGTCATGTTTGTAAGGTCAAACGACGCTCCCGTAGCGTTACCATACTCGCTCAACACACCATTGGTGACATCTGCAAGGACCAGTGCCCATGCGGTAGCATTGCTCATCTGATCACTTTCAACCCTCACGGAAGTGGCCTCTGCCAAGATATCATTCAACATCAAAACAGTCTGGTTTGCCTGCTGTATCTTGTCCTGCGGGATTTCTCCCTGGGCTGGAAGAGATGTCACATTTCCTTCAAGTTGGGCCAGAATTGCCGGCAAGGTGTTTGCAATCCTTTCATTTCGCTCCCTAATCTCGTCAAGAGTAGCGTTGTCGAGAAGACTCACCGCCTTGCTGGTGTGGTTCTGGGCGAGAGTCGCATTGCTGTTTTGGAGGTTGACAACCACCAACGCGGCTTCTGCCTTTATCTTCTCCACAAGAGAGAGAAACTGAGCGCTTTCACTCATCGAGAAGGTATGCGCGTAGGCGGACTGGTTCAGCGGATTTGCAAGTACTCCCAAAGAAAGGAGGAGCCCGGCTGCCAGCAGAAATGCAGCTATTCTCATTTCCTGTCAGTGTCCCGCTTCATGTTCGGTTTCGTCGTGACCTTCTTCATGCCCGGCATCGCCGTTCCCGTGTTCATGCTCGCCCTCTCCCAGAGGCGCGATTTCATTGACTCCTATGACAACAGTGCTTGTATTTGGAAAAGTGATGTCTTCGCTGGTTGGATTCAGGATGGCGATGTCTGTGATTGGCCGGCCTTCAGCAGTCCCCGTGTGGTTCCCATGAGGAGAAGGTAGGTCTGCGTGATACATGCACAGCTGTCCAGGGGTCGAAAGGTCGGGTATCAGTTCCAGCTCTGCGGATGTCATGTTGGGAGCCTGGCCTATCAGAACCTGGATTGACGGCTCTGACTGCTCGTTGCAGGGCAGTTTTGCAGCCACATGGCCATCCATTATCTTGTACGGAGTAGTATCGTAAAAGTGGATGAAGTCGCTGGCAGGAATCACTTTGCCAGAGAGGTCCGCAAATACAGAGTCCCTGACGACATGAGTTTCATCGTGGTGCTCTTCACCTTCCCCCATTGTCGCGTTTTGGGTAGATATCAACTCGTGATCGGTCTGTGCAGCAGTTGTGCCTATCAAGCCGGTCGCTGTCGTAGCCGCGATTGCCATTGCTACTGCAGACAGTGCGATAACAAGAAGTCTTAGATTCACAAGCGGGTATTGATCTAGAAAAGTGATAAGCATTGTCGCGCGTTTGTATAGTTGAATATGCTAGCCCATTTTGCGGTAAAGTCTTACATGACAAGTACAACAACTTGACATTTTCCGGCCACAATCGCTACAGCCTCCGCCGACAGAACGCGGAAATCAGCTGCGAAAAATTCATCCGTGAACTAGACGTGCCGGCCTGTGCAAGCTACCACGCACCACGAAAATTGTACTGTACTTAAAGTTTAAAATTGGCTCATTATCTATAAGATGACACATTCTTGCCAAGGAGTCACCACCATCAACACCACAAGCGCTCACGTGAAAGGAAGCAGCAGGACGGCAGGGTAGAGCGCATCAGTATTTCTTTGCCACCGGAATTGCTATCAGAATTTGACAAGTCCATGAAAAGTGCTGGATATTCCGAGAGATCAAAGGCGATTCAGACTGCGCTCCACTCGTTCATTGACCAAAATGACTGGGATAAAGGCGAGGACAGCAGGAATGGCGCCGGGGCAATAATGATGCTCTATGATAACCACGCGTACAGTCACGATGATGCAGGTACTCATATACAGCACAGATTCAGCGAAATCATTAGCGCCACAACTCACATGCACCTTGACCATGACAACTGCCTGGAAACAATCATGGTCAGAGGCGAGATCAAGAAGATAAAGGAATTAGCCAAGAGCCTGTCTGAAAACCGCGGGATCAAGAGCTTGAAAGTGCATTTTGTTTCAGTCGTGTGAAAATGACTGCAGCCCTCAGCATATGACCAGAATAGAATACGCAAGCGTTGACGGCCAGATATCAAGCCAGGTATCGCGGTCTGCTCAAACTACGTGTGTTGTGACAAGAAGGTTTACCCTGCTACAGAACTAGATGCAACGAATGAATTACAGTCTTCAAAGAAGATTGTTGGATAAACCTGCCAACATGAGCCATCCCGGCTCGAGCAGCATGCACACATCCATCTAACAACTCCAGATCCTGATCATTTCTTGGATCTTGAGTTGGATAAACCGTCCAAGCTTTTAAATATCGCAGATAATCATTCCAGCGCAATGTCAACAGATGTTAATCGTCAGGTCACCAAGGTGATGGAGCGGATACCAAAGATGGCAGTAGGGATCCTGCTTGGCATCATGGTATTTGGCCTATTCATTGTGGGATACGACCAGGGGCACCTATTCAGCATAGCGCAGGGCGAGCAGGCATATGAAGAGCTGTGGATGCACGAGTTCTACCACGACATGAGGCACGCGGCAGGCTTTCCATGCCACTAGGTGATTGATATGAAGGCAATGATCTTTGTTGCAATAACCATTCTTGCTGGCGCCATATCAGGTACGATCCTGTCAACCATCAATATGGGAATCGTTGAGCCATTCATTGACAGGGCGATCGAAATTGAAAATCAAAATGCTGCCGCAGTAGGCGAAATCATAAACCCGATTGAATTTGACAGCTACAGAGTGTGGCAAAAGGGAGGACAGATAGCTGCGGGTACAATTCTTGGAACATCAGTTGGAGCATTGTTTGGAATAGTCTTTGCCTATAGCAGGAGTTCCATACCTGCCTCAAACAACAAAAAGAAGGCACTGGTTCTTGCTGGCGTAATGTTCCTCGTGCTTTTCCTGTTGCCGGCTTTCAAGTACCCCGCAAACCCTCCAGCAGTGGGCGATCCCGAGACGATCACCTACAGGCAGACCCTGTACATCGGATACCTTTCGATTTCCGGATTTTCGGCTCTGGGACTAGCATTGCTCTACAGAAAACTGGGTGCAAACCAGGCCAAGAAGGTAATCGTACCATCCCTGTACGCTACAATAATGATTGTAGCACACTTGGCGATGCCTCCAAATCCCGACGAAGTCACTGCGCCAGCAGACCTGGTGACCGGGTTCAGAATCACAAGTGCCTTTACAATGGCGATCTTTTGGGCGCTGATGGCAGTCATCTTGGGCGCGCTATGGGACAAGGTCAGACCACACGAAACCGCAAGAATCTCCGTATAACGCATCTTCTTCCTCCTTTTTTATTCGTCCAAGCCCACATGCCAGGCGATATGTACCATATACCATTTCCGCAGCACTGTCAAGATACATTCATACTCTGAAAAACAGTCTCTTTTTACCTAGCAATTTTGCCGACGTCGGCAGGACCGCAGTGCATAAGTATTCTACGCATCTTGATCCTGTGATAGATAGAGGTATTTTACCAATAAACTTGGCAACTTTTTATAGATCTTCTCCAAACAGATGTTATGCAATCAGTATTACGAAATTCACAATTAGTAATACCTTTGCAAGAGGGGTTTGGCGTCACAAATGTCAGGGCAACAACCTAGAAGAAAGCTAATCGGAATTATTGTGACAATAGGCCTAGCCGCTGCGATTATTGCAGGAGTGTCATTCTCTATTTTTACGGCGGGCGAGGGCAATAGCACAACATCTGGCAGTAATGCCACTTCTTCTTCTACCAAGGGCACTATATCTACCGAGAAACTCAATGTTGTAACTTCTGTTGCACCAATAACAAACATAGTTAGAAACGTCGGAGGAGACAGGATAGAACTAACAGGCATAGTTCCAGAAGGAGTAAATTCGCACACTTTTCAGCTGACTCCATCGGACGCTATCAGGGTCAGGAATGCAGATCTTGTCATCATTAACGGATTGCATCTGGAAGTCGATTTTGAGAGGGTTGTCGAGGCTGCCGGCGACTCTGACTTGCAGCTGCTGAAACTTGCAGATAATACGATAACAAGGGACGAGTGGGTGTTTGATTTCAGCTTCCCCGAAGCAGAAGGCGACCCCAATCCGCACCTGTGGCTCAATGTTGCACATGCAATAAAGTATGCCGAACTTGTGCGGGACAAGCTGGTGGAAATGGATCCTGCTAACGCTGATTACTACTCTTCAAATGCAGACAGATACATTGCGCTACTTCAACAACTGGATCAGGGGATAATGCAGGCAGTCCAGACGGTTCCACCTGAAAACAGGAAGCTTGTCACATATCATGACTCTTGGGCATACTTTGCTCCTCGCTACGGCATGACAGTGATTGGCGCTGTACAGCCGTCAGATTTTGGAGAGCCAACACCGCAGGAGGTGGCCAGAATAATAGACCAGATACGTGCAGAGGGTGTGCCAGCAGTATTTGCTTCAGAAGTGTTTCCAAGCCGAGTCGTAGATCAGATAGCAAGGGAAGCAAATGTACAGATCGTCGAGACACTCAGAGATGACGACCTCCCCGGCGAACCAGGAGCACCGGAGAATACCTATGTTGGAATGATGCTGGACAATATGCGCGCAATGTTGGTATCGCTTGGCGGGAATGTCGATGCTCTGGAAGGGATAGATCCAAGCAACACCTACGAGAGGAGCTGAAGTGGGCATGGAAGATGAGATAGTAAACAGGACAAACGATCGTGCCGATGCACTTGTGCTAAAAGACATCACCTCAGGGTACTCGTACAGCCGCCCAATAGTCGAAGGGGTGACCCTGCGAGTACCTAGAGGTGGTTTTATTGGAATACTTGGCCCAAGCGGATCCGGCAAGACGACGCTTCTCAAGATAATCATGGGTCTTCACAAACCGTGGCATGGTACTGTCGAATTCGATCAATACCACGGCGGCAAACCCGTTATCGGATACGTACCTCAAGTCGAGAGCGTGGACTGGACTTTTCCAGTAACTGTAAAGGAAGTAGTGGCAATGGGAATCTGGAACCAGTCTGGCGCCGGGCCTCTGATAAGCAAGGTAGCAGGCGAGAGGATCCACTATGTGCTGGAGAATCTCGGAATAGAGGAATACATCGGGAGACAGATAAGCGAGCTCTCTGGCGGAGAGCAGCAAAGAGTATTTCTTGCAAGAGCACTGATACGCTTTCCAGACATCCTGGTATTGGATGAGCCTACATCAGGGGTTGACTATAACACAAGGGAAGCAATCCTCGGTGTGCTGGAGCGGTTGAACAATAATGGAACCACAATAATACTGACCACTCACGACATCTCGGGTGTTGCAAAGAGGCTACCGTGGCTGGTTTGCATGAACAAGCACATAATATCTGAAGGAGTGCCGACAGAAGTCCTCACTGCGGAGAATCTCTTGGAGACATACGGCCTGGTTGATACCGGAACAGTAGCAGGCCGGTGATCAGACCACGATAGACGCTCTGTTACAGCCATTTCAGTACGAATTCTTTACACGCGGGATCATAGTTGCGATAATGGTTGGTGGAGCGTGCGGGCTGCTTGGTGTGTATATCATCCTGCGCGGGATGAGCTATATCGGTCATGGCATGTCGCATGCTGTGTTTGGCGGGGCCGTCGTCAGCTATATCATAAACATCAACCTGTACATCGGCGCAACGCTCTGGGGCTTTCTTTCAGTGTTTCTCATAAATGAGATTAGCAGAAGGAGCAAGATCAAGGCCGACGCCGCCATAGGAGTTGTAACCACAGCTGGATTTGCAGTTGGGGTATTGTTGATAAGCACCACAAGGAGCTTTACCAGAAACTTTGAAGCTATCCTCTTTGGCAACATATTGGGCATCACGGACCAGGATTTGCTAATGATATTTGCAGCATCGGCAATTACTGCCCTGTTCGTCATATTCTTCCACAAGCGACTGATTTTCACGCTATTCGACAAAGAGGCTGCCAAGGTATACGGAGTTAAGACGGAACAGGTGGAAACGATTTTCTCGCTTGTTCTTGCAACGGTTGTAATAGCGTCAATGTCTGCTATCGGGGTAACGCTGCTTGCTGCAGCAATAGTAGCTCCGGCCATTTCGGCAAGGATGCTTACAAATAATTTCCAAAAGATGATCATGATCTCCACAGTTATAGGTGCCATCACATCGTTTGCAGGGATGTATGCCAGCTTTTACCTTGACTCTGCGTCAGGAGCCACAATAGTCTTGTTCAGCGCAGCCGCGTTTGGAACATCTGCACTGTATTCATTTCTGAGAAGAAAATATCATGCACACTCGCATGCAGGGATGGTTCATGCCCACCCGCACTCCCATACCGCCGAGCACAGGCACGAGCACTAGAGAGACTTTTTAGTTGCGTCGACGATAGCGACAGACACAACCAATGTTGAATATTCATACGAAGAGTAATGAAGAAAATTAAATATCATCAAGAAATTCTTCGCGGAGGCCTGAACCCATGATCAATTAGTATTTCGTATACTTCCTTTATGGCATAACAGAACCCGACATGATAGCAATCGGTACTATTGTCCGCGTCACATCGTAGCTGCTTTTCCTTGTCATCCACATATACGTTGACGTACTGGTGCTTCCTATAGTCATAGAGTTCGATATAGTTATCCCGCTTGTCCTTGTACTCGACGAAAGGACCATACTGTTGTAGTTTCTCGTGATATTCTACATACTCTGCCAGCAGATTGTCAAGGTATGCAGCGAATTTTTGGTTCCTCGGCCGCTTTGGATCATTTTCATATAGAGAGACGAGTTTCTCTTTGATTCCGTCACGGACCGTTAATACCGTCCAACCCTTCACCATTTACTGTATTATACAATAATATACAATATTATAAGTATATCCATCGTTGGAATATCTCGACAAATTGACTACAAGAATATACTGTATTATGTTTATATATTACTATAAGTTACTGTAACCATATGGAGCGCACAGCGATCGCAATCTTGCCGGCCCCATACCGCGACCCCAGGAAACGAGTAGCTGAGCAAGACACAAGTGTCATTCCGCAGCCAGACGGGATTCTCGAAAATGATTGCGCAACTGAAAGTCCTCGACGTTCATTCGTAGAAAGAGCAAAGACAGAGGAAGACGACAAGGTTCGAGAAACTACACACGCGAATGCGAGGAAGGAAAACCAAAAGGGTGATTCGCAATAGATGGGCCAGACGGAAGTATATGATGCTATAATATCCCTCGGCGGGCAGGCCACGTATGCGCAGATAAGAGATTACCTACGTGTCCGTGGGTATTGTGAGAACAGCATACATACGCCGCTCCGCCGGCTTAAGCATAACGGATCTGTCAGAGTCAAGTCGTTTGGAAGGCATCCTGTGTACGTGATACCAATTGCAACCGCAACTTATCATGACGGTGCCAGAGTGGGGGTTGTGGCACCAGCGGTAATTCCATCATCAACACGGCAATCAAATCAATGCAGGTAAATAGATGACACATCAAAGAATAGGCCTACAGATGCAAAGAGCGCAGGATCGAGCCGGCCTTCAATCAAACTCGTTCGAAAGTATTGAGCAATATATCATCAGATGCTTGTATCGCAATAACATCTTTTTTGGAATAACCAGAAAGGATGTCCTGCAATACCCAGATAGCCTTATCATGTGCAAACACTGCGAGCGCGTCAGGGCCATCAGACAAGAAGCATCAGAGACGTAGTCGCTAACCGGGCGAGCGTTTCACTTTGTACACACTCTGAACCATGCCTCCGGGAAACGTACGCGTTTCTACATGCTTCAGTCGTATGTCCGCTGGCAATGGTCCAAAGAGCGGAATTCCAGTCCCTATCAGTATTGGAAGCTGACTTATGATCATTTCATCAACAAGCCCTGCGCCAAGGAACCTCTGGATAGTCTGGCCACCATCAACATAGAGCCGAAAAAGGCCGCGTTTGGCAAGCCTGTCCACTATATCTCCAGGCTCGCCGGCCATGGTTTCGACTTTTTTGCCACTCAGTTTTTGAGGAATCTGCATGGTCTTATTTGTTGTCAAAACGACGACAGGCTTCTGTTGATACGGCCATATTTCAAAACTCGCAACCTTCTCAAACGTCTTGCGACCCATGACGATAGCATCGATTCTTGCCATGAAGGAATCGTATCCATAGTCGCTCATTTGCTCCGGGCCATCAAAGCCTTGCATCCAATCAATGTCGCCATCTATCCGAGCAAGGAACCCATCTAGGCTCGTACCAACGAATACAGATACAATGGAATGGGCCGCATCGTCCACTGTTTGGTCTGAGCATGACAAGTACTTAAAGAAGTCGAGATCAACTGCACCATCAATTGCAACTTTACGAAGGCTGCTCTTGAATTATCAATTCCTGCTCTCAGGACTCCGGCTAAAAAGTGGCGCCTCTATCTGTCAGGAATTTGTCATAAAAAAAAGACCATAGTCAGCGTACACATTGAATATGGAACTTTGGATGTATAGAAGATGAACAATACTATATCCATTTCCAAACCATATCCAGACTAATACAGTACCTACATGTGTACGTCAGCGACGTTGCCAGAAAAGACTTCTTTTGCGGCTCTCACAAGGATTTGTTTTTCCTTCTGGTCGTGCTTCTTGTCGATGTACACCCGCAGCCATGTGTGAAATGGGCTGTGCATGTACAGATCATGGATAAAGTTCCAACTCTCTACCGAGTCTGTGTCATGGTTATAGATATCAACTTCTGCAATGTTTCTGAATGGATTGAGTGGCGTCTCTGGGATGTAAAATCCGGTGACGTAAAAGTTCAGTCCCCTTTGGACAATCTCGGAAATTTTCTTGTGAATAGCCTTCTGGTAATGTTCGCTTTTGAGGAGTTCTATCAGGAGTGACTCGTTGATGGGTTTTTGTTCCTCATAGGCCAGCCGCCATGGGATCCTCCTGTTCATATAGTCACGTGTCATCTGGCTCAGCGTCTTGTCGCTACTGTTCTTCAACATCTGCATGAGGCTCTCTTCGTCCAGGTCTACATACTTGTTCAGATCCTCAACATAAGGCAGGATCGCATCCGATGCCCTTTCAAGTATGTCCCGTATCATTCTGTCGGCTGCGCTGTTTGTCCTGTGGTAATACACAGTGTCAAACATCTGGTGTCTTGCAAAGAAGAAAGAAACGAGCGCTGCCTTTGAGCGCTTCTCAAGGCACATCTTGTCCCCGACTATTCTTGATGTAAGTATCAAACGCTGCCACGCGATCTTTCCATACTCTACGCCCGTGTGATACGAGTCCCTCAGCAGATAATCGGTCGTATCTGCGCTGTACGGTCCTTTGATGATCTGCAAGAGCGCCTTTTCGACTGGGTTGAACTTTGCCAGTGAATCTTCTTGAGCCTTTACGACGTCTTTTACTGCAAGTCCTGTCTCTTTGAATTCCCTTGAAGCAAAAACATTGCAGATATCATCGTTTTCCTTGATGATCCGGATAGATAGCTTCTCATGGTTCAAGCCGATCTTGGACATGACGGCATTGTCAAAAGTATGCGAGAAGGGGCCGTGCCCTACATCGTGAAACAGCGCCCATAGCTTCACAAGCCTCTTGTAATGCAACTTTTCAGAATGCTTCAAGACACCGCTGCAAACCAGCTGCTCAAGGACGCTGTCTGCAAAGTAGGACGCTATGTGAAAGACGCCAAGAGTGTGTTCAAAGCGCGTGTGGTTTGCTCCAGGGTAGACAAAATGAGCGGTTTGCAGCTGCTTTACCCTCCTCAACCTCTGGAAGATAGGAGTATCAAGAAAGAGTTTCTCATGTGGTTCTAGAGTAATCGAACCATGGATTGGATCATGGACGAGCTCTCTAACAGGGGTCTTGAGTTCCTCGCGCTGGCTTACGAATCTGCCCACTCCACTTGGCACATCCCACGGTTATTCCTCTTGCGCTTTTAAGTTTCTGTTTCCAGTGCAGGCTGACCCTGCTAGCCGGGCGTCCCCTGTGCAGCGGGGTGATTAATTAATTGAGTGATCTCCCATCAGGTTACCAGAACCTGATGCAGTGAAAACTGCATCAATGCAGGACATCCCAGGACGCTTGCTGCATCATCATCGTTGTCATCAAAAAAGGGATGGAGGGCAGACTCAGGGGCCAGAAGAAGTCGGCAGTCCCCGAGTTTCATTGCCTGAAGCAGTAGTTGCGTTATCATAGGTCGAAGTCTGCATTATTGCCTCTTTTGCCTGCTCTACTATATCATCAGGATTCCCCGTTACAGTCCAGTGCATGAACAATAGCTTTGGCGACTCGTCAAGCATATGGTTGTGAATCGTGGTAATGGTCCAGTTGTACCCTTGCAGGACTTTTGTCACAGGGACCACTTCCGGGTCGATAAGCGAAAATTCGCCAAATGCTACCACCGTAGTGTCATTGCCACTGGCGCCAGAGCCTGCATCTTTTCCGCTAAATGCCCCTGTGTCATTGAGGACTTGCTCAGCAGGTATTAGCTCTATGTAGTGACCCATGCCTGAATAGTTGTTCATTATCATGCCATCGCTACGGATGACTGCAGGCGCCTGTCGATATACTACCAGGTCGCACATATTATAGTCAGGTATGGCCTTTGCCACGAGCTCTTTTCCATATTGTACGCACTGCTCCACGTTGGTTGGAGGAAGGCTGTCTGGATGGAAAGTGAACTGGTCTGCAACATCGGGCTCTTCCAGTGGCTGGGGAGGAGTAGATTGGCTGCGGGAGGTTTCCGGAACAGACTGTCCAAGAACACCGGACAGCGAAAAACCGCTTGCAGCCAGCACGGCGACCGTTGCTATCAATATTCCCTTATTGATCTTGCTTAACGATTGGTTCATTGCACCTCTCGAGTGTCAAAAGATATTAAGCGTTGTAACAGAAGAATCCGAAATTCCATCTCGTACTTGGAATACAGCGTTATTTCTTTAACGACAGGCACTATGCTTGTTTGGAAAGCCCTCTCCTCTTTGGCAACAATGTGGTCGACGGTGATGGCCGTCACCGACTCTCATCAACTTATCTAGCGGAAATATTTATTCCAAGTAAAAATAATTTTCTTCGCTATTGTATTTGAGGCTAGAAAGAGGCAGTACAGTGAAGCCATTTTCGTGGAGATATGTCATCTCCTCTGCAAACACGTCGATGTCTGTACTGGTCTCGAGCCTATCGTCATCTATTCTATGATAACCAATTATTGGTATGGCATCCAGCGTTCCATTCTTGTTATGTTCTTCATATGGCCGATTAACCCTCTCGATGAATTCATCAAGTATTTTTTCATCATCATAGGAGAACTTTTTGTCGACCGAATTGTGACTCCAACCCCTAATAGAATACCTGTTTGCAAAAGTTAAAGTTCCATCATCAGTACGAGTCCTGCAATCCTCTTGGTCTGAATGTTGCTTGTATCCATCACAATGCAAGAACATGGTCTCCTGGTATCCCTGTCGGGCAAATTCATAGTATTTTGCGATCATATCGATCACTGTTGCGTTGTTCCAGTCGCTACCGTGAGGCGATTCAAAGATAGTGGAGTTTATGCCATGCTCAGCCAAGCACTTTTTTGATTGACCTATCTCGAACTCTAGCTCGCTTGCAGACAAACTACCTAGGCGCTTGTGGTTCATTGTATGCGATTCTATGTCATGCCCTTCACTTTGCAATATTGCAATGTCTTCCCAAGTCATCTTGTCTTCGTTTTGTCCAACCTTGTTGCATATTACAAAGAAAGTAGCTTTAAACCCATACAGGTCCAGTATTGGCTTTGCGTTTTCAAATTGACTTTTCGGATTGTCGGAGAAGCCCAGGATTACCACCTTACTGTTATTGCTATTGATTGTATTGTTATTGCCGTCATCGCTGCTGATCTGCACGGCTGCATCCGGAACCGGTGTGGCAGCAGCGGTAGTAGTTGTAGCTGCCAGCAATAGAGGGGACACTACGATGGACGCCAAGAGAACAGCAATAGTTGCGGAAGTCACTGTTGCAGGTGAGCCAAATCTTTTTTCTCCCGTATTCAAAACAAATCGAAACTCAATTCATTATTAATATTGAGTGAGACGCAAATTTCCATATCTCAATTGGCGTATTATCAAATATCACTTTCTTATTGGGAATGATGTGCTAACTCGGGGAACCTCAGTTTGAATGCGGAAGGGGATGGTCTTGAGATGTGACATCCAAAATGAATCGCCTCTCATGTCAACATCCTGACAACAGATCAAAGAATATTTGCGCATCGTCAGGATACTTCTGCTATAGCTTTCTCACTGGCTATGTAAACACCACGGGCTCTAGAAACGCCCACCACGGTAAGAATTGAGAATTGTGGCTTACTCGCTCACTTGACGTCAACCCGCACCTTCCAATTGCAATTGTTGACCGAGCGCCGCGATTATGGGTACGCGCTCATACAGAAATTCAAAACTTGAAAGAGGGCATGACGTCCTACATGATTTACTTGTCAACATGTGAGTTTCAGTTCTGAAACCTCTCTGCGCCCGATGCATCTCTACGATATGCTACTAAACAACAACCACTTGTGCATCGCCAGCAACTACAAGCAGGTGAGCCAAAAAGACGGGTCAAACAGGCATTAGACGATTGCCGATATTTGGTTGTCGAGTCCAGGATGTACTTCGGCATCTTTATCTTGGATTAGTTTCATATTTAGATATACATCAAGAAATGGCCACCAATCCTAGAGACATATGTATCGAGATCCTCTCGCTGGACAATTCAATACGCTTTGCGAGCATCGCAAACGAGATGGGAAGGGTGGTGGCCAAGGAATTCAGAGAAGATGTGACTCCTTTGCTTTCACTCGAAGAGGTAGAGAGCTACACCGTCAAGTCAGTCCTTCGGATGAGGACGAGGGAAGACTATGAAGCGAAACTCGGTAAAGCCATATACACATTCACTCTCTACGAAAAAGTCAAGAGGGCATCAATTCCGCTAGGTCACCGCGAGTATGCTCTGCTGATGGTGTCATTTGAGAGGCAAGCAGACCATGAAGACATTATATTGAAAAAGATATTTCCAGTCTTGAAGGAAAAGGGACTTCTCAAGAACCATCAATGAGAGATGGATCCCACGACTGCAAGTTGCAACGAAAAGCAAGTCCCTCTACTTTTAAGATTGGTAACTCCCGTGCGCAAGGCTTTTTTGGAATGGCGTACAGTATATGACACACAAATGACAGACGAGCTCTGCCCAGTTTGCGGCCTAAAATTCACTGAAACTAGCAGAGGGATAATTGTAGGCAACAAGCCATATCACGACAAGTGCATATCAGTACTGAAATGTGACAATTGCGGGGTAACAATGGGATACTTGGCAAGAAATGCCGCGATTGAAGGGAGGAACCCAAAGACGTTCTGTGCAGCATGTTCAACAATGGTCACTGGAGAGTAGCAGCAACCATTCAGGAGCCTTCCTGTCAAATTCTGCAAAAGTGGTTCAAGGTGCTCTTGCCCATGCTCAAACTCAGAGAGTGTTTTTTTTGCGGGCTGATTGGGAGACAGTGCGGAACACAATATAGCTATTATGGGACGATCACGGCTCTCCCATTGATTTCTCCCTTTCTTAGGTGGTCTATTGCTTGGTTGACCTCTTGCAGTGGAAATTTCTGGTAGACGTGTTTGATCTTCCGCTGGCTTGCCAGCTCTATCACTTCCTTGAGTTCGTTATAATTACCCCACAGCGAAGTGATCAGCTGGTACTCGTTTACTACAGCCGGCAAGAGCGGGATCTTTATCTCGGCACCGAACAGTCCTACCACAACCAGCGCGCCACCTTTTGCCAGCATCCTTACCCCGTTGGCTATTGTATTCTCTGCGCCCACAGTATCAATTACCACGTCCACCCCTCTGCCATCTGTCAGCTCCAACACCTCGTCACGCATGTTCCGGACAGTTGCCAAGTTTACCGTTCGATCGGCGCCAAATTTCTTTGCAAGGTTGAGCCTATCGTCCTTCCTGTCTACGGCAACAATGGTCGAGTGTGGTGCGAGCAGCCTAGCATACTGGATGCCATAAGTGCCTAAACCACCCATCCCAAATACTGCGATGCTTGTCCCCGGACCCAGCATGTGCGACACTTTCTTGACTGCCCTGTACGGGGTCAGTCCCGCATCCGTCAGGGGCGCAAGCTCCTCAGGAGTGAGCCTGCCCTTTCCGGAAATCTTGACGAGGAATCTGTACGAGGGCACAATCATGTATTCAGAGTACCCGCCGTCGTGCTGCGACAAGCCGGGCCACTGAGGGGCAACGCAGAGCTGCTCGTCACCCCTCTTGCAGAAGGTGCAGATGCCACAGCCCCATCCACCGAAAACTGCAACTAGCTCGCCCTTGCTGAACAGCCCTTGGGGCACCCTGTCGCCAATTGCCTCGACCCAGCCAGCGTTTTCATGGCCGGGAATCAGAGGCAGCTCTAGCGGCATTGCTTCTTTCCAGTCTCCGTCTATTAGATGCAGGTCGCTGTGGCACAGCCCCGCTGCGCCCACCCGGACTAGGACGGCCTCCCCTTGGATGTTGCTAGGCTTTGGGACATCTTCAACGACCAGCGGCTGTTGGTATTGATGGATGCGCGCCGAGAGCATGATGTTGTTACTCATGTTGTATTCACCATTTTTTTCTATTTACATATTGTTGGTGGGTATTCAGGCGATGCTTTGATTGTCGCTGTGCAATAGTAGCTTGCATTGTGCATTCTCGCTACCTCCTATGATTTTGACGTTCTGAGGCCCTTCATCACCACATCCCAAGGAGTTACAATAGAGTCATGAGCCAGCAGGAGGCAAGGGGTATCGAGGTGTAGCAAGAGTTCAGCAGCCAAACCCGCGGGCGCATCCCGGTCAACAGATCTGGCCGGAGCTAGCTCCAGGATATTGATTTGAGTCTCAAACAGTCCGTCCAGACCCTTCGACACGATGGCCTCTCTTCCTCCATAGCTTACGAGGTATTCGAGTATCTTGCGATCATTCAAGACTGCGATATTGGCGCTATTGTTGTCCTTGACGATCACGTTTCGAATGTCCTGCTCCAGCATCATTTCCAGAGCTTCCCCTATGCTTGCGTTGTCATTCTTTACCGCGACCAAGGGAGAAGACAATCGTTCGATCGGCGTTTCCAGCTTTGAAGCTACTACGACCCTAAGCACATCGCGTACGGACAGCGAAGTGGCCACGCTCTGCTTGACAGTTATTGGCACAAATCCAAATCCAGTCTTGTCAAAGACATCCAATGCGACCCTAAGGGGGTAGTCAGCCTGCACTGCGTGTCCAGCCCTGTTCATCACCATTGATGTAGTGTCCTGCATCCAATCCCTTGGGTGGTATAGTATGTGTTCGATGATTTGCCTACCACCGATAGTGCCTACCACAGCCTTCTGGTTGTCAAGAACCACGACGCCATCGACATAGATCTGAGGGC
Organism: Nitrosopumilales archaeon; assembly: GCA_044507735.1. Classification (GTDB taxonomy): domain Archaea; phylum Thermoproteota; class Nitrososphaeria; order Nitrososphaerales; family Nitrososphaeraceae; genus Nitrososphaera. Next base: position 15,998 of record JBIQJB010000003.1, read on the forward strand.
CAATAGCCAGGAATGTGGCAACTTGCAGTAGCGGATCTGACGGGCTGGCGGAGAGGAGTGGTCGCTTGAAAATGTGGGGTACCGCATCAAATATCGGCCGCTCTACTTCTGCAAGCTGCATATCACATTCCTCCTAGTCAAGAGTCGCATAGCCTAGTAGCTTTAGGAGTCTTTTCACCGTCATCTGATCCATCCCTACCTGATCAGAGATGTCCTTTATCGAAATCCCTGCTTCATACATCTTGGACATCTGCTTTAGAATTCTTGCGTCTATCCTCGTTGTATTTACTACGATACCCGTCATGAGTTATTATCGACAGACAGCGGGATAAAGACTAGGAATTTTGTGCATTGCAGTGCAATCACGAAGCTATGGAGAACCACCGTATTCCGGTAGACGGTAAAGGCGGCATGGCAATTGCTCAGTCCAGCTGGCGTGATAGCCTTCGCTACTTCGCATTCACCTTGCTGTTTGACAACCCCAAGTTGTATGCATCCATCTAGGTCAGGGCGAATTTTCTGCGATCTCGTAGATCGCAAAAAGATGGTCAGGTCAAGTTTACACGATCCAAACAGCAATTTCTACTCCACAAACTAGGGATACAAAAACCACCCACATTGACCAAAGAGCCTGTAGAGTTAGTCAACGCGTCGTTTCCATTTTTTTCTCAGGGCATCCGTCCTGACCGTTGCGCGCGAAATTCCACTCTTGCCCCATACCGATATCTCGATTATTAGGAGCAACTGCGAGCTCCTGTCTGCACCATATGGGGCAATGGACCAAGCTTATTGCTTACAAAGTCGGTCTAAAGACGTCCAGGGGCGGAAGGGTATGGATAAGTCTTGAAGCTTTATTTGTGATATAGAATCGATAAAGGTGGAGTTAGGAACGGCATGAACATGACCCAATTGACACTACCATTTCTGGATGCTTACTTGCACGGTATCAGACTGGCAAATGCATACTATTCAGTGTATTTGCGATCATTTGAAAGAGCGGTTACAGAAGAAAGGAACGCCATGGCTGAAGCCGTGACAGAGTGGGGCAGAGGTAAGGGAACGGGTTCCTACAACATGGTGCAATCGATCTACAACAAGTGGCTAGCCAATGTCGACAAGGAACTAGAAGCAGAATTGAAATCTGAGCATTTCACCAGTCTGCTCGCAAGATACACTCAGTTGCTCTTGGATCAGCGTTCAATCTTCAGAAAGGCGGGCTATCCGGTAGACTACATGGACCGTCTGTTTGACTGGTCCGTCAGAAGCCACCTGGTTTTTTCGCTCATCCCAAAGGAATCGCATCTGACACCACACGATGTGGTATACAGGAAGGGAAAGGTGCGACTGCTCCACTATCGCACTCACGGACATGAGGAACCCGGTGCGAAAAAGCAGCCACTTCTGATAATCTACGCGCCCATCAACACCTTCCACATACTGGACCTGAATCCTAGGCGAAGTGTGGTTAGAGACCTCCTTTCGTCAGGAGGCCTGGATATCTACCTGCTTGATTGGGGTTACCCCGACTGGAATGATGACCACCTGTCCTTCGACGACTATATCGGACACGTGCATGACGCCGTTAAAGTGGTAAAGGATCAAACCAAGGAAGACAAGGTATCGATTCTCGGATACTGCTGGGGCGGAATATTCGCACTCGTCCATGCTGCCCTGAATCCTGAAGAGGTCAGGAACTTGGTCCTCATGGCCGTTCCGGTAGATTTCAGCAAGGACGACACCATACTTGCAAAGTGGTCGAAGGTGATTGATGTTGATGGAATGATGGACGAGTTCGGGCACATGGACGGCCAGGTACTTGATCTGGGTTTTCTGATGCGAAATCCGCCCAGATATGGCTTTGACAAGTACTTGAAACTCTTCCAGAAAGTTCATGACAGCGAATTTGTCGACACCTTCATTGATGTCGAAAGGTGGCTGTACGATACTCCCCCGATACCCGGTCTCCTGCACCGCCAAATCATCAACGACTGTTACAGGAATAACCTGTTGGTATCAGGCGGTATGGAGATTGTCAAAGACGGCAAGAAGAGCAGAGTTGATCTTGGCCGGATTTCCATGCCGGTGCTATCCATAATAGCAGAGAAGGATGACCTCGTTTCTCCTGCAGCCTCCGCAGCAGTAAACGACCACATATCAAGCAAAGACAAGTCAGTTCTGAATAACCCGGGCGGTCACGTTGCGCTATGTATTAGCAACTACTCGCACAGAAAGCTCTGGCCAGAGGTGGCAAGATGGCTCTTCTCAAGATAGGGTTGAAGGATGATAACTTTTTGCTCGAGGCATCATTGCCCTAGAAAAAGAGCTCCCATACTTCTGATGCGGCGAGATCTTCGTCGGTCAGATTTCTCTTGAGATACCTTGCAAGGTCAGTAACCGTAATGATACCAACAATATCTTGACTGGTCGCATCCTCAACCAAGAGATGTCTGAGCTTCTTTTGGCCCATTACCCTCGCGGCATCTTCTACAGACGAGCCTTTCTCTATAGATACTACAGGGTATGACATCAATGACCCGGTGCTGATGCTGCTTGGCGACATCCCGCTTGCAACGACCTTTACGACATCACGCTCAGTCAGTATCCCGATAATCTTGTCCTTTTCGTCGGTTATCGCGATTGAGCTTATGTTGCGATCCATCATCCTCTTTGCGGCATCAAATACGCTGTCCTTCCATCCCATCGTAATCATCCTAGTGGTCATGTAGTCCGCTACTGTCGCCCCATTGTTGTTCGGCGCCATTCCACAGGTAAGTTTGTCATCGAATAATATATTCTGACTGAATGTAGTGCCCTGCACTGCAAACATCCACCATATATCTAGGGGCACCAAAGCTGACCCATGCAACAGGAATACACCTGCGGAGAAGGTGCGGGCTATTTTGCAGAAACTCACATCTTGGTGATGGACGAATCAGTATGTGTTGCCGATGCTGCAAGGGCCATGCGTCAAAAGGGTGTGTCAAGCGTCCTTGTGAGCAGGAATGGCAACAATGAGCCTGTTGGAATAGTCACAGAAAAAGAGGTTCTTTACCGGCTCGTCGCAGAGGACAGGAGTCCGTTCAGGACGGTTCTCAAAGACATCATGAGCCCCCTGGATAATCAGTGACGGATGTGCAGCCGATAACTGATAGCCAATTGGAGGAGCTGCGAGATAGTGTCCAAAAGTGACAACAATATCTTAGCTGAAATTGTAAACGAATCGTTGCATACCAATCCTGTCCATGTGCCCGAGCGGACCCGCTCCTTTTTCACTTTTGGTCGCGATTCTGATAAAAGGAATCATCAAAGCAAGCATATTTTTGAACCCCGATTCAACTACCAAGAACATGACGAGGCTGCGGTCACTTCCAGGAGTGTGGATTCAGCACATGCCACCTTCAACTGCTTTCCATTGATTATGTTCCCGAGTGCCCAGCTTTCAAGCGTTCAGCGTGGCAAAAAACCCCGCTATCCAGTTCACTGCAGAAGCATCGGCATCACCACAAACCGAAATTGTCAGTAGCAACTCACAAGATGGTTTTTAAACCCGCTCACCGAAATTATGGATGGATGGCTGGAGAATACTCTGAGGGCAGAGGCGAGAATACTCCTCAAGCGAAAAGGACCCGGAGCGTGACATTCAGGCTGGATGCTTCCGTGATAGACGAGCTCCAGACAGAGGCAGATAACAGAGAGATTTCTCTCAACGTGCTTGTCAACCAGATCTTGAGGAGGTATTCAGAATGGGATAGATTTGAAAACAAGATTGGAATGATGCCAGTCCCCAAAGTGATTTTGTCTAGCATAATTGACAAGGCCATCTCCGTTGCAAAGAGCAACGGGATCAAAGATGTAGACCATTACAGTGACGAGATCATAAAGCAGGCTGCACAGATTGCGTTTGGTCTGATGAAGGACTCGGTGCTCTTCATGAAGAGACAGTACAACCTGTGGGTAGTGCTGTCAGTTCTCGAAGAATACATGAAGGTATCAGGCATCAAAGCAGACCACAAGCTGGAAGGGTCCAGAAAGCACGTATTCATCATACAGCACGAGCTTGGTGAAAACTGGTCACTTTTCACAAAGGAGCTGCTTACCCTCATCTTCCAGAATTTGGCCAACGTGAGGGCCGACATTAGCACGACTCCAAATACCACTGTGGCTGAAGTTGTTCTAAGATAACACTGCGTTGCACTGCAATCATAGCAGTTATCTATGTTCAGCCTGTAGCTAGTGCACCAGGAGTGAGAAACAATAGCTTTGAGGTCTGGGAGCGAAGCACAGATGCCACTTACAGGCGAAGAGATGGTATATCGGTACTTCAAGTGTATCGATACCAAGGACCTGGATGGCATCTTGGACCTTTTCGACCACGATGCCACAATTCATGAGCCGTTCAGTAACATATCTGGAGGACTGAGAGGAAGATCCTCGATACAGCCATTCCTCAAGGTAGCAATGATGGCCAGTACCAGCTTGCAGCGCACGATAAGTCTCGAAAAGCCAACCAGACCCGGTGCCAACAAAATAACAGCACTGGTAACATTTGAAAAAGGCGACAGGGTCAAAGGCAGGTTCACGTTTGAATTCACAAATGGCGAGGCCGGATCGAAAAAGATCAGGTCACTGAACATCGAATTTTTTGTTTAATGTTGCACAGCCTATAGTAGTGTGCAGGCGGCACTGACTGTGCGTCGAATAGTGATGGGAAAGCTACTAGACTTGCAGTTGGTATCCATTGAAAAAGGGGCGCTCAAGGGTTATGTCCTCAATATCAATTCCTTGAGCTGTGCAATCTGGTAGAACTCATCGCATTTGATGCATTTCCACCACCTCGAATTGATATCTTTAACGTGCGCGATAAGAATCTCTTCCAGCTGATTGGTACATTTGGGGCAGTGTAGCATTTGTGGCAGTCATCCCTCCATCCAACAGACTGCGGCATGAAGGTATAAGTGGCCGGTGTACAGTGCAGTGAAATCTACTCGGTGCAATGCAGTGCATGCCACAGTAGTCGCATTGCTTAATATCAAAACTGGAGTTTTCAAGGTCGATGCATAAAGGCCATCAGACAGGCAAAATTGCCAAGGCGGCCATCGCTATAGGGATACTATCTGTAGCGGTGCTGCTGTCAGGAGCAACAACCAACGCATTCGCCCTCCACACCTTTGGCGGAACATACATTGTAAACATCATTCCCGGCGCTGCGCACCGAGATAGCCTCTACCACTACTACCCAGATTCTATCGCAATCCCTGTAGGCACGGAAGTCGCATGGTTCAATGGCGATCCCGAACAGCCACATACTGTAACCAGCGGCAGTCCCGGTGATCAAGACACAGGAATGCTGTTCAATTCCGGTGTAATGTCATATCAGCGATTCTTCCACTACGAATTCGAAGAAGAAGGGGACTATCAATACTATTGCATAATCCATCCCTGGAGGACTGGAATGGTTCACGTCAATGGTCAACTCGAGCGCGGCGATCACTTTGAGTTCTCGACCGGAACAGGTAGCACCTGGAACGTTTCAGCATTTGATAGGAATCTCTTGAAATTTGAACCAACCACCGTGTCACTCGAAGAATCAACTCCTGCAACCTACTACTTCACCATGTTCAACAACGATACAAGACAGACTGTCTACAATGGGTTCTTCCCTTCGACAAACAACTTTTTGATAGAGCTGATATCCGGCGACTATAACGCCACACAGACTTACGGTCCAGATAGAGCATCCACGATACATTCAACGCCGGGTGCGTATCATGCGCAAGGGAACTTCGAGCCGGGCACCTATACCATCACCATAGTCCTGTACTCGGTGAATGGCATGCTCTTGAACCCAACTGCAGTCGACCAGTTCCAGCTTGAAATAACCGGATAGCAAGCCTAGCCAAATAGCGGTCCGCCGGGCCGCATTCCCGTTTTTTTCCAAAGTTATCATCGTTGTGTAGCCTGTGGTATTGCAGACATCCTTTATATATTCAGGAAACCGATTACATATGATTATGGCAAATTACGAAGCTTTGAAAGCCAGTTTGGACAAGAACGGAGAATTGATGATCCGAATCGACACCGGCGAACAGTTGGAACTGCACAAGCACAATGTAAAGTTTGAAGATTCCACCAAGGAAATCGTGGTTGACGCCGGCACTGAAACATACTGGATAGGCGCTGACCGAGTGTCATATTACTGGATCCACAAAGAAGGCTTTGAGAAGGGCAAGGACTAGTAAAGAAAAAATCCCTTTTGCCCCTCCTTTATTTTGCAGCATTCTTCCTTTCTAGGACGGCTGGGCTTTCATCTTGAATTCAAAGGACTCAAGTAGATCGATTTTAGAATTTCCTCGCTTTCAAATTCTTCGGGCAAGCCTGCTGACTATCGCGCAACGATGCATCATCTTACGATCACAACAGGGCATCCAGCCGTCTCCGAGACCCTTCTTGCCACGCTCCCCAGGGTGACCATTTTGTCGCCCTTCAGCTGCCTGCTGCCGATGACTATCATTTCTGCTTTTTCATCCCTTGCGATCGATACAATTTCCTCAGCCGGCGACCCTACACCAAGCAGAAATCTCGCGTTCACTCCGTGATCCTTGGCCTTTTGAATCCTCTCCTTCATCATGATCTCCGCTCCAGTCTTTAAGATCCTGATAATTTGGGTCTTGGCACTTTCAAGAGTGGTTCTTTCGCTGATTAGACCAAGAGTTGTGCTTGGAGGCACGAACCTGCTGTCCACAATGTGCACGATTATTATCTCTGACTTGAAGGCATTTGCGAATTCTATTGCCTTGTCAAGAGCCTTGTCGGACATTTCAGTCCCGTCATGCGGTACCAATATTGGTTTTGCCATGGCTTTGACATGGAGTACATGATATTTACGGCTAAGGAATGTATTGCAATGCACTGCGTTATTGGCATTGGTTCCTCCTGTCTATCCAGCGTGAACACTGGTCCCGCGGAAAAGCCGTCAGACTACATAGCTGCAAACATCGTTTAACGGAGACCTGGTAGTTACCAGTCCGTGCCCAACTCAAGCCTCATAGTCCCATGGTGCTATGTAATGACTGCGATTGATTTGAGTCGGCAAGTGGCGGATGCTGTTTCTTGAAGCGAGCATATGATCTTTGATTCCGCGCAAATCGTATTTTTCTGTGCGGCGCCAAATTCTAGCGGGCCCTGCTTCCTCTTGCCGGCCCTGCCCCCAAAATTTGCCGAGTGTCCTGCCGCACTTTTGAGAATTCTTGGCCCAGAAAATAAGAATCTGTCGTAGTGAATGAGCGCCACCGTCAGTCAGTGTCCTGCAAGCCGATTCAGCCGACAGCTCATCCAAAAAAACGCGGGTGTATTGCAATGCACTGTATACGCGCTAGTTAATATCGTGTATTGAAAAGTTGCCGCCGAGATGGAGAGTTCTAACAAGAAACGAGCAGGTGCTTTTGTTTTGTGGGGCATATTGATTGCTGCCGCAGCAACAGGGGCAGTGCTTTCAGTTTCCAGCTTAAATCTGGGCGGAGGAGTAGGTGTATCAGCCGCTCCAAGCCCTGTGCACAGAGTTTACACGATGGTAGCAGAAGACGCGGAACTTGAGATAGCTCCCGGAGAGGTGGTAAAGGTATGGACATTTAACGGCACGATGCCCGGGCCGACGCTGCGATTCACAGAGGGCGACAACGTCACAATCCATTTTATCAACAAGACCCCGCTGATCCACACCGTGCATTTCCACGGGAACCACGATGAAAAGAATGACGGAGTAGTTCCGCAGATCATGCCGGGGGAGAACTATACGTATAATTTCATTGCAGACCCGGCTGGAGCGTTCATGTACCACTGCCATGCATATCCGACCTCACTCCACATACGGATGGGAATGTATGGATCGCTCATAGTGGACCCAAAGGACCCGGGAAGACTTGAACCGGCAAGGGAATTTGGACTCGTGCTGAGCGAATTCGATCCGGAGAACCAGGACAACTTTGTCGCAAAATACTATCCTGTTAACGGCTACGCCGACCAGTACATGGGCGCAAACGCGCTGCAAGTGAAGCAAAACGAGCTTGTGCGATTCTACGTCCTGAATATCGGCACGACGATCCCGTATGCATTCCACCTGCACAGCACCATATTCAAGGTCTACCAATCAGGGCTGCCCTCGAACGATGCCATCGATGCGCAGACCATCGAGATAGGACCCGGAAATACCGCCATAGTGGAAGCCAGGTGGCAATGGCCCGGCAATTACCTATTCCACACCCACGGAATTCAGGAAGAGAGGGGAAACATGGGCGAAGTGACCGTGGCCCCCAGTGACCCCAATGAACGGCTGACTGAAAGCGTATCAATGATCGACTGGCAGTACGAATTGCAGAAGAAGCTGCAAAAGCCGAAAGTGATCGAATACAGCAACCTGTCAGCCCAAGTACCTCAGCAATCGCACAGTCATTCCGGAGACGCTGGAACAACCGTCAAGATTGTAAATGGAGCGTGGGATAAGAATCAAAAAGACTACTATCAGCCGGCAGAGATAACGGTCGCAAAGGGATCCTCGATAAGCTGGACAAACGAAGATAGCGTGGTGCACACTGTGACTAGCAAGCAGCAAGGCCTCTTTGATTCTTCCATAATCTCCGCGGGCCAGGCATGGCAATACGAGTTCACCGAAGAAGGAGAGTACCAGTACTACTGCATAGTGCACCCGTGGATGGAAGGAACGGTGCGGGTAGACTGACCCAGGGGCCGTCGCCCTTTTAATTTATTTTTCACATACCGGTCTCAGTTTCCGGCACCAATATTGTTGTGCATTGCACAGCATACCTACTTTTCAAATAGAAATTTACCTTCATTTCCAGCATGGGAAAATCCCAAGGGATTGTCAAAAAGGGAGATCGGCAACAGGGATACCTCGACGACATCTTTGAGAACTTTAGAAGGGAATTGGAAAGCGCACTAAGACCCTGGCACTCAGGGTTCAGATTTCCGTCGCTGTTTGATGATGAGGTCAGAATACCGCTCTGCGACATGGAAGACATGGGAGACAGATACGAACTTCAAGCGGAATTGCCGGGGATCGACAAGGACAAGATACGCATCAAGGCCACTGGCAACTCGATAGAGATATCAGCAGAGCAATCAGAGAAGAGCGAGGAAAAAAGAAAAGATTATGTTTACAGCGAAAGGTCCCACAGATCCTTCTACCGCAAGATAGCAGTGCCGGAAGAAATAGTGCCATCAAAGATAGACGCAAAGATGAATAACGGCGTACTCCTCATCAAGCTTCCAAAGAAGAATCCCATCAAGTCCAAAGAAGAGGTAACAGAAGTCGAGGTCAAATAAAATGGCAAGAATGCGGATGTCCCACAACTACCACGAGTCAAAGGTGATCAACCCTGAGACATTTTGCACAAAGTGCTGGACCGCCACTCCTCGGGTATGCGAATGGTGCGGAGCGTGCTACACCTGCCACAAAGGTACATCTGCAGAAAAGCACTTCTAATATTTCCTCCTCCCACTCCCCAATTTTTTAGGGGCTCGTCCAATCGTCAAGATGCGGGCTTGGCTGTCAACCTTCTTTCTGATTCATGCCGCGCCGATACGATGGAATATCGTCGGCAATTGAGTCGACATGACATTGCGCTTGTTATTTTGAACCACCAGATGTTGCTGCTCATGAAACACGACTCTTGGGGGAAATCGTAACTGAATCATTGCGCAAATTATTACCTTGCTAGTTTTCCCGCTTCACAAGAATGAAGAGATACTTTGTTTCCCATGCCTTTCATTAGGCTAGTCAGATGGACTCTTGGTATGTAACCAGACCCAGTCAAATGTCCAGTACGGCTTTCAGGCGTCCGTAGCGCTTGTAGTCGGTTGCAAGTATCTTGGCCAGTTTCCTTGTGATGTCAGTTATGGACAGTACGCCTACAAGGGAGCCATCTTCCTCCAGCACGACAAGCCTCTTTATCCTTTTCTTTGACATAACGGCGGCAGCGGTTTCAATGGAATCGTATGCCTTGATTGTGATTACCGGGGATGACATGATCTCCTGAACTGCAATCTCTTTCGGAGATTTGTTCAAAACTGTAACCCTTTTGAGAATGTCTCTCTCGGTAACTATGCCAACAGGTTTTCCTTCAACATCGACAACTACTACAGAGCCAACCTTCTTCTTGACCATGAGCTTGGCCGCATCCAGAGCTGACGGGGTGCGTTCTATCCTCAGAGAGACGACCTTTCTTGGTGACACGATTTCGCTTACTGCGCTCATTCTTTTCGCCTTCCCATAAAATAGAACGGCGACCATAAAAATGCAGCCAGGTAATACTTGTTGGAAAACGTCACAGTTGCCATGGTCATGTTGTAGGTGTAACCAGTCAATGTGGAGGAACACCACTCAATTAATGTTTTCTCGAATTCATTTACTTCCATTGGCTGACCTGCTGACCTCCCGATGGTCTTGTCGCTCCTATCAGGAGCCGCCGACATGGGTCATAGTTGACACCAATCACCGAGAACAATCCGCGTGCGGCACTCTTTGTTGATGATAGCATCGCTTAAGGAATTCAAACTGAATATCTGGCAAAAATATCAGGGTCTCATATCAGCCATACTGCGTCAATCGATTGTTGAGACTAGACTACCTTGAGGTACTAGCGTGTATCCAAATGATGCGGCTGTGAGGCAAGGTCGAATGATAACAATTACCCCCATCTGTAAGGGTGATCAAATAGGAGGACATTGGACTACGCGTAGCACCCTCTCGGCTTCTCTCTACCTGCACTATCTTGTTTTTGCCTGCAATATATCAATTGTCTATTTGCATAAAGAGGGCAGGTAGTAGTGTCAGATGCACATCCAGCAAGACGCTACTAAGGGACGGCCGCTAGAATATGCTAGGCCCTCCCGTTACCGCAACTTCCAGATCAACGCGATATTCTGCGCAAATTCCACCATCGTCCCGGTCCAATTTTTCAGCATCGTACTACTTTCCGCTTCTTGCCCCAAGGTTCTATTTTCTTGATTTTTCCAACAACACATCGTGAAAGAGCACACCCGTCCCTATGCACTACTCGGTAAGCACTTCCACCAGCAGGATATCACAATGCCTCGATCATGCGCTGATTGCAGTGCTAACCTCTACCAATATGTCGGAAAGCATCACCATTGATTGGAAAGGGGAATCGAGAAGTAATACTTTCAGGCCTGTGGCACACTGTACTGAAAACAATATTGATATTTATCCTGCTGCGCTATAGTTAGCAGTAGATGAATCCTGGATCGGATGGGAGTAACAGTAACAATCTACCCGTCGTTTCCTCAGACGGTTACACAAAGGTCTTGCCCGTTGCAAACCAAAAGATCGTGCTTGAAAGGCCGGTGCTGATCGCAGGCTTTCCAGACAGCGGAATGATAGGGTCAGTCACAATCAATCACATAATAGAACAGCTAAACATGCATCAGATAGCCTATATCGAATCCCAGCATGTAATGCCGGCTGCCATCTTCATTGGAAAGAGATTCAGACATGCGTTCAGGATTTATGCCAACGATTCAGGGACGGTGTGCGCACTGATATGCGAAGTGCCCGTCACGGCAAGGGGAACCTATTCTATAATCAACACCATCGTTGACTGGTGCATGAACGCAACGGTCAGTGAAATAGTGGTGCTTGGAGGAATACTGCCATCCAATTTCAGCCCCCCGTACCTGCTTGAAAGGAAAGCGATGCTCCTCAGAAACGAACTTGCAGAGGGTCAACCCGGTCAGAATTCCAGATCGGCCGATACCACGGGAATGGCGGTCCCGGACGACGCCATCATCGTTGGTCTTCCCGGCTCCCTCCTGTCTGTTTGCGCCGCGCGCGGTCTGAGCTGCAGCGCCCTGATGATCCCGACAATGGCAGAAGCACCAGACCCAGAAGGAGCCGCCATCGTGCTAGAAGCGCTGCCCAAGATCGTGCCCGGGTTAAACGTTGACACATCTTCTCTGAGGCTAAAAGCCGAGATGATAAAGAAGCATCTGGAAGAATTTCTGAAGATGCACCGACAGCAACTGGAGGATTATGAGCGCTCGGCAAGCCGTGAGGCTGAAAGGATATACAAATAGAGCAAGAGAACTAGAGGGCCGAATCCCCTTCTTCCTTTGTTCCGATATCATATGCGTCTTTTACTTCATAGACAAAGATCTTGCCAATAGAAGAGGAGCCGCTCCCAAGGAAATTCAACACGTCGGTAATGATGGACTTTGCCATATCATCGGACACTACCACTTCTATTTTTGTACGGTAGCCAAACTCTGGAACGTACGTCATGACGCCTCTGCCGACCGGCACAGGCTCGTGCTTTGCCCGGCCTCTGCCTTTGATGTCGTAAAATGACATCCCGCCCACCCCGTGCTCGTGTAGTATCATGTTGAGATCCACCAAGTTCTCGTGTGGAATTATGATATCGAGCCTCTTCATATATGACGGATCAATGGCTCGATAATCTAATAAGAGCTTGGAATTTTGTGTAATGCACTGCATTCGTTTACAACTTGTCCGCTTTCAGTAGTTCCAGAGACTGCCCGATAGAATCTTTTACCTCGGCCAGAATCTCCATTACAGCCGCTTCGCCGTTGTCTTTCCCCTTTTGCTCAAGCTCAGTGTTATAATATTTCATCCAAGAGTATGTGTGCTGCAGGTTTTCAAACAGCTCAAATGGGAGGACCATTTGCTTGCCGCTCAGGATAATGGAGTCCCACATGTCGGTGAAGAATGGCTTGAAATCCTTGTGCTGCATAGAGTCGTCTATGAAGCGGATTTTTTTCCTGAGGTCGCTGGCAACAAACTCAATAGTCCGTCTGGCATCTTCCTTCTCTTTAAGATGCGATTTTCTTTTTGCGACCCAGCTCTCTACAAATATTGCGCTGTAGATGATTGTTCCAAGCAGTGTCATTTCGATAATCAAGACATCCCATTCTATTGGCATTTCATCAAGGAATTGAATTGAATATGTTATTATGTTTTGATAGAATACATCTTCTAATGCGATGCGGCCTTGGACGCTTTGTACGGACATGGCGTCGAGCATTCCTGGATGGAAGATCCAAGCAGGTAGTATGGCATGAGCAGTAGAAAGCTCACGTACATTCAGAGACGTAGCAAACGCATGACACACTCTCAAAATGACGGGATTTTGATCTGTACTGCTCTGCGGCAAGAGTAGTCAAGAAACAGAGCCGATTCTGGCCAAGGAGCGGGTGACAGCGGATTGCATTTGGATTGGGGGCGGGAGCAGAAGATAGAGAGTGGACAGCGTGGAATTGTTCGAAATGGTATATGCAGGGCGCGATGACGACAATAACAACAGCACCTACAACGTTTCACTCAGGACATTGTCGCGCTGCAAACAGTTGCAGCAGTAGCCGGAACAAAGGATTATGAATTGGCTGCTGTTCCTGCTCTCTTCCTTTTCATCTGTACAAAGGGTCTGTGATATCATAGCCAAATGGCCGGGTGACCGAATTGCACGTCTCCGCAAGCAGTTCAATGTATCTTCTTGAATCATAGGTAGTCTTTTCATCGATTAGTTCGACGGGCACGGCCCTCTTTCTAGAGTTCTTGCGGTAGTAGTCAGTTATCACATACTGTAGAACCTGTCCTGCACGCATCGCTTCGCCTTCATCGTGCAGCTGGTACATGGCATTTGTCTCCACCGTGTTGACAGCGTAAGCATCCGAATCTTTCGACAACATCTTGGTAAATACAAGATCCGCCAATGGAACCCTGCCTTCCTTCAACATCTGCCGGTATCTCTGAAAGATGTCGTTCACTCTGGGCATCAACGCCTTCACCTCCATGACACTGTTTCCCTCGGCCATGATGCCAAGTATTTCCCTCTGAAAGCGCGAGAACAGGGGCGGAGTGTCGTGCCTTCTTGTTTCAATCCCGCGGTCCTTTATCGTTCCATCTTCATAGCATCCAAAATATCTCTGTGGAACGCCTACCATCGAGTTGCCCTTGGCCGGCAGGAACGCTATCCATTTGTACTCGCCTTCGTAAGAGATCTCAAACTCCGTCGTCTGTTCGATCGCTTCTTTCAGATCCATATAATCGCCGTGTGTGGCGTCTTTCTTCTTGACAAACAATGAATCGATTATCAAATGTAGAACGTCACATCCCATGCCTTCTGCAGTTCTGCGCGCCTTGTTGGCTATATGACGTGCCCATGCACATATCGAGATATGACCATCGATTAGTCCAAAGTGCGAATGCGCATGCCCCTGATATCCGAAGGAAACATGACCTATCGTTCTAAGAATTCCCTGTCGGGAATCAAAAATAGCCCAGCTTTTGTCATCTGTTGCCAACTTTCTTAACTGCTTGTACTCCCTTCTATTTTGCAAAGGAATTCCAAGAGATTGGGGCACCAACCCTCGCCTTTTTTCACAGACTCGATATCCAAGCTCCGGTACAATATTCTTGGAGTCAGGGCAGCAGTCGCAGTTGATTGTGTCGGCGCCGATGTTGAGGTTGTGGATTATTGAGGGGTAGAGTGACACGAAATCAAATTCTGCCACCCTCTCATGGACTCCCACTCTCGGCTCAAGGATAAGGCCGCCGCGGTCTGCTACCACCAGCTCTTTGAAAGTCTTGATCTTCTCCAGGTGAGCCGGCTGCCAGGGCACGAGCAGATTTCGTTTGTGCGCCAGATAGAACTGCATGCTCGTCAGCGCGCGGCCGATAGTTGATCTTGAGACCGTATGGAAAGGTAACCGGCACACCCTCGCCAGCTCGTAGAGGCCTTGAAGCGAAGAAGGACCGTGGATGAGGCTGTTGCTCGAATCGATATGGATCCTTCCATGGAGCGGGACACTGGCAGCCCTGTAATGGACGCGGCCGTAGGAGAAGTAGGTTATTCCTTTCTTAGTAGGGAGAGAAGCCGGTATGGGCTCCCTGCCTAGCACAAGCTGAACCCCGTTGCTAGCTGCGCGCCAGATCAAATATGGAAACGCCCATTCGTCTCCGTCGCTTGTGAAGACAAAGTCGGGATCGATAGTTGCGACTTGTTTCGCCAGCTCATGGATTGTATCTTCCTCGGACTCTTTCTGAATCTCCACTATTTCGTTCTCCAGCTTTAGCATTATCTTTCCTATCCTGTCATGGAATGAAGGCAGCCTGCCCTGCTGCCGTGGTGCTACATCAAGTTCCACGACTCTGAATTCGGGCAGAGAATAGCGAGTGGACCTGACGTTATCGTCAACCTGCCAGTCCAGACTGCTACCCCTGCAAGATACCCTGCACTTTGCTAGCGGGAAGAGGTCGTGCTCGTAGAAGTAGCCTTGCGCGGGAAGAACGTCTACGTTGTAGAGCCTGAACCTGTCATGGACATCGATGTCCGCCATCGTGTTGGCCAGCGCAGCGACCTTTCTCGAATCGGCTAAAGTCAGTTCTAGCACAATTCTTTGCTCGAGGTCTCCGATCCTTTCAAACCTTGGAACAAAATCGTAGCGCTTGATATAGTGCTGGACCGCGTTATTCTTCACCAAGATATCCAGATCTGCTCTGCTGTCTGAGCCCACATAGATCGAGGAGGTCCAGCTGTCCTCCAGTCGGACTGTTTTGCCGTTTTCGTCCTTGACCCAGAGAACCATCCTGTCGTTTGAGGGATAAGCATCGAACAGCCATCCTGAGATTATCAATCCTTCTTCCCTTCGGCTTTCAGCTTCTCCATGGCCTGCTTCAGTTCCTTGATCATGAGGTGCTGTTTGAAAAGAATGGTCATTATCACGGCTTCTTCCGGGAACGGTTCCCCTCTGGCGTTTATCGCTTCCGCATACCTGTAACAGAGCCTTAGCATTTCTTCAAATTCTTTTCTGTCCTGACCGCGCAGCATGTCTGCATACCCTTCGTACGACTTGATTATCTGCGTCAGAACATCATCGCTTGGGTTCAGCGACATACAATGTCTCCACCACCACCAGTCCAAGATCTTTAGACATTTGCGACAGTTCCTTGTAGTGATGCAAGGCGATGCTCATAAAGATCGGAAAGATCCTAACGATCTTTGTAGCTCCAGAGCATGCAGACAGGTACAGCCGGGGAATCGCAAACATGTCGTCAAAATCTTTCCTTTCGCTCTTGTCCAGATGATTGCGATATTCCTTCCATTCAGATTCTTCTTCAGCTAGGGCTAATCTGAAACTTGGAACTGTCCTTCCCATGATCCCACCGGCTAAACCGTTGAAATCAGGCGCAGTTGTATCGGTGCTCTTTCAACTTTCCAGTGACACGAGTAGCAGAAGCCGCATTTCAAGCAAACATGCGGAGTCCGTTTGCCGCAATCCTTGCAAACCTGGTGATGTGGGATAGTTTGAGCTAGGAAGTCATGTCCCCGTCGCATAGTGGAGGCAAGAACTAGGAGTTAGATAAATCACATAGCACCCGGAGGGGAGGGAGGGGGTCTACAGAGGACCCTTTGATTTATTAATTACCATGTTTAAACATGTCAGACCATGCAGGTCAGCCAGTATCTTTGCATCAGAGGCGGCTCTGTACTGAAGGAGACTTCAGAATACATCGAGATTCACTCACTGAGGGAAGAATGCCCGAGATGTGGCTCGTTGCTGGCAGAGAGTTTGCAGAGGAGGCAAGTCCAGCCTGCAGTAAAGTGGACTCCCAGAGATCCAGACCGCCGATACATTGCGGAAATTAAGATTCGATATCTCCACGATCGACTCGTTCATCGGCCTTGGACGCGCGGATCTGTGTTGCATCACCGGTCACTATGCAAACCTTATTCTGACAAGGCTGTGGGTCAGGTCCTTGTTGCCCGAAAGACACGGCGGTCTGAATTCACCTTACACCATGGTGGCAGACGTCGGCAACCGCTCTGATGTGTACAGGGCGATCAATTTCGCAAGGCAGTATGGCATGAACAAAGAAGACGTCGGAGGAAGGATACTGGTCATACGAGCGTTTACAGTTCCACAGGTCACGCAGCTGCTGTCCATTGAACTTCCAAAGATCATCAGGAAATATCATGTCAGAAGTGTCTTCGTTCCAGGCCTGCTGAACGCGTTTGACGAGGCCCCAAACATGAGAGTGAAAGAAATGAAGAAAGAAATCGGGAGGATAATGAGAGCAGTGAAGCAGATATCGGCTAAAGTGTTGGTTGTAACCTCCACTCAGGAAAGCAAGTATGCAGAATGGATCCTGCCAGAATTCAAAAAACGCACTAGTCTGGGACAGGAAAAGCACTGAAGGATGACAGCAAAGCTGTACAATCAGGGCAGCGTGAAATCTGTCAGCCTGACAGAAAGGGAATTGAAAATCGTCGCAAAAACAGAAGACACAGTCACGCGCTCCAGAGGCTGATCGTCTATTGAATGGCAACGTAGCTGCCGCGCAAGGCCAGCATTACAATGTGCTGGAATCAGCCCTTTCAAGGCTGTCAAATGACCCGACATGCATTACATTAGATTCACCAAACGTCCGATTCTTTCCGGAGAAGATAATAATATGCCAGTACTGGAATCAGGGGCAGCCCATAACCACATATGCATCTTCTTTCTATCCCCTCTAGAGCCCTCTTTGGCAATCTCACGGGATCATCTGTGCCGGCATATAACTTGCTCTAACAGTAATATCAGATATAGCGAAGAGTTGCCCGACTCACGACGCAAGACTATAGAGGTCGTAACCAATAGGACCGATGCTAGTGGACGAGAATCACAGGACAGGGCGAGTCCTCTGAAACTTTTCTGGCGACGCTTCCGATTGTCGCTATCTTGGCAATCCCCTGCAGCCCGGTTGTCCCCATGACTACAAGATCGACCTTCTGATCTCGGATAAACTCCGTTATCTTGTCAGAGGGATATCCCACCAATAGTTTGGTCTCCATCGTAACCTTCTGCTTTGCATACTTTTTCCTCTTCTGTTCAAGCATGTTGGACGCATCCTTTCTCATCTCGTAGTACAGTTCCTTCTCAAGTGTAGCTGCCGTGAGTCTCTCTCCCGTAGTCTTGGAATACCCATATTCAGTCATGACGGGAGGGATGACAATAACAGGCAATACGTGAAGAAGTATAATCTTGGCGCCAGATGCATTTGCAATCGGCACTGCACGCTCTAATGCGCGGTCTGATGCACCGGATCCATCATGCGGAACCAGGATCTTTTTGTATGCCGTCGTCATGATTCTTGTAACACACACTCCTATTATTATTAATGTCTCCCTAGTGCACCAGCATTACGGGGCACGGAGCAATTTCAGACACTTTTCTTGCCACGCTTCCAAGTGCCCTGAGTTTGCCGGATTTCAAACTCCTGCTACCCATGATAATGATGTCGCATTTTGACTCCTTGGCCGCTGCGACAATTTCCTTGGCAGGAGATCCCACGCGGACCGCTATCTTGGATTTTATCCCTTCCTCTTTTATCTTGGCCGCTGTCTTGTCCAGCATTGCCTTTGCTCCTTCCTCCAGCATGCCTCTCAGTTCGGCCTTTGCGTCTTTAAGCGATCTCTTGCTACCGATAAAAGAGAGCAGGATGCTCGGAGGTGCATAGCGCTCATCTACAACATATACCAGCAAAAGTTCAGAGGCAAACATCTTGGCAAACTTGATCGATTCATCTACGGCCTTCTCAGACATCTCGGAGCCGTCATGGGGAACGAGGATTGTCGAATACTTCAATGTCCGGATAGCAATGCAGGATCTGTTTAATTAATATTGTCACAGGTTCGTGCAAGAATTGCAGCCATTCTTGCTGGTCTCCCGTACAGTTATTTACTTCAGGCATCAAGTGTGGGTCAGAGCTTGGCGCGCCCAAAAGCAGAAGAGAATAGGGAGCAGTGGCACTCTAATCTCGGTTTCATTTTTGCTGCCATAGGCTCGGCCGTAGGAATAGGCAACATCTGGCGGTTCCCATACATCGTCGGCACGAACGGAGGCGGAGCCTTCCTTGTGACCTATGTGATCGTTATTTTCAGCTTTGGGCTTGCCTTCATGGTACTAGAGATAGCCATTGGAAGGTATTACCAGACATCCATTCTTTCGGCATTTGAAAGGATCAGGCGGCGGTTCAAATGGATAGGCGTTATCATGATTGGAATCACGTTTGCAATCCTCAGCTATTATCTGGTCATTCTCGGCTGGGTAATCTCGTACTTTGTAGCATGGACCGCCACAGGCGCAGTGCCATCATTTGAGGAGTACACAGGGTCCATCTATCCCATAATCGCGTTCTTTGCTATGTTGGCAGTCAACTTCGGGATAATCAGTCTCGGAGTGCATAGAGGGATTGAAAATTTGAGTAAAGTAGGAGTCATACTCCTCCTATTGCTCATGATTCCGCTCACGGCCATCGGGCTTTACATGGACGGTTCTGAAAAGGGCCTGGAATTCTACCTAAGCCCGGATTTTTCCAGGCTTTCAGACCCAGAAGTGTGGTCTATAGCCTTTGGGCAGGCATTCTTTTCGCTCTCTGTAGGGATGGGAGTGCTGCTGGTATACGGAAGTTACCTCCGAGAGACGCATTCCATAATCAAGGCCTCCATTATCATAATAGTCGCAGATCTGGCTGTCGCCTTTCTGGCAGGGCTCATGATATTTTCATTCGTATTTTCTTACGGCCTAGCGCCAGACCAGGGGGCGTCGCTTGTGTTCCGCGTAATGCCCACGATCTTTACTGACATACCGGGCTTTGGAGTTGTACTTGGAAGCCTGTTCTTTTTGCTGGTTCTGCTTGCCGGCCTGACATCGTCGATTTCAATGTTTGAGGTCCCCGTGTCTGCCCTCGAGGATACTTTTCGAGTCAGCAGAATCAAGGCAGCCGCCATTGTTTCCATACTACTGTCAGGCGCTGGGATTTTGCCGGCACTAAGCTACAGCGGCCTCGCGTCAGAGATTGGCAACATACCATTCTTTGACCTGTACGACCTGCTCTTTGGGACATACGGAATAACAATCTCTGGAGCGATATTTTCAATCGTTGCAACATGGTTCATGGATAGAACAAAACTATTAGAACAGGTCAACTTGAAAAGCCCGTTCAAGGTGCCTCCTTGGGTGTTGACGATCGTAAAGTTCACCATGCCGCTCCTCATAATGTTGACCATGGCGACGCAGATCGCAGGGCTCTTTTCTGGAGAATAGAATTGCAAGCCAGGCCGTGATTGTCGCCATAGGATAGTCTTTCAAGCAACAGAGCAGGCTTGAGCAAACATACTAGACAGTATGTCTATCTGATAGTCAGCAAATCAACATCAACTTGGTGGTCGTGGGAATTGGCTGAGCAGATATCAGCGGCCGCCAATTACAGAGACGTTGCTCACGGCACAGGGTCCATAGAATGTTCGGCCGATAAAATTAGCGATTATTCGTATTATATCTTGCACTCCAAACTTTCTGTTATGTCTTGCCTATCGACATAATTTGCGTTCAACGCTGCAATTTCGCAGATGCCAATGTCGCCGCCTATCTTATCATTGTGAATTACAATTCTTGGATACATTATGCTGTCTAACTTTGTGGAGTGGCCAAGACCAAGTGCGTGGCCAAGCTCATGAATCAATACAGGGACCAGAATCTTTTCTTCGTAAAGAGAATCGGTGTCATAGACAACAATTGAAACGTGATCAAGTGATTTGTCAGGCAATACAGTCACGGTTGCGAGGGCAAACGGCCTGCCTCCGTTGATGCCCTCAGCCGCTTGTTGACTGGCAAAAGAGACAACTATGTCTGTGTCACTGTCGGTATCGCCGCTGTCGTTTGGGATTACAAGACGTGTCGAGGAGCTGCCTGAGTTGTTTAGCATTGTATCAAACACAATGTTCCAACCCGTGAGGTTGTAGCCCGTAATAGGGCCGTTGATTGCCTGGCGTGCTATTGCCCGGGTTTCTGAATCATACTTTAGATTGTCAAAGTGAAATGAAACTGTAACAATCTCCTTTTTCCATATGCCGTTGATGCGTATTTCATCTATCTTTTGTTCCTGGCCTGAACCGACTACTTTGCCGATTGTGGAATTGACCATGTACTCTCTGATCTCGAATGTTTGAGGATTCCCCGAATTGGTTAGAAATGTGTTCGCAAAAGTCAGAGCTAGTCCGGAGGCTCCTAAAATTGCCACTATGGCACACATTGTCATATTTGCGCGCAATAGCCATGGTTATGGCTGATTACTGGCTAATAAGGTTTAGCTCTCTGTTTTTAGATATCGTATGTAAATATTACTTAAAATTAGAATTATGTCACAATAGCCGGTATCGGGATTGCCTGCGTATGCTGGCGTTTCTTTGCATGCGTACGTAACACTTACGCACTATCGGAAAGTGCCAGATCCTCGGGTGCTCGGTCCGAGGTTTGGACTTTAAGGTTGCAATGCAACTTTGCTCGCAATTTCCTTGACGAGGTCACAAAAATTGTGCCCGAGGCTTACGACATCAATTAGCATCTTTGCGGATCGAGTCTTTGTGGTAATATCTTCAGAAGTGCAGTAACACTCGTATTCATCTAGAGTTCTGCTCTGATCTCAGGAGTTATTTGTGCCCGCTTCATCGCTGGGCCCAACTGCTTCGATTCTAGAGTCAGAACTCAATTCGGAGTTTTGCTTCGAAAGATAGGGTTCCAAAATGACGCTGCATCACGAGAGTTCTTGCCGCTTCGCGGCTGCTAGAGTCTCTTTCAAGTTCTGTCGAATGGTCGGGATTTGTCGAAATGCAGTTTTCAAATTGACTCATCTGCAAAACGGTGCTTGAAGAACTCCTGATGACCTGTACTTCTCTTATGTTCTTCAACATCATCTACAAAGACAAATGAAGCTGCGCATTTAGTGCAAATATGAAACGTGTCTATCACGTTTCGGAGGTCTTTTGCATTCTGTTGTATTTCTTTTATCTTTATTTCAGCGGCAGGTAGAGCTCTGAACCATAAAGTGTCAAACACATATTGCTGCTGTTCTATGATTTCCCTAACATTGCTATAGATTAGCTGCTGCACTGGCTGAGCTCTTTTCAGATTAGCAGTAGCGACATATTCTTTTTCACTCACTCCAAAATTTCCTCTTACTCTGTCCATATGCCGAAGATCGCTGAACTTGAGCAATCTCTTACAATAGTCTAGGTTCGAGTCTGTGATTTCGGTTATGACTTTAGTCTTGACACCCCTATCTTTGGCATCATGAAGTACCTTGTTAAATTCTGGAACTTCAATCACTACAGAAGGCCATGTCTGATCAACACTGATTTGTAGCTCCTTTTTTGTTTTAGATACAAAGTTAACAAGCACCGGGGTTATCAGCTCCGTGCCATGCAATACCTCAGTGAATTCTGGCTCTAGCCCGTTTGCTTCCATTACTGCACTCTCACACTTGGATTGTGTGATAATTACCGTTTTAAGTTTTGGTTATAGCCTTTGGATAGCGCATTCCTACCATTGATCATCTTTATCCAGCAGCTATCTCTGCCATTCGCCAGCCAGTTAAAGCCCTGTACACTCAAAATATCATGGATTTCGCGCCATTCCTTCTTTTCTAGCCATGCTACGGCTTGACTTTGATGCAGCCATATCCATTGAATATCTGTACTTTATCGACTCTGATTCCTAACCCATTTCCGGTTGGTTCCTGAATATCTTTCACACAAACAGCCGCTTGTCTCATCAAACTTTCAACTTTGTTTTCACCCAGATTCAGGCTGATGACCACCGGTTGAGATGGTGTTTGTCCTATCGCTTGGTATACTCCTATGAAATTGTAGTGAATCCACATAGCATCAAGCAATTCCCGCGCGGCCTCTGCTACAGCGTTCAGTGGCGTGTAAACAGCATTTCGCTTAGCCACCAGTCCTCGATAATAATTAGAGATGGTCAACGGATATGTTCCTTCTGCCACAATATTCTCGAGATAGTGCTAATAGTGCTACCATCTCAAGATACATGCGACGAATAAATTGTCGTGAATTGGTTAATTGCAGTACCTTAGGCTTTGATGATTTCCTTGATCAGATTTACATCATATTTGACTTGGTACGCGTAGACATCCGGAACGCCTTCCATAATGCCCCTGTGACCATTGTGTCCACAAACATATCGAGGGCGCAAGCCTTCGGAAGCAATTCGTTGGTCAAGTTCTTCCACCATGCAAGTTCCACGCATTCATCAAACCTTATTTTGATAGGCGAATGAATACCGATCTGTGATGCACCCCATACCACCATGTCCATGCTTTCGTATGTTTCATCTCTTTCATGAAGTTTCGTGCCTGTCAAGTAGAGTAAAATGTTATACTGCCTGAAACACTGTACAACAGTGTGAAGACTCGTGAGAAACCAAGATTTGTATGAAAACTCTACTGAGATTTTCAAGAATTATTTCATATATCATGCCACGCTAGAAGTGCCAAGGTTTCCAAGGTTTCGCAATTAAATAAAATGCGAAAGTACGAGCCTTTGCTTGATTCCTGTATCGTGCTCGGTCATAGCCGTTAAGAAGAAACGAAATACAACCCCTCTATTCCGAGTCATCATCTAATCCACTATTAGTATTTTTATTAGCATTCTTAGGGCATTTTGCTTGAATCTTACAAAAAGATTACTCTTACCTAATGCTTATAGGCAAATTTCTGTTTAATGTAATCAATTACTATGAGCCAACGAGCTGCAGCTGAGACCAGCAAGAGCGAACTGATCGAAGTATCCTACCTCGTTATAGATTCAAAAGATAAGGATTCAATTGCAGAGACTCTTGAATCATTTGCCACATCTATAAATGTCCAGTACAAAGAGGACGGCAGTGAATTGCCGTATGTTCCTTTTCCTAACTTTGAAAAGGCAAATGCAGCAACAAAGTTATTCCTGTACGGACCAAGTGGATGCGGCAAGTCAAAGACCATCTTTGAGATCATCAGACGTCGAATTCCGAATCTTTCAAGAATAATCGTAATCAACCCGAGGCAGATTGTCGGAGAACGGTCGGGCAGAATGAATCTTACAGAATTATTAAGATCGATCGATAAGGAAAAAGATGCGGTTGTGTGGGATAACTTCCCTGACGATCTAATCAAGCGCGATGTCAAAAGCGCACTTTATGTTCTTGAAATGATCAGTTCTTTGGAACTGACTCATCTTCTCTTAGCTCTCAAACCAAAGTATCTTGAATTGTATAGTAACATTGTTCAGAACATTCCTGAATTTGAGGCGATCCAAATCGGATATGACCTTGGTACCTTTAGGAATATCTTTAGGTCGTTAGGACTTGAAAATAACCGATATGCAGATGCTTATTACAAGTATGTAAATAATGATCTTGAGCGGATTTCCAGAATTCTCTGGCAGAAGGAACCGCTTCCGCTTACCATTTTAGATTATTGCAGAGTTTTGGGTGCCTCCGGCTCAGATCAGTACAACGAAACCGCAATATCCTCGCATATTGGTATCTCGGTGGCTGAGAAGTTACCAAGGCGTACTGCTTACTACGAAGAACAGTTTAAGTTCATCAGTTTTTCGGATTCCAGACTGGCCAGCATCGAATTCTTGTACACTTTGAAGCTGTGCTACGATCTTGGATTAGCTAGATCGCCAGAAGCATTGGAGAAGTTGCAACAGGGCATTTTTCGTAGCAACCCACCAAGAGAACCATTACGCGAGCTTGCCACTTGGCTATATCTCTCTGGTGTTCATTATTCAATGCACGACGTCTGCAAGGACGCCATAACAATTCCTGAAGATATAAAACTGAAGATTCTCAGATACTTGGTTGATAGCTTTGAAATTATTGTTCCAAGCGAGGAGAGTGTAATCTTTTCGTTTGGAATTTTCTTTGGCAGAAACATCCAATATGTGCCAAAGGACGCTTCCCAGCCATTTCTACCGGATAAGATTTATTCATACATGAAAAAGAAACGTAATTTTGAAACAGGATTTGGGCTTGGGATTGCTGAGTCATTTCTTGGTCTTGATGAAAACCTCCAAAAGGAGATACTCAAGAGAGTGGAAGTAGATATAGAATTTGCTCGAGGATTAGCGGACGGACTCGGGCACAATTTCATTTCACTGGATCAATCTGCTCAGTATCAGATTCTAAACAGAATCACTTCAGGCTTGCCTTTTGCCAGGTTTTTTGGAGAGAGCTTGGGCCGCATGTTTGGACAGATGTCTGAAGATCTTCAGAATGAAATCTTTTCAAGAATTGAAGGCAATGTGCAATTCGCAGATGGCATAGGAATGGGTATAGGTTATGTTCTAAGCTCATTGCCACCTTCATTGCAAGAGTTAGTATTTGCAAGAGCTATCAAGAACAGCGAGTTTACAAGAGGATTGGGATATGGAATCGCACGCAATTTCTCAAGCCTGTCAAACGAGCTTCAAGCGCAAATGTTTGAAAGAGCTGAGACAAATACTGAATTTGCAAAAGGATTGGGGACAGGTTTTGGATTTGTATTTAAAGATCTGGATTCTTCATTTCAGCAAAATTTACTTGATCGGGCAGAGGCAAACAGCGAATTTGCATATGGATTGGGGATATACCTAGGATTTACTTTCAGCTATCTCGGTGACGCACTCCGTGATAGCATATTTAAAACGATTAGTCACGACGGTGAGCTCTCATACGGTTTGGGCATGGGACTGGGCTACACATTTTCATATCTAAGCGAGGAAAACCAAGCAAGGGTACTGAGCATAGCCCAAGTGAATGTAAAGTTCGCATATGGATTGGGATCCGGCTTTGGATTTACATATAAGCACATTCCACCAAAGAAGCAGTTCGAGCTTTTTGCTTTGGCTAACAGCAATGTAAAGTTCGCATATGGATTGGGTTTTGGACTAGGGTTTACATTTGCATACCTTGGGGAGGAATTACAGCGGAAAGCGTTTGAATGGATAGAGAAGAATGAAGAGCTGGCATTGGGACTGGGTTATGGTTTTGGCTTCACTCTCAAATTCTTGCCTGAAGATTTGCTCAACACCATTCTTCTGAAAGCTGCCTCAAACAGTGAATTTTCAGTTGGGCTAGGATTCGGCGCAGGTTACATATTTTCATATCTCGACGATGCTCTGCAGGAGACGGTTTTTGAGTGGGCTCGATCGAATAACAGGTTAGCAATCGGTCTTGGCATGGGTTTGGGTCGAATCTTTAGATATCTGCCCGAAGATGTGAAAGAGAACGTCATCTATCCGATGATAAAATCAGATTCGCAATTCTCTATTGGCCTGGGCTTCGGCATGGGATACATATTCACATACTCGGGCTCGACAGTTCAATCTGAAGCTTTCAAGTTTGCAGAGGAAAGCGCAGATTTCTCAAAAAGGACTTGGCGTCGGCCTTGGCTTTTCATACAAATATCTACCAGACGACATTATTCAGAAGCTCACCACCAAGTCAGAAACAAACTTGCAGCTTGGTTTGGGTCTTGCGCTCGGAATAGGATATACAATTGCATATCTGGAGGTTGAAGAAGCACAGAAGATGTTTCGCAGAGCAGAGAAAAATGTCCCATATGCCATAGGTCTCGGCGATGGCACAGGGAGATGCTTCAGGTACCTGAATGATAAACTGAAAAAACAAGTTCTCGATATGGTTTCTAAACTCGAGGGTTTTGCGCGTGGATTTGGCACTGGCATGGGATATGTTTTCAATTATCAAGAATCCGACACTAGGACCATGGTAACCACACTCTCCGAAAAGAACCCTCAATTTGCAATTGGGCTTGGCTCGGGTCTTGGACACACACTACAATTCATGAGCACGGAGGCAAGAGACGAAATCATTGCAATGGCTAATAGAAACAAGTATTTGGCACGCGGACTTGGAGAAGGAATCGGTCAGTGTATTCAATACATATCGGCGGCCCTGCAAGAACAAGTGCTAAGTACGACATTCCAAAACCCGGATTTTACAAGGGGGCTGGGCACAGGTCTGGGCCTTACAATGTTTTCCAAGCAGTCAGAGATGAAATCAGAATTGCTGCAAAGGGCACGTAATGATATTCACTTGGCGACGGGAATTGGGATAGGGTTGGGATATATTTTCGCATACACCTCGTCTGATGATCAAGATATTGTCGTCAAGATGGCAAATGAGAACAGCTCTGTGAGTTATGGGATCGGAATTGGCATTGGCCATGTCCTTACATCCCAGACAATTCGAGCGAATCTGTCAAAGTTCAGGTCGTTGGCAAATATCAACAAGAATTTTGCAAGCGGGCTGGGGCTGGGATTTGGAAATAACTTTTTCTCTTTTGATGAAAACTCGCAGGAAGAGATTCTAGGAATGCTTCAGAACAATAAGGATTTTTCTAGCTCTTTTGGACTGGGCTTGGGCAAAGCTTTTGCCGGCCTTGACAACCTTATGCATAAAGAACTCCTCGAAATCGCCGTCACTAGAAGCTACCCGGGTTTTGGCGAGGGATTAGGAAGGGGACTAGGCAGCAATTACTCTTCTCTGCCGGAAGATCTCCAATGCGAAATACTCGACATTGTAGAGTCTGAGACAAGAAGTATCTCTAATTTACATGAATCTGAATTTGTGGAGGGACTTGGGCTAGCTCTTGGACAAAGTTTCAAATATCTCAACCCAGGGATTCAGGCCCAGATCAACGACTTAGCGCAGAGAAATGCAATTTTCGCTTCCAGCCTAAAGCTGCCCTGTAATTAGCTACAATGTACACACGAACTTATTATCTTCTTGTGTTCTACGTATAAGCCTCGAATGGGTCGAAGATCCTCTTGACAGCAGCAAACGATCCTACGTATTACTTGACTGTGCTAGACGATTTTCCGGTCATGAGTCAAGATTCCGCGTTCTCATTATCTTCGAACATTTCGTTTGAGGAGGTGCTGTTTCGCGGCCAGCGCGGCAGATTCTGTGTATGTTTCGTAGATATGGCAGACTCAACTGTGGTCACCTCAGGCTTGAGCGACGTTCAAATGGGCAAGTACTATTCCATCTTCCTAAATTCCCTCGCAACTATTGCAACAAACTTTGGTTCAAGAATTATCAAAAATGCTGGAGATTGTCTAATCTGCTATTTTCCGGATACTAGCGATCCTTCAAATTTGCTCTCGTTACAAAATACTCTTGACTGTTTTATGACTATGATTGATGCACGGAAGTTCATGAATTCCTTGTTGAAGTCAGAGGGATTGCCACCTGTAAATTCCAGGATAAGCGCAGATTACGGAGAAGTGGAAATTGCTCAATCGGTGACATCTAGGAATGACGACCTTTTTGGCTCCACTATGAACTTGTGCGCGAAGATTAATTCCAAGGCGACCTTAAACGGTCTGGCTATTGGAAGCAATCTGTTCAAGGCGCTCAATATGCATCAATCATTGATGCAAGATTACAGATTCGAAAATACTGGCAGTTATGCGATTGGAGGCAAGGAAAACTACTCGGTCTACACGGCTTTTAGCCTCAAGACTAGGAGCACGATTAACCCTCTCAAGAGGACCGGTGCAATCAGGCCTCCCAATAACAAGGATTGAGACTACTACCATTTGATCTAGCATGAAGATATTGCTGAAAGGCGACCCTTAACCAGTAAAAATGAAAAGGTATCTACCAATAATTTGCCTTGATCTTTTCAATCACTTTTTCATAGTCTGGACCCTTTCGTCTTGCGTAATTCTCCATGGCCACCAGAGGTATACCACCGAGTGACCTTGCTAGACCTGCGAAGAAAAAATTCACGATACTGCTATTTCGACCGACCTTGTGCATGAATTTCTTTATTCCATGTTTATAGTTATGCTGCCAAGTCTTGTAAATTACGCCAAACTGTTCTGGCTTCATGGAACGGCCAACATCGTAAAAGTCGGATTTCTCCAAGAGGCCGATCGGAACGAATGTCAATGGCGCCACTGCAAACTTGGAATCAATCTGTTCAGATTCTAGCTCGTGTATCAAATTGATCGTTTCCCAGCTGTCATCAGGTGTTTCGTCGTTATCAAGTCCCATAATTAGACTGAAGGCCGGGATCCAGTAATTTTCGTTGAGGACCTTCACGCCCTGTTTGACGACCCAGTGCCACTCGTCTGGTCTGAAGGGAGTCAGCTTACGGTCAGCGTACTTTTGAATTAGCCTTTTGCTTCCAGTCTCAAGTCCGCATTGAATACCAATAAAATTTCTTGGTCCAGAGTGTATTATTTTGGAAATATTGGGAATCAACTTCTCATCAGCAATGGCCCCTGATAAAGTCCCATGCGTAGGATTTGTGTGCTCGATTCCTGTTGCCATGACACCCTTGAAGAGCTCTTCAATTGCCTCTCTGTTTGGCTGCATGTTCTTTGTTTTTCTGGGATTCATGCCGTAGACAAATATGTCATCACTTTGCAGCCATGCGTTCTTTAGCCCTCCGTACTTCATGTTCACTTCAATTTCCTTCTGCACCTTCTCTACCGGATAGTAGCGCAGTGGCCTCAAAGTCACGTCGCAGAACTTGCACCCCCTTCCGCAGCCGCGCATGACTTCTATCATGCCGTGCATGCTTGGGTTGACGATGTTTGGAATCTCATCGATGGATGGCTCGTTCCAGTAGTGGATGAACCTGCCATGGAGCGTCCTGTTGTTCCTGATGAACTCTTTAATCTCTACCTTGAACTGGCTCTTCTTGAACGGGTTGGCCATGTCAAACTCTCCGGCAATGAGGGCGTCAAAGAACGCACCTGCTGCTCCGTCTATCTCCGGGCCAATGCCTCCAAGCTCGCCTTCCAAGATGCCAAACAGGTCGTATTCCTCGATCTTGGCTGGGTCATAGTTGTACTGCCAAGTGCCCGATCCCCCGACTACAATCTTTGCGTCATTCCCAATCCGCGATTTGGCGGCAATGATCCGCTCATGCAAACGTCTGCTACATGATTCAGTATAGGATGTAAGTTGGCGACCATACGTAAAAGTCATGGTGACTGGCCCCATACCAAGTGGATCCATCTCGTAAATTCCTATCACCTCTGTTTCTGAAGTGACAAATTGATCAACGTAATCGGGATTGACAACTGCTATGTCATCCGTTGAATAGCCGGATTGTAGCAAAGATGATTCTAGTTTCCTGAGACCATAGGGTGCATATCTCGCCAGACCGTTTGTTTGTTCTCCAGAATTACAAAGGAAATCAAACAATATCCTCGGTGTGACCTGGTTTCGAAATAAACTACGCGAAAGCGTTCTGTTTCCCAATACGCAGGACCAAAAAGAATTCTGATTTGAGAAATTGCTAGACTCCATTGCAGGGAAGCAACCAAGAAACGAAGCAAGTGAAACCCCTCTGTAAGGCGACATCAATGTGCGGTCTGCTGTCAAAATTATTCTTGGCCGCAATCTTCTCAGTTCTTGAGATTAGAGAACATCAAAGTTTCATTTAAGGATTGTAAGAAATACTACTATTACAATAGCGTGTATTTTTACGTTTCAGTGAGATATGTCAAGAAAAGATATCCGATATGGAATTTTGACGTGTATTCTGATTTTGTGACCTAGACATAGTTCTCAAATTCAACCGGCAAAGGGTGCCGAAATCGGAAACGACATCATCTTACGATCCGACAACTATGAAATTTCAAATCTTCTCTGTCCTTGAAGCCCTTTCGTTGGTCATTTTTCTGTCTTGTGGGAGTCCCCGGGTTACCCCCTCATCTTCAGATCAGACATTTCATACGGCAGATCGGGTGGTTTGGCATTGGTTCTGATTGTAGCGTCGAATATCTCAGGGCATAACTATCGCAGCGTTCCGTAGGAAACGCTTTCCATTTCTGGCAATCCGGTTGGATCCTGTCTTCCTTACTCCACAAACGTCCCGCAGAGCTCTTCCATCGGCGGGCCCACCATACCAATTTTAGAGAAAAAAATACCACAAGTATGTAGAATATCACTCACGTGTAACGGGTGATGTGTAGGGCATACAGAAACATCACAGATGGGTTCACAGGTCACCGCATTTCTGCAGCTCTTCTTCCTGGATTGATATTATTTCGAATTCTCATCTTTTCATTGACGAAACCCACAGTTATGCAATTCTAAAATAGTGGGCCCAAGGGGGTTTGAACCCCTGGCCGACCGGTTATGAGCCGGTCGCTCTGCCAGGCTGAGCTATGGGCCCAATCGAACATTCCTAAAATTAGAGTATGTATAAAGGTTTGGCGATTTACGACATCAGCAGTTCTTCATGCTGCTGTCGCCAACATATTTCTCCTGAACCGAGTCCAGCAGCATGTGCTGCGCGTTGAGCGATTCCACAGCCGCCGCAAACGCCGCCTCCTGCCTGTCAGATGGGATCTTTTGCAAAATTTCTCTCCAGACCTGCGCATGTCTGACGTCCACCTCTTCATGGATCTCAAAGTATTTCGTGGCGTCTTCGCTGCTCATGCCGTAGAATTTTTTCAGCCCGTCGATCTTGCTTCTGCTTATCTTGGGAAGCTCCATCTCGTAGGCATACATGGCCGCAACGGCTTCCTCAAACGAGGACCTAGAGAGAGCCATCATTTTGGCAACGGCAGCGTTTGTCTTTGGAGTCCCATCGTAGTCAACAAGCTCATTCCTTGAAACGCCAAGAGCCTTGGCGAACCTGATCCATGGCTCGATGTGTTCGGCCTCTTCCTTTGCGTTGACGGTGATATCAGGATTATTATTATCGGTCAGGCTTGCAATGCCCTCGACAAAGCTTGGCACCGCCTTGACCAGCTGGAAATATTCCTTTGAATAACCGCGAAGATGATCGATCGTTAGCTTACCTTCAGACCACATTTGGTAGAAAGAGTGCTTTAGAAGGCTGCGCTTCTCAATTTCCGAATCGATCTTCTGGACAATATTCATAGGTGATCTCTTTTCCCCCTCATTCAAAAACCTTGCGAAATTTTCGCAGGAAAGGATTTTATGTGAAGGTTTTTACAAACTTTGCGAGTGCTCCGGTGGTGTAGTAGCCCATCTTGTGGCTGCACAGTCCGGTCAAGCATTGTGGCCTTTCAAGTCGCAGATCCCGGGTTCAAATCCCGGCCGGAGCACTTTACTACTATAGCATTAAATTAATATTGACACCTCTTGAAGTATCCTCAGGAATAGAGCGGGTATTGAGCAGGAGGAACAACAACATCGGGGCCAACCCATTAACCGAGCAATTTGCTGACACTCTTTCAAAAATCGAGGATGCTCTTGTGCGCGAACTTGACCTATATTCCTGGTCTGAATTCCACGCCCCGCTTCGCTATGCCTGCGATGGAGGCAAGCGAATAAGGCCATTAATACTGGTGCTTTCGGCAGAAGCCATCAACTCAAAAAAGCCAAGCCAGGACGCATATCTTGCCGCTTCGGCAATAGAGCTCCTTCACACCGAGTCGATAATCCATGACGACATTATTGACGAGGAGAACCAGCGCAGAGGAAAGCCATCATTTCACATCAAGTATGGTTACAATAGCAGCATCCTCACTGCAGACTTTGTGCTTGGCATAATACTCAACATCGGCTCAAAGCTGAAGGATCCGCGCATCATAAACGAGCTATCGAACGCGGCCACCAGGATGAGCGAAGGCGAGATGATGGAGATAAGGCTCAACAAGTCCCCTGACATCACGGAGGACGATTATATCAAAGTGCTCGAGTTCAAGACTGCGTCACTCTTTGAGGCATCTGCAAAGGTGGGTGCCATAATCAGCGGCGGCAACGACGACCAGATCCGCGCCATGACATCGTTTGGGAACCTGCTTGGAATTGCTTACCAGATACATGACGACCTCATTGACTGGAACAACGAAAACAGGCTCTTCAACATGCTCGTCAGAAAGAACGGCAGGTCGGATGACCTAGTTGACCACATGGAAAAGCTATACCAGTCCTATGCTGCCAAGGCCAAGAACGAGCTCCGCAAGATTTCAACTGACAACGAAGCCAAGCGTCATCTGGAACACTTGACTGATTTGGCATCGGTGCAGTTTTGAAGTAGAGCCATTCTAGCATAGTATCAGAGTACCTGATCTTTGGTGCTCTCTGCAGCCTTTAAGTGTATCAACAGGATCACCACACAAGATGGGCCAGGCAAGCGCATGTGCCAAATGCTCATGCTCAATATTTGCATTGCAATAAAGTTTAACAGCCATCCCCTGTGTTTATGCGTGCGCCTGTTTTCGCCAGCTGTCAACAAGGGTTCTGGCTGGCAGGGATTTGGATTTTCCGCCATTCGCACAGAGATGTTGTGTCTTATGTGCGACTTGTACTGAGTAGATTCAAGAACTTCACACATCATAAATCTTGCGCGAACCAGCCGTGCTACGGGGCGCTCTACTGAAAGCGCGTGTATGACAGCCGTGAATTTGAAAGAACAAATGCACAATTTGCCATCTCCAAGAAAAAGCAGTGTGCAGGTGAGGCAGCAAGACGGTGGCACTTGGGCACGAGAAAAAATTATGCTCTCACCGCGCCACGGACATTCAGTCGCAGCAACCACACATGCGCTAGTTGCCAGCCATCATAGACGCGGCAGTGATGTTTGTCAGGTCAGGTACTGCTCTTGACGCAAAGTCAAGCAATGGCGCATGCCAGATGCCAAAGCCCACCATAAACACCATTGCAAAGACAAGCACCGCTACTATTGCCCGAGGCTCCTTCACAGGGCTCATGTCAGGTGCGTCTTCCATGTACATCTTTCTAATGATCCACGCATAGTAACCTAGCGAGAGGGCGCTGTTGAGGACACCGGCGATTGCAAGCCACGGACCCCATTCAACGAATGGGCCGGAGTTGATCGCAGCTCCAAAGAGTACCAGTTTGCTCCAGAATCCGTTGAGTGGAGGCACCCCTGCAAGCGCCAGGAGAGAGATTGAAAGTACGACAGCGGTGATCGGCATGCGCCTGCCAAGGCCGCGGTACTTTTCAAGGCTATAGCTGGAGAGAGCGACAGCTACTCCTGCCACTGCAATGAATCCTGCAGATTTCATGACCGCATGGTTCATTATGTGGAAGAGCGAGCCAGAGAGCGCCTGGTCAGAATACGGTGCAAGTGCAATGCCTATCAGGATATAGCCTGCCTGCGCTACAGACGAATATGCAAGGATCCTCGGGACGCTTCTCTGTGTCAGCGCGCCCAGGTTGCCAAGCGTCATGGTGAACACTGCCACCACCGCAAGCGTGAGCGTCCAGTCCATGTTGAGCGCAAACATTCCAAGCACGATCACGCGAAGTGCTGCAGCAAAACCGGCCTTCTTTGTGCCTGCGGCAAGCAGCGCGCCGATGGTTGTAGGAGACCCCTCGTAGGCGTCCGGAAGCCACATGTGGAATGGCACGAGACCCATCTTGAATCCAAAGCCTGCGATAAACAGCGCCACGGCAAACAGTCCGACTGGAACGAGGCTTGCGTCGAGGCTCGTCATAGCCCTGATTGAGTCGCCGATGTTAGTGGTGCCCGTGATGCCGTAGACAATGCCGATTGCTAGTACAATGAGCGCAGACGATAGTGCGCCAAACATGAAATACTTGATCGCTGCTTCGTTGGAAATCGGATCGCGCTTTGCAAAGCCTGCAAGAGCATAGGTTGGAATCGACATCAGCTCCCATGCTACAAACAGCATGACAAGATCGGTGGAGTACGCGATCATGATCATGCCGATGCTCGACAGCAGTATCAGCGAGTAGTATGCTGCAGGGTTAGACTTGCCCTTGTAATAGTTCCAGGACGATGCCGTTACCATCAGGGAGACGATCAGGAGTGCGACTGCAAAGAACGAGCCAAACAGGTCGTCTACCAGCACTTCCTGGGAGAACGCCACTGCGGGCAGAACCTCTCCGGAGAAAATGCGGAAGATAACGATTCCCATGGCGATAACCAGAGCGCCAAACGCTATCCCGCTGTAGAGCTTGTTCCTGTCACGGCCCCTTTCGCGCCTGCCTGCATCAATTACAGGGATGGCCAAGCCTACCACGCCCAGTATTACCGTCACCAGTATTGGAGTAGACATCAGGTCAACCATTTTTTCCATGCACCACCTATAGCATCAGGAGCATCACGATTATCATGATGCCCACCGCGAACACGAACAGGTATGTCTGAGTGATTCCGGTCTGTCCCGCCTTGACAACCCGTGACATGTATGCCATCGAGTGCTGTAATGCAGGGTTCATTCCGTCGATTATGGTACTTTCAAAGTATCTCCAGATAATGCGATATATCGCAAGTGGCCCTACCACTGCTCCCCAGTACAGGGCGGTGTTGAGGTACCACCTGTTGTAAAGGAACTTCCAGATAGCTCTTGTGACAATGCTCCTTGAAATGATCTCCGGGTCTGCCTTCCTCGCTATGTAGAACAGGTAGCCGAGGGCACCGCCTATGGCAAACGCACCCACTGATGCGGCAGCTGCTATCGGGTGGAGTCCAAGAACCGTCCTGTCGCCTTCCGGCGCAATCGGGATCACCACTTCGTCAGCGTGCTCTCCCTCGCCACGAATTCCAAATGAATGCTCGAGGTAGCCGGTAAAGAGGTGGTGTATCTGCGCTTCAAACACAAAGCCGGATACGCCTATCACTATCGAAGCGACTGCAAGGATGGCAAACGGCACCCACATGCTGCGGCCTACCTCGTGGAGATGGCCATGGTGTTCCAGATCCTCCACGTTCTTGCTTGGCCTGCCAAAGAACGCCATTCCAATCATCCTGAAGGTGTAGAACGCAGTCATGATTGCTACAATGACGGCAATTGCAAAGAGTGGCCAAGCGTACTCATAGCCAGAGTCAAGCACCGCAGCGAAGATCGCGTCCTTGCTCCAGAAACCAGATGTGAACAGTGGGGCACCCGCAAGCGAAAGGCTGGCCAGCAGCATAAAGACATACGTCTTCCTCATGTGCTTCTTCAGGCCACCCATGTCCGTCATGAACCGGGAGCCTACAGTGTGCAGCAATGCACCAGCGCCCATAAAGAGTGATGCCTTGAAAAGGGCATGGCTCATAAGGTGGAAGAACCCGGCAGTATAGCCATCTACGAAGTTGAGCGAAAGACCGGCGATACCGAGGCCCATCATCATGTATCCTATCTGGGAGCCGGTAGAGTACGCGAGCACCTTCTTAATCTCAGGGTTGACAAGCGCCTGTGTTGCAAGCAGGAACGCCGTTATTGCGCCTACCCATGCGACCACTTCGAAAAAGTCCTGAACGTCAAAGGCACCCAGCGTCGCAAGTGCAAAGAACAAGGGCCCGATACGCGCCACGAGGAATACACCGGCCTTGACCATGGTTGCTGCATGGATGAGTGCAGAGACTGCGGTAGGGCCGGTCATGGCCTCGAGCAACCATTCGTTGAGCGGGAACTGGGCGGACTTGCCAATCGCTCCTCCAAAGAGCAGCACTGCTGCCGGGACGAGCAGGTTTGAATCCGCCATCACAAATGCCCATTGAGGATCCGCTACCAGCTCTTTGAATCCAAAAGTGCCGGCGTGCATGAATATCAAGAACATGCCGGCGAGCATCATGGTGTCGCCTGCGCGGGTCATAAGGAACGCCTTCATGCCGGCATGAGT
This sequence comes from Nitrosopumilales archaeon, assembly GCA_044507735.1. GTDB lineage: Archaea > Thermoproteota > Nitrososphaeria > Nitrososphaerales > Nitrososphaeraceae > Nitrososphaera. The sequence goes on from JBIQJB010000003.1 coordinate 52,475, forward strand.
GGGCGCAGCCCACATCGGAATGCCGCCGGCGATATGGCCTTCCCTGCCGACAAAGTCCTTCTTCCTGTCATGGTACCAGAACCCGATGAGTGCGTACGAGGCGAGTCCTACGCCTTCCCACCCAAAGAAGACCATGAGCAGGTTGTCTGACAGTACTATCAGCTGCATCGAGCCAATGAAGAACAGCATGAAGAACCAGTAGCGCGTCAGGTCCTTGTCGCCGTGCATATAGCCAGTCGAGTATACGACGATAAGGAACGAGATCCATGCCACGAGGTTCGTCATGATAATGGAAAGTGGGTCTGCAAGGATGCCAGCCTTGAGCCCAAGTGAAGAGATCCAGGGGATCTGGCTGTGCACTTCGCCTCCATCCAGCGCAAGTGGGAGCAAGGTGGCTGCAGAAATTGCGCTGGCCAAGGCGAACGCTACCGCAGTGTAGTCGCGGGCCCGATGCCCGGCACGCGCTGCCGCTGCAATTATCGCTGCTCCTACAAATGGCAGTATCCATACCATCCATGCGTTTACTGCAATTCCTTCAAATCCCATAGCTTCTACCATTGTCAATGACCCCCTCCATCTCCACGTTGTGCAACTGGAATGTCAACCCCGCCATCATCCGGGGCCGCTGACCCTCCTTCAGCATGAACTGGAACCGGGAGCACTCCCTCATACCCTTCAAACATGCCGCTGATATGGTCTTCGATAGGTGCAAGGAACAGGTCAGGGTAAACGCCGACGATCAGCGTCAGCGCTGCAAGCACACCCATTGTGGCGGTGATATAGCGGTTTGAATCCTTTACGTGCGCAAGCTCCTCCGGCGTCTTGCCAAAGAATATGCGCTTGAACATCCACAAAATGTATGCAGACGATAGCACCGTTGCCAGTATACCAAACCCAAACATTGTAGTCCTCAGCGGATCCATGTCTGCTGCAGCAGTCTGGAGGACCCCGTTGAACAGGATCCACTCTCCCATAAAGCCGCTTGTGGGCGGGATCCCAATAATTGTGAGCGCACCAATCATTGCGAGAACAGCTGTGTAGGGCATCTTGCCTGCTAGTCCGCCCAGCTTTGACATGCTTCTTGTACCGGTCTGGAGGATGATCGAGCCGGCCATCATGAACAGAATGGCCTTCCCCAGGCCATGGGTAACATACATCAGGGTTGCACCGGTGACGCCAAGAACGCTTTCAGAACCGATGCCAAACAGGATGTAACCCATCTGGCTGATACTGGAATAAGCGAGAACCTTCTTGATATCATCCTGCATCAGAGCCATTGCGCCGCCGTATATCATCGTGGCGAGGCCCCACATGTTGATGTAAAGGCTGTATTGTTCATAGCTGCCGGTCAGGAGCTCCAGCCAGAGTCTCAAAAGACCGTACGCGCCGATGCCGATCATGGCAGGAGACAGCAGGGCAGAGACAGGAGTCGGTGCCTCAGCGTGGGCATATGGGAGCCAGATGTGCAGGAGAAACGCTGCAAGCTTTACCCCAAGACCAACTACGAGTGCAAATACGATGAGAGGCATCCACTGCGCGGGGATGTTGGCCGCGTTTGCCTTAATGGTGTCAAAGTCAAAGCCGCCTGCAAAGAACCCCATTGCCAGTAGGCCCAGCAGTAGCACCACTGCGCCGACATGGGTCCAGAAGAAGAACATCAAGGCTATTCGGCGCCTTGCTCCATAGCCATAAAAGGCCACAAGGAAGAAGGACGGCACGAGCATCAGTTCAAAGAAGACATAGAACTCGATCAGGTTCGTAGCCAGCACTGTGCCTAGCATCCCCATCGAGAATGCGAGATAGAGTGAGAAGTAGAGTGCCATCTGGTTCTTGACGCGCTGGTCGCTTTCAAGGACAGTCAGCTGGGAGCCAGATATGCTGCTGTTGCTGACGCGTCCGTGTGAACCCTCGTTGCCATGAGTGGAAGACGGAGTGCCGTTTCCATGGCCTTTATGCTCTGGCAGATCCTCCGACACTTTGTGCACCATGTACGGCTTTGAGTAGAGCGCAAGGACGGTGCATAGGATATAGATTATGAGCGCAAACGGCAGGCTGAGGCCGTCCATCCGGAGGCCAAAGTTGCCAAACTGGCCCCATGCATAGCTTTCAGTGTAGACAGCAAATGCACCCGTATAGATGCCGATGGCAGGTATCGCAAGGAGCGCTGTCGAGATCGCAAGGATGGCAAATGAAAACCATGTCGCAGCGTTTACGCCGAACTTTCTGCCAAGCCCATAGGCGACAGGCGCAAGAAGGAGCGGTATAAAGGTCGCTGCCAACAGGAAATAAGATGATTCTGCCATGTTGATTTTCTAACCCCGCATACTCCTGAATTCTGCTACATCTATCTCCTTGTACAGCCTGTATGCCACGATGATGAGCCCGAGGCCCACCGCCACTTCTGCAGCCGCTATGGCTATCGAGAAGAGCGCAAATGTCTGGCCCTGGGCGTTTGGAAGGCCCCTTGCAAATGCGATGACTGCAAGATTCGCAGCGTTGGCAATGATTTCTATCGAAAATAGCATCCTGATCGCGTTGCGCTTCACCACCAAGCCATAGATGCCGACGGCGACAAGCACCATTGACACAATTAGGAAATCAATCAGCTCGCTCATGTTGTTGTTGCTCCTCCACATCCTCTCTGCGCGCCAGTGCAAGCGCGGCAATTACAGACCCGGCAAGGGTCAACCCCATAAGTATGAGAACAGGTGCATAGTAAGTCGTCATCAGCTCGCCTATTTGGACAAAGTCAACCGTCGACTCGCCGGCAAAGTTTCCAAACTGGCCGTTCAGCCCTGACGCAAGTAGCAAAGCTCCCAAGCTTGCCATGATTATCAGCATGAGTGCAATCCCCGCACCCTTGCGCTTCTTGTCCTCCTTTGTGGTAAAGAGGGCCTGAGTCCTCACCAGCATGACTGTGAATATGATGAGCACCGCGACTGCGCCCACATAGACTGCGATCTGGAACATGGCGACAAATGGCGCGTCCAGTAGCAGGAAGAATCCGGCTATTCCAAGCATAGAGATCGCAAGCGCGACTGCGCCATAGATCAGCTCGCGGGCTTCAAGCGCGATTATTGCAGTCCCAATAGTCAGCACCGCAACTGCAATGAACACAGGGTCAGCCATGTGTAGCCCCCCTGTCGTCTATTACGATTTCAACGTCGCCCTGATACTTTGGTTTGACTGCCAGCTGGGCAGGAGTGTAAATCAGGTGTTCCTTTGTAAAGGAGGACAGCTCGTAGTCGTTTGTCATAAACAGAGCATAGAATGGGCAAGCATCCACGCACAGCCCGCAGAACACGCACTTGCCATAGTCTATCTGCGGCATAATACTCTTCTTGTTCTGCTTCCATGACTCGTCCACCTTGACCATCCCTATGGCTTCTGCAATTCCTTCGCATGCGATCGCGCAGAGCTGGCATCCAGTGCACTTGTCATGCATCAGGATGTGGCGCCCGCGGTAGCCGGCGATTCCGACGCCCCGCTTTGGATCAAACTGGTATCCGTCGCCCACAAACTTGAGCTTCTCCTGTGGGTAGCGGAAGGTGAAGCGCTTGATGATCAGGTGCTTCGACCCCGACTCTATAGCTTTGATAAAGCCGCCCGCAGATGTCATCTAACTAGCAGACCTCCCGGACCAAGTATTCCGCCATATATTAGTGCAAGGGCTACGAATATGTTGATGAACGCAAGGACGATCAGTTTGTACCAGCCGGTGTGAAGCAGTATGTCTATCCTTATTCTAGGGCTGATGCCTCTGGGCAGGAGCATGAGAAGTATCATGCCAAAAGTCTTGAGAGTGAACCACAAGGTGCCATTAGCAGCTTCCTGATTGTAGAGCGGGTTCATGTCGACTATCGGCGTCTCGACTGAAGGCGGGAAGACCATCGGGCCGGCCCATCCGCCAAGGAACAATATTACAAAGAGCGCAGCCAATGCATAGGTCTTCAAGTACGAGCCAAGCTGTATCAGACCGTAGATCATGCCCGAAGTCTCGGTAAGCCAGCCGGCTACAATCTCAGATTCGGCCTCAGGGAGGTCGAATGGGATCCTCTCAAGCTCTGCCAGTGACGAGATGTAAAAGACAAATGCGCTAATCGGGAGGAAAAAGATGAACCAGTAGGACTGGATCTGCGACTCGACGATGCCAGTCAGATTGAGAGTTCCTGCCAGTATGACCACAGAAAGCGCCGACAGTATGAACGGGATTTCAAAGGCGATCATCTGGTGAAGGGCACGCAGGCCGCCGATGAACGGATACTTGCTGTTGCTAGCCCATGAGAAGAGCAGGGCAATGAGCGGGAAGAACCCAAGTATTGCAAAGACCGCGAGCAGCCCCACATCAACATCTGCAACCACAAATCCTGGTGCGGCGGGTATCAGTGCGACTACTGCTGCAGCGGTTGCGACAAATGCTATCGGCGCTGCCCAGAAGAGGGGCTTGTCAGCTCCCGATGGAACAATGATCTCCTTGGCAATCAGCTTAAGTCCATCAGCGATCAGCTGGAGGATACCCTCTATTTTACCAGCATATAGCGGCCCGACACGCAGCTGCATCTTGGCGAGGAACTTGCGTTCGATAAAGATGGTTGCTGCCGCTATGAGGGCGGCGTATGTAAAGCCAGGGAACATGGCCACCCTGAAGAAGTCGCTTGCCATCAGCGTCTGGAGTACAGGAATCGCGCTCTGCGGATACAATATCGACGTCAAAAATAGGTACGGTGTCAGGACTTCTCCATTGACCTCGGGGAGTGGCACATAGAACAGGACCACGAACAGGAGTGGCAGTCCTACAAGTGTGACTATGATAATTATCCAGAATATGAGCCAGAGCAGGCTCCCAACGAATTCTCCAAAGCGGAAGTTCTGCGGGTATGATGCCATGTCTCTATCTATCAGCCTCCACAGGCCAGTAGTTGAGTGACCAATAAGTAGCAGGCATGTCCGCCAGTCTCTGTCCTACAAGTAGGTAGGGCAATGCAAGGATGTTGCGGAACGAACCCACGGAAATCTTTACGCGGTATGGCTTTGGCGTGCCGTCACTTATGATATAGTAACCCAGAGCACCCCTGCCCGATTCGACTCGCCTGTAAGCTTCGCCCGGAGGACCCTTGGGGTTTGGCTGGAGCTTGGCTCGCACTTCGCCTGACTGTGGCATCTTGTCAAGCAATTGCTCAATGATATAGCACGATTCCTTCATGTCCAAGAATGGCACGTATGACCTTGCAAAGCAATCCCCAGTCTTCATGTACTGGACCTTGAAATCAATCTCGTTGTAGATGTCATAAGGCTCGGCTTTCCGGATGTCGTACGGGATGCCGGACGCGCGCAGGACAGAGCCCGTCACACCAAGCTTGACGGCGTCTTCCCTTGAAAGCACTGCCACCCCTTCGGTCCTCTGCCTAAAGAGGGGCATGTTGTAGAATATGTCCTCGTACTCTTTGAGGCGCTTTTGGAAGTACCTGATCTGCCGCAGGCACCTGTCCTTAAAGCCCTCGGGCATGTCGTTTCTCACGCCGCCAGGTATGTTGTATGCGTGTGTAACTCGGGCACCTGTGAGCGCTTCAAGAAGGTCTATCAGGAGCTCCCTGTCGCCGGCTGGCCACATGAACATTGTCGAATGACCTAGGAATATGCCATAGATTGCAAGCCAGTAAAGCGTATAGACGCTGCGGTTGATCTCTGACGCGATCGCCCTTATGAATTGGCCGCGCCTGGGCACTTCAATTCCAACGAGCTCTTCGACAGCAAGGCTGTAAGCATAGGTAATGTTGGTAGAATCATGAATTACAGGACGCTCCAAGTGCGGGATGTTCTGGATGACGTTTCTGTATTCGCACATTTTTTCTTCTCCACGGTGGACATACCCAGGATCGGGATCACAGTAGACGATATAGTCTCCGTCAACTTTGATTGTAAAGCGGAAGTGACCGGAGCCGGGATGCTGCGGTCCAACGCTGAGCGTCATCAGGCGGTCTTCTTCAGTTTCCTTAACTATTTGGAGTCCCAGTCTCTTTGATTCCTCAAACTTTTCATCTAGGCTTGCCATGTCGCTATCTCCCCTTTATCCTAAAGTCTTTACGAAGTGGAGGGATGTCTGCCCAGTCTTCGGGTAGGAGGAACCTCTCATTCCTCGGGTGACCCTCAAAGTATACCCCCAACATCTCGAACGTCTCCCTCTCGTGATATTCCACACTTTTATACACGTTAATTAACGTTGGGAGACGGGCGTCATCCCTGTTTGTACGCGTAGCTAGTGAGAAAACGTGATTTCCAAGGTCTTCCCGGGTATACGACCCAAGATGGTAAACAACTTCGATCTGGTTGTCCTTCGGGTAATCGACGCCTGCGACGGACTCGGCGTGATCCAAGCCGATGCTATCCCTCAGGAAAGTCGCAACTTCGACAATGTCCTTCGGCTCTACCTGAATTTTGATCCTAAGAGGTTTTATGAAAACAGTCTTGAAGGTCGATTCGCCAAACTTCTTCTTTATCTCCTCAACCAACCCCTTTTCAAATGGTGGTGCCTCTGGCGCTTTGCTTGGAGGTGCTGATGCGGCTGCGGGCTTTGCTGCTGCTGGTGCAGGCGGCTTTGCAGCCGCAGGTTTTGGCGATGGCGGGCTAGCGGCGGGCTTGTTTGGCTCGTCCTTGTTGGCGCTCATGCTACTTTATCTTTGACCTTTTGATCTTTTCCTGCAGCAACATGCAGCCCTGGATAAGCGTTTCAGGTCTTGGAGGACAGCCAGGCACGTACACGTCGACAGGCACAATGCCGTCAACGCCTGGAAGCACATTGTATGAGTCGATGTAGAGACCGCCAGTAATGGCACATGCACCCATTGCAATCACGTACTTTGGCTCCGGCATCTGATCATAGACCATCCTCAGCCTCGGGGCCATCTTTCTTGTCACTGTCCCTTGCACCACGATAAGGTCGCACTGACGCAGAGAGCCAAAGGCTTCTATGATGCCAAAGCGCTCGACATCATATCTTGGGCCAGAAGCGGCTCCAAACTCTACGCTACAGCAGGCAGTCTCAAGGTGCACAGGCCAGAGTGACCAGACCCTCCCCCAGTTTATGGCATAGCCCAGCGGTGCGTCCAGCGCTCTAACCAGAATGTCGCTGAGCTTGCTCACCATCACGTTAAAGTTGGTGGGGCTGACGAGTTCTCTTTTCAATTGTGCCGGTCCTCCTCTCTTATTTCGTGTTGTTCTCCGCAGCATGAATATTTAATACTTGTTAGCGAAACCATCACCAAATCCCTTTCCTCCCTGAAAGATAGAGCGCATAGCCCATCGCTGCAAACATTATTCCCAGGAAGCCGATTATTGGAAGTGTTGCGGCGCGCGGGATGTTAAATAGCGCAGTTCCCCAAGCATAGAGAAAGATAGACATCACGTCAAAGACCACGAACATCAGAATGTAAGCATAATACTGCATCATGAAATGCGATCTGCCTTCTCCTGTTGGCATCTGGCCACACTCCATTGGCAGGAACTTGACTGGGTTGTATCGGCGTCTTGGCGAAAGTAGTCTTGACAGAATTAACGCGGGCACCGCGGCTAAAAGGCCGAAACCGAGCATGTATAGGATCGGAGCAAACTCCGCGGCGGTTTCTCCAGCCAAGGCATGACTTGCTGTTTTTCGAAGGTATAAAAACCTAACGAGCAGGTGCCAATTTTCGCAAATCAGCTCTTCAGTATCATGTTAAACAGTTGTCTTGCGACAAGCTTGGGATGGTGCAAAGCAAGTTTCATCATCTTGCCCGTCGTAAAGTCGGCCTTGATAAAGTCCAGAAATTCGTCGACGGTCATGTCTCTAAGGATCTCTATCTCACGGTCCCACTGTTCATCAGACAGGCCAAGCCAGCGGGTCTGCACTTTGAGCGCAGACTGGATCTTGGATTCAACTTTTGCCTTCCAGACCTTCTCATATTCCATTAGAGACTCTCTTGTAGAATTGCTCGCAAGAGACCTTGCGCCCACTTCTCCGGCTAGCCTGCCAAATTCTATCGCATAGCGGATGCCTTCCAGCACGAGCGGATTTGACTGCCCTGCAGAGTCGCCCACCATGATTAGACCATCCGTGATGCTATCCTGGCGGACCCCTTCATTTGGGATAAAGCCATAGTGCAGTTCTATGGGCTGTATTTTTCCAATGGCGTCAAGAGGCTTTGGCCTCTTTTCCAGAATCTGGTGCAGTTTTTCAAGTGGGTCAGCGCTCGATTCCGGCCTTCCTATCCCTACTCCAATCCTTACCCTGTTCTTTGACAGCGGGAAAATCCACGCATAGCCGGCTTCAGAGTACTGCTGCCCGATCATTAGAACCCAGGTTGCGCTGTCGATTTCATCGCAGTAGCACTCGTACTCTGCACCAACCCCATAACGCCTCCATTCACCCACAGCCCCTGCCCGGCGCGCCACAGAAGCAGAAAAGCCACTTGCGTCTATGACAAGTGTTGAACGTACTATCATGTCGCCCTTGGGCGTGCTTGCCTTTACGCCGGCGATCCTGCCATTGCCTTCCTTTATTACGTTTATCACATTGCTCCTCACCATGATCGTGGCGCCGGCCCTTGCTGCCATAAAGGCAAGGTGCTGGTATGTTGCCCTCACGTCAAGCACACACGATCTTGGAGTATTTCCAGAGATCACGACATCGTTTGAAGGGGACACGAAGCGGTAGTTCTGCACGGGATTGTACAACCCGCTAGGGATCCCAAGCCTTTCCATTTCAGAAATCCACGTCACGCCGCTTGTCCTGACGCTGTGTGCGATCGCTTCGTCCTTTTCAAACAAGATCACCTTTGCGCCGGCCCTTGATGCGGAATATGCTGCAGAAAGCCCTGCGGGACCTCCGCCAACGACAGCAATATCGTAGTGGTGTCCTTCTTTTTCCTCTCCCACCTTCTACTCAGCCTGCCGTAAAGGAAATTTCGTCAAAGCGCATAAACGGCAGTATGGAATCATAAATTACCTTTCGCTCCTTGGATACGCCGTTCAACTTGCGCAGTGCGTCAAAAACGTTGCCGGCCACCATTACCTCCCGGACTGCGTGCTCGACTGTTCCGTTCCTCACCAGCCTTCCTCCCTTAACCACGCCGGAAAAATCACCGTTCACAGGATTGACGTTGCCTGAAAACCGGCTGACAATGATGCCCCTTCTCATTTCCGAAATCATAGTATCAATGCTCTGCTTGCCGGGTCTGACCACAAAGTTGGTTGTCGACACAGACGGTGGCGAGCCGGTCGAGCCGCTTGCATTTCCTGTGCTCCGGACTCCATCTTTTCTTGCAGTGTACGTGTTGTAAAGGAACTTCTTGAGCACCCCTTTCTCTATCACGACATTCTTGCGATGAGGAATGCCTTCCCTGTCAAAGCTGGACGCGCCAAGCCCTTCTACATTGGTTGCATCGTCCTCAACTGTCAGCAGGTCTGAGGATACCTGCCTTCCAACCTTGCCAGCAAAGTAGCTTGATTTCTTCTGGACGGCGTCAGAATTGATCGAATGCGATATTACGTCCGCCATCATTTCATCAAAGGCCGACGGCGTCAGCAGCATCTCACCCTTGAAGCTTTCTATCTTGCGCGGGTGCAGCGAGTTTACTACTGTCTCTGCGAATTCGGTAGCTGCTTTTCTCACGTCGATCCCCTTGACGGAGTGCGAGGCCCCAATCTGAAAGTCAAAGCTAGAGATGTCGTTTCCATCTATGGCCATACCCATTATTGACCACGAAAAGACACTCATCTTTTCCGACATCCTTATTCCATTAGAATTGGCAAGCCATTGAGTTGCCACGCTGGCGTTGAAACTGCCGCTATCAACGCTCACTCTGCGGTCATATGACTTGGCCGCCTCAAGCATCTCCGCAGCCTTGACTGCAGCGTCAGCTGCCGCAAACGACTCGGCCTTTTTGTCATAGATTCCCCTGAGCGCATTTACTTTTGACTTGCCGGGAAGCCTATTGAACTTGTCGCGCGGGCTGGAACGTGCAATTCTTACCGCGATCGCCACTGCATCCATTATCCGCTCCTTTGTCAGGATGTTGGTGGAATAGAACCCAAGCGAGCCCCCGTTCAGCAGCACCCTTATCCCCATCGAGCTTGACCTTTGTGATTTGGCCTGCTTGACATCATTGTTCTCGATAAACACTTCCGATTCGTTACCAGTAGCTGCGTACACTTCAACATCGCTTGCACCGAGCGCTTTGGCCTCCCTTATTGCGCTTTGCATGAGGTCTTCCAACTACTGCAGCCCCCCTATGACAGCCGTACAGCGGATGTAGGGCCCCCCACCATCCACCTTTGCTGGCTGGTACTTGCCACAGTAGCCAGTGCCAATATCGTACTGGAACTCGTCTCCTACCATATCGACTGACTGCAGGACTTCAAATGCATTACCGGATATGCTTGCGCCCCTCATAAGCTCCTTCACTTCGCCATTTTCAACAAGGTAGACTTCTTCGGCACCAAACATGAATTCGCCATTCGCGTCGGCCTGTCCGTTCCTTGCACCCTTGACAAGATAGCCGTGTTTGGTCTCCTTTATCATGTCGGCAAGCTTGTCTCTCCCCGGCTCGATGAAGGTATTCCTCATACGGATCAGAGGTTCGTAGCTGTACTGGAATGCCCGAGCATTGCCGGTTGATGCAGTGTCAAAGATCGTTGCCGACTCGCGGTTGTGCAGGAAGGATTTCAATATGCCTTTTTCAATTATTGCAGTTCTCTCGGCGGAAACACCCTCATCATCCACCATTATGGTGCCGCCGGCATTGTCTGAGATCTCTGACCTGCCACTATCCACTAGTGTGACCAGCTCGCTTGCCACCTGCTGTCCAATCCTATCCTTAACCACAGAGCCAGAAAGCACGAAATCGGCCTCCACTGTGTGGCCAATGGCTTCGTGAGACAGGAGACCGACCATTGCAGGATCTAGTATTATTGTCGCCTTCTTGCCTGTGACGTGCCCGGCTTCCAGTAACTTTGAAGCCCTTTCTGACGCAGTAATGGCATAGTCAAGATGGCTTTTCTTGAAGAGGTCGTTCCAGCCTCCCGTCACGCCGATTCCTTCATGCGCAGTCGCACTCTGACTACCCCTCTTGGCAATTGCAGAGACATTGAACTCAGGCTTTGAATCATAAATCTCGACATCTGCACCGTCGCTGTTGACTATTGCCTTGTAGTCTAGTGTTTCGCGGTAGGTACACGACGCTGCCTTGACGGCCTTGTTGCTGCGAGCAGCTTTTTCTCCCTCCCTTACGACCTTCACCTTTTGCTCGATGTCAATGTCAGATAGGCTCCCATTAGAAGGCGCCCTGAAGGTCCCTGTAACCATCTTTGAATCGGCCAGACCCTTGACCCTGTTCTTCTTTGTCTGTGCGAGGACGCTTGCTGCCGAAATTGCTTGAGCAAGCGATTCTTTCAACAGCGAAAGGTCGTTGGTGCTGTTAAAGCCCCAGCAGCCGTCCACCAAAACCCTGATGCCACAGCCAGCAGTCTCCACCATCCTTACCCTTTCAAGAGTGCCGTTGACAAAACTGACTTCGGTGGTAAGCTTTGAATGGTAGCGCGCCTCCACATAGCTCGCGCCTCTTGAAGTAGAAATCAGCGATCTGAGTCGATCGATTGCGCTGGCATCATCGTGCATCACGTTCATGTTCCAGTCGCTACATTATCTGTATATCTGTATCTTTTTATTATATTATTATTCCAGCCAGTAAGTTTTACCTGGCTTCTTGATCTGGTAGTGTGCAAACGTGCTCCCCTTCACTGCGCCGTGCCAGTGCCACTTCCAAGCTGGGATGCAGACAAAGTCTCCTTCTTCCAAGTAGTGCACTTCATCCATCTTGACGGTAGCGGTGGTGTCATTCTCCATTCTGACGGCAGTCTGCAGCGCAACGACTCCTGTCCCTTTGGTTGCGATCAATACCTGATCTGTCTCATGGTAATGAAGCTTGGTCCTCGCACCGTCGATGAATGTTACAAGGAAGGTCTCGACTTCCCGTGTCAGCGCATCAGTTATCATTTTCTTTATTTCGACCCTACCTTCAAAATAGTTCTGCATCGATTGATCCAAAGCCACTTGCGCAATGTTCGATTTTTGCATCACCGCGTGTAACTGCAGGGATTCTTTTATTCATTTGGCGAGCGGCAGAACCCGCGCACTTCGCAGCGGATCGATTTTGCAGTAAATCAAGATATCTCCGCTCTTGTTTCTGAATTAGCCAGAGCACGTGAATGTGAGCGCGTCCATCTGCATCTTCTTGGGCCTTTGTCCAGACACCTCTAGATATCGACAGACTGACCGTTCCTGTACCTGCTGCTAAAGATCATCTCAATGATTTTTGCTGCGACTTCTTCGGGTTTCAGCATCCGGTCCCTGTTTTCACGATAATATTCCGGATCGGATTCTTGCATTCTTGTCGCTACTTCACCAGGACATATCGCCATCACCCTGATCTGATGACCTGCGACCTCCCATGCGAGGCTCTCTGTCAGCCCCATCATGCCAAACTTGCTTGCGCAATAGGCGGAGAGGCTATCAAAGCCGACCTTGCCAGCTCCAGAGCTGACGTTGATAATTGTGCCGGAATTATTGCTAAACATGTATGGCAGGACGGCCTTTGAGCACAGGAATGTACCCTTTAGGTTCACGTCGAGTATTTGGTCCCACTCTTCATCAGATGTGTCTACCAGCTTCTTTACAGCAAAGATTCCTGCGTTGTTTACAAGAATGTCAACTCCGCCAAATTCTTGAACAGCTCTCTTTACCAAGTTGTCCACATGCAGTGAGTTGGCGACGTCACATCTTATTCCAATCACGCCAGCATGAATACCGTTGATGACTTTGACGGTGTCGTCAATTTCGTTCTGCGTCCGTGAGCAGACGACCACATCTACACCCCGCTCGGCAAGCATGATGGCAGTCGCCCTGCCTATTCCTCTACCGCTTCCGGTAACTATGGCAGCAGCCATTGTCAGACAAAACTCCAGACGTGGTAGAGGATAAAAAATCTAACAGTTATATCATGTCTTGAATGCATGAGTATCCGGATGGACGTCATACCAGCGACTCCTGCTCCGGAATTTAGGGAGATTTCTGGATGGGCAAACTCGCAGCCTCTTTCAATAAAGGGTCTCAAGGGCAACGTGGTACTACTTGATTGCTGGACATACACTTGCATATTTTGCCTGCGCACCATTCCAATACTGAGGCGCCTGCAACAAAAATATGGAAAATACGGCCTGCAGGTCGTACAGGCACATTCTGCAGAATACCAGTTTGCGACCGATCACGGCAATATCAATAGGGCCCTCCAGCGCTATAACGTTGACATCCCCAACGCGTTTGACACAAAGAACAAGACGTGGGACGCATACGGCAACATGTACTGGCCAAAACACGTCCTCATTGATCATAATGGGTTTATCCGCTACGAACACGCGGGCTATGGAGGCATGGCCGATTTTGAAGATACTGTCGTCGAGCTTTTGGAGGAAGCTGGCAAGAAACCAACAGAGGAGAGAGACGATGTCGACCCAAGCGACGAGATCTATGACACCTATGGCATGCACTTTTACGGTATGGCTCCAGAAACCTGCGTCGGGTATTCACGCCTCAGGCACTTTGGGAACAACCAGAGGCTCAAGCCAGATGCTGCGAATGTTGTAGTTGATCCCGGCTCTCACGATGTCAACGTGGTTTACCTGCGAGGAAAGTGGATTTGGCAAAGAGAGGGCGTTCAGTACGCGCCGGGTGGCAAAGAGCAGAACCCGGCTGTGATTATGAATTACAATGCTGCCAGTAGAGTGCATGGCATAATGGGCACGTCAGACGGCAAGCCAGGCAGGATTGAAATTAAACTTGACGGCAATTACTTGACCAAGGATCAGCTAGGAAAGGATGCGAGGCTTGAAGGAAACATCAGCATTGCTGATATCAACTGGCCCTTCATGCACAATCTGGTCAAGACTGAAAAGCCGGAGATGCACGAAATAGAGATAATCCCGCGGTCTGACAATTTTGTGTTCTACACGTTTGTTTTCGGGTAAGTTTTTTATCCTTGATCCGAGGGTTCTTGAGTCATGGAAGAAAAGCAGGCCGAGCTCGCAGAAGGCAGCATTGCTCCCGACTTTACAATGAAAGACAAGAACGGCAAGACATTCAAACTATCAGACTTGCGCGGCAAAAAGAGTGCCGTAGTCTACTTTTATCCAAGAGACTTCACGCCCGGCTGCACAACAGAAGCCACCGAGTTTTCCCGTGACTACAAGAAGTTCAAGGATGCAGGCATTGAGATCATTGGCATATCGCCCGATGACGAGGAGTCGCATGACAAGTTCCGCGCCAAGATGGGTATGCCATATCCGCTCGTTGCAGACACAGAAAACAAAGTGTCCAGAATGTACGGAGTATATGGTCTCAAGAGCTTTATGGGCAAAGAGTACATGGGCGTCAACCGCTCCACTTTCCTTGTAGACAAGTCCGGCAAAATAATCAAGATTTTCAGAAGGGTCAAGCCTGCCGGGCACAGCCAGGAAGTGTTTGAGGCGATGAGAAGCCAGAGCTAGCGCCTGCGTTGGTCAAATGCGTAAAAATCTGACATTGGATCAATCCTGCGATTGTTCATCACAATCCCGATAAGCGCGCGCATCTCGTCGCAGCATTCTATGAACCTCATGCCCTTTTCTGTGGTGCGATAGATATTGTTGTCGTCAATGTCAAGAGTCTTTTCAATCAGGTTGTGGGCAAGAAGCGCCGAGAAATAGCTTTCTGCCTGCGTGCTGCTGATGTTGGCCTTGTAGAGGATGTGGGTCTTTTTCGCACCGCCGCCCATGGCGGAGAGCAGGATGTCATAGACAATATCCACCTTGCTCCGGTGTCTCTCGATCCTAGGCTCATAAGGTGAATCCATCGTATGCCAAAATGTCACAGATTTTTTATACTTAATAGATCTACGCAACAAGAATCTGTACGCATATTCTATTTTGCTGCATCAACCAGCTCTGAAAGGTGCTGCAGGATCCGGATATGGTGCTCCTCATCAACGCTGATGCTCTTTAGCAACTCGGCAGTTTCCGGGTCGTCCGCCAGCTCGGCACATCGCAAGAGAGTGTCTCTTGAGTTCTGTTCGTCCTTGATCGATTCGGCGATCCCCTTCTTGGTGAGGCTAGCGCTGCCAGTGGCCCCTTCGATGCCAGCCATTATCTTAGAGATATACTCGATATGGCGCAGTCCGTCTGAGAGCAGAGAGTGCAGGTAGCTTCTGACAAGGTTATTCTCAACGGTCGTAAGCACTGACATGTAATGCATGAGTTCCTTGACTTCAGCGTCGTGCTGTTCCTTTAGCATCGAGTAGAGCTTTTGTTTCCGTTCCATCTGTCTGAGCCGCGAATCCATCCTTGGCTCTAAGATGGAATAGCCTGCAATAAAAAAATGGTGGTCGTGTCTGTTGTACGTTTAAATAACTTCTCCAGCATGTTCCTGCTGCACTTGGCGTCGATACAGAGTATCTGTGACTGCCCCTGCCACAAAAAGTATGGCGACAAGTCAATCTGCGGGAAATGCGTCGACCGACACAAGACCTCTCCTTACTACCACATCCTCAAGAAATTCGACTAGCTAGCCTCGGCATCATTAAAATATTATCATCTCATATTTGATATGTGAAAGCCTCAACCCTCCTGATTATTGCATTGATAGCAGGTGGCGCGGTGGCGGTATTTGCCCTTGTTGCGAGCCAGCCGCAGCCCGACCGTAACATAATAGGTGGCGGAATTGTTGATGGTGGCGAATCGATTCAAGTTGTCTTTGAAAATGCCACGAATTTGACTGACAATCAACAGGACTCTGTCTATGGCCAGGTCGCGGCTTGGAACAACAGCGTGTATGTCATATGGCAGGATTCCGTCAGTGGGAGGAATTACGACATCTTTATCAAGAAAAGCATCGACAATGGCACGACCTTCGGATCGCATATCAATCTTAGCAATAACTCTGGCTTCTCTGAACATCCCCAATTGTCAGTGTATGGAAGCAACGTGTATGCAGTGTGGACGGACAACACCCCAGGTAATAGAGAGATTCTTTTCTCGAGAAGCACAGACAATGGAACCAGCTTTGAACCCATACAGAACCTCAGTAGAGACAGTTCTGACTCGTACAACCAAGAGATAGCTGCCCATGGAGATAAAGTGTATGTAGTGTGGCTCGACCGGAACATGGAAGATGGCTCGCGCATCCTCTTGAAGTCGAGCATTGATAGAGGGGCGACCTTTGGAGAAACAGTAGAAATAAGCGACATAGCAGACATTGGTTCTTTTCCCAAGGTCGCAGCATATGGAAACAATAGTGTCTATGTGACTTGGAATGTATTGAATAGTGGAAGCGATGATGGACTTTACTTTGTAAAAAGCTCCGATGGCGGGAGGACATTTAGCAACCCCCTCAAGCTTACTGACAGCGCAGGTGAGTCACAGGTTGCCGCTTACAATGGGACAGTCTTTGTGATATCGGGAGGTCTTGATCCTATAGATATTAGCGGCTTCTACTTCTTCAAGAGCATTGACGGCGGAGAGACATTCGCTGACCCGCTCCTGATTGATGCAAATGGAGTATTTCTAAACCCCACTAACGTCGAAATTGCCCCGGTGAGCAGTGATCTGGCATATGTTGCTGGGCAGGTCTTTGCAGACGGCAACGAAGAAATCCTTCTTTTGACCGTCGATGGTGACAACGCTACTGGCACGGTAAACCTGAGCAAAAACGCAAAGATATCCGAGTGTCCGTCGATTGCAATAGCTGGCAATAACATCTATGTCGTATGGGAAGACATGACTCCCGGCAACCATGACATACTATATGCGAGAGGGAGCAAGACCTGAAGATTTGAAAAAAGGTGCGGGATTATAGTTTAGCACTCTTATTCACACCTGTACTGCAGCTGCATCATTATAAAAATTTCCTTGAGCATATGCTATACAATAACTGAGAATTATGTTTCGATTTTGACTGGCTTAACAGAATGTAGTTAGCCTATAGGATAATAATACATGTGTAATAGCATTAAGTTAAAATAGATTTTGTTGTGGCGAAAAGATAAAAAAGAAAAGTGAATTTTCTTGTACGGGTATTATGGCTGCTATCTTATAGTTTGCGCGGCTTGTATTAGCTCTGACAGCGGAACGTATCCTTGGAACAGGTATGCCGTACTATTATTTACTACCATAGACAGCTCGGCTGGTACTGCTTCTGTTGATCTAGATATTTCTTTGTGATCGCTGTCCTCTATTACAACTATTCCTGCGTCAGGACCACCCTCTTTGCCCCAAGCAGGATTGTTGTTTATTGTCAGTGTCCTCGGCTGAAGATCAGGCCTTTTTGCCAAGACAGCAGCGTTTAGCTCTTCGTAATTCTTCACTGGATCGAGTCCTGATGTTTTTGGTTCTATCGTAATATGTATAGTATCTCCATTCCTTGTGGCGTTGTCTAGATTCTCTTTTACGAATACAGGTTGTTTTGAGTATATCAGGTGTACAGAGCTTGGTTCCGCGAATATGCACGCCAAGTGTCTGTCGCCGATGGTTGAGGGCGGCATTGTGTAATTGAATGCTGCTACAGTTCTAGCAAAGTCCGAAGCTAAACATCCTGTCATATCGGGCGTACTGCTTAGCGAGTTTGAAATTACTATGCCTGCCATTATGGAGATGGCTGCTACCGCGATGCCTACTGGGATTAACACTTTGGAACTTTTGTTCAATTGCATTTCTCTTTTCATCCTCCTAATCTACCGCATCTGTCGATCCCAATCCAGAACATGAATTGGATTCGCCAGTCGGTGTGGGCGGTCCCATATGTGCAGTGACATCTGTATGCATGTGTACATAGTATGGCGAGTTTGTCGTGCATAGATTTGTCTGAGTCTGGTATCCCCAGCTATTCCAATTGCTTGTTGTTGTTTCCTTTCCGTATACGTTTTGATAGTACTGTGCATTGGTTGAATCACCTAAATAATTGCTACTAGATGTTGTCCATGCCGATATGCGTGGGTGTCCTAAATGAAATTTTGTAAATGTCACAAAGTCATTGTACAGCGTCGTACCCCCAGTTGTCTTTACAAATCTGGCCCAATCATTCCCTGTTTCATCGTTGGCTGTTCTATATACCAAGAATGACCTTGTTATTGGTTTTGACGTGCTTGTCTCATCATACGCAAGTGTGTAGACTTTGTAGCTAATGGGTATGTCGTTCATGTAAAACGCATCCCATGTTCTCCAATTTCCACCTGCATCTTTCATTTTCAACCAGCCTGATCCTACTGCACCTACGTTACTTTCATCTGCGGCATGGTAGTACGATATGTAGCTTTCATATAAGCAATGTGCATCGAGATTACTGCAGGTTATGCTGCCCGGATTTAGTACATTTAACCAGCCTTTGACTCCTCCCATTATCTGTCTTCCATCATGTTTCTCCCAATCAGATCGGTAAGCCAAGGCGGACGGAATGGCACTCGCTCCTACTAAGGAAATAACAAGGGCCATAGCCAAAATAACATCCACTTTTGCGAACCTGGCCGTTGGTGATGACATGCCAGTACTCTTACTGGATTCACCTGTCATTATTATTTAATATAACATGGAACTAGTTAAGGATGTTGGCTATTTATGGATGTCAGTGATTGCATATTTCCAGATAGGGAAACTAATCAGAACTAAAAATGAAACGAATTCCGTCCAGCGGTGGGCTTTGTGGAAAAAGCAATAACCCATAAAAATAAAGTCATGCGTACAAACAGCTATCTGAGCACAATCTATCGACTTTTTAAACAAAGCCTCCAGCGGTGATATTATTATCTTATTTCCATTAAACATTTATCCAAATGAAAGCCGCTATTTGGGTAAAATCTTAAATATAGTGCATCAAACGTTTCGATACCTGTTCATTAGCAGCACCGCTTTGAGTAACCAGCAAATTTATGAATATTGAGATTATTAACTCATGCAGGGTTTCTAATATCATCATGGTACGCTTTGCCGAAGACAAGAACTTGGATAGTGCAATGAGACAGTTGTAAGAATTCAAGATTTTAGAATATGTAGAAGCTGGCGACAGTTACCAGTCCACGCACGCATTCCGCGAATTTGTAAAGAAGCTCTATGATATATGGTCTGCGGATCCCGATTCGTTTCCATTCAGAGAAGAAGGAAATAACAGCGTGGACGATTTCTTTCTTTGTTTATCTGATAGAGCAATACGTAGGGCGTGGTCCGGACCCATCTAGAATGAGAACACCCGTCAATGGAGACATTTTTACTCCACAAGTAGGAGGTCTGACATATGCCGGGTGGTAAATGGACAGCCGACGACAAAATACGGATAGTGTTGGAATCGCTGACCACAAACATCACCGTAGCCGAGCTCTGCCGCAAGTACAACGTAAACCCAAACCAGTACTACGTCTGGAAGCAGCGCTTCATCGAAGGAGGCGAGCTGGCACTGACCAGTACAAAACAGGAAAACGTCAACAAGGACCTGGCTGCAGAAAACGAGCGCCTGAAGAAGCTGATTGGCGAGCTGACCATAGCCAACGACGCGTTTAAAAAAACGTTAGAGGCAGGGAGGAGAGGCTAGCTGTGGTACAGGAAATGAAGGACAGTGGCCTGAGCCTGAGAAAGGCCCTTGACTATGCAGGATGCAGCAACAACCTGTACTACTGCCACAAACCAGAACCGCGAGACATTCCATTGGATCAGAAGATACTGGAAAAGACCAAGGAGATAGCTGCACAAAGGCCAACCTATGGTACAAGGAGGATGGCTGCCATGCTCAGCCGGGAGCTTGGCATACCTGTTAACAGAAAGCGGGTGCAGAGAATATTCCGCAGGCTGGGCTATGTTACACCATCCAAGACAAAGCGGGAAATCATACGTGCGAAGGAAAAGCCTGTGAAAGCTACGCGGCCAAACGAGGTCTGGGAGGTGGACATGACGTACATCTGGTGCGGCATCGATGGCTGGGGCTACCTGTTCAACGCGTTCGACGTGTACACGCGGGAATGGCTGGGCTACTGCTTCGACCTGTCTGCAGTCAAGGAGAACGCCATAATATATCGGTAGAGAACGCCCTGGTGAGCCATGGCGACGTGGTACCGGAAAGGCTGACCATACGCGCAGACAACGGCTCGCAGTACACATCAAATGCATGCAGGCTGAAGCTGCCATAAAAGAAGCGTTCCTTGACTACAACCAGTACAGGATCCACTCTTCACTGGGATACCTGACACCGTACGAATACGTCGCAAAGTGCAAAACACAGGTGATAAATAGTGCCTGAAAGTACCCCTAAAATGATGGAAAAACCGTTCTCAAAGTACGGGGTCCACTCCAGTTGGGAAGCTTGTGGGAGCTGTTGACAACAACAAAGAAAAAGAGATCAAGGACGTACTTTTGAAATAAGAACCAGCAAATACAAGACAAAATAATGTCGTGTGTTTGTGAACGCAAAGGTAGACAATCAACAGAAATGGTAACGCAATGATGAGCAAAAAACGACAGCAGAAAGCAAAGCGAATCTTATCATACAACGTAGTTGAGCAAAATGAAAATGTATGATAAGGTAAAAGAAAATTGGACATGAAAATGGATAATGCGGGGAGGATCTCTGGCACCAACAACAATCGACCTTCTGACATCAAGAGTCCGTGTAATATCTTTGCCATTCTGCCGCATAACTACAGCAAGCGCTGAAAGTGCAAGACCTGTGCTTTTTGGCAGCAATGTCCTTTTGATTCGATTCAGTGTCCATAACCAAGCTTTGACAGACAGGTCTCAAGGTCGTTGGATCAGTTCTACTTCTGACCCTACGATCATTGAGGGCTACGGTCCCTGCGCAGGATGCAACTGGCACCACTAATCCCCAGATATGCCTGGTGCCACTTCTGGTGCCAAATAGTACATCCATATCATCCTGCAAGTTGGCACCATGGTGCCATTTTTTGATACCAGAGCTTGGTTCTGGTGCCAAACATGACGCTGGTATCATCCATTTTGGCACCACTGGTGCCACATATTCACGCTCTGGTGCCAAAAATGATACCACTGGTACCACGCAGACTGCACAGATGTAACTGAAAATGAATCGATTTGTCTAAAGATGGGTTTGGTGCTACTGCACCCCGCCTGTTCTGGTACCGGTGGTACCAACGGAGGAAGCAGGCATTGCCTGCAATCAGGTTTCGTTCGGTTGTTTTGTTGATTAATATTTTCAACATTACTAATAACAATTAGAATTAATAAACATGTTTGTAAGTAAAAACACAAGAGTCTTGCTAATAAATAGCAAATTTCACACATGAATCATGCCAATAGACAACTCTGGAACAGCTGTGATAATCCGCAAACCCGGCGCAACTTTTCTGCCTTAAATTCCTACAGTGCTGTAGTATTTGGAGGTGAATGATGCAACCACAGAGGAAACCGTAAACGATGGTTCTGGTAGGCAGACAAGAGTCAGAATCAACACAGAAATAGAAGGCGAGCCGGCAAAGATACTGCTTGAGCTGAAGCAGCGAGGCCTTGTTTCAGACAACACCGATGCCGTCAACCAGGGCCTGCTTGTGCTGTACGATAGAACGTTAAGGCGGGACCTGGCTAGACTTCAGCTGCAGCGGTTGAAAGATCTCCAGTAGATGCAATCTCCCCTTTTTCCTTCCCCTCCCCTTCTTTGTTGTCCCTTGCTGATTCCAGCTCTTCTTCAAACTTGAACACGCTGCTATTGGTTTTGATTGCCCGGTCCAAGACATCTTTTGCATCTTCTGGTTTCTCCCATACCGCGTCAAGCATCCTTCTGACATCGCGCTCGTCCCTTGTCGCCTTGCATATCTTTTGTACCGTCGCATCTTTTGGCACACCTTTGTCGCGTAGTTTTTCATTGAAATTGGATGCCCTTAGCAGCTGAACATTCAACCTTTCAGCGTACTGGGCCAGTGTGATTGTACTGTCGCTGTTATCTTTGCTATTGACCGTTGACACCTTTACGTGGATGTCCTCAAACGCTCCGCCGGCAAACACTCCTACAACGCCGTTCTTTACCTGCCTTCCCTCCGGAGTGTCGACGCCAAAGTCGGTGCTCCATTTCAGCACGTTGAAAAAGTCATCCAAGTCCCTTCTGCTGACAATTCCCCACTTGCATTCCAAGACATATGTGACAGGCTTGGCAAACACTGAAGGCGTAACAGTCCATACCCTGTCAACTTCGGCATTCTGCCTCCTGTCGCCCACACTTTTAATCAAATGTAGCGTAATTCTCCTTGGATCCATTTTTCTGCTACCATTGCTTTTACTACCGTTCTGCCTATGATTCTGCGTCCGAAATTCAGCCCCTATGGTGAACTTATCAATGAACCATTCAACACAGGCTTCCCAGTTGTGGCCAATGCGGTTTGCCCTCCCCTTGCTTATCCTGATGTAGTTTTTTGCCATCTCCAAAGAAGCGTGTAGGATCTCCACATTCATTGATTCGTGGTAGTAGTATCTGTAGGCGTCAAAGAGCTTGACCTCTTTGATAGATGGGTAGAGCTGCATGGCTCGAATAATAGCCGATTCGGCTTCTGTGTCTGTAGTTGATTTGAGCATGTCTTTGATCTGGTTTACGCTTGTGATTCTGCCAAGCTCTGTTTCACTTACTATCAGGTTCCTTATCGCCAATACACGCTGTACCAAAGGGTTAGTAGATGCATTATCCTTCAGTGCTTCGTTCGTACGCATGACAGCTTGCTTTAATGCATCAAGGTCATTGCTGCCATCCTGCTGCTCAATCCATGTAATCAAATAGCCTTCCTGAAATGGTGACTGTGAGTCATGCGTCTGGTATCCTCTCACATAAAGCAACCCTTTCTTCTCGTACCTCCTTGCAGTTGTCATGATGTCCGGCATCGTAACTCCTTTTTCTTTCAATGCGTTGAAAATTTCAGTGGAATAGAATGCCCTGTCTGAATTCTCTTTCAGAAAATTCAAGACAAGCTGGGCTTTGCTTTTGCTGCCCCTATTTCCCCTTTTGTCAGAGTATTCAGGGCTGAATTGAACGAATGTGTGGCCGTCAAGGAAAATGGGGTTATTGTTTGTAGTTTCTCCACCTGTGTTTTCTTCCCCTTGCCCCATTTGGTCATTGATCATATATAGGTGAAACATACGCGTATTGCTCTTGAAACCAGCTCTACCCTTGAACTGCTTGCTGTACTCAAACAGTGGCTTGTCTGTCCTTAAAATAGGGTATTTTCTCCACAGGTTTGATAGCAGATGTGACATGGTCTTTTCGTCAATGCCGGTAGCGTTGATGATGTCCCTAGCAGATTTTGGCTTGCCATCTGCTAGTGCTGTCAGTACAGCTTTTACACAATATTCTCTGTCATGTACAGCCATCATATACTACACTCTCCTGCAAATTTAAGACGGAGATATGAGTTCGAACGCCTGTCTGTATTGTACAGTGCCGCAAAAAATCGATCTCGGTTATTCTTGCTTGTTTGCCCTAAAAGAGCAAGAATATTGCTCCTTTGGACAAAGTAAGATGGTGCGGGAGGAGGGATTTGAACCCTCGAACCCCTAAGGGATAAGAGCCTCAGTCTTACGCCTTTGGCCAAGCTGGGCGACTCCCGCTCCTGTTCGCTAGTTAACACGCTTTCCTCCCGCTAATTTGAATATTGCGTGGAAATGGTTTTTATAATGCCTGAGGACACTGACATCAGCAGAAGAAGATGCTAATCCCGGTTCGTTGTTTCACCTGTGGCAAGCCTATTGCGGACAAGTATGGCGAGTATTCAAGCCGCGTAAAGGCAGGAGAGGATCCAGCAAAGGTCATGGACTCACTAAACATCAAGCGCTACTGCTGCAGGAGAATGTACATCTCTAGCGTTGAGACCATCTACCAGATTATCCCATATTACGAGGCACTCAGAAGGCGCATGTCCGAGATCCAGTCTGAAATAGAATAATTTTAAACAAATAATAAATAACGTCAGAATCTGGTCACACTTGTATATGCCTTCTATAACTGCAGTTAGAGGTAGAATAGTTTTCAACAGCAGAGGAAGCAAGACTATTGAAATTGACGTTGCAACTGATAACAAGTTCATAGGACGAGCGTGTGCGCCATCAGGGGCGTCTGTTGGCAAGTTCGAAGCTCAGAGCTTTCCAGATAACAAGCCAGAGAAAGCACTGGCGGCGTTCAATGCAAATTCCAAAAAGTTTGTCGGTTTGGAGGCGGAAAACATGAAAGCGATATTCGACGCCCTTCGATCGGTTGACAATACTGATAACTATTCCGTTATCGGAGGATCGGTTGCGTACGCGCTTTCGATCGCAGCAGTTGATTCGGCCGCCAAGGCACTCGATGTCCCGCTCTTTAAGCTGCTAAAACCATCCAAGCCCTACAGGTTCCCCTTCCCGCTTGGAAACATTCTTGGCGGAGGAGCTCATGCAGGTCCTGGAACTCCGGACATCCAAGAGATTCTGGCCTGCCCAATTGGCGCAAAGAACATGATCGAGGCGCTGGAGATGAACTTTAAGCTGCATGCAGAGACCCGCAAGGTGATAGAATCCATTGACAAGCGGTTCACATATGGCAGGGGCGATGAGGGTGCGTGGGCGCCAAACGTGAACAACGACCAAGCCCTCGAAATCGTGGAAAAGGCAGCAAAGAACTGCGGATACACTCTCGGCAGTGACATGGCCATTGGAATTGACTTTGCAAGCTCGTCATTCTGGGACGAAGAAGAGCAGGTTTACAACTATGCAAGGCAAGGACTAAAGCGCGACACTGGCGAGCAGATCGAGTTTGCAAGTAGGTTGATGCGCGACTACAAGCTCGTATATGCAGAAGACCCTGTGCACGAAGGCGATTTTGAAAGCATGGCGGTGCTCACCAAGAAGAACCAAAAAACGCTGGTGACAGGCGACGACATGCTAGTCACCAATGCCACCAAGGTGAGAGAGGCTGTAAAGTACGGCGCATGCAGTGGAGCGATACTGAAGGTCAACCAGGCAGGGAGCCTGTATGACGCGATGAAATTTGCCGAAGAATGCACCAAGAATAACATCAAGATAATCACTTCCCACAGGTCAGGCGAATCAGTCGACTCGCACATTTCACACATCGCAATTGCTACGGGCTCCAAGATGATCAAGACAGGAGTCCTGGGTGGCGAGAGGGTTGCCAAGCTAAACGAGCTTGTGCGCTTGACAGAGTATGATTTAATAGAAGGTATGGCGGAACTGACCTCTGCATAATGAGCAATCCTGAAGATGCCACTGACGTTGAGACTACAGGCGCTGAAGCCGTAAAAGAAGAAGAGTCTTCTGCGCCTATTGAAACTCAGGAAGGTCAGGAGGCAATTGATACTGATAATCTAGAAAAGATGATACTTTCCACAGGCATACGCGTAGGCACGCCGGTCAAGACCAAGTTCATGGCCCCGTTCATAGTCAAGGCCAACCCCGAGGGACTCTATATCCTTGACATCAGCAAGACTCTTGCTAGAATTGACGTGGCTGCCAAATTCATAGGCAGGGCAAACATCTCAAAGGTGGCCGTCACTTCTGCCCGCGAATATGGCAAGACTCCGGTGCAAAAGTTCTGCGAGCTAACTGGCGCGACCCAGATTCTCGGCCGATTCATGCCAGGGACATTTACTAACCCATCCCTTCCAAACTACATGGAGCCGGAGATAGTAGTCGTAACCGATCCACAGGCAGACCAGCAGGCGGTCCTCGAAGCCACAAGGGCAGGCGTGCCGGTGATCTCGATTGCCAACAGCGACAATGTCACTTCAAAGGTCGATTTGGTGATACCCGCAAACAACAGGGGACGCAAGGCTCTAGCCACCGTATATTGGCTCCTAGCAAGAGAAGTCCTCAAGAAACAAGGAGCCATCAAGTCCGACAGCGAAATGCTGGAGAAGGCTTCGATCGACGACTTTGAGACAAAGCTAGTCGAACAAATCACATAGGCCAGAGAATTTTTTGCCATATCGAAGCTGGCCTGTTCCCGGCCCCACAGGGTCTGGGTTCGAGGGTCGCGATTGTCCACATGGCGTTGAATCTCACTACATGGATCTGTGTCGACATTGCGCCCATCTCTTTCTATATGCAATCGACCTATGCTAGCTCTGTTACAAAGGGTGATGCAACACAATACTAGTTACCCAAAACCGAGAGAATCATTTGCATCGACATGATAAGAGGTTAGAAGGATATTGTTCCCCACCGGAGTTGCTGTTCCGATGCGCAGCGCATGCCAGACCATAACATACCCGACAACCTCTGCACGCTGGAGGAATCTGGATGTTTTAGTAAGATAATATTTGCTACTAGATAGCACCAGATCCCCTAAATACACATCTTCCGGAATGACAGGAGAATTGATGGGGCTTGGATACCGGAAAGCAGGTTATCTGTCAATTATGTCATGAACTCGTAGATGCAAAGCAGATCAGAGATCATCTAAGAGAGGTCCACAGAATAGCTGAAAAGGTCATGCTCGACAAGAAGCCTCTGACCCACTGGGCGAAACCCGACGACAGCAGAGATGGCTCCAACAGCATCTGAGTGCCAAGGGCCCAGAAATCGTTGCAGAATGCTCCCACACATCAGCATCGGACAACGAAAAGATCAGATGAGTGGCATTTCCTTTTTCATCCGACTTGATATAGAATCAGAAATCACAATTATATTACTTGTTTCTACATAGATTCGAGGAAGCATCATCTTGGTAAAAAGGGCGCCAGCTGTCGCGGGAATGTTTTACCCGGAGAACCCCAGAGAGCTTAGGCTGCTTATCGACGAGTCTTTTCGCGACTCGCGCTTTGGCCCTGGAAAGGCACCTCCTTCGATCACCAAGCGCAAGATCTACGGCATTGTCTCTCCGCATGCGGGATATGTCTACTCCGGCGCTGTCGCCGCAAACGGCTTTTATGAAGCTTCATCGGTGGATTTTAAAGATGTGGTGATGGTAGGGCCGAACCACTATGGAATAGGCTCTTGGGTCGCTGCAATGAAAGACGGAGAATGGGAAACTCCACTGGGCAAAGTTCCTATCAATTCAGAGCTTGCAAATGAAATTGCGTCAAGGTCGTCAATCCTTGACTTTGATGACTTTGCGCACAGCCGCGACCATTCACTTGAGGTGCAGCTGCCTTTTTTGCAATCTATCAAGCAGGACTTTAGTATTGTGCCAATAGTACTTGTGTCCCAGAGGAGTGATACTGCCTATGAACTCGGAAATGCCATATCAGAGACAATAGTGGAGAAGGGCAGAATTGACAACACCTTGCTCATTGCATCGTCTGATTTTACACATTATGAACCAAACAGCGAGGCGCACAGGAAGGATGGCGAGCTAATAAAGGCGATTCTCGCGCTTGATGTTAACAAGTTTTATGCAGTCCTTGAGAGGCTTGACGTCTCTGCTTGCGGCTATGGAGCCATAGCGACCATCATGGTGGCAGCCAGGAACCTCGGTGCGACTAGAGGTGAGCTGCTGAAATATGCAACAAGTGGAGACGTGACTGGGGACACAGATGCCGTAGTAGGATACTCTTCG
Organism: Nitrosopumilales archaeon; assembly: GCA_044507735.1. GTDB lineage: Archaea > Thermoproteota > Nitrososphaeria > Nitrososphaerales > Nitrososphaeraceae > Nitrososphaera. The sequence continues at coordinate 80,076 of JBIQJB010000003.1, forward strand.
ATAGTGTTTGTATGATAGAAAAGGGCAAGGCGTCTGCACCAGCCAAGGTAATATTGTTTGGGGAGCACTTTGTCGTGTACGGCAACCCGGCGATACTTGCATCGATAAACAGACGGATCACGGTCAGTGCAAAAAAGACATCATCCGTGGGAAAAATAACAATAAGATCAGATATTGGAATCGCTGGAGAATACAGTGACACCGGTTTTAAGATGACAAATGGTGGCATCAAAGCAAAGGAAGCGCTGGATCCTTTGCACAACGCGATCAGGAACGCACTCTCATCGAGGAAAACAGGCATCGATGTTGATATTTCATCGACTGTTCCCCATGGCATCGGTTTGGGCTCTTCTGCGGCAGCATGCGTGGCGACAGTTGCGGCAGTGAATTCGCTGTTCCACAAAGGCTCAAGCAGGCAAGAGATTTGCAATATCGCCATAGAGTCTGAGCGAATGATACACGTAAACTCCTCCGGGGCTGACTGCTACGTCAGCACCTTTGGGGGGTTGATACAATATAGCAAAGCAAATGGCTTTGCAAAGATTCGGTCAAGAGGAACGCTGCCACTTGTAGTCTCTAGTACAATGGTCAGGCATTCTACAGGAGATCTCGTGGCAAGGGTCAAGAGATTCAAGGAGAGGAACGAGTCGCTCTTTGCAGCCCTTGCAGAGCAGGCCGCAGACATTTGCAATCAAGCCAGGGCGGCCATAACTTCAGGGGACAGAGCCAAGATAGGCGAGCTCATGAACGAGAACCAGGTGATTCTAAAGCAGATAGGGGTTTCCCATCACAAGGCTGATGACTTGATAGATATCTGCATGAGGGCAGGCGCGCTCGGTGCCAAGATCACGGGCGCCGGAGGAGGCGGGGCGGTGATAGCGCTTGCGGCAGACAGGCAAGACGGTGAAAAGATGTCAGCCCGCGCAAGGGCTGCAGGCTATGAATCATTTGAAGTAGAGATAGACAGAAAGGGCCTCTGCTGACTGCCTAGAGGCCGGCCTCCTGCAGGGCCTGTTTCGCCTTTGACTCACCTTCCATGATCAGGTTCTTTATTCCCTCCCGGGAAAAGTCAGTGTTCTCGTAGAGGTAGGGGAACCGCTCTTCTCTTGTAATGTAGGCGATTTTCTTGATCGCAGAACCACGATCCTTCAGCATCTTTTTGTACTTGCTCTGGATCTTGTCCCACTTTTGCTTATCCAACTTTGCAGGATCAACATTCCTTTCCACGATCTCGTACAGCTCTTCTATGAACATCAGGTAGCGCGTTATCGTCTTTGACATCTTGACGTTGTGAGCCGTCTTGTCGCTGAACATTATGTCTCGCGCCCTGTGACCCACTTCTAACAGGTTCTGGGGCAGCCTTTGGATCCTCTTCGGATAGTTCTCGACGATAAAGACGCGCTTGTCTGTGACAGGCGATGCGTCAATAACTTCTCTCAGCGGGGTGTTACTCAGGAGGCTCCCATCCCACACGTAGAGTCCCTTCTCCACCTCAACCCACGGAAACCCATACAGCGGATAGCCGGCCGTGCCTAACAGGTGCTTTACCGTTATCGGCTGGCGCATGCTGTCAAAAGTTAGAGGTTCGGCTGTAAGCACATTGACTGCGGTTATTATCAGGCGTGCGTTTGGGTTTTTTCCTCCCGGCCTCAGCTTGTCATAATCAATGTATTTTTCAAGCGTTGACGCAAGAGGGGAATGATCATAAATGTAGGTCCACAGGTCAGGCCGGAAATACTGCGAATCTTTTGCCAGATACTCGGGCATCCAGCGCGGGAGAAACATCTTGTTATTTCCAAATGCCGCAGAGCTGTAAAACGTCAGGGCATGCTTGAGCGACATGTTTGCCTTTTCGAAATAGGGGCCATGATAGCCTCGTTGGCCATTGTTGCCAAGCGAAGAGCTCCAAAGGGACTCCAGGTCCACAGAATTTTCCGCAAGATCCATCCAGAATTCCTCCAGCGCGGCTTCTGGGCGCCCGTCCTTGTTGCCAGCGATTATGGCTGCGTTAACTCCGCCAATCGAGGTTCCGCCTACTATGTCTATATTGACGTTTCTTTCCGCAAACGCCTTGAATACCCCGCAGCCAAAGGCCCCAAGTGAGCCTCCTCCTTGCAGCACAAGCACGTTCTCTAACCCGTGATCGTGAACCATGGCAGTGATGATGGTCGCTTTTTGTAATTATGCGTTTTTGAGAGGAGCAGTGAGGTGTACTGGCTTGACCAGATCCGCGACATCCACCCAGCAGCGCGCTATCTTGTCTATTGAGTAAGTCAGGTTAAGCACCGCGATCGCGGATTCTGGATTGTTCGCAGACTCGGTGCTGCTCTTTACTGAATTTATGATCTCGTTGAATTTTTCATAGGTCTTGACGACCACATTAGAGTCTGCGCGATTCTTGTTGACAAATGCTGCGACGGACTTTTCCTGCATCTTCTCAACAAGCGCGCCTGCCTCCAGTATTTTTTCGTCCGCGAACCCTATTCGCGATATATCGCGCGTGCTGCTGTCTGCAAGGTCGACAATATAGTCGCCGGCGCTTTCTAGAAGGTTTGCAGCAATTCTGTAGTCCAGGATGTCGATATTGCTTAGGTTGAGCTTGCCTGCCAGCCGCTGGTCCATCATGGCGCTGCGAATGAGCCTGACCAGCAAGAAATATTGTCTGTCAACCTCGTCATCTCTTCCACTTATCACTTTGCGCATGCTGTTCTCCTTGGTCCTTATTGCTTCAAGCAAGTCGCGGTACATGCCGGCAACTATTGCGCTCATGCGGCGTAGTATCTTTTCGGCGTCGAGGGTGTTTGCATCAAGCAGAAACTGCGCAGAAATGTGAAAGCCGTCTTCGTCCACTATCTCCAGACCGACGAGCTTGCGTATCGCCCTCTTTATCCTGTCGGCGTCTTCAAAGGATATGGGAGATAATGCCTTGATCCTGATGACATCGTACCCAAGCAGGTATGCGCCATACACCTGGTTTACGAGTGTGTCCATCGATGTGGACGAATATGGGATAGTGACTTCCTTCGATTCCTCAGCCATGTCTTCTGATGGGAATATCGAGATCGAGTTGTCACGGTTGATGTCGACGGGGACGATGCTGCCCTTCTTGAGGTTGTTGTTCTTTACCCATTGGCTTGGAAGCGAGATCAGGATGCTGCTGCCTATCTTTTGCAGACGTCGGGCGTACCTTGTCACACAGTATAAACCAATTTAAACTAATTAAACATTATTTTTATATTTTTTGTATCTTATAAACAAGCATGGCATCTGCGCTGGTCGCAGCACCTGTAGCTGTAGCGAAGGCATTCAGCCCGGGCCACATTACAGGCTTTTTCGAGATACCACATGAGAAATACTCCCATCATCTCCATAGAGGGTCAAAGGGCGCGGGTTTTTCTCTGGACAGAGGCATTGCCACGACAGTGCAGGTCTACGAGAGCAGAAATCCCGGCTACCAGATCGCGATAAACGGATCGAAAACCCGCGGCGCTGAGGTGTCAAAATGGGTGGTTGAAGAATACCTCAAACATGCCGATAGACCATATTATGTTGATATTGAGCACGACATCGGGATTCCGGTCGGCTTTGGTCTTGGATCAAGCGGAGCAGCAGCGCTCAGCCTGTCGTATGCGCTGAACGAGGCGCTTGACACTGGCCTCAGCAGGAGGCAGGCCGCGCAAATAGCACACCGCGCCGAGATAGAGTGCAAGACTGGCCTTGGCACCGTGCTTGCCGAATTTGCTGGGGGATTTGAGATGCGCACTACCGCCGGAGCGCCAGGTATTGGCTCTGTCACAAAAATCGACTTGGACAACAGATACAAAGCGGTGGTGCTCTGCCTTGCACCCATTTCAACAAAGTCATTTCTCACAAACAGGATGAATGAGATTAATGGCCTTGGTGGCATGATGCTGAGAAGGTTATCAGAATCAAGAAGTGTGGACGACTTCCTTATGATGTCCTGCGAGTTCGCGGTGAAGCTTGGTCTGACGGAAGGAAAATGCAGTGAGCCGCTGGCGGCACTCAGGGCAATAGGGATCAGGGCAAGCGTTGCGCTCTTTGGTCAGACCGTTTTCACGCTGGTGCCAGAGGAAAGAGCGGAGGAAGTGGTGAACGCCCTTGAGAGGTTCGGAGGCACGCTTCTTGTCTGCAGCATCGACAACAGCGGGGCTAGAGTGCTCTAGGAATTGCATACGCGCATCCAAATACCCACTAATCACCCACGTGCAAAATCCCTGCATACGCGCGAGGCGCTGGTCGATGGATACCGGCGCGGACTTGTGGCGGCAGAGGGACTCATAGCACACGGCAGAGGAGAAGCCTATGACTACCTTCTTGGCGAACGTACAACTAGGACTGCCCAACGGGCCATCAAGGCAGCAGCCGCAATGCTATTACTCTCAAAAAAACCGGTGATTTCAGTCAATGGCAACACAGCTGCGCTCTGCCCAAGAGAAATTGTGGAGCTGGCCAACCATACAGGCGCGGCTATCGAAGTCAATCTCTTTTACAGGACAGAAGAGAGAGAACAGGCAATCAAGGCCGAACTTGAAAGGCACGGCGGTCGAAATATACTTGGCGTTGGTCCGAGGGCATCTGCAAGAATTCCGGAACTTCAGAGCGAGCGCAGGCGCGTCGACCCGGAGGGGATTTATGTTGCTGATACGGTGTTTGTGCCGCTTGAAGATGGCGACAGGACAGAAGCGCTTGCAAGGATGGGCAAGAAGGTAATAACGGTTGACCTAAACCCGCTTTCCAGAACTGCCAGGACGGCACACATAACCATAGTCGACAACATCACAAGGGCGATGCCAGCCCTGATAGAAACAGCCAGAGAGATAAAGGCGAGCAGGTCGCTGAAAAAGATCGTCGAAAGCTTTGACAACAAGAAGAACCTTCTCGAGTCCACCAGGATAATCAGAAGAGCGGGAGGTGCGGGATGACAATGGCGCAGACGAAAAAGAAGGTAAGCGTGAACGACATCATGGCGATGAAGGGATCAGAAAGAATTTCAGTCCTTACTGCATACGACTATTCCACTTCTCTTATCTGCGATAAGGCAGGAGTTGATGTCCTGCTCGTTGGCGACAGCGCAGGCAATGTGATGCTTGGGTATGCCAGCACCGTACCAGTCAACATGCAGGAAATGGCGACATTTTGCGGCGCAGTGGCAAGGGGCGTCAAGCGAGCGATGATAGTAGGCGACATGCCCTTTGGATCCTACCAACCAAGCCCAACTGTGGCAGTCAAAAACGCGGTGCAGCTAGTAAAGGCTGGATGCGACGCAGTCAAGCTGGAGGGCGGCTCTGAGATCATTGGCACGATAAAGGCGATAGCGGATGCAGGAATCCCGGTGATGGGCCACATCGGACTGAAGCCACAGACATCGTCGCTCTGGGAGGGCTACAAGTTGCAAGGAAGGACGAAAGAGGCCGCGACAAGACTGATCGAAGACGCAAAGGCGCTCGAAAGGGCTGGTGTTTTCAGCATCGTGCTTGAAATGGTCGCAAGCGAAGTAGCAGAGGAGATAACAAAAAGTGTGTCTGTCCCAACGATAGGCATAGGTTCCGGTGCAGGATGCGATGGACAGGTCCTGGTTCTCCATGACATGCTTGGCATCTACGAAGACATCAAACCGAGGTTTGTAAAGAGGTACGCCGAGATTGGCAAGTCCATATTTGATGCCGTATCGGATTATACAAGAGAAGTCAAGCAGGGGACGTTCCCGGAGGAATCAAACACATTTCACATGGGACCGGAAGAATTGGAGAAATTCAGAAAGGCAGTGAAAGGGAAATCATGAACATAAAGCGAGATGTACACCCATCGAAGGACATTGTCGGTACTCACGGGACTGAGCTTGCTGACAAGAAAATAGTACTCTGCATTACCGGCAGCGTGGCGGCATATCGTGCCATCGATCTAGCTCGTTTGCTGATGCGCCACGGAGCAGAAGTTCATGCAGTCATGACAGAATCTACTGCAGAGACCCTCCTACACCCTGAAATGATGAGGTGGGCTACTGGCAACGACGTTGTCACAAAATTGACCGGCAGCCTGGAGCACATCATGCTTGCAGACTATGGCATGTCGGATCTGATAATCGTCTACCCGTGCACAGCCAACACACTTGGCAAGATGGCGGCCGGGATCGACGACACTCCGGTGACATCGGTCGTGAGCGTAGCGCTGGGGAGCAAGATCCCGATAATAGTCGCGCCTGCCATGCATGAGGCGATGTATGAAAACAAGTTCATACAGCAGAATGTCGAGAGGTTGAGGACGCATGTCACCTTTGTAGAACCGAGTGTTGAAGAGGGCAAGGCAAAAGTTGCCGAGCCCAGTCAGGTGGTCGCTGCGGCCATCAGGATATTGTCAGGCGGCCCGCTCGCAGGAAAGCGCGTGATCGTCACGGCTGGTAGCACGGTCGAACATATCGACCCGATAAGGGTGATTACAAATACCAGCTCGGGCAAGATGGGAATCGCACTGGCTCAAGAAGCCGAGCGCATGGGCGCCGATGTAACCTTGATCTATGGACATGGAACCGAAGACGCTAATGGAAAGGTAGTGCGCGTGGGCACGAGCGAAGAGATGTATAATGCAGTTGTATCAGAACTGAGCTCAAGGAAATATGACATTGCGATAATGGCGGCTGCGGTAGCCGACTATACTCCGTCAAGAAAGACAGATGCAAAGATCGACACGCGTTCAGGCAGTGCGCTGGAACTCTCGCTTGTACCTACGAAAAAAATAGTCGATGAAGTGAAAAAGAAGAGCAGCAACACTTTTCTCGTGGCCTTCAAGGCAGACTATGGAGTATCGGATTCTGTGCTAGTGGAAAAGGCATTCAAAAAGCTGCAAGAATCCGGTGCCGACATTGTGGTGGCAAACGACCTTGGCAGAGAAGGCTCTGAAGCTGGATCAGACAAGAATCAGGTGTTTATTGTAAACGGGAGGAAACAGGTCGTCCACTTGCCCCTTGAGAGCAAGAGGGCCATAGCGAGAAAAATTCTGGAGCTCGTTGCGCAATCTGTTGACGGCAATAGCAGTCAGAGATGAAATCAAAGATGACAATCAAGGCACCAGTTGCAGCAAGGTCAGTCAGAATCCCGTGCAATGCATGCTGATTCTCACTCTTGCACAGTCAATCAGAGCCTATGACAACCAGATCTTTTGTGAACTTGTTGAGCACATGCGGCCTGCCATCAGTGACAATGATGCTGTCCTCTATCCGGATTCCAAACTTGTTTTCCAGGTATATGCCTGGCTCGACAGTCACTGCCATGTTGGCTTTCAGTTCTTCGGAGTTTCTCATTCTAAGCCAAGGAGGCTCGTGTACGTCTAGCCCGATGCCGTGTCCGGTAGAATGTATAAAGTATTTTTCATAACCGCGTTCTGCTATCAGATCTCTGCACGCCGCATCAACGCTGCCGCACATGACTCCTGATCTGGCTGCATCAAGGCCAGCTTTCTGCGACTCTTGCACGATCGAGTACACCTTTTTCATCTCTGCTGTAGCCGAACCTAGAGCAAAAGTCCTTGTCGCATCAGCGATATATCCGGCATGCCTCAAGGTCAAGTCGACAACTATCATGTCACCTTTCTTGAATTTTCTATCGGTGACTTCTGCATGCGGAAGGGCGCCATTCGGCCCGCCTGCAATAATAAGAGGATTGAGAGTGGACTTGTAGGAAGGCGGGTTTGCCCCCATCCTCATACCCTCATAGATCAGCTTTGCCTGAAGGTCTCGCTCTGACAGGCCAACCCTGATCTCGTCTTCGCACATTTCGTACAGCTTGTCCAAAATTCTGGATGCTCTAGCAATTATCTTGATCTCCACGTCATCCTTAATCTTGCGCGCTTGGAAGAAGGGTTCGGTGTCGACCTCAACGTCACCACCTTGTTTGCGGATGGACTCGACAGAAGAGTAGTCGCTGCAGTCTGTGCAAGCTTTTTTGTTATTTATCTGTGACACAAAGGTGGAAATGAGCTCGCTTCCTCGTTCCGTGGGGATAACTTCGCAATCGATCGAGGTTTTTTCGGCTCGACCATATTCGAGCTTTGGTGCGACCAGCTTCGTACCATCCTCGGCGCAGATCGCTATGGCTTCGCCCCAAAATCCCGTGAGATAGAACACGTTTTCAGGCTCAAACGCTACAACTACGCGATAGCCTGCATGCCTTGCATGCTCTAGTATTCTGGAGCGTCGAGCCTTCATCATTGGCGACGACAAAAAAGACAACAATGACTCTCGGTTATTCCAGTTTTATAAAATGTTTCATGAGCATCGACATGCCGCTCTCGGATGCGGGTTGAGAATCTCGCAGATATTCCAAATTAATTTAAATATGGCTCAGTTGCCCGCACTCTTGAGACTATCATGGAATACCTCGTAATGCTCCCCGGTCCGACTAACGTGCCAAACAGGGTCATGAATGCAATGCTTGCGCCTGTGATAAACCACAGGAGCGAGGATTTTCGTGTATTGTACAAGTCAGTGGTTGAAAAGACCCAGAAGGTCTTCCAGACTGAAAACGACATTGTACTCCTCACAACTTCTGGCACTGGCGCTGTCGAAGCGTCGGTTGTCAACCTGATAAAGAAGGGTGACAAGGCAGTCATCCCCGTCAACGGCGAATTCAGCACCAGGCTTGCCGATTTGATCGACAGCTGGGGCGGACAGGCGATCAGGATAAACGCGCCACCAGGCGAGAACCCGCCCTATGAAAAGTTTGAAGAGGCATTTGACAATAACAAAGACATCAAGGCACTCTATGCTGTCTACAATGAGACTTCTACGGGCACAACGATAAGATACATGGACAAGCTTGGCGAGCTTGCAGCAAGAAGGGGTGCATATTTCATCGCCGACGCAGTTTCGATCCTTGGTGGAGATGAGCTACCGGTGGACAAGTGGAATGTCGACATTTGCGTCACTGCTTCTCAAAAAGCTCTCGCGGCTCCACCGGGCGTTTCGCCTATCTCCGTGAGCAAACGCGCGAAAAAATACATGCAGGAAAACCCGCCTCCGACACAATACCTCAATCTGAAGCGCTACTTCAAGTACTACGAAGAACATTATGAAACGCCGTTTACGCCGGCCCTGCCGCTTTACTATGCGTTTAGAGAAGCACTGGACATTGTGCTTGAGGAAGGCATGGAGAACAGAATAAGGCGACACAGGATTTGCGCCGATGCATTCTATGCCGGCCTGAGCGCGCTTGGCTTGACGCCATTTGCAAAGCAGGACGCAAGGAGCAATATGATCATTGCAGTCAATTACCTTCCAGGAATGGACGACAAGAAATTCCGCGGTCTGCTGTCGAGCGAATTCAAGGTGCTGGTTGCAGGAGGCTTTGGCGACCTGAAGGGGAAGGTATTCAGGGTTGGATCTATGGGCGAAGTCGGTCGCTATCACGTCATGAGGACAATATCGTCGATCGCCTCTGCGATGAACATGCTTGGAATGAAGACAAATCCGGAAGCGACATCAGTGGCGATGGACAAGCTAAAGGCGCTTGGCTGACGCGCCCTTCTCACTTTTTGAAGATTAATATAAGGTAAAACAGAAGTCGGTTTCTATGCCTTTGGAAAAAGGTTCTCTCATATTGGTGGATTACACTGCTAGAGTTAAAGACACTAACGAAGTTTTCGAAACAACCCTTGAAGAAGAGGCCAAGAAGGTGGCCCAGCTATACGATCCGACGCGCAAATATGAGCCGCGTCTTGTTTCAGTAGGCGAAAGCTGGGTACTCAAGGGATTGGATGAGGCGCTTGCAAACGCCAATGTGGGCGATAAGCTCAACGTGGAAATCACACCAGACAAGGGTTTTGGCGAACGCGATCCAAACAAGTTAAGGATGATCCCCCAGCGCAAACTGGGCGACAAGGCCGACGAAGTCGGAGTTGGAGACGTCATTGAAGTTGACGACAGGACTGGAATTGTCCGCTATGTCGGTTCTGGTAGGATCCAAGTCGATTTTAATCACAGATTTGCTGGCAAGACTCTACTATACGATGTCAACGTCACCAAGAAGCTGGAAACCGACAATGAAAAGATAACAGCGCTCTTGAAAAGGAGGACGGGACTGGAAGAAAGCAAGGTCAAGATCAATCTTGCAGCGCCCAATCTAGAGATCGAGCTTCCTGAAGAGGCATACCTTGCTGAAGGTCTGCAGATAATCAAGCGCGCAGTGGCAAATGACATCTTCAAGTTCGTACCATCTGTCAAGAACATCAGATTCGTGGAAAGCTACTCAGCACCTGCCGCCGAGCAAAAGAAGGAAGAACAGCCAAAGGCAGAGGCCACGACCACGACGACGACCACTACCACCCCCGAAGCCAAGCAGTAAAAGGGGAAAAAGTTTATTATATTTAATTGGCCAAGAAGAGCCTGATGGAAAGCGTTCAGCAGCAAACAGTAACAATAACCCCCAAGGCAGCTGAGAAGGTTGCCGAATTCATGAAGCAAGAGGGCAACTCTAGCCTTTACCTGAGGGTATACGTTTCCGGCGGAGGATGCGCAGGACTGTCCTATGGCATGGGGTTTGAAGAAAAGCCAGACGAAGACGACCAGGTCATTGAACAAAACGGCGTCAAGCTGTTGCTTGACAGCTACAGCCAGAGATACCTGAAGGGTGCCAACATTGACTATATCGAGAGCCTGATGGGTTCAGGTTTCAAGATAAACAACCCCAACGTAACCAAGAGCTGCTCGTGCGGACACTCGTTCAGCACAGAGTAAGCAAAAAGAAACCTCCCCTTTCTCTTCTTAATTTTCCAACATCAGATAGTAGTCTGTTTTTTGAAAAACCCGGAAAAAGAGATTAAGAGAGAAGGAAGAAATCAGAGAGATAAAGAGAGACTCTTACGGCCAGAGTCCTCTAATTTGAATTGCCTCGACAACTCTATTCACTGCAAGGACAGTGCTGGCCTTGCGCATGTTGACGCCGTACTTTTCCGACGTCGAATAAGTGTCGAGGAAAGATTTAGTTATGTTCTTGTCCAGCCTTTCGTTGACTTCTTCTTCTGTCCAGTATTCCCTGCGCAGGTTTTGCAGCCACTCAAAATACGAAACGGTGACGCCACCGCCGTTAGCAAGGATGTCAGGAATGATCAGGATCTTGTTCTTGTACAGAATGTCGTCAGCCTCCGGTGTTGTTGGCCCGTTGGCCGCCTCTGCGACAACCTTGGCCTTCACATTGCCAGCGTTCTTGGCAGTGATCTGGTTTTCAAGGGCTGCAGGTATCAGTATCGTGCACTCGGTTTCAAGCAATTCCTCGTTGCTGATCGACTTGGCTCCAGGGAATCCAACTACAGAGCCGGTCTTTTCCTTGTGCTTGCGCAGCGCATCCACCTTCATGCCTTCCTTGTTAAAGACGCCTCCTTTCGAGTCAGAAACCGCAATGACGGTCGCGCCTTGCTCTTCAACTAATTGCGACGCAAACTGGCCGGCGTTTCCAAAGCCCTGAACCGCCACCGTGGCGGATTTCATGTCTATTTTCAGTTTCTTTGCTGCCTCCCTGACGGTGAACGCAAGGCCACGTCCGGTAGCCTCGTTCCTTCCAAGCGATCCTCCAATTGCTATCGGCTTGCCGGTAATGACTTCTGGTTGGACATAGTTGCCCTTTAGCGCAGAGTATGTGTCCATTATCCATGCCATCTCCTTGCCGCCAGTGTAGACGTCAGGTGCAGGGATGTCTGTGTGTGGGCCGATAATGTCTGCAATAGCGTATGCGTAGCGCCGGGTCAGGCGTTCGAGCTCGCCGTTTGACATCTCCTTGGGATTGCAGATGATTCCACCCTTGCCACCTCCGTATGGGATGTCTGCGACAGCACACTTCCAGGTCATCCACATCGACAGGGCCTTGACCTCGTCGATGGTCACCTGCGGGTGGTAGCGTATGCCTCCTTTGTAAGGGCCCCGGGCGTCGTTATGCTGCGACCTAAACCCAGTGAAGACCCGGATTTCGCCGTTGTCCATTTTGACAGGCAACGAAACTGTAAGAACACGCTTTGGGTGTGCCAAAACCTGGTGTAAACCCTTGTCTAATTTTATGATCTTTGCCGCTTCGTCAAGCTGTTTAAGAGCGACCTCAAACGGGTTGATTGTTGCTGACATGCCAATGGTGTGCCAAAGTTGTGTATTTAAGTGTTGAAGAACTACTCTGCCGATGCTTGCTGTTACTGGCTGGCCATTCTCTTCGATATCAGGCTGCGGAGCTGTTCGTCTGTCAGACCGTCATAGTCGTCTATGCCGAGAGAATTGGCGATTGCTTCGAGCTTTTCCCTCTCTGTGGCAACAGGACCGGTAATCTTGGGCATTCGGGTCATGTTCTTTACAGGGTCCATTGCCTCCTCCATTTCGCGCCGGAACGTCGCCCTAGCCTTTTCGTATTCACCGACCGCCTTGCCTATCGTGCGGGAGACCTGCGGCAGCCTCTTGGTGCCAAAGAGCAGGACGAGCCCAAGTAGTATAATGATCACCCACTCTGACCCGGCTATGTTCAATAACAGAGGCATTATCCTGTGGGAGTACTACCCCCTGACCAAAATTAAAGATTTCCACCAGTGGGCTTGGAGGAGGGTTTGTCCTCCTTGCCCTTTATCTTGGACATCAGGAAGGGCTGGTCAAGCTTCATGGCATTTGCAAGCACCACGGACACCATGGCTCCAAAGAGAAATCCCCCGATAAGGTCAGTAGGATAGTGTTGGAACACATAGAGCCGAGTGATGCCGACCGCTACAGGAAGTGCCCAAATTGCATAGGCGGCCTTCCTTGACTTCTGGTAGAGGAGGAAGCCCACTATGAAGGCAAAGGCCGTAGTGCGCGACACGTGGCCCGAAGGATATCCAAAATTCGCGGCAAACGGAGCGAGACTGTCATTTTCGAGGCTGAAATTCTCGGGCAGCTCAAGCGCAGGTTCAAACGTGTACGGAGGGATCTCCCTGCCGATCAGGGGTTTGATGTACATCACAAGAACAACTATTGCAATCAATGCGATCAAAAAGATCATGCCGGCCTTCCTAGTGCGCCTGATTATTGTCAACACTATGCCAGCGAAAAATAATGTCGAGACGTCGCCCATTGTAGTTATGACTATTACTACCAGATCAACTGCGGCATTTCCTTGGACTGACTTGAAGTAGCGGCTTGCCGCGTCGTCGGCTCCTAACGTGACGCCAGATACCACTATTGCGCTGAATACAACAAACGCTGCCACGAGCGCAACAAAATGCATTGAGCGCGTCCTTATCATCCAGGGGGGCTTGCTTTTTACAGGCGCAAACGACAACCAGTGAAAAGAGCGTGGCTGTTGTCGTTTAACTGTTTTCCCTCAGATTCGAATTACATCTGCGCGCTGCACTTTGGGCAGACTTTGCCTTCTTCGCTTGGCGCGAAATAGGTGGCAAATCCGCAAGCATTGCAGGTAGCCGGTTCGAGTGTGTTCCATAACCGGTAATAGCGGGTGTTAAAGTTCTGGGCTATTGGGCGGAGAAGGCCAGACTTTTCCATGTCTAGGAGAACATCTTCAAAGTCGAGCACGTCGTCGAGTGACTTGTACTGCTCCATCTGGTTCAGGTAACCAAGCATTTCGTCATTTGAGAATCGCGTGTCGGTGTCGTTGAAATTGTCGAATATGATCTTGCGAATATCGTGGCTGTTGACCTTGGGCATTTATATCTACAGACCCTTCGAATCTTCCTGCAGTTTCTTGGCAGAAGCCGGATCTCTGTCGGAATAGTACTTTACCATACCCAGCTTTAACACCTTGAGCGATAACAGCGCGCATTTGATTCTGGCGGGTCCGAGGTTCATCAGACCAATGTTCTCGAGAATATCATCCTTTGTGAGCTCCTTGACTGAAGTGAGCGGTTTACCGACAACCATCTCAGTCAGCATAGAGGCGCTTGCCTGGCTTATTGCGCAGCCTCTGCCCTCGAACCTTATGTCCTTTATCTTGTCACCGTCAACTTTGAGATGTATGTCAATCTCGTCACCGCACAGAGGGTTACTGTCGTGTATGCTCACGTCGGCGTCGGGCAACTTGCCCTTGTTCCTCGGATTGCGGTAGTGGTCAAGGATTATTTCACGGTAAATATCATCACTCAAATCTTGAATAGCCTCCTTGCTTCATCCAGTGCTCCAATGAAAGTATCTATTTCCTCTTTTGTGTTATAGATATAAAAACTTGCTCGCGATGTTGCAGCAACATCAAGCCTCTCCATGAGCACCTGTGCGCAGTGGTGCCCAGACCTTATTGCAACCCCATGGTCGTTCATTATAGTAGCCAAATCGTGTGGGTGAATGTCGCCAATGTTGAAGGACACCACGCCTCCTCGGTCGTTTGCATTGCGCGGGCCGTAGAGTGTAACCCCTTTTACCCCCGAAACAGCGTCAAGCGCATATTTTGTCAGCTCAATTTCATGTTCCCTGACCCTGTCCATGCCGAGCTTGTTCAGGTAGTCAATCGCTGCACCAAAGCCAATTACATCAGCAATGTTTGGAGTCCCGCCTTCGAACTTGTACGGCAGATCGTTGTACCTTGTCTCATACTTGTGAACCTCCTTTATCATGTCTCCACCTCCCATGAATGGTGGCATCTTCTCCAAGAGGTCCCTCTTTACATACAGCACCCCTACCCCCGTTGGGCCTAGCATCTTGTGAGCAGAAAATGCCATAAAGTCACAGTCCATCTCCTGGACATCCACCTTCATGTGTGGAACAGACTGCGCGCCATCGATCAACACAGGGATTCCCCTTTCATGCGACATCTTGATAATGTCGCGGACAGGGACGATCGTTCCAAGGACGTTTGACATGTGCGTTACTGACACCAACTTGACCTTGTTGCTGTCAAGATGCTGTTTGTACTCCTGCATCTTCAGGTAGCCGTTGTCGTCCACACCGATGTATTCCAGTTTGGCACCTTTTTCAGAAGTCAGTATCTGCCACGGCACGATATTGCTGTGGTGTTCTATCTCGGTAATCACTATCTTGTCGTCTTTCTTGACGTTGGCTCGTCCCCACGAATATGCAACGAGGTTGAGTGCCTCTGTCGCGTTGCGGGTGAAAATGATCTCTTCCGTCGACTTGGCGTTGATGAATTTTGCCACCTTTTCCCTCGTGTTTTCAAAAGCGATCGTTGCCTCCTCAGCGAGCTGGTGAACTGCTCGATGGATATTTGAGTTGTAATTCAGATAATAATCATGGATAGCATCAATGACTGCAAGGGGCTTTTGTGTAGTCGCCGCATTGTCTAGATAGACCAAGGGCTTGCCTCCGCTTACCTTTCGGTTGAGGATAGGAAAATCTGCCCTTATCTTTTCAACGTCGAGAGCGCCCTTTTGCATCATTCTATTGTCCCAGCTGAATGTAAATTGCGTTGTCCTGTATTTTAACCTTGTAAGTTCCGAGGGGCTCTTCTGCCGGCAGGTTCTGCGGCACTCCGGAATCCAGCTTGAACGCAGATAGGTGAAGCGGACAGGTGACCGTTTTCTCTTCCTCGTTCAGAATCCCAGTTGACAGATCGGCGTATGCATGTGTACAGATTCTGTCTGTAGCAAACACTTTGCCTCCAGCCCTTACAAGTAGAATCTTTTTGTCGCCATAATCGAAATCCAGCAGGTCGCCATCCTTGAGCGCCTTGTCGTCACATACCTTTACCCATTCTTCTACCATATCTGAGATCCCTCTTCCAACACTGCCACTAGCGGTACTTGTAGTGCTTTTCGAAAATGTCCTGCGTTTCGCGGTAGCGAGACTTTTCTACTTCCAGGATCTGCTCCATTGCTTCGTCCGTCCGCAGCATCAACTGTTTGCCCTGCCACTTGTTATCGATGAGGTAGTTGACCCATGCCCTGATAGTTGGACCCATCTTTCTGGACAGTGGTTCCAAGAAGCCGGACACGATCTCGCGTTTGGCGCCTTCTCTGCTCAGTCCGCGTGTGCAGAGGTAATAGATCTGGTTCTCATCAATCTGGGCGACTGATGCCGAGTGTGTCGCCTTTACTTCGTTGGTTTCAATTTCAAGTCCAGGTATAGAGTCAGACTTTGCTCCCCGGTCAAGCAGTATCGCATGACCAGCCAGATACGACTCGGTGCCCTTGCCGTCCTTACCGATCTTGATCATGCCCTTGAACAGAGACTTTGATGTGTCCTTGAGGACTGATTTGACGAGCACCCTGCCTCTTGAATGCTTCCCGTTGTGGATGAGGTTTGAAGTCACGTCAAAGGACTGGTTACTGTCACCGAAGATGATCTCCACGTCTTCTGCGGATGCGCCCGCATCTTTCATGGTGCTATCAGTCTTGTAGCGGGACAAAAGCGAGCCAAACATGCCGAGATACCACGACATCTTGGCGTCCCTTTCAACAAACGCCTTCCTGTTTGAAACGTTGACGGTGTCTGGGCTCATCGCCTGCAGCGTGACCAACTCCAGGTGGGCGTTTGGCTTGACGCTTGTTTCGATCAGCTCAAAGTATCCTTGTTGGACCTCCTGCCTGCCGGACGAGCCGGGAGCGTAGACCTCTTGTACCACAGTTGCTTTGGAGCCCGTGTCGGCGACAACAATGTTTCGAGATATCAGTGAAGTACCGTCGTCAGCGAGAGAGGTGATTATCCTAATCTGCTCTTCCAGCACGGTGTTCCTCGGGATGTAGATGAAAATGCCTGACTGGAAGGCCGATGCCTCAAGCGCCAAGTACTTGTCTTCGCCATAGCTGAGCGGGTTTGCGTCCATGTGCGATTTTACCAAGTCGCCGTGCTTGACAAGCGCCTCTTTCAATCCTGAAACAATGACGCCCTGTTTGGCGACGCTGTCCTCGACAAAAATTCGGTTTATTTCTTGGCCGACCTGCAGCACCCCTGTTTCGTTTTCAAGTTCTTTGAGCCTGTCAGCAAGGTCTTTGCTGAGCGCGGCCTGCCTTGATTGCGAAAAGTGCACGTTCTGCGACTTGATCTTGTTGACGTCCGAATACTTTGAATACAGTGGAGAAACTTCTGCTGGCAGTGTCTGGTAGTGCGAAAACGCTTGTTTGCGCATCTCGACAAGCCAGCTGGGCCCTCCGTTGGCTAGTGAATCGATGTACGTCCTGTCAATTGAGGATAGTGAAGTAGTAGCCATTTTACTGGATCACCGCGGCCGGGTTTTATCCGACAGAGCCTTCCATTTCGAGCTTGATCAGTCGGGTAAGCTCTACGGCATACTCCATTGGCAGCTCTTTTGTGAATGGGTCCATGAACCCGCCCACGATGAGCGACAATGCGTCAGACTCGGAATATCCTCTGCTCATAAGATAGAATATCTGGTCCTCGCCAATCTTGCCGACGGTCGCTTCGTGTGTGATCGTGGCATCGTCCTCGTTGACTTCGATGTATGGGTACGTGTCCGTTCTGGAGCGCTCGTCGAGGAGCAATGCATCACATCTGACATTTGACTTGACGCCGGTCGCACCCTTGGCTACGTGCAAGAGGCCCCTGTAGGTGGTCCTTCCAGAGTCCTTGCTGACAGACTTGCTGGTGATCCTTGAAGTGGTGTTTGGAGCGAGATGGACTGCCTTTGCTCCAGCGTCCTGGTGCATGCCGGCGCCTGCAAAAGCCACCGACACAACTTCGGCATGTGCTCCCTTGCCGAGCATATAGACGCCCGGATATTTCATGGTCAGCTTGCTACCAATGTTGCCATCGATCCACTCGACTTTGGCGTTTTCGTAAGCATACGCCCTCTTGGTCACAAGATTGTAGACGTCCTTGCTCCAGTTCTGGATGGTCGTGTACCTGATCTTGGCACCCTTCTTTGCAATCAGCTCGACTACAGCAGAGTGCAATGATTCAGTGGTATATACTGGCGCGGTGCAGCCTTCGATATAGTGCACCTCCGCTCCTTCGTCTGCAATGATAAGCGTCCTTTCAAACTGGCCAATGTTTTCTGCGTTTATCCTGAAGTAGGCCTGCAGCGGCAGCTCGACCTTGACGTTTGGCGGCACGTAAATGAACGATCCGCCTGACCATACTGCGCTGTTGAGTGCTGCAAACTTGTTGTCCTCTGGCGGGATGACCTTGCCAAAGTGCTTCTTGACGATCTCTGGATATTCCTTGACCGCAGTATCGGTGTCGACAAAAATTACGCCCTGCTTTTGCAGGTCTTCTCTCAAATTGTGGTAAACGACTTCAGATTCGTACTGTGCACCCACGCCTGCAAGGAACTTGCGCTCTGCTTCAGGGATGCCGAGCTTTTCAAAGGTGTTCCTTACTGACTCAGGAACATCATCCCAGCTTTTGCTGCTTTTTTCCGCAGCCTTGGCATAATAGTAGATATTTTGAAAATCAATCTTGCTTAGGTCGCCTCCCCAATTCGGCATTGGCTTGCTCATAAAGACCTCATACGACCTGAGCCTGAAATCCCTCATCCAGTCTGGCTCGCCTTTCAGTCGACTGATCTCCTCAATTGTGCCTCTAGAGAGCCCCTTCTTGCTGAGGTATACGTATAGCTCTGTAGAATCCTTAAAGTCATATTTGCTATAATCCATGTTCAGGTCTTCATTTGCGGTCATGTGCAGCTCATATAACGCTGTTATGTTTTATATATATTTTGCAGTATAGAGGTACAACTCAATGAATTTGTACAAGCTAATGCCGGAAATCTCAGCCGGGTTTGCGCGCGTTCTTCATTTCCAGCGCGCCCTTCCTCACCATCGCCTGCGCGTCTGAGGACAGATCGTCCATCTTTATCTCGCCCGTGCGAAGCTTTTCAATTGCATCCTTCACGGAAAGGTTGCTTCTGCCCACGATCTGAAGGTCAAGCACGCTCTGGCCAGCTTTTTCTCCGAGAACCCACAACAACTCTTCTACCCTACCCCTATTGGCCGCGAGGCGCTCTGCATACTCTTTGAACGCCTTTTCGTTGTTCTCGCGGATGGCCTTTGCAAGTATCTTGGCAATGGAACTTGACTGCCCCTCCAGCAGGTCTATCCTGAGCCGAATATCCTTCTCGGTGCGCAAACTGCTTCTCATTGGATGGCAGGGATTTTAATCATTTCTTCTCTTGGTCGACCAAAAGGTTCCTCCTGATGCCTTCCACTTTTTGTAGTCGCGGAGTATTGTCAGATGGTCAAAAGCGATCTGCTGTTTTTCAATGTCCGCTAGATCTACCCATTCGACACTTTCAGCATCATCTCCCGCCTTGTCCGAACCACCGAGGATTATCCCGACAAATACTACAGTAAGGATGTGCTTGCGAGGGTCGCGCTTTGGATCGGAATATACGCCCAGGATTTCTATCGGCTCAACTTCAAGTGAAGTCTCCTCCATGGCCTCACGCTTCACAGCCGCTTCTGCAGTTTCACCCTCATTGACAAATCCACCGGGAAGCGCAAGCTGGCCCATGAAAGGGTCCTTCTTTCGCCTTATCATCAAGACTTTGGATTGACGCTGCAAAATGATGTCGACTGTGGGCGTGGGATTGCGATATTGCATGTCCTGAAGGTTATCCAGCATGCTAATAATGGTTGCACGGTTTGCAAAAATTACAATATTGGTACTGTCTATACCTGAATCTCTTCTATTTACTCTTGGATAGAACAATAATCATCGCACACGCTGGCATTTCACTAAATTCTTATTAACACCGGCGGCCAATAGACAGTATGTCAACTCTTTCTGCAGAAGAGGCTCCTGCTCCGCTGTCGATCTGCCCAAGATGCGGAAGACAGGTAAGGATTGATGGCCACTGCGAATGCGAAATGATATTTTTCGCTGACCGAAGGCTGAAGTAGATCCAGATGCACAACCTGTATGGACACGTTGCTAGCTTACATCAATGAAATTGTACAGACTTGTCTGACCTGTCTGCGACCTGTCTATGCGTCGAGATCCCATATGGTCAGGGAATTCGGTAGACATTCCGTAGATTCTCACCAAGCTTTCAAGCCTGCTGCTTATCTGATCCGCATACCACTGTTTGGCTGAAACATAGAAGGCATCAAGAGGTTCTTGAAAGCCATAGAACTGCTTGTACTTTTTAACTCCATCTGAAATTTCAAGCAACCGCAGGGCGATCTTTATGCGTTCCCAGATATCGGCTCGAAGCCGGAGCATCGCTCCAAAGACGTGGTGCAGTCCCGCCTCGCTGCATGCCTTGACGATCGCTTCCAGCTCTTCATTGGTGTCAGTGACAAGCGGTATTATCGGGTCAATATTGACGCCGCAGGTCACGCCAGCATCTGCAAATTTCTTTATGGTCTCAAACATCTTGCTTGCAGGTGGCGTGCCAGGTTCAATCACCCTTCTCTTCTTTTCATCGACTGTTGTTATAGACCAGATGATAAAGCAGTTGTCGCGATACTTTCGGTGCAGCTCAAGGTCTCGCTCGATTATTGTGGCAGATTTTGTGAACACGCAATATGGCACGTTGTATTTCTGCAAGACTTGCACACACTTGCGGGTAAGGCCATACCGTAGCTCGGCCGGCTGGTATGCGTCCGTCGCCGAAGCCACCATTACTGTGTCAATTGTATCAGAATTCCACGATGCCAGCTGCCTGTCAAGCACCTCATCTGCATTGCTCTTGGCGTAAATTCTGTCGAAAAATTCAGGGGACCATTCGTATGTGGCATAGCAATAGGCGCAGCGGTGGCTGCAGCCCTGATACGGGTTTATCGCAAGGCCGCTGTAGCCTTTGACAGAGAATGGATGAAGTATTGACTTGCTCTTCTTTTCTTCATGAACAGCCGCTCCGCTGTACCAGAGACCAGACATGTTGGTGCACACCATTTCCTGTATACAATGTAATAAATCAAGGAGCACCTCCAAGGGAGGGAGGGTCTTTGAGCAGCATAGTTTTTTATGCTCGCTGTTGCTGAGGGCATCCATATATGAGAGTTGGTGTCGCAGGACTTGGGCTCATGGGTTCGGGCATTGCTACAAGATTGATCAGCACTGGCCACAAAGTATCTGTGTACAACCGGACAGCCTCAAAGGCGAGCAGGTTTTCAGGGAGCGCCACAGTGGCATCTAGCCCAAAAGAGCTTAGTGACAGCTGTGATCTTGTTATTACAGTTGTTACTGACTTTGCAGCAGTCAAGGAAATATTGTTGGGCAAGGGTAACAGCGGCATCATTGAAACCTCCAATCGCAGCGTAATTGTCGCTGACGCAAGCACGATATCCCCCGCCCAATCAGCCTATTGTGCGGCCGAATTGCGCAAAGCAGGGATTGAGATGCTTGGCATGCCAGTGATGGGAGGACCGGCTGCTGCCGAGACTGGCGACTTGGTGCCGATGGTGGCAGGCAACAGGCAGGCGTTTGAAAAGTCAAGGCAGGTCATCGAAAAGCTCGGCAAGACCTTCTACATCGGAGACAGAGACGGGTCTGCAAACGCGATCAAACTTGCCATGAACCTGAACATTGCACTTGTCGCAAGCGCAGTGTCCGAAGGCATAATGCTCGCCAAAGGAGCAGGGATTGATCCATCGATATTTGTAGAGATTTTGAATTCAACTTACTTCAAGACAGGCCTGTCTGAAAAGAAAGGCCCCAAAATGGTCAAGAGCGATTTTGCGCCGTCGTTCTACCTAAGGAACATGCTAAAGGACTTGGAGCTTGCAACTGACACTGCGAGGTCATCTGGCATCACGCTGCCGCAGACTTCGCTAGCAGAACAGATATTTCGCGCTGCTAAGAATAGCGGCTTTTCTGAACAGGACTATACATCTATCTGTGGATTCTTGGCAAAGATAAACGGGATGGAAGGAATAGGAAATGATCAGGATAAACAAGCTGAATGATGTCAAGGCTTCTGAATTTACTTTGCTTGCGTCGCTTCCCGACATGGGCAGAGTCGGCGGGCTAGTTTCCTCGTTCCTGTCGCATCATCTAAAAGCAGAACCCGTGGCAGAAATAGTTTCAAGTGATAAGCCGTGGGTCAGTTACGCCGACGGTGTCGTAAGGAGTGCAACTGACACTTACAAAATAGGCTACGATAAGAGACACAAGTTGATGATATTCACTGGTGAGACGCAGCCCCAGGACCCTGGCTCGCTTCACAAGTTGTGCAATGTGCTGCTTGATTATGTTCAGTCGGTAGGAAAAGTTACAAGGCTTTATGGTGCTGGAGGGTACCTGCGCGAGCAGGTGACAGGCGCGCCAAGGGCATGTGGTGTTGTCAACAGGCCGGGGCTCAAGAAAGTGCTTGCAAAAGCTGGGATCGAGCTTGTGGGAAACGAGATAACGACCATAACATGGTTCAACGGCCTCATCCTTGGGCTAGCAGCAGAACGGAGAATTGATGCCATAGGGTTGTTTGGAGAGATAGCCGAGACAAACATGCCGCAGCCCCTGGCCGCAAAAACGATCATTTCTGCGTTTTCAAGACTGGAAAATATACCGATAGACACCAAGCCTCTCGACAGGCAGTATGAGTCAATTCTTGAAGAGATCCAGAGCAGGAAAAATGGTCCATCAAAGTTCGGTCCCGGAATAGGCTAGCAGGTCCCTGCAGACATCCTCCAAGCCCCGGGAGAGCTTCTGGGGTTTCCTGCCTATCACTACCAGGATCACGCAAGACCGCTGGACTGTGCCTGCTGTACGCTCTAGTTGCAGACACAGAGAAGAAAACCCCTGCTTGTCCCACAGCAACTGAAGGAGA
Organism: Nitrosopumilales archaeon; assembly: GCA_044507735.1. Taxonomy (GTDB): domain Archaea; phylum Thermoproteota; class Nitrososphaeria; order Nitrososphaerales; family Nitrososphaeraceae; genus Nitrososphaera. Next base: position 102,725 of record JBIQJB010000003.1, read on the forward strand.
CAAGCGAGGCTCAGTCTGGGGGAGAAAAAAGATCAGATCTTGAGATGGAAAGAGTTTGTAACTCCAACGAACGCATACGGGGGGGCAAAATTTTCCGCGCCTACACGCAATCGCAATGCGCTGTTGCCCGCACGACAAAAAGGTTGTCATGCAAAGTCAGCATGGTTGGCGCAGCCGGGGATAGCCCATTTGAAGCGCTTTCAATGTATCGGCGCACCAACCGGTGCGTCCTCTGTCGTTGTCAGAAATAGAGGCTTACCCTCCGGCCCGTCAGCAGCTAATAGCATGCCTCTTGAAATAATGTTGCCGATCTTTTTTGGCTCGAGGTTGGTACAAACGACCACGATCCGTCCAACAAACTCTTCCGGCTTGTAGTGCAGCGCTCCTCCCACCGCAACCTCCCTCTGCTCATTGCCAAGGTCCACAGTAGCCTTGAACACCTTCTTCATACCCGGTATTGCCTCAGCGTGGGTCACCTTGCCTACCCGGAGGTGAACTTTTGAAAACTCTTCAAACGTGATCAGATGCTCTGGAGCCGGCTCGCTCATATAGATACAACTCAGGTGGCAGAGGAGCCATTAAAATTGGTTACGTCGAGAGGCCAAGAGGTTTTCTCTGTACTACAATGGCATGATCAAGTTTCAATATGTTGAGTAGTAGCAGATCTTCAATCAAAAGCGTTGGGCGAAAAAGATTCCCATGTACGAACTCAACAACGGTCTTCTTTCAGGTGCAGAAGCTGAGACGCATCGTTGGAACCGGTATCATAGAAAGAACACAGGACACTGAATCATCTACAATGACATCTAATTCCACGGAAAGCGTGTTGTTGCGGATGTTTAAACTACATCCAGGCAACGGTTCCGTGTTTCAGTAATGCACATCGGGTGAGCGTTGGATGGCACACTACCGCTCCATACCCCCACTGGAAAATAAGTCCAAGAAACGCGTATACGCTCTTTCGACTACTTGATCCTGTCGTACGGCTTCATCGCGTCCGGCAAGCTGTCGATCAGGTCGGTAGCGATCATGTGGAGGCCAGTGCGTTTGAACGCAATGCTGCCTGCTATGCCGTTGAGATATACAGCTGAGACTGCAGCATCGAAGGGTCTTTTCGTCCTTGCCAGCAGTCCTGCTGCAAGCCCCGAAAGAACATCACCCGTTCCGCCCACAGTCATTGCAGGAGTTGATCTCTTTATTGCAGCGGTTTGCTCGCCATCTGAAATCACATTCATCCAGCCTTTGAGCGCTATTGTTATGCCATGTTCTTTTGCAGTCTTGTGCACGGTTGACACCATCTCTTCCTTTGTGGTTCCAGGATCGCTGCCAAATAGCCGCCGGTATTCCCCGGCGTGCGGCGTCACGATGCTTCCGGTCCCAGAGATATCCGTCAGCACCTGCGGTATGAGGGCCGATGCATCAAGCAATATCTTTGTGTCTGCTTCCTTTAGCTTGCCGACGAGCGCGGATATTGCTTCCGGCTTTAGCGTCATCCCCATGCCTATTGCTGCTGCATCAGCGCGTTTTGGCATCATCGCAATCAGCCTGTTTGCCGATCCGACTGTCAGTTTGTCGTCGGGTAGCGGAAGAGCTATGAGCGCTGGAGAGAACGATCTGACTGCGGTTACTATTGATCTGGGGACTGCGGTATAGACCAGATCGGATCCGGAGCGAAGAGCGGCCATCGACGCGAGCACCGGTGCGCCATGGTAGAAACGGCTTCCGCCTGCTACCAGCACCACTCCGCTGTCTCCTTTTCTCGCCTGAAGCGAGCGCGGAGGCATGAACTCCCTTATCATCCTGTCTGTAACTGCGATTGCCGACGGCAATTATGAAACGTGGTAGGTATGATGTCCATGGGCGGATAAACTTTCCCAATGATTCACGAGAAAGATCGAGCCCAGTCCGGATCGCTTATGTCGTGGCATGACTGTCAAATTGATTTTATCTCAAGGTGTAATGCAATTCTTTCCTACGACGAGGTCTGAAAACCATTCTAATAGGGCTAAACCAGATGTAAAGTGCGGTATGCGTGGATGCCATTAGACAAGGTACAGGTCACGACAGCAGCAGCGATTGTTGCAGCTGTGCTTTTGACAACGGTGATGACATCATCAGACAATGCATCCGCGGACACAGGCAACGGGATGGTAGTGCCCATGTATGTATAGGACGCAGGGCGGAGCACGTTGGTTGATGCAAAAGAGGCAAATGCGGATACAGAGACTATTGCAATCACCAACCCATCAAGCAGACAGGTAGTAGCCGGAAATACCCATTGGGCAGATGTAATTAACGATTTGCAGGACGCAGACATAAAGGTCGTCGGCTATGTTGCAACAGGCTATGCAGGCAAGAGTGCAGAGCCGGTGAAAGACGAAGCTGATGCGTACAATAACGGGCATGGCGTTGACGGAATCTTTTTCGACGAAGTCAACCCGTCAGCTGAGGGTTATTATGATCATGTTACTGACGGGTCAGGTCTTTCGATCCTGAACGCCGGTTCACCCGTAGCGAAATCCTACAAGAACCTTGGCGACATCATTATCGTTAACGAGAATGCAGGTCTACCTCAGAAAGTTGATTCTAGTGGAATAAGCGAAGGCAACTTAGGGGTTCTGTCACACAGTGGGATATCAAGCGAAGACGAATTCAGGGCTATAATCGATCAAGTGGACTACGTTTACGACTCGCCTGATTGGATGAGCGTTGCATCCAACGTAGCAGACCAGGCAGACTGGGCCAATTAGCAGAAATAGCAGCAACAGCTATTGCTGTCAGACTGCATTTCTCTTTTCCTGCAGTGTGCAATAAGGAAAATTCAGAAAGGAATGTTGTGTTGATGCGATCTTGTTAAATAGATGCCCAGAGCATTTTACTGTAGTAATGACAAGCGGCGGTGGTGGACGGAAGAGACACCAGAACTCGCCGCCGAGAATCCTGATCGTCGACGACGAAGGAGATATTCTTACAATTCTAAAATCAGGCTTGGAGTCAAAGGGTGGGTTTGTAGTAGACACATTCAACAGTGCAGAGGCCGCGCTGCGGGCATTTTCAAGCAGCCCTTCGGATCGTTATAGCCTAATCTTGACAGACATCAAGATGCCCAAGATGAGCGGCTTTGAATTTTACCGCAAGATAAGAGAAAGGAATGGGTCGATACCCATTGCCTTCATTACAGCCTTTGAAATAAATGAAGACGAATTTTCCAAAGTGATACCATCAATTAAAGTCAAGGATTTCATAAAGAAACCCATAAGGATTCCAAACTTGGTGGAAAAGCTCAACCTGATGCTTGAAGCCCACTAGGTAGTGGGCTCTGCGTGTATAGTCACGATCGAGCCAGGAAATCTTGCCCGTATCTGTTTCTCGATATCAGAAACGCGCTCATGTATCTGTTCTATAGTCATCTCGCTGTTGAAGGCGCAATCCGCATCTATTTTTAGGATATCATCTGCTCTGTACGTGGCAATCTTGCCAACTCTCTTTACGTCGCTGGCTTTGGCTACGATTTCCCTTATTGCATCCCGCGTGTCAACGTCTGCAACCGGCTCGACTCCACCGATTTCAGGCATCAAGGGTTCAAGGTGGACTGTAATGTTGTCTACATTCTTGAGCCGCGTTTTTATCGCGTCCTCAACAGAATTTGCGATCGAGTGTGCCTCACTCAGCGTCGCTGATCTTTTGACCTGGATGTGAAGTGATATGCCTATCAACTCGGTAGCTCCGATTCTTGACACGATCACATTATGTATGCCTCTAACGCCACTCACTCTGGCAGCCACCCTTTCGATCAGGGATTCCAGAGGAAGGTTACTGTCTCTTGGCTCAAAGTGCACAGTGATGTTCCGGGGCTTGACGTTCAGGCCAGCCCTGGACAGGCTTTCTCCTATGTTGCTCTCTACTTGAGCACTGATGTCATGCGCACTTTCAAAACTCTTGTCAGAGCTCATCGTGATTGTTGCTTCGACAAAAGTATCCCTTCCTACTCTACGCATCTTAACATCACTGCATTCAAGAACCCCTTCGGTGCAATTTGCTGCCTGCCTTACTGTTGCAACTAGCTTGGGCGATATCACGTCTGTAAGTTCCAATGCATTCTGGTAGGCAAACCTGCTGCTCAGATATGCAAGAAAACCTCCCAGTATCATGGCTGCCACAGAATCCCCGTAGCCAAATCCAGCTGTCGCAAGCCAGATGCCTACGAAAGCGACAGTTGTGGAGGCGAGGTCTGCAAATGCATGGTAAAAGTCGGCTTTCAAAGTGGACAGTCCACCAGTCATTTCAGTCCTGCTCATCGCTCGTCGAAGAACGGTTATCCTGAACCCATCAACAGCAAGCGTGTAAAAAATTGCTGCAAATCCCACGGTACCTGCATTCACAAGTGCAGGCGGTCCGGAAAACGCGACTCTCATGGAGGCCTCGTAAATGAAAAAAATTGCAACTACAAAGAGCGCGATACCTCCGATCAGGCCGCCGATTGTCTCGATCTTTCCGTGACCATAGGTGTGGTCAATATCGCGTGGTTTGAGGGCGAGCGTTACAGCAATTATCAGTATCGCTGTGACTACAGCGTCCAGCAAGGCGTGGGCGCCATCTGTTATGAGGGCAAGGCTGTTTGTGAGAATGCCTGCTACAAATTCAAAGACAAAGACAGACGAGATGGCGACGAGCGACAGTTGTAAGGCATTTCTCTTGATAGTTTCAACATCAGATGTTGTTCCCTTTGCCAACCGCTCGGCCACTGTTATTGGCACAATATTGCGAAATTTGTTATTTAGGCATTTGTGTTTCCACTAGCTACCAAAATTATAATGAGCTAATAAGGCGACCAAGATCAATATCTAAAGGGGCGGAGAGAATCCAATTCGAGCTGAATTTTTTTCGATTCTTGCATCTGATCTCGACGTCCGTCATTCACCGCAAATTACATTGCACCATTACTAAAAGTTCTTAATGACAGGTTTGGAATATAGAGTGGTCACATGATAACTACCCATTCATACACCAACGATCCGCTATTGGCGGATGCGCCGCACAAGGATTTCTGGTGTACCAGAGCTGCTTCTGCGTCCAATACACCAACCACTACAAGAGCTGCCAAGTCCATAGGAGGAATCTCTCGGTGTCTTGAAGGCAAGATAAATGGGATGGCGCTGAGAATTCCAAGAAGCGATGGGTCCAAGGCGGTCATGGGCATGAAATCGACAAAGAATGTCATCAATGATCATGTCGACAGGAAATCGAAAGATAACCAGGATAAAGAAAAAGAAGACAGTAATGGCGTTATGACATTTACCGCACAACCGTTGGGCTATGCGGATACTGTAGTATGGCCGCATTCCTATGTGGACGACGGCCAGAGTCCAAGAATTTTTGGTGACAAGATCGAGGCTATCAAAGTGCCTTCTTATTATGATAACGAGCGGAGCTTTGCACGCAGGTTTGTCGACCCTATGAAATTTGTTAGAAGCAAGGTGAAATAGTAGTGACTGGCACCAACCATTCCAAGAAGCACGTAGTGGTTTTTACCGATATTGATGGAACACTGATCGACGCATTTACGCGAGAATACGGAAGATCCACTGAGCTGGTCAAAAGGCTAAGTGAATCGTCAATACCAGTTGTGCTTTGCTCTTCAAAAACATGGTCAGAGCAGAATGCAATAAGGAACGATTTGGATCTTGAAAGAGAGCCATTCATAATAGAAAATGGCGGAGCCATAGTAATTCCCGACGGTTATTTTGATGCAGGAGACCTTGACAGGTATGGTGCGCGGTCTGTCAATGGTCATTGGGTGATTGAGCTGGGCAAGCCTTCGAGCCAGATAAGAAATGCGCTGCAAGAGATTCGCAAGACGACAGGCATATACTTCAAAGGCGTCAGCGACGTATCGATAGACGAACTTGCCAAAATAGTTGGGATGACCCATGCTGAAGCAGAAAGGATGTCAAGGAGACAGTATGGAGAGACCATCCTGCAAATAGACAAGGAGGAGAAAGCGCGGTTTGAACAGGCGTTGCGCGAAGGACCTGGCCTGCAAGTAATTCACGGAGGCAGATATTTCGATGTTACAGCAGGCAACGACAAGGGCAAGGCCGTGCAGATATTGAAAGACCTCTACAGGAAAAAACTGGCCGGCAGACTGATATTCATAGGAATCGGCGATAGCTCAAATGACATACCAATGCTCAAATCTACAGATGTTGCCATGCTAGTGCAGAAATATGACGGCACTTGGGCAGATGTAGATATTCCAAATGTTGTAAGACTTGAAGGAATAGGTCCTGCAGGTTGGGAACGTGCATTTGCAAAGATAATGAAGGAGGCAGAGCGCTTAGATGGTGGCACCTGATAGAATTTTTCTTGTTCCACACACGCACTACGATGCAGTGTGGGCCTTTAACAAAGAAGACTACTACTACATCAATACAGAGCTCATCCTCAAGAATGTCATTGACATTATCAAGAAAACTGCAGACTACAAGTTTACCATAGAACAGACCTTTCTCTTGGAGTACATAGAGAATAACCACCCCCATCTATTTTCAGAGATAAAGAGCCTTATCGAGAAAGATAGGCTAGCCATAGCTGGTGGACAATACTTGCTTTCAGATACAATGATCCCGCATGGTGAAGTGCTGATAAGAGAAATCATCGAAGGAAAAAAGTACATCAAGGAAAAATTTGGCAAGAACATAGTCGTTGGCTGGGGAGCCGACGAATTTGGCTTTAGCGCGCAGTTGCCACAGATACTGAAAGGGTGTGGCTATAGATTCTTTGCCTTCCGGCGAGGTGCCGACTCGGGAAAACCATCAGAGTTTATCTGGGAAGGGCTTGACCAGTCTCAAATTCTCTGTCACTGGATGCCGCTTGGATACAGGGCAGGGCTTGACCTTACAAAACTTTACAACTCTTATACTGTGCTAAAGAAGCATGCGGCCACTAGTAACATCTTGATGCCCTCGGGTAGCGGCGTAACGTTGCCGCAGCAGGAGACATCAAGCATAGTGAAGAAATGGAATGAGGAGAACGGCAATGTTGCCAGGATGGAAATATCCACTCCACAGGAATTTTTTGTTGCACTTGAAGAATCCGGAGAAGAATTCAAGGTAAGAAAGGGCGAGATGTATTCAGGCAGGCTTTCAGAGGTATTCCCTGATTGTACATCATCAAGAGCATGGATAAAACAAGGAGCCAAGATGTATGAAAATGCCATCCTTACACTTGAGCGCTGGAACACGATTGCCAAGCTGATTCCCGGGTGCTCTGATTTTTCCGAACAACTAGCAAACTATTGGAGAAACATACTGTTTATAGCAATGCACGACGTTGTGCCTGGAACCGGCATAGACGAGGTGTATAACGAAGTCAGAGAGATATTCCGAAGTTCTGGCGACACCATAATGAAGTCAATTCATGACTGTTTGGTGTCTATCGCAAGCAGATTGGCCGCCGGAGAAAGCAACAAGATCGTAGTTGTATTCAATTCTCTGTCATGGCAGGTAAAGAACTGGGTCGAGTGCACCCTGGAATTTGAGGAAGGTCAGATGAAGGGGATCAGTCATTTGCGGTCAGAGGGCGAGACATTCGAGGTTGACATTCTACAGTATTCAATGCATGAAAATGGCAATGGGATCAAGAGTGCTACCATTGGCTTCATGGCAAAGATACCGGCTTTGGGCTTTAGAATGTTTGAAGTAATACCCGGCGATGAACGCACGGAGTTGACTGCCACCCTAGCCTCTGACACATCATTTTCAACGGATAATTTTGACGTGAAAATTGACCCGGAAACAGGAATTATTAGGATACAGCAAGAGGGCGAGGACTTTGGTGAGGGAAACGAGCTTAGACTCGAAGAGGAGCTTGGAGACCTGTACTACCATAAAGACACAATAGGTCTGATGAAGTCAGAAACAGGCGAAGGCATAAAGTATGGTGCTTTCAAGTCAGAAAGTTACGAAGTAGAGAAAGGAAAGACCCGCCACATAATCAGGTTCAAGAGCAAGTACTATGCGCTCAGATGGCCATATCGGCTTACCGAGAAGTTCAAGTCAATGATCTACAGACACAATTTTGTCGATATTGAGAAGGAAATTGTCCTCTACCGCGACTTGGACAGGATAGACTTTGTAACTCGAGTTGACGATCGACACCCTCACTCCAGACTAAGAGTACGCTTTGATGTTCCCGTTGGTCGAGGGAAATCCTACTGGTGCGGAACGCAATTTGGCGCTATCTCTAGAAAAGCTGACCTCTACTATTGGAAGGAGGAAAAGGGATGGAAGGAAAAGCCCTCAGGTGTTTTCCCATCATTTGAATGGATTGACTGCTCCAGTGGTGGTGGCAAGAATGGCAAAGGCATCTCTCTCTTGCATCAGGGAACGCCTTCTCACGAGGTAAGAGACGGCAAGTTGTACCTTACGCTCTTGCGTAGCATAGTCTTACTCTCAGCTGATGGCACCAAGGGTCCATGCATTCCCACCCCGGACGCCAATGAATTGGGACTGCACACATTCAGGTATTCCATCCTGCCGCACAGAAAGAGTTGGAGGGAGGCGGAAACTTACAGGCGCGCAGCTGAAGTGAACTTGCCACTTATAGCGATGCAGTTAAGCGCGGTGCCTGATCATGATCGCCGCGAAAGCCAACCACGGATGCATTATTCTTTTCTCGAAATTGAGCCCCGGAACATACTCTTGAGCACTATAAAGTCAGCGGCGCCGGATGGCAGGAGCAAAACGCCTTCATTGATAGTACGGCTCTATGAAACAGAGGGGCGAAAAACCATCGCACGTCTTCGATTTGATAGGCCAGTGAAAAGGGTTCAATTATTGGATCTTCTGGAAAACGAGCTAGACGAAGGGACTGACATTGGACGGGAAACAGTAGAACTTGAAGTGCACCCCTTCAAGATAATCACCTTAAAGGCTCAGTTCTAGCAAGGCATCCTTCATGCGCGGTGCCTCTGCAAGGACCTCGCCATCAGGGTTCACTATCATGCTGGATCCAGCGCTTACAAGGCCGCCTTGATGCCCGACTGCATCCGCTTTTGCAACATAAACTCTGTTTTCTATGGCCCGGACAATTGGGAAGGCCTTGTTTTTCCTTTCCTTGTATTTTGATTCCTTGCGGGAATAGTAATGGGAAGACAGGTAGAACAAAACATCAATTTTGTTGAACTTTCTTGGGAGTGACGGATCGTTCTGATCCCTGCATATCAACACTCCACAATTGACGCCATTGATCCTGAATCCCTGGACGTTTGTTCCAGGTGAGAAGTATTTCTTGTCATAATCAGTCAGCGTGTGCTTGAAGTATTTCTTGATTCTGCTGCCCGGCATCATTATCAAGGCTGAATTGAAAGTTCTGCCCCTCCATGGAAGAGAAGTTCCTATGACTATCGCAACTCCAGAGGAATCCGATGCATCGCGTAGTTTGACTATTTCACCCGTCACATTACTTTCAACTATCTGCCGGTGGTTGCGAATGTATCCTGTAAGCGCGCACTCGGGAAAGCATAGCAGGTCGATATTTCTCGAACTTGCACGGCGAATATACTTCAGGATGTTTGCGGAGTTTTTCTTGATGTCAGATGAGATTCGCATCTGTACGACCCCTATTCTGAGCCGCGGCATTAGCAATCATCCTCTGACGACCGTCTAAAATCTTTAGCTATTTGCGATCGGGGCACCAAATCCAGATTCTCGTTTTCAACGATGGTAATCTATGCTGGAGAAAGATATCGAGAGAGTCACTGGTAGAGATCGTTGAATCTGCGGTCAGGATATGGACTTACAGCTGTCGTACTGGTATCCGTGCTTCTGTACTATGGCTGTGACCGGCCTGTCACAACAACTAAGGCGGGCGGGAGGGATCTCCACTATGCCCACAGGAGAAAATTCTCTACTCGCTACTCGCAATGCGGTGAAACTGTCTGGATAGTTGACCTAAAAAACTATGAGTGAAACAACCTTAGAGTTAGAAACATCGTTTAAGGGCTGGAATATCAAAAAGGTGGGTCAAGGCGACCACCCATCCTACATTCCCAAAACACGAGATTTTCGCGTTGGAAAAAGCGTGCTCTAGTCGTATCTGATTGGGATTGTCGCCTTTAGATTCTTGTATCTGTTTCTGACGGTCACTTCGGTGACACCGGCTGCCTCTGCAATGTCTGTCTGAGTCCTGCTTTCGCCAGTGTTAAGGCAAGCGAGGTACAGAACTGATGCCGCAAGCCCCATCGGGTCCTTGCCAGCAGATATGCCGCTCTGGGTCACGTTTTTCATGATGTTAATGGCCACGCGCTTGGTGCGTTCGCTCAAGTTGGCCCTGTTTGCTACCCGGACTATGCATTTCATCGGGTCGATCATTGGAATCTTGAGGTCAAGCTCCATCACGACAAGACGATATATCCTTGCCAGGTCTTTTCGCTTGATATTACCTATTTCTGCAATGTCCTTGAGCGTCCTTGACGCGCCGGTTTCCCTGCACGCAATGTAGAGCGCTGCTCCGACCATTGCAGATATGGTCCTTCCTCTGACCAGTCCGCGTTCCTGTGCTTTCCTGTAAATGTACGCAGTCTTTTCGATTACTGCTTCTGAAACTCCAAGTTTGTCCTTGAGCCTGTCAAGCTCAGAGAAGGCCTGACGCAGATTCCTGTCTGTCGGAGAATGAGCCTGCGAACGAAAGTCCCATGCTCTAAGCCTTCCCATAGTTGAACGCATTGCTACATCAAGTACCCGACCGCTGGCATCCTTGTCTGCTTTACCGATTACCGTAGACAGACCCATATCGTGGCGAGCCAGTGAGCTTGGGATCCCAGTCCTGCTCCTATCGTTTGCTTCTTCGGATGTGAAAGCTCGCCATTCAGGGCGGCTTTCTAGCGTCTTGTCGAAGAGCACAAGACCGCAATTCCCGCAGATAACTTCGCCAGATTCCGGATCTGTGACCGTCTGACCGGATTCGCATACGTTACACACTATTGCTGTTTGCATGTTCTATAATGAGGTACCATTATTATGGTGATTCACCCTATTAAACACTGCGAATTCTAAGTTTTTACGCGATTTTCTACGCTATACCCTCATAATATCCTTATTATTGTATTATGCGCTGATTTATCAACATTTCCCCGGATTTTGCTAAATATTTGTATTGCAGAAAATTTGCAGGCAACCACCCATGACAACCGTTTTATCATAACAGCGCATGTATGATGTGTGACCAAGAGGCAGGCCATAGCCAGTAGCGTAACCCGAGCAGGACTCCGATCAAGATTTGGAGAACTGACGTATGGCAACGATGTTGTCTTTACTGTCGACGGCCAGGAAACCTTCAAACTAATGTATGAGAAAATACACTTGGCCAAAACCAGCGTTCACATAGCAAACTATGACCTTGATCCTGCTTTAAAATTTGTACGAAATTCTGACGTGCTGGACCATCATGACAGCAATCACCGGCACGAAGCGTATCCGCTACAAGATCTCCTGGTTGAGAAGGCAAAGGAAGGCGTCGAAGTCAAGATAATAGTTTGGGAGCCGAGACTTGTCTTGCGGATTCTTCCAGGGGCAGATGAGAGGGGTATTGATGGGAGGGCCGATGAGGTAAATGTCATTAATGAAATTGCAGAGCGGTATGGAATATCGAAAAAGTTGATGCTAAGAATAGACAGCAGCGCACCTACACTCACATCCGCCCATCACGAGAAAATAGTAATAATAGACAACAAAATCGCCTTTTGTGGCGGACTTGACCTGTCAAATGGTAAGTGGGATACCAGCAGCCACGAGTACGATAACCCACTACGCGATGCAAATTCAGAGCCGTGGCACGACGTTCACGCGATGGTAACGGGACCTGTCGTTTGGGATCTTGTCTATCACTTCCACCAGCGCTGGTACTATTCTGAATCCAAGAATGTTAAGAAGGTTAGAAGGTTGAGAATAAGATCAAATTATCCACTGAGGGGAAACCATGGAGGCGTGCGGGCCACAGCGCTGCGCACGTGGAATGAGCTTGACAGGAATGGAGGCATTCAGGCATGGTATGCCGCAATGTTTCGGAAAGCAAGCAAGAGCATATACATAGAAAACCAATTTCCGTTTCAAGATTCCTTCGCAACCACTCTGCTTGAAAAAAGGCTGAAGGAAGAACGTCAGCTGAAGGTGATAATAGTCTGCCCCATGGAGCCAAACCTGCCCGGTTTCATCGGCAGCATGATCGCCAAGATGAGTGTGAATGATGTCAACGACAACCTTGCAACTCTCCGCAGAGCGGGCGATGGAGAAAGAGTAAGAACATACTCGCTTGTGTCACAGCATCCCACGATTGCCACGAAACGCAGGCAGATCTATGTTCATTCCAAGATCATGATAGTTGACGACAAGTGGATTACAGTAGGTTCTGCAAACATTGACAAGAATGGCTTCAGGGATTCGAGCGAGTTTAACCTGGGGATAACATCTCCCAGACAGGCTTTAGAGTTGAGGACGAGGTTGTGGCAGGAGCACTTGCAGGACGCCACACTAGATCCAGACTTTGAGCAAGGATTCCATGCTTCGGAAAAAGCCGCAAATGAAAATGGGCGCTGTGTCTCGGACGACAAGATGATTACAGGCCATGTCTACTACTATAACTTCGAGGAAATGGGTATGCCTCCACCGTATCCTGAGGCCAAAGGCAGCACAAAGTTTGAGCTGTTATAGATCTGCAATGATCCGGGCAAGGCGTGACAGCTGCACTGGCTTTATGAGAGCATAGATTCTCTTGTCGTCAAAGAACTTGTTTTCTGAAAGCTCCTTTCTCACATCTTCATGCGCTGTGACTATCAGTATCCTAGCCAATGGATTTTTCCTCAAGATTCTTTCTGCCGCCTCGAGGCCATTCATCGATCCAGGCAGCCGATAGTCAATCAGCACCAGGTCAGGCTGATATGCATCATAATCGCGTAGAACCTCATTAGCTGTAGGGGCACTAACCTCGATTGTATATCCTCTCTTTGCCAGAAAGTCCCTGTAAACCAGCAAGATATCCTCTTCATCTTCAATTATCATTATTGTCTGCACTTTGCCCTGCTGCTTGAGCCCCACGGTACATGAATAATGATTATGGTATTTAACAAGTCTTGATTGTTATTGCAGGCGCTATGCATGCTGGCAATGTTCACATAGCTTATCGCCGTACTAGCATACAGATGCCAGTTAGTAGACTGGGTAAAATGGTAAGTGGCCAAAGGAAGAACAAAGTCTTTCGCACAAGAAGCTGGTCAGAAGCCGCCGAGACCGTTGAAAATGTCCTTGCAAGCCGGTACCTGCTCGGTGCACAAATTGGTGACTCGGTCACTGTCAGGTATGTACACGAAGAATGGGATGGGCAATGGCAGCATCACTACAAGATCACGGTCAAGCACCTTGACACAAAGTGTGCTGCTTGTGGATTTTCTCCGGCCGAATGCATCTGCGACGATCCTGTTATCTAGATGACTGACAGAATAGAGGAAGAAGGAGTTAGCCTGAAAGAGAAGAACCATCCGAAGTTCATGACACGTGCCTGCATTTCTCCATTAGCTTTCTCTAATCTTGAGGTCGCAGAAAAAACTTCATTTGTCCGGCTTGTCGCTGGGAAGTCCAAGTTGAGAAGACCGTATCCGAACGAGTCGTCCTTGCCTTCTTCACCAAGATCCTTTGCAGCGTTTCTGAGCACTTTTCTGAGCTCATCGTTTGTCCATACCCCATCGCCGTTCACCATTCCAGTGTTGCTCCAGGCTGCTTCATTGCTTTCAAGCAAGAGTGCGATAGAGCCTGTCACCAGTGGAGTGGCCATCGATGTACCACTTGAAAACCTATAGCCACCACCTACAGCGGTAGATTTGATTCCGGAGCCGGGAGCTACGAGTTCCACCTCGTCTCCAGTGCGCGAGAAGCTTGACAGCTTGTTTTCCTTTGTCACAGATCCGACGCCGATCACGTGTTCATATGCGGCCGGGTACAATACATCACCCTTGCCATTTCCCACTGCTGCAACCATTACCAGGCCATATTCAACATACGCCGTCCGTATCACCTTTGCAAGTGCCTTGCTGCCACCATTTCCGGTTATACTCATGTTAACAATATCAATGTCGTTGTCTATGGCCCAGGCGATCCCTTTTGCAAGGTCGCTGAAAGATCCGCTGCCTTTTTTATCAGAAACTTTAATCGCATAGATTTCGGCGTCTGGAGCGATTCCTACAATCCCCTTGCCATCTTGCGCTGCAGCAAGTATGCCAGCTACATGCGTTCCGTGTCCGTTATCATCCATCGGGTCGTCGTCGTCGTTGATAAAATCATATCCTCCCCTGTAGCTCTGGGAGAGCTCGGGGTGGTTGTAGTCTATGCCGGTGTCAAGCAATGCAATCTTGATGCCCCTACCGGTATAGCCCAGAGAGTGGACAGGCTCCGCGCCAATATCCACCAGCGCCCAAGACTTGGAATATTCAGAGGAGCTTATCTCAGCAATCTCGAACTGACCGTCGATTTCTATGAACTCTATCGCGGGATTTTGTGCGAGGCGATCAAGAGCGCTGATTGGAAGCAAGGCATGAACCATCTCCATCTTGTCAAATTCTGCGAGGACGTGTCCGCCGGCAGCTTCAATCAGTCCGGGATCGTAGTTGCCTTTGATAAAGGAGATGATTACCGCTTTGGAGGTGGGAGGTGATGACATGCTTGCAAACAAGAGGATGACGAGAATGGTCATCAAAAATGGAGCAACTATACATGACATTGTTCCAGAAAATCTTTAAAAGAGTCTATGATAATAATCATCTACAACAAAATTCCTAACAATGCGAGAATGGAATTTGTTAATTCTTCAATCTCTTGCTCTCGGAATTGATATTATGTTCACGATATCAACAGTATTCAATAATTCACAGATAGATGCCTTTGGAGCCACATTTTGACATTTGGCCATCAGCATATTATGATCGCCCACCCTTCGCAACAGGTCGATGTTTCAATGACGGCTAATTTCCAAGTGAAGAGCGGTCTTTCGGCTATTGCAAGCTCAGAACCACAGGAATTTTCTTGTCCATATGCAACCTTTCAACAGATGATAAGAATTCTTGCACATTTCCGGGTTTATCCAATATCCTCCCAACTATGTTAACTGGCGAGTATGGCATTATCTTGTCTGACCTGCTTATCGGGGTAGGACCATAGAAGAAGCACAGGGCACTCCCTTCAGGCCAGTACGCCACATCCAACAAATCAACTACAGACCTTGCATTTTCCTCCTTGACCTTCACAGGCGTCTCTTCCGTGTAAAGCTCATCTCCCCACCGGTTGATGTTGACTCTAATTGGAAGATTATCTATGATCGCCTGAACGGTCCTAGGAGATCTAGAATCGTCAAGCTCTATTGCCACCTTTTCTCCTAGCTCGGAGAATTCAACCAACAGGATCTTTCCATTCTTCATTTTTCCTCACGGAGTGCTACAACTCGTGGCGCGGCAATTTCCTTCTTTTGAAAGGGCATGGTATAATCAGGGAGGTCCAGGGCCACGGTCTTGTTCTTGTGTATGGCATATGTCTTGCCGTCATAGGTGCACTTGATCATTGGAATAGTGTCCATATCTGCCACCACGTCTGCAACCTTGTAGTATTCAAGTAGCTTGCGACTCTCGTAGACCGTCCCATTCTTGCGCCTGAACCTCTTTTTACTCATAAACTTGAATGCAAGTATGATATGCCGCTGGCTATAGATGCCAAACATGTTGCGTATCAAGAGGCACCGCTCTATCTGGTCCTGTGGCACATATAGTATATCGCTTGTTCCAGACTTGGCTTCGATGGTCAGCAGGATCCCATCAGTGTTATTGACAGCGACGATGTCAGGAAGGCCGGTGCTACTCCCGCCCAAACGCCTGGCGTGCCAAACCCCATCATTCAGTTTTTGCACAAGCATATGCTCATAGGCATAGCCCCTGCTGCGGCGTATGTTTCCCAACCAGCTAGCGTTGAACGGCCCATGTCTTTAAAGTTTCTCAATATTACCGCTTGTTGCCAGAGTCAGAAGATTCATCACTTCTGAACGCTCCCGGTGCCAGCATTACGAATTACGGCGTTCTCGCTATTTGTTTTCAAACATCGTCTCCAAATTTCAAATTCATGAAACTGGGCACAATCTGGAGCAAGTCTTTTATTGTAATCGACTCCAGCTGTAATGACATATGCAGGACTCGCTTGAGGCCATCAATGCCGAACTGAAGGACATACAGGAGCGCCGCGAAAAGTTGATCAAGGGCACGCGCGACGTGGTAATGCTGTGCAGCAAGTCCATCGTGGCATTGCACCATAGTCAGATCGAGGACGCAAAAGCCAAGATGGAAGAAGCAAAGATGATGCTTGAGGAATTCCGAAAACATGCAAAAGAGGATCTCTACAGGTACATTGCAGTGGCAGAACAGGAGCTGGTCGAGGTGTATGCCCTGAGGGCCGTAATGGAAAGCAGGAGAATACCGTCGAGGAAGGAATTGGAGGTCACCGGCCCATCGTACCTTACAGGGCTGCTTGACTGCATTGGCGAGATAAAGCGTCTGGTATATGACAGGATGCGTTCTGGCAACGAAGAGGATGCTGAAAAATTGTTTGCAACGATGGAGGAGATCTATAATGCGGTATACCCCTTTGCAGTTTACGACAACATCGTTGCTGGCCTCCGCAAAAAGCTAGATGTAGCAAGGATGCTCATAGAAGACATCAGGGCGGTAGTGACTGAGGAAAGCAGAAGAAAAGCACTCATTACCGCTATAGATAGTTTAGAGAAAAAGAAGGGATGAATTCGATTTGTTTCTAGACGCCTGATGATGATGACGCGTCGGCCGCATTCTCAAAGGCTGTGGTCGGCTGTGTCATAGGCTGACGCGATTGGCTGCAAGCTGCAATAGCAGCGGAGGATAGCTCGGGCTTTCTTAAGGCGGTAGCGGAGCGCTTGATACGGCATTCGCTGATTCAAAAAGTGTCATGCCAATCTTGAGGTCAGCCAATACGGTCTTGCTCAAGATTCCATAAAGAGCGAGATGAAATCGTCGACAGACATATTCTTTGAGGCGAGAGAGACGTTACATGCCCTTTTCAAAGTGTTCGTAAACTTCGGGACTTGCCAGCAGCCAGCCATAGTGGCTTTCGTCGTGGATGTAGCGCACTTCGCGTATTCTTGGAACCACGTTTCGCCTGCGTACCCCAAGCACAAACTCCCCCTGAAATGCAAGCCCAATCTTCTTTGCCGTTGCGGTTGATTTTGGGTCCCTCGGCAGAAGGATTCGGTAGCTGAACTTGTCAGAGGGTTTTGAGACATAAGCCTCAACCATCTTGTCTACCGCATGGCGTATGTCTGATGTCTCACGTATGTCTATCGTTTCAATCACTGGAAATCTAGTATACGGAGAGCCAGACACCGCCAAAGGGTTGGATTACAGTCAGATAAATTCCATCCTATGGCGGGTTGACTACTGTCACAGTCACCTTGGCGGTATCATAATCGGAGAAATCTGCTTCGTAAATGGTATAGACAAAGGTGTCGACTCCCACAAATCCGGCTGTAGGAGCATAAGTGATTGACCCATCGTCATTTATTGTCACAATCCCATGCAATGGATCTCCGGCAATAGCCATGCGGCTGCCATTAGGGATGTCAGGGTGTTCAACAAAGCCTATGTCGTTATCGAGTACTCTTATTTGTACCACTTGGTCCTTCCAAGTAGTAGCAGAGTCATCCACAGCGTCTATTTTTCCGAGATTCATAGTCACTGTTACCTGGGCAGTAGCCGTACTTCCCTTGTCATCACTTATGGTATATGTGAACCAATCTTGACCCAAGAATCCAGGATTTGGAATGTAGGTTATCGTGCGATCGGGGTTGATTGTAGCAGTACCATGAGCAGGAGTAGAGACGGAAATGACATCTATCGGGTCTACATCAACATCAAAGTCATTAGATAGAACGTCTACCGTTACCGGAACGCCGCCGGAGGTGGTCGGAGCGGAGTCGTCAAGGGCTACCGGTGGATCGTTCACAGGATTTACGATTACGTGTATTGTACCGGTATTGCTACTGCCGCTACTGTCTTTGGAAGAATAGGTGAAAGTATCATTACCGAAAAAGTCAAGGAATGGAGAGTACACGATGTTACCGCCTGACTTAAGTGTCACTGTGCCAGACTGCGGTCCGCTCACTATGTTAAAGGTAATGTAATCGCCGGCATCCAGATCATAGGCTGAAAGTGCATATTCCACGAGTTGATCTTCGTCAGTTATTACGAGACCATCATTTGCGACTGGCGCGTCATTAAGCCCAATTATGGTCACGGTAACAGTTGCCACATCGTCTTTATCCCCATCAGAAATAGTGTACTGGAAAGTATCAGTAAGTTGCTGACCTGCCCTAAGAGCTTGAGCACCAGAGCCGGGTGTGTAGACTATATTGCCTGAAACTATTGCAGCATTGCCATGTGAAGGCGTTGTTATACCATCGATCGAAATCACATC
>JBIQJB010000003.1:121357-122820 GCA_044507735.1 Nitrosopumilales archaeon
GGCGTTGTTATACCATCGATCGAAATCACATCCCCATCAGGGTCCGAGTCGTTCGAGAGAACATCGATTGTAACAGGATTGTCTTCATCTGTGGTTGCAGTGTCGTCAATAGCAATTGGAGCCTGGTTTGGCAAACCGTCTACATAGATCGAAACGGTCGCAATGTTGCTATCGGCGTTGCCGTCATTTGCCTTGAATGTGAAACCATCTTCACCTACGAATCCCATCGCCGGTGTGTAGGTTATAGTGTGATTCCCATCATCTTCTCCGAGCGTTCCATGCGCGGGGGAACCTACAACGATGTAAGTCAGATTGTCGCCATCAATATCGGTTGCTGTCAAGGTGATCGTCACCGTAGTTCCCTTCTGGACAGCGATCTCCTGAGATTCTGCAACAGGAAGATCATTGACAGGGTTCACAACTATTGTAACAGTGGCTGTGTCAGTGGCCTGGCCATCGGACACAACATATGTGAAAGAGTCTGTACCATGATAGTCAGGGGCAGGGGTATAGGTAGCAGAACCTGGAGCGGTCATTGTGACGTTTCCATGGGCAGGTCCATCTGCAATTGTGGCGGTCAAATCATCGCCATCAGGAGCAAAGTCATTGAGAAGAACGTTGATCATAGTCGGAGTGTCCTCGTTAGTGTATGCAGAATCGTCATTTGCTGCTGGTGGGCTATTGCCAGGAGCGCTGCTATTGGTAGGAGCTCTTGATCGTTCAAGTACAAGGCGAGGCCCGTTATCAGTTTCACTCGAAGCAAAGCTTAGTGCACCATGGAGGTTTTCTTGGTCTTTCTTTATCAGCCACCCGTAGTTCGTCTTTTCGCCAGAGATGAACTTGATCACATCGCTTGTAACATCAAATTCTACCCACTCCCCAGTCATACCGTTGGTTATGTAGATCTCGTCGCTTGAGCCTTCAAATTCGCCGCCCTGCCACTTATCAGAGCAGTCAGGTTTGTTGTTCTTTATCTCCGAGTCAATGGCACAATGCCAAGTGGCGCCTGGCCCATTGCCAGTGCTCCTCCCAGATAATTCGTTTGAGCCATTCCCTTCCTCCCAATATCGCGTAAGGACATGGGCACTTATTGTCTGGTGCATAATGGTTTTTCCTATCTGTCCAACCTCTTTCCAATCATTTTCATTTGTAACGATGAAGAGCTGCAATGTTGCAGATTCTACATTCCCTTCAATTCCAGAAAGATCAAAGGCCACAAGAACACGATTTGATCCGATATGCGTTAATCTCAATATCTCATTGGCACCCTCATTGGTATCAGATGCACTCTTTCTCAGATAGGTATCCTTTGATGCCTTGAGAACAGAGTTGCCAAGATTGCGGTCGACGGCATCATTTTCGCTAGCAACTGGGGTATTTCCAGTTCCCTTATCGTCTTTCTCTTGGTCCTTGCCCTTGCCCTTATCGTCTTTCTCTTGGTCCTTGCCCTTGCCCTTATCGTC
>JBIQJB010000003.1:122920-139316 GCA_044507735.1 Nitrosopumilales archaeon
CCTTGCCCTTGCCCTTATCGTCTTTCTCTTGGTCCTTGCCCTTGCCCTTATCGTCAGCAAACGAATTACCAATCAGTGAAATCGCAGGGAGTAATGATGCAGTAATAATCACAAGTGCCAGTAATACCGTACCAACCGTAGTTTTAGGGAAAATGTTCATCTAACTCTTCGGGCAACGCTAGAGGATTGTTCTATATAAGCTAGCTGTAAAATTTTACCCATTTTTAGATAAACATAAAATTATTTTTCCATGATATACGAGGATCTAAATCTAGATTTAAATGTACGTGCGGCGGGCGCTATTGTCCAAAGCTCACTTGTACTTGGCAAAGGCTTCTTCAAGGTGTCTGGTCAGTTTCTTATGCCATTCCAGGAATCCTTCTGGCCCGTCAGGGTAGTTGCGGTAGTGGTCCACAAGCACCTTGTTCATCGTTGCGCAATATCTCAGATCTTCGGCGAGCTTTTTGTTCATGGCACCCCGTATCATCATGCCGAGCTTGTCAACTGTGCTGAATTCTGGGTGCTCCCCTCTTGTTATCTTGTCGACATCCATCTTGCTCAGAAAGTGCTTCATGCCATAGTTGATCTGCTCGTTTGTCAGCCCTTGCAGCATTCTGCGGAAGACTTCAAGGCCGGCAGTCTTGTAGCCGTAGTCGTTGATGAAGTGTTTGTTGTATTGCCACAGGCCCTTTTCAGAAGTATCCCCAGCCTGAATGGCTTCAACGGCATCTTTTCCTGCTATCGTTGCCGCTATGATGGCCGGACCGATACCGCCAGCGTCAAGTGGTTTGGGCATCCATGCCGAATCGCCAACCAACATGTAGCCGTTGGCGACAAGACAATCGTTCTGCCTTCTTACAGAAACCTGCCAGGTACCCCAGGCATTACCTTCATCTTCAGGACCATCTGCCAAGCGAGGGTTACGGATTACCGGGTTTCCCTCGACATACTCGTCAATCAACGTCTTGAGGTCTGGGTGCACACCCATTTCCTTGTTGCGCGCGTCAAAAGCCTTCTGCTGCACTCCAAGGCCAATGTTCACCTTGCTCTTTCCTTTAGGAAAGACCCATCCATAGCCACCTGGCGCAAGTTTTTGGTCTAGATGTATAATGCAATAGTCAGGATCGAAAAATGTCTTGTCCTCATGATCAACGTCAAAGTTGTAAATGTAGCGTCCGGTAGCTTCAAGGTCGTCACGATCGATCCTACGCTGGATGAACGACTTGACCGGAAGATTAGTGCGAAGGACAGACGTAACACCCGTGCAATCTATCACCAGCTTTGCTGTTTTCTTGAAGACCTCTTTTGTGTCAAGATGTTCGCCTTCAACTCCGATGACGGTGTTACCATCGGTAATGAGCGAACGCAATGCGACTCGCTCTTTAATCTCGACGCCGACCTTTGTCGCATCTCTCAATTGCCTCTGTGGCAGCAGACGCCTGTTGAGGATGTAACCTTCGCCGTCAAACGAGATTCCAGTTTCATGGTCAGGAGAATACGCGATCACACCCTTGACAGGATGCTCGATCTCCGGATGGCCCCAGCTTATCTTGATCCTTTCCGCCATATAGTCGACGGTGTTCTTGCCTACCGCATCGCCACAAACCCAGCCAGAGACTGTCTTTTTACCCTGCTGAGGAATCGCGTTCCGATCGATCACCAAGATCTTGAGGGACTGATTCGAATAGTACATCGCAGAAGTTGCAACAATAAGGCCAGCGAGTCCACCACCAGCCACTATAATATCATAGTCTCTATTCATCAGACAGACAAGGCGTGAAGGCGGAAAACGCTATTTAAAGTGTTCCCGTGTGCACAAGGACAGAATATAATAACGGTCTCACGTGCAAGTCGAGAGGGGTAAATTGTGATGACGGCAACCAGGCCATTCATATTCTTTGATCTTGGCCAGACACTCGTCGACGAATGGGACTTTATTGCGCACTTTGACCAGAAATTTCTGGAATTGCTGAATGGATTCGGTGCCAGGATTGACCAACGAAACTACCGTGCAGTCCGTGACAGCATTATCCGCGATCGCAAGATCGGATACGGAAGCGTCAAAGAGTTGATAATTGAGGTATGCAAGTTGCTCTCTCCTACCGGGTACGAAAAGGTCATTGCAAGAAGGCTTGAGCCTCAAATAAAGGAAGGCAGGAGCAGTCTATTTAAGCTGTTTGAAGACGCCAAGCCAACCCTCCAGACACTCTCAAAGTACTGCGAAATGGGGATCATAGCCAACCAGTCAGAGGACATTTGCGAGCTGCTTGAAAGGTCTGGGCTTGACCGGTTCTTCAAAGTACAGGCGATATCATCTGTGGTGAAATTGAAAAAACCAGACCCTGCCATTTTCGAGCTTGCACTCAGGCAGGCAGGACGTCAGTCAAATGAATGTATAATGGTAGGGGACAGACTGGACACTGATATCTGCCCAGCTAACACGATTGGCATGACAACCATCAGGACGACAAACTCGCTTTTTGCACTGCAAATCCCCTCCAAGGAATGCGAATGTGCCACCTTCACTGTCGCGCGCCTCTCCGAGATTCCAAGCATAGTGGAAAGAATTATCAGTTGATGTTGTGTCTAATAAATAGAGGCATGCGCGCACTTGTCAAGATAATCAAGAACACTCACAGGCATCCAGCCAATCGAGCGCTGCATTTCACAGGAGCGCCGTTTTACGTAATCGGGGTGGCAATCACAGTAGGGCATTTCGTGGGCATGGATACCAATTTAGCTCTGGGAATTGCAATGTGGACTGCAGCCGTTGCCATGTTTGTTGCCGGACACAAGATTGAGGGCAACATTGGATCAATGACCCCCATCTTGATTTGCAGACTCGTCTCAAGAAAAGTAAGACATTATCTTGTCGCGCAGCGAGTCCATTTCTTGCGGACCTAACCTCGGCCTGTTCTTGAACATCGAGTGGATCGGGCCTGCGCCATCGCTTTGAGTTCTAGGAACAATATGCACATGGACATGTGGAACTTCCTGTCCGGCTTCCTTCCCATTATGAATTGCAATGGTAGATGCAGGAACCTGTGAAGCGGTCTCTACCGCACTGACGACCTTCCATGTTATTTCGAATAAAGCCTTGGCATCCTGCTCATTCATGTCCTGTACCTTGGCATAGTGCGACTTTGGGATCACTAGCGTGTGGCCTGCAGCAAGTGGAAAGGCATCAAGGAAGGAGATGGCTCGATCGTTCTGCATCAGAACCCTCGCAGGTATCTCGCCTGCCACAATCTTGCAAAAGATACAGTTTGGGTCTTGCATGTGTGTCCTGCTCAATCTTGGTATATTATCATTGCAGCGGGTACAAGAAATGGCCGAAAAATCAAGTTGGGGTGCCTGCAAGGTGCGCAAGTCTTGCCCTTGAAGCAACGTACTCGCTTGCATCTTGCGGCAGCCTCACAGTGGCAGTTCCCTTTTCAGCTACAGATCCGATCCTCTCTGGAGCAAAGTTGTGTTTTCCTAGATCTTCAATTATCAGATCAGCGACATCTTTTGTCGCGACTATCAGGTGACAGCCGTTCAGTGATGCCGTTGCATTCTCAACCAAAAACGCACTTGAGGCAAACTTTGCTACTTCTGGATTTCTGACTGGCAGTTCACTTATTTCCAAGTGCGAATTTGCAAGCCCTGCCAGTGAACCAAGAGCCAGTATTCCTTGAGCTCCAACCGGATGGACCGCAACAATGTGGGAGCCCTTGTCAAAGGCAGAGTCATAGTCAGGACAATATTTTGCGATTATCTTGCCCAGTGCAAAGTGCGGTTCGCTCAGGTTCTTTATTGCGGCATCCCTTGCTTCTGTAATGGCTGCAAAAGAGATGTTGGCTTGCTCGAACTTGATGATGTTTTCAGGATCCATCTGGGCGAGCGCATGGAGGCTCACTTCAGTCAGGCCGCCAAACTTGTTTGTGGCAACAATTTCCATGCCCTGTTCGATCAGGTCATACTTGACAGGTAGCTCTTTTGTCGTCGAGGCTATTGCACTTGTCCCATAGAACAGTTTGCCCATCTTGAGGGCACTATAGTCCTCCATTGCCAGGTTATAGCGTGAAGTAAATGCGTCCAAATTCGACCTTATCGTGTCTAGCATCTCCTCAGAGGGCGCATCATATGCCGGAAATAGCTTGAATGATGACGGTATGCCACATCCGAGAAGATTCAAAAGTTCAATTGCAGATGTCATTGCGATGCTGCTGTGGATTTCTGCATCCGGTGCCCTTGTCACGTCTGTGACTTGTGTAGTCGAGGTAACTCCTGGCATGTATCCGACCTTGTCTCCCCTGTGCAGCTGGATATAGTCCAGCATGCAGAACTGGCCGTCTGGATGTTCAGTGAGTGTCGTCGACGTGCATGACACTGACACTTTGGTATTGAATAGCTTGAGAAGGTTCTGGAGCGATTCTGTCAGCAGCTGTGGGTGTTCGCCGATTCCGGTATACACGCGAAAAATTGCCATTGCCCTCTTTACTTCGACTTCCCGGTCCACAACGGGGTTCGTCAGGCTATAGACGCGCCGCGTCAGCTCGGGAGTCTTGCCTTCGATATGGTAGAATGAATCGAACCAGTTGGGAGAGATGTGGATGCTTGTCTTTTTTACCCCTGCTACTGCGGCCTTGAGGACAGAGTGGGATATTTCGTTAGAGCACGCGGGGATCCACCGGAGGGGATCAAATCCAAGTTTCCTGTATTGATCAACATTTTCCCAAAAATTATCAGACAATCCCAATCTCTCCTAGCAATCACTATAACTAAAGACGAACTTTCACACTATATAGAAAACACTGGTTAATAAACAACTTCTTTTGTCACCCCGTAACCGGCACCTCCTCTGACGAAGTGGCGATAGAACAAGCATTATAAAGAGTCCACACCTCATTTTCTTTCGCCATGGGTGCAAAGTTCACTCCAGCAGAGATCGAAAAACTTGCTGAAGAGTTTGAATCAAAACCGGCCCAAGACGTATTGAAGTGGGCCATTGACACGTTTGGCACAAAGATAGGTCTTGCTTCTAGCTTTGGTGCGGAAGATGTCGCAATCATTGACATGATGATCAACATTGACAAGAACAGGACAAAGATCTTTACTCTTGAAACTGGACGGTTGAATCAAGAAACTTATGACGTGATGGACGCCATCCGTGCAAGGTACGGCGTGCAAATTGAGGCTTACTTTCCCGACCAGAAAGAGGTCGAGGACATGATCAGGTCACGAGGGATGAACCTAATGTACGAGAGCGTGGAGAACCGCAAGCTCTGTTGTGAAATAAGGAAAGTTCATCCGCTAAACCGCGCGCTTGCCACGCTGGACGGCTGGATAACGGGCCTGCGCAGGGATCAGATGGCTACAAGATCGGGTGTGAAAAAGATCGAGTTGGACGCAGCCCATGGAGGCATTGTAAAACTAAACCCCATAGCTGATTGGAGCTCTGATATGGTTTGGGACTATATTCGCAAGAATAACGTACCATACAACGAGCTGCACGACAAGGGATTCCCGAGTATCGGTTGCGAACCCTGCACGAGGGCAGTACAACCAGGCGAAGATCCAAGGGCGGGCAGATGGTGGTGGGAAAACGCAGTGGCAAAAGAATGTGGCCTTCACTTTGACCTGACGAAGAAGAGGAAAAACCAGTGATCAACTTGGCTAGCCATATACCGTTGCCTCACGGTGGCACGCTTGTAAACAGGTTTGTTGTTGCATCTGAGACCAAGACAGATGGCATGTTCTCCGTGCAGGTGAGCACGGACCTGCGCAACGATGTTGAGAACATCGCAGATGGTGTGTTCAGCCCGCTTGAAGGCTTTGTCGGAGAGGCAGACTTTCAGAGCATCGTGCAGACCGGCAGGCTGAGAAACGGGCTTGCCTGGACCGTCCCAATAGTCCTTGACGTAGATGACGACACAGCTGTCAAGATGAAAGATGCAGGACAAGTTGCGCTGGCAACAGGAACTGAAAAATTTGCAATTCTCCACGTGGAAGAAGTATATACCTTTGACCGGCTCGCCTGTGCAAAGGCCATCTATCAGACAGATGACATCAAGCACCCCGGAGTTGAAAAGATGGTCAACATGAAAAACAAGCTGGTCGGTGGGAGAATCGACGTCGTCAAGAAGATAGAACAGTCACCTCTGCGCAGGTACAGGATGACCCCCACTGAAACTCGTGCCGAAATTTCACGCAAGGGATGGAGATCAGTGGTCGGTTTCCAGACAAGAAATGTTCCGCACGTCGCCCATGAAATGCTACAAAAAGCAGCGCTCAATCTCTATGACGGTCTTTTCGTCAACCCCCTGATAGGCAAGAAGAAGAAGGGCGACTTTAAGGACGAAGTGATTCTAGCCGCATACGTTTCGCTTATAGAGAACTATTATCCAAAGGACAGGGCAATGTTTGTAACCCTCCACACAGAGATGCGTTATGCAGGCCCAAAGGAAGCGATACATCATGCGATAATGAGGAAGAACTTTGGTTGCTCTCATTTCATAGTTGGACGTGACCATGCAGGAGTTGGAAGCTACTACCACCCATTTGCAGCTCACGAGATATTCAAAGGATACCCAGATCTTGAAATAGAGCCGGTGTTCTTTCCTGCATTCTATTACTGCAAGAAGTGTCTGAGCTATGCTAATGAAAGGAACTGTCCGCACGGACCGGAATTCAGAGAGGAGCTGAGCGGAACGAAGATGAGAAAAATGGTCAGCTCTGGCGAGATCCCTGCAGAACACCTTATGCGGCCGGAAGTCGCGAAAGTAATCATTTCACATAAAGAACCATTTGTATAAAACGATAGTACTTTTTTATAGAGCAACAAGCATAGCTCTCTATCACGCCTCCTGATAGCAATATCGAACTTGGCAGAGCCGTCAACCGTCCACTGTTCAGTGTGATTCTGGTGGCACTTGTTGCCATTTCTGCTGTCTCGATATTCCTTGCTTATACTTCTCTACAGAGTACAGAGGTGCGCCTCGATCTTACCGCAGTGCAAGAGGCGAGGAGAGTCCTAGTTGACGATACGAACCACGCAGTAGAGGATCTGGGTCGGAATCTTGACACCATCAGCAGGAGACTGCAGATCGCAGCATCAAGCTATGCGCTGTCAGAGAGAGATGATAGCGAAGAAGCGCGCGCACTGCTTGACATGATAAACGTGGGACTGGAGCGGTACACTCAGAGTATAGACTATGTTGACAATAAGGGCACCCTCTTGCTAACAACGGAAAGAGAGTTGCTTGACCCGACCGGCTCTGACAGGTCGGATGGGTTGTATTATGTACAAGCCAGGGAGAGGAGGCAGCCCGTCGTCACAGAGGTATTCCAGGCAACAGACGGCAAGGCGAGTGTTTCTATCGCTGTCCCCATCTTTACATCAGAAGGTAATTTTGAAGGAGTGGTTGCAGCAATCATACCCACAGAGTACATAGTAGAAGCAGTTGAAGATCACTTGTCATTCACAGAGAACAATGTCTTCTTGATTGCGACAGACGGCACCATAATAGGACATGCAGACGGGAGTATGATCGGGATGAGTATTTTTGACCAGTTTGATGGGCGAAATGATGTTGTGAACCGAAACCTGCAGAATATGATCGAAGGCAGATCAGGGGTATTTGAATACACTTCACCTGAAGGGCAGAGGAGAGTTGCAGTTTATTCCCCGGTAGGGTTTTCTGGCATACACACATGGTCTGTATTCATCACCACGTCGCCGCCCCAGAGTCAAGCCTTTTCAACTGTCCTAAATGATCAAAGAGTCTTCACAATAGTAGCAATAATCCTAATAGGCATGATAGCTGCCATATTCATAACATTCATCCTCACGCTAAACAGCAGGCTTCACGTGATAGTGCAAAAGCAAGAACAGCAAATAAGAGGTCAGCTTGACGACTTGCGTGACACCTATGAGAGACTCACAGAACAAGACAAGATGAAGGACGAATTCATCAACATTGCGGCCCACGAGCTCCGCACGCCGGTGCTTCCGATAATCCTCAGTGCAGAGGGCTTGGCGGAGGAGATTGGCAGTAACAATAGCAAGATCGAGATTATTCTACGTAACGCCAGGCGGATAAACAAGCTGACAAATGACATCCTGGATGTTAGCAGGATCAAGAGCAACACATTCAGGCTGCAGAAGGAACAGGTCAGCCTAAAAAAGATCATAGAAGAGTCCATCCAGGACGTTATTTTTAAGATGGCAGAGAACAAGAGCCATAACCTCAAGATAGCGATTGATTCAAAACTGCCCGAGGGTAAGGACGAAATCTCGGCAGACAGAGGCAGGCTCAACCAAGTGTTTGCGAATCTCCTGGACAACGCTGTCAACTTTACCGATCAGGGTACGATAACAGTTAGTCTGCAGCAGGGAACAGATCCGGGATTTACTGAGGTAAGGGTGACAGATACGGGCAAGGGCATAGACCCAGCGATCCGCCCCAGGCTGTTTGAGAAGTTTGCTACAAAATCAGAAAAGGCCAAGGGCACCGGCCTCGGGCTGTATCTCTGCAAGGCGATTGTAGAGGCACACGGTGGCAGAATATGGGCAGAAGATAATATTGGGGCGGGCAAGGGAGCAGTGTTTGCTTTTTCGCTCCCAACGCAAGGCTGAATCGCGCCCGTCTGGCAGTCAGGCATGCAAATCTGCGATCATTAACGATTCCATCTACGCGCACACGCATGCACACCTAGCAAGTTTAATTACCGACATGGGCAGTATCGCTTGTGGCTAGGAACTGTTGCCCATGTCTGTCACGGAAACTGTTGCCTATCGGTGCAAGTTCAGCAACTAGCCACTATTATTGCCATCACAGTCACGAACACAGTAGAGATATCATTGCAGAGTCACTGGAGATGCACGGACGCTGGTTCTGGCTTCCACTCTGTCTTGATTAGGGCCAGCGATGGAGGAGCCAAGGAGTCGAGGAATTCTTCATTCGGTGCTAAGGCAGGGTTCCCCCGTGAGAATATGGTATTATGGAGGCAGCCGACCGGTACCACCGTTGGCAAAAGGCCCCATTTCAAGCCCCGCAAGATCCACCGCGTAGACGTGTTAGCACGGTTACGCCGCCTTAGGATTGCTCCCTCCCGGACCTCACCCATTTCGACGATTCGCGGTCGAGACTGCGCCTTCGCGCAGTTCGCCGCTCATAACCATCCGACACGGCGCGATTTCATTTCAGCAGAGCAAGCGGGTACCTTCCACCAGCGGATTTACCCGGCCGTTACTGATCCTGGCATAAAGCCGATTTCCAGTATGGGGCACGGCTGGCGCCCCGATCCTCCCTGCCTCCGCCCAATATCTTGCAGAATGACTATATTTGCTTGTTGGCCGATCTAGTGAGCAATTCCACAGTCTTGCAGGCTGAGCATACTTCGCCTGTCGAATCTCGCCCGCAGACTGAGCATTTCCTCGGCTCCACATTTGGCATATTGCGCAGGATTTTTGCAATTTTCATCATCGAGCTATAGGCGTTCAGCTTGATCCCCGGGTGCGCCTTTTCCATGTTGTTAAAGAACTGCCGAAGCTCAGTCCGAATGCTCTCATTCATGTAGGGGCACTCCTCGGACTGGAACGGAATCTCGCGCTGGAGTGCATAGAATGCAATTTCGTACTCGTAAATCTCGATGAATGGCTTGACCTTTTTCATGTTGCTGCTAGCATACTGAACTGGTTCTGGATAGATCCAGCCTATCCGCTCCACGTCGCCGGCTAGCGTGTTTATCATAAATGTCTGCAGCTGGTCATCCAAGTTGTGCGCAGTGGCAACCACGTCCGCATCCACAGATTCAGCAGCAATGTCGATTGCACGTCTTCTAAATGTGCCGCACATGGAACAGGACGACATTTTCTCTGACGGCCGCAGCATCATTGCTTCGTCCATGTCGATACCAAAGAGAGACTTGTAGGAGAGCACCCTGATCTCTATTCCAAGCTGCGCGCAAAAGTCCTTCACGATCTGAAGCGATTCATCACGGTAGCCCCTGATGCCCTCATCTATCGTCACTGCAACCAGTTCGTTGGCGTTATTTGGATGTTGATCAAAGAGAACCTTCATCACATACAATAATGATAAGCTGTCCTTGCCGCCGGAGACGCCTACTGCCACTCTGTCACCGTAACTTATCATAGAATACTTTGATATCGTCTTTGCAGCCTTGTCCTCGATAGAGCGCACATAGCACTTCTTGCAAAGATACTCTCCAGAGTATGCCCTGTGGAACACGCTCTCGCTCTTCTGGCACCTGCTGCAGATCGCCACGGTCACTAAAATCTCATTGCAAGGGTTATTAACTATTCGAGCGAACATGAACTGTTATTAGATCAATAGTCTGTACTCTTTCTGTGCCACTGCCCCCAGACATGCTTGATGACATCAACCTCAGAATCATCGACATGCTCATGAATGACGCGTCTCGGCCATTTGTAGACATTGCAAAAGAGCTAGGGATATCTGACGCGACTGTGCATATGCGCGTGCGTAGATTGGTGGCTGCTGGAATCATACGCCGATTTACAATAGCCACCGACAACAATCTCTTGGGCTATGACCATCTTGCGTTCATGGGCATTAACATGAGTGAGGGATCTGCAGACGAGGTAACTGCAAAGTTGTCGCAATATGACGAGATACTGGAGATACACGAGATACACGGCCGATTCGATCTGTTATTGAAAGTACGGGCAAGGAATCTTGAAGAGATGCGCGATATCGTGGTGAACAAGATCCGACAGATACCTCAGGTAACTGATGCCGAGCTCATAACGGTACTGAAGACGATAAAGGAAGAACAATCAGTATCGCTAAAAAGAGAAATTTCCGACGCAACGGCAGCCGCAACGTAGAAAACAAAGGCCTACTTTTGCTGCTTGTCTTTCTTGGAAGATTGCCACCAGTCGAGGTACTCGTCGTGATGCTTTCTGCGGGGATCTTCCCTTGACTTCTCTGCCTTGTCGCGGAGCTCGTCTATCTTTTCCCGGGTCGCAAAGAGGCCGCAGCTCTTGCAGATAAAGTTCTTGGTAACAAGGTCAAACTTGAGTTCTCCTCCGCATTCGGGACAAAAGCTTGCCAATTATAGCTCTATCCGGCTCTCGATAATAAAAGGTTTTCAAGTAACCCGTTCCAACTTTATTCTGCCGTGCGTTACTCGGTTTCTGTGCACTTTGGCTCAGGCGAAAGGCTGGAGGTCAAAGGGGACGAAATCGCCATTTCGCTCAAGGCAGAGCCTGAGCGTGGTAAGGCTAACAGAGAGCTAGTGAAGAAACTTGCAAAGCACTTCGGTGTAAGCGAGGATCGAGTGAGAATAATATCTGGACTGACATCTCGAAAAAAAATAGTCGAGGTATGGTAGAAGATAACACCGCTCTAATCCAAGGTCCACAAAGATCGCCAGCGCGGCGGAGGGAGAGGGATTACATAACAGGCGGCCAAGGTGGGCCAGGGGATACGAGCGCTGCATCCGGGCATTGGAGATGGTGTGTGTATTTCAAAGATCATGCTTTTATCGTACCTGATTCGCTAGCAGGTAAAACAACCTCTCTTTGTCAGAAGGTTGAAGACTAGTTGATTGCAAAGGATACCAATCAGGGCAAAGATTTGTGCCGCATCACGTCATGAGGCTTGGAATAGCTGGCCGGCCTGCAAAGCATGTGAGAGTGATGCATATGGAAACAAGAGCATGAATACTGCGATATTCGGTGCATGGACTTTGGTCGTCATTCCGCCTGAGGCAGTCAGTTCGCCCGTCGAAGCACCATGCACCGAATAATTGAAATCCTCACTTTTGAAAATTAAACCTTTACTGCAAAATCCTGCAGGCGTCTGCATCGACTCTTGCAACAACGCCGTTCTTCATTGCAGGGGCACCTTCTGGAAGGTCGACTACCGGGATATTGGCTATCGCACAGCCTGATGCAGTGGTGATGTCGGCCTTGGTGCACACGACTGCGCTCGGTGCAGTCCCGTACTCACTTAAGGAATAGATTGCATATGCACCAACGCTGCTTCCAACTGCGTAAGGAAAAACGAGCACCGTTCCCTTGATCGATTTGCCATAGAGCTCGTGTCTTGAGTCGGTTATCGTGCCTGTCTTCGGGTCTACCATCGCAAGAAAGTTTATTGGCTGGGATGTGACCATTGCCGGCCCTTCCCCTGAACCTCCAACGATTCTCTTGCAGTTATTGATTATCAAGGTCATATCATTCTGCATACTCTTTCGCTATCGTCCTGATGTCCTTGAGGGCAACCTTGACCTTGTTAGAGTTGTTCAGGTAGTACGCGCCCTTGACGCTGTTTGACACAACAGAATCATACTTTTCCTTGCTGACATAAGGCGTCAGACATGTGCACGAGTCACACATGAATTCTGCGCCTGCCTTTTCCAGCTTGCCTGTCAGACCGATCTTTGCCGCCTGGTTGTGAATTGCCCTTGAACAGAATATCATGCATCGTCTGTTGAACTTTTTCCCTTCTGTAAGATTTGCCAAGAGGTTGAGCTCGTTCATTCCAAGCTGCGGGCTTCCAAGCGTGATAATGTCGCCATCATCTGCCGTGGAGATCTCATCCCTCATCGCTTGCGCCTCCTTCTTGCCAAACGAGATTGTTTCCCCGGCTTCTCCGAGTGTAAACATGCCGCAAGAGCCCGATGTCCCTATAGCACCAGACAGCGCCTTTGCCTCGATGGTCGACGGCTCTGGCATGTTGAAAGCGACCGAACTATCCTTTACCATCTTGCCAGCAAAGTAGCCAAGCAGACCATAATCCAGCTCACTTTCAAACTTGAAATCAGGCTTTACCGCGACTTTCGGGTTCCTTCCTTCTTCGAGCCGAAGGTCAGAGAGCGGTGCCTTGCCAGTGACTGAACTGGCCAGAGCAGACAGAGCGCTCTCTTTGTTTGTTCTCAGTCCGAGCAAAGAGTTCGAAAAAACGGCAGCATTGCTTTCCGCAAAGCTAACCGCAGATCCCTTTTCAGGAAGGTCGAAAACCTCGTAGGGGGTACAGGTGAAGGATGGCTCGACTCCCATTTTCTCGTACGATTTTACAATGCTGCTCTGCTTTTCCTGAAACTTTTCAGATATGCCTTCTGGATGGTTCCGGTCATATCCCATCGGGTTGATCGTCGTCTTGACTGTAACCCGGGCGGTCTTGCTAAACTTGTCAAGGAATTGCACCCCTGCGTCGCCTATGGTGTTGTAATTGACACCAGAGACATGGGCCCATTTTATCGGGACGAGTCTTTGCGCACCTGTGGCCTCGCCTATTGCGACCAGAATCCTGTATGCAGATGCGAGCGCCTCACCCCTGTTACCCGCAAGCGCTTCTTCTTCGTCCCTTGTAAGCTCCAAACAGATACTTAATTTCTATAAAGACTATAAGAACCATTAGGCAATTATAGCGTTTACACGGAGCTTATGTAGAATGGCGGCCAAGCTCCCAATGGGGCTCATTTTGAAAAAGATGGAAGCGGCGCTCAACCGTGAAAAGCCTCCGCGGCTTACCGCGCTCAGGGGACTCCAGATGGAAGAGCAAGGCGACTCTTTCAAGATCCTTATTGGGACGATCCTGTCAGCGCGCTCGCGGGACGAGAACACTACAAAGGTCGTCAACAAGCTCTTTTCAAGGTTCAAGACCCCTCAGGAATTGGCAGTGGCGGACATAGATGAGATCAAGAAAATAATCCACAGCATTGGATTTTTCAACGTAAAGGCGGAGCGCATCAAGCGGGTTTCGCAGGTTCTGGTCAGCAAGTTCGCCGGGAAGGTGCCTTCCGACATAGACCAGCTGTTGGAGCTGCCGGGAGTGGGAAGAAAGACTGCCAACTGCGTGTTGGTCTATGCATTTGACAAACCGGCCATCCCAGTAGACGTACACGTCCACAGGATTTCAAACAGGCTCGGGCTCGTTAGCACCAAGACGCCGGAGCAGACCGAACGCGAGTTAAGCGAGCTTGTGGATCGGCGCTTGTGGACTAAGGTGAACGACACATTTGTCATGTATGGACAGAACATCTGTCTGCCGGTAAAGCCAAACTGCAAGGTCTGCGACCTGAAAAAGATGTGTCACTATTACTCTTCTACTGTTATGGCTTCCTCTTCTTGAACAGCAAGAGCCCCGCCAGCAGGGCACCCACGCCCAGCGTGACAGCGAGGGGTACATAGTAGAGTGAGGATTGCTCAAAGCTCCCATAGAGAATCTCAAAGGCTATGTTCCCAGAGTAAGTGTTGGCAGTGGTCTTGTCGACATCGTTGCCATAGACGGCTACAGAGCTGAGCACAAAGCCATCGACGTCCAGTCTGTCTACCACCGTCCTTCTGCCGTTCGTGACCGTAACACCGCCATTTTCCACACTGGTCACCGTTATTGGAGACTCTGTGGACCAGCCGTTTTCCTCATCGTACATTCGTGCATATCCTGTTTCCTCCGTGTTGAACGCTACCCAATACCTCTTGGACTCCCCTCCGTACATCACAAGCTCGATGTACTTCTCGCTTGGAGCAGGTTCCTGAAACCTTATCACCGTCCTTGAGTCAGTGCTTGGAACATATTCTAGATTGTTCCTTATCGTCATTATCCAGCTCGCATCTTTGGGCTCGTCAAAAGTATAGATTACAGGGTCGTCTTTACCACGGTTTGATGCGTCAAAAGGCAGGATGAAACTCTCAGTCCTGTCTGTCTTGAACTCCTGGTACTGTTGTTGGGCCCAGGCTACAGAGGGCAATAAAACCAAGAGCAAGAAAACTGCTGCAAGCAGCGGACGCATGTAATGAAAATAGAATCCTTCTAGTAATATATACGACTCGCCACCATCTCTATTGCGCCAGATGCTTTGACATGCGGGGATAGTTCTCTTCCGAAGCATCGTGAATCAATAAACTTGATGACTAGCAATTCGACACGTGTCTGCTAGGTCTTCACAATATGATTGGTTGTGCTGTGCTAGCGTTCCTTCGGGGACCAGCATTTCTTTCAATATCGATTGTAACGGCCCCCAGTTGACTGTTTTATTGTAAAAGCAGGTGGAACGGCTGTTCCAAGCATTCCTGATATACCCCCTACCGAAAGTAATAGATGGTAGTAGCAGGTTGTATACCGCTGCCGGTTCATTGATAAATAAGAAATCTCTAGCTGTAGTATTCTCTTTGCTGCTTTTGGCACTGCCGGTATCGGCATTTGCCCAGTCCTTTACAGTCACCACTAACAAAGATATTTACAGGATTGACGAGAGAGCGATATTTGTAGGCACCGTTCCCGATAGCGCACCTGACGGCTATGCTGTCTTGATAGTGGCCACAGGGACGGCAGGCGATTGCATAATCCAGCAGATTCTGCCGGCAGCCGACAACTCGTACATGTCAAGACCGCTAGCCATAGACAGATGCGGTTTTGGGCAAGTCACGGTGTCCGCATCATATGCAGAAGAAAGAGCCACCTCCACCTTCATCATTTCAAATAACAGAGGGTCAGATGCAGGAAACACCCTAGAGCTCCGCACAATAAGGAACGTTATACTCCAGGCACAAGAAAGTGCAACCGCGAGGGTAAAGGAGCTGGTTGAGAACAACTACATCCTACCTGAGGAGGTTGCACGGAAATACGGCGAAGGTGTTTCCAAGGTGTCACTTGCGCTTCAAGCTATAGAATTTGGCGACGTCGCGGAAGCAAGGAAGCATTCGACATCTGCCCTCAAAGACTTCCGGGAGGTTCTGGCAGCCCTAACTGACGAGAACGTGGCAAGGTTTGAACAGACTATTGAGCAGAGAACTGCAAATTCTGACAATTCTGACGTTGTTGGGACGTATAACAAGCTCCAGCAGTACTACTACCTGCTGGCCGAGTTGTCCGGGAAGAACGATGTTGACGTACAGAGCGAATTTGAGGTTGCCGCACAGCTCTTGTCAGAGGCAAGACGGCTGATTGGTGAACGCGACTTTATGTCTGCGTCTCTACACTTGGAGGAGGTAAGCATACTGCTTGACGAGATCCGGACAAAGCTTGTTGGTCACGAACAAAGCAACCTAGAGTTTGTCTCGTATGCCAATATTACTAGCAAAGAGGATATAGAGTCTGCAAGAAAGCTGATAGAGGCGGCAGACCGATTTGAGAAAACTGCTCTTGGGCTGCTTAGCGACACACGCTCTGAGGGAGCTAAGGCCAAGCTGCAAGAGGCCCTTTCACTTATTGCAAGTACCAGAGTTAGCATAGAAGAATATGATTTGGATTCTGCAAGAAATGATCTTTCGGCGGCGTACCTAGCCATCAATGAAGCACAGGATTTGGCCAGAGAGGAGAGCAGAAACTCCGCTGCTCTGAATAACAATGACAACAGCTCGCGGAATAACAATGACAACAGCTCGCGGAATAACAATGACAACAGCTCGCGGAATAAC
>JBIQJB010000003.1:139416-139573 GCA_044507735.1 Nitrosopumilales archaeon
AATGACAACAGCAACAGCAATGGCAACAGCAATGGGAACAGCAATGGGAACAGCAACAGCAATGGGAACAGCAACAGCAATGGGAACAGCAACAGCAATGGGAACAGCTCGCGGAATAACAATGACAAAGGTAGAAGCCGGTAACAACAGGGCTCAA
>JBIQJB010000052.1:0-5410 GCA_044507735.1 Nitrosopumilales archaeon
TTTTTCTACCATATCTCTCCTCCTGACTCCAAGCTCCGAACACAACCTGTCTACAAAAGCCAGGGTCATCCTATCACCCTGTCTGCAACCACTGCCACTGTCTTTGGGTATCTTTTTGCATATTTACGGAGCTTAACATTAGATAGACCTGTTACCCATGACGACACGTCTGCGGCTATCCTGTCTGCCGGGACACCATTCTGTCTGGCAAGGTAGATGAAGTCAAGGACCGTCTTCTCCGGGTCTGAATACCTGAGCGCGCCTTCTTCCTTTATACCAAAGCTTACCAGCTGTGGTGAGAGCTTCACAAACCTGAACTTGTACCCTGCAATATCAAAAGGGTTTGCCCGGAATACCGAGTCGCTGATCACCTCTTCTATGGTAAAGTGCTCGTGGGTCATGTTGTTCAGCTTCAGGGCAGAGTGGAGGCCAAAGTACCAGTTTTCCACGCCCTTCAGTTCGAGGCCCTTGGCGACCAGCTCCAGGTGGTTGTACTTGCTCCTTCCGAGTTTGAGCTCTTCAAGTGACCTGACGTAGAAAATCCCTCTGAAAATCCTAACAAGATACTTTCTTGAAGACAAGTAGCGTACTACGAGGGAATAGTCCATCTTCATGGACTTGCAGTACTTCTTCAGCTCCTCAGACGTAACGAACTCTTTGTTTTCTATCCATAGCTTCTCTGCCAGCAGACTCATCTTCATCTTGTATCACAATGTCTCACAGAGTGAGATATTATGAGATATATCATAATATCATATATTGTGTTACTTTGTAATATATATGATTTTAGGGCATTTGAAAGTTCTGCCAAGTTGGAACTAAATCATTGTTCAATCGCCAAAAGTCTCGGAGATGGCGCAAGGGAGCCCGCACCCTTCAGGGCGGGACAAGTCGCTTCTTTGTTTTCCTCAAAATATTTGCCCTAACCTATATGCCGATTCAGATTCGCGAATTATATCTTCGATGAGGCTATAGTACTAAAGCGTAAAAAAGATCGTGCGTAGAGCGGGGGCTTGTCTTTCTATACTACTTCCTGAGGTCAAGAGCGACGCCGTTGGATAGCTTGGGCAGAAGCAGAGCTGCTTCATGACTGTCAAGTACTTGGGCCATCCATTCCTTATTCAACGCTTCAGAAATGCTGTCAACTTGATAGGTACACATCCATACGCCCTCAAGTTCGCCGCTGCCTCTAGACTGGATGAGTCTCTCAACTAGCGGTTGAATCGCTAGCATTTGTGCCCTGTTTGAGTTGTTATTCTTATTGCTATTATTCTCCCCTTCCTTCGCAATAAAGGTGTCACGAAATGTGCTGCCAATTCCTCGGACTCTGGGCAGAGTCGAAGTGGATTTGCCTTGCGCCGCAAAGAACGTGTCTCTGACCGTCTTCTGGAGTTCACTTACGGTCCGCTCGTATGATTCGATACCGCTCATGAACAATTGCTGTGTGTGGAATTGCAAGAGTCCTTGCTTTTCGTAATTCCCTACATCAATGCCCCAGTCCATCATTTCCGGTCTTATCAAATCATCGTCTGGAGCGACATATACGCAGCATTCCCCATTTCTTAGCCCGTGGTTCAGGAATCTTATCTGGACTAATCTGGCATACTCTGGCTCCTCGTAAAACATTACCATGTGCTTAAGCGAAGGGTCAAGATTGTCAATAAAGTGAAATAGCTGGTTAAAGGTCAATTTGTAATGTTCATGCCTCCCAAATCCACATCATGGTCATACTTGCTCAGGTATGACAGATGCGCGACGACCTCTTTTTGAATCCTGGCAAGAATCGCGTCTGCAGATTTCCCAAACATCTTTCGGAGTTGCTCTTCGAATAGTTCCGGCTTTGATAATAGTACAGAGTCATAATCGAGCTGATGGACTACTTTCATCATCCTTTGCAAAAGCATTGACGTGCCCTGGCCCAGTACGGCATCAATCGATCTATTGATCACTTCTACGATCATTTGCGGCTGCCATTGCAGGTATATGCCGCCATGATAGACAACATTTTCATGGTAGTCAAGAAAATGGATGATTCTTGCCAATCCAAGCTGCGAGAAGGTGCCGGCATCAAAGTAACAGATAGCATCAATGGCAATGTTTCCAAAACTCCTCCCTATCTTCTTCTCATAATCAAGCAATTTTTCGATGTTGTTGGTGTCAAAGAACACCTTTGCTGTACCTATTGCCATCACGCTCTGGCATCCCGATTTTTTCTTGATATCGGAAACAAGCGAGAACCACTTGTTCTTCAATGGTTCTGCTTCGAGTCTTGTTTCGGCTATCGAGTATATAGATTCCCTGTCCAGGATGGTCAGAATCCCGCGATCAATCAATTGCCTTGTATCGAACCCGTTTCTCTTCAGCAGCTCGGCAAATTCATCGGGGTCAGAGTCGATTGCCAGTATTATGGCAGAACCTTCAGAAATGCCCTGCTTCAATATATCAATGAGGAATAAGCTCCTGCTATCATCAGATTCCTGCACAATGCAGAAGCTATGCGAGTTCTTGCCCAACTGCCCTTATCTCGTAATGTATACACGCCTGCTTTAATCAATTTCTATGATTTGATTTGGGCTTATTATTGTAATAGTTGGGCGGTGGCAAAACCATTTGACTGCTATAGTATCCATGTCCGTAAATAATGCAGTAATAGAAATTGTAGACCAGACTGATGGTCGCTAATAGAAGAAAAAAATCTAATCCGCTGCTACCGGCTGCAGGGGGAGGGCGAATTCGCCAAGATAGCCAACAAGCTCAGGTACTATCTATAGGAATCGGGTGAGTATGCCGTATTTCACAATTATTTTGCAAATCTGCTTTAAGCCAGGATGAGCCGCCTGTGCCTGATCGAAATGGGGAGATCAAAAAAAGCCAAGGTGGTGCTTGCTGGCAGCTTTGCTAATGCCCTTGCAATAGCCGCACTGGTGGCAGTGTCACCTTTGCTCAGCTTTTCAGTATCAACTACAACGGCTCAGATGTCAAACATGAGAGAAACAGCAGGATCATCATCGTCGCCGATGGCAAATGAGACAGCTGTAACAGCGCCAACGCCTGGCAAGCCTGTTGACGGCTACGATGCGCCCCAGGGCCACTTGAACGCGGTGAGGCATGTCTTTAACGACCCCGCGCTGCGGGTGGAGCATTTCTGCAAGCCAAGTGACAAGATTGTTCTGGTGTGCCAGCTCTACGATGGGGCTTCTGCTAATGCAACGTTGGTTGGGGTAGAGTACATTATCATGCAGGGGCAGTATGACAGCCTGCCGGACAGGGAAAAGCCGTACTGGCACGCCCACAGGGTGGAATTCAGACCAGACAGGGCTGACCCGATGATGCCGGAACTGAGTCCCGAGCAAGCCAGAGCTGAGATGGCCAAATTGATGCCCACGTGGGGCAAAGTGGTAATCACGTGGAACCCTGAGGATGGGCTGCCATCATTTCCGCCACAGGTCCAGATGGTCGACCATCCATTCATGATAAACGCGACAGTGCCGTCAGCATCAAACAGCAACAGTAGCACTGGTCAGTAATTTGGAGAATTGAACTGACCTCTTTCCCTCTTTTTCTTCTTGCAATAGAGACACGCACTAACAGAGCCGGTTCATGATCGCCTGTGGACCAGATCATCAAAGAGGCTGGTGGCAAAGCGCTCTGAAACATCCTTGCCTATCACCTGCTCGCTCACAAATGACGATGCAACTGACTCGTTTTTCGATATGAATCTGAAAATGTCCCTGTCAGTTACGATCCCCATCATGTTCTTCCCATCGTCGCCTACCACGAGCAGCCTGCGTATGTTCCTTGACTGCATCGTCTGCAGGGCGTCCCGGATTGAGCCGTTGGGGTGGATCGTCACGATGGGCCGGCTCATTATCTGGCTTGCCTGGGCCATGAACGAGATCGGCTTTTCCGCAAGGTGCCTCACTACATCACGCTCGGTAATGATCCCCGCTGGCTCGCTTGACTGTTCGCTGACAACAATGACGCTTCCAATGTCCTTATTGATCATGGTCTTGCATGCCTGCTGTATCGTCTCGTTTTCCTTTATCGTCAGGACAGGGCTGGACATGATCCGGGACACCGGAATTGAATCTAGGCTGCTCATTGAATGGTTCACATATCGCATACATGCATTATCAACGTTGCTTCGGGACTGTTGGTAGCCTCCGGACTACCTTGTCTTGCGGCAACCACCAGGTAAGTGCGGCATTTCTACTGCTGTTAAATATTGCAGGGTGTATCATGATCCCGTGGCAAATAATAATAAAGTTGATTCACATGCCGCCGGCTCACCGGCAGCAGTAAGACAAGAAGAAGAAAAGGCAGCAGGAAAGGGACGTTCTGCTTTGAAGGTTATCAAGAGCGTGAGAAATGTCGAGGGCGGAGGGTTTATCGTCAACCGGGCTTTTCCCACGCATTTTATACGCGAGTTTGACCCCTTTTTGTTGCTCGACGAAATGGGCCCGGCAGACTATGGGCCGGGCGAGGCCGTGGGGGCGCCAGACCATCCCCACAGGGGCTTTGAAACCGTGACATACATGCTTGAAGGCAAATTCCAGCACAAAGATTCGCATGGACATTCAGGCAAGCTGGGCCCGGGAGACGTCCAGTGGATGACCGCCGGGTCCGGGATAATCCACTCTGAAATGCCGGACGACGAAATTGTGCGAAACGGCGGGAGGATTCACGGGTTCCAGCTGTGGGTCAACCTGCCAAGGCGGGACAAGATGATCAAGCCGCACTACCAGGAAATTCCCGGCTCCAAGATCCCGCAGGGAAAAAGCGCCGATGGCAAGGTGACTGCAAGGGTGATTGCCGGCCAGGCGCTGGGCGCCAATGCAGTAATAGAGACGAGGACCCCGATAATGTACGTGCATTTTACGCTAGAGCCCAACAGCGCGGTGGCGCAGCAGGTGCCGGCAGACTACAATGCGTTCGCCTACGTCGTAAAGGGCGAAGGGCTCTTTGGATCAAACAGCATGGCGGCAGCAAGGGGCCAGGCAGTGATATTTTCCAAAGACGCGGGAAGCAGCGAGATATCGATAAAGAATGAATCCGGTGATTCGCCCCTGGACGTCCTGCTCATAGCAGGGGTTCCGCTGAACGAGCCGGTGGCAAGGTACGGCCCGTTTGTCATGAACGAGCCGCACGAGATCGAACAGGCGATAGAGGATTTTAGAAACGGGAGAATGGGCGAGATCAGCGCCTAGGGACAGCGCGCAATTTTTCTGCGCGTACCTGCCTGATAATCCCGTACCACTCCACCTTTTCTCTCTCTTTCAGGGCTGCCAGATAAAGAAAGAATAGAGAGCCTGCCTTGAATCATCTGATAGAAAACAATCGCTGCCCTTGGTAAACTAATTAATCATGTATGCCGTAATAGATGTGTCACTGCAGTTGATGAGTAGAGAGA